>JAHEIZ010000060.1 GCA_024639145.1 Actinomycetes bacterium | reverse complement strand
GTCGAGCGCGAGACCTTCCCGGGCCTGCTCGAGTCGGGCGCAGTCGTCAGCGGAATCGTCGATCGCGGCTACTGGCTCGATCTAGGCACGCCGCTCGCCTTCGTGCAGGGCTCCTGCGATCTCGTGCTCGGCACGGCGCCCAGCCCGGCGGTCGCGCAGACCGGCCAGTCGCTGGTTCTCGACGGCGCGAATGTCGCGGGCGATGCCACGCTCACCGGTGGCACCACGATTGGCGCGAATGCGAGCATCGCGAGCGGCGTAAGCATCGACGGAGCAGTGGTCTTCGATAACGCTCAGGTCGGTGCGAATGCGCGTATCACGAACTCAATCATCGGCGAGGGCGCCGTCATCGGTGCCGACTGCGTTATCGATGGCGCAGTCATCGGTGATGGCGCGGTGATCGGTGCAGGCAACGAGCTGCTCGCCGGCGTGCGCGTGTGGCCGGGGGCGAATCTGGGCGAGACGAGCGTTCGCTTCTCGAGCGATCGCAGCTAGAGCTAGGTAATCAGGCCGCGCTTCTTCGCGACGCGGTAGAGATCAGTCTTGGTCGAGACGTCATAGCCGGCCTTGGTGTACTTCGCGCGCACGCGCTTGATGTACTCCTGCGCAGTGGTGACCGAGACGCCCATGCGTCGCGAGACAGCCTCCATCTTCAGCCCCGAGGCGTAGAGCGAGAGAGCCGTGCGCTCCTGATCCGAGAGCTTGACGTCGGATTGCATGTCGCCGACGAGCGCCATCGCGATCTCGGGAGACATGAACGGCTTGCCCGCGAGCGTGGAGTCAATTGCGGCGCGGATCTGCACGACCTCGGTCTGCTTCGAGACGTAGGCGAGAGCGCCGGCCGACATCGATTCACGCACGATCATCGGGTCACCGAGGGCGCTGATGACCATGACGGGTACACCCGCGTCGACGAGAGCGCGGACATTCGCGATCGGGTTGGAGTCGTCGCCTAGATCGAGGTCGAGTAGAGCGCAGTCGACGGCCTTGCTCTTCGCTGCTCGCAGAGCATCATCGATAACCGTGCCCTCGTAGGCGATCTCGACGTCGCCCAGTTCATCGAACAGCCCGGTGATGAGTGCCGAGCGCACGAGGGGGTGATCCTCGAGAACGATGAAGCGCAGCTTCTGTGCAGCCATGGTGACCTCCTGGGCGAACACTAGCGCAAAGTAGGGGACTTCTGTCCCCTACTACTCTTCAGTGGTCGAGGGGCCGATACGCCTGAACCGCCGATTCCAGGGTCGGACGCACCTGATCGGGCTCGAGACCGGTGCGCGCGGCAATCATCGCGGTGGGCAGGCCGGCCGCGTAGAGCACGAGCACTCTCTCGGCCACAGGATCCAAGGTCACGGATGTTCCCTCGATAGGTACGAGCACTGCCGCGAGATCGGGGGAGATCCAGGTCTCGCCGCGCTCAGCGGCGGTGACCGCCTCGGCAAGCTGATCGATGATCGAACGCTTCGGCACGTAAGTCGAGGCACCTGCACTGATCGCCTGCTGCACGAGAAGTGGCTGCTCATGGGCGCTGATCAGTACGACAGGAATATCCGCGTCCCTTAAGTGAGTGACAGTTTCCGCAGGGATGCGGCCATCGCCGAGATCGAGATCCATGACGGCACATGAAACCTTCATCGGACGAATCTGTGCAAGCGCCTCGGGGAGTTGTGCACCTTTGTATGCGATCGTTGCGCCGGGAAACGTTGTGCCAAGGTGATCAGTGATCGCACCGAGCACCAGAGGATGATCCTCGAGAACAATGAATGAGTGTTCAGGCACGGCCACACACTAGGGCAGGGGTCGAGGGCATGACCGAGTCATCGAAGGATGTGACGCCACTCGTCGCGTTCTTCGAGCGCACGGGCGCAACAGCGCTTGTGGCAGCCGGGCTCATTGAATTCACGCCGCCGCTCTTCTTGCTGATCGTTCATCGCTCTGAACTTCCGACACAGATCTGGCTCACCTGGCTGATTCCGGCACTGATCTATGCGAGCGCACTGCATCCGGCAATCGGCCGATCTCGAGCCTTGGTGCAAACCATCGCGGGCTTACTCTTCCTTGGCTTCGCAATCGTGTTCCCTCAGTCATACGGACCTGGTTGGATCCCGCTTCCATTCGCGGCATTCGCGGTGGCATTCGGAGCCGCCTTCACGCTCACCGTCG
>JAHEIZ010000059.1 GCA_024639145.1 Actinomycetes bacterium | reverse complement strand
CCGCCGGCACTGCAGCTGTGTATCTCGGACTGCACCCGACGGATACTCCCGCTCAAGTAATTTCCGCCCTGCAATCAAATGCATCCACCGGCGTAATTAGCGCAGGTGCTGGAAGCCCCAACTACATTCTTTATGCGCGCTCGTTCGACGCAGCAAGCGCCAGCCCATCCTCATCGGCCACCGCATCAGCCGGCGGAGGCACCGGGAATGCAGGGTCCGGCAGTAGCTCGGGTGGAGGCGGCTCATCCGGCGGTGGAGGCGGAAGTGACGCTGACATCACCGAGGTACGGCCGGCATTCGGCCCAACAACGGGCGGTAACACGATCAACATCCTTGGCTACGGCTTCTGGGGCACCAGCGCCGTAACCATCGGTGGCCGGCCTGCTAACTACACGGTCATCAACGCATCAAATATCCAGGTGATCACTCCGCCCGGCATTGCCGGCTGGCAGGACGTCATCGTGACACTGGCCGTTGGTCGCGCCGTGGCTCTCGGTGGATACCGCTACGAAGCACCAGTAATTCCGGCGCCAGGCCAGGTCGTGATTCAGTCGTCACCGACTCCCGCTGTGATCGCAGCCGCAATTGCCGCGCCCACGGTTAAGGCTGCCGTGGTCTCTGTTCGACTCGCCGCAAACGGCACGATGTCTGTCGCGATGCGAGTACCAGGCGCATCGCAAGGGCAGCAGGTGTCGCTCTATAAGTCAGGCAAAAAGGTGCGAGGCGGCAAGGTGACGAAGTCAGGCTCCGTTGCCTTCACCGGTGTTCCTCCCGTGTCAGGTGCCTACTCGGTGGTCCTGTCTCGTGGCGGCAAGCCTGTCTCGCGAAGTACGCCCGTAGTCATCGCGGCACCTCGCCGCTGACGCCACTGCGCCGCAGTGCGGTTGAATGGGGGCATGCGACTCACTACCGATACGCGCGAGGCTGCCGTGCGGCTACGTGATGGTGGGCTAGTCGCAGTGCCCACAGAAACCGTGTACGGGCTTGCTGCACGCGCTGACGACCCACACGCGGTGGCCAAGATTTACGCAGCTAAAGGGCGGCCTGCCGACCATCCATTGATTGTTCATGTCGCTAACGCGCTAGCGCTCGATGAGTGGGCCTCATTTATCCCAAAGTACGCGCATCTTCTCGCCGCTGCCTTGTGGCCTGGGGCGATGACGTTGGTGGTCAAGCGCAGTGAGCGTGCCGGGGATTTCATCACTGGTGGCCAAGACTCCGTGGCTGTCAGAGTGTCCGCGCACCCGATCATGGATGAAACATTGCGTGCCCTCATCGCACTCACCGATGACCCGGCCATCGGCATCGCCGCACCAAGTGCGAATCGCTTCGGACGAGTGAGCCCGACCTCCGCCCAGCACGTCATTGATGAGTTCGTCGGCATCATCGGAGATGACGATCTTCTCCTCGACGGCGGCACGAGTTCGGTGGGCGTCGAGTCCACCATCATCGACTGCACCGACGAAGTACCACGACTTCTTCGAGCGGGTGCGATAACTGTCGATGACATCACGCGAGTCACTGGCTTAAAGCCCGAGCTGAACTCGACAGTGCGAGCCTCTGGAACCCTCGAATCTCACTACGCGCCCGATGCCGAGGTGGTGCTCACCGACGCTGAAGGTCTAGCCACCACTCAGGTGACCTCCAACGCTCGTATCGGCGTCATTGCCGTGGGAACTATCCCGACCCCGACTGGCATGGTGCGACTCGCGGCACCCGAATCCAATGAGGCCTACGCTCACGCCCTCTATCGCGCCCTCCGCGAGGCCGATGCCCTGCAGCTGACAACTGTCGTGGCCGTTCTGCCTGATGCGCATGGCGTGGGAGCCGCGGTGATCGATCGCCTCCAGCGCGCCGCCCACCGCTAGATCAGCTCAGACCCAAGACATCACCCCATTTTGGCTCCCCGCGGGGCCTGCCCTATGCTTATGCGGTCGCCAACGGCACTAGGTCGACGGTGACGCTGGTCCCCATCGTCTAGTGGCCTAGGACACCGCCCTTTCACGGCGGCAGCACGGGTTCGAATCCCGTTGGGGATACGCATGACAGCACCACAAGTAAGGCCCCGTAGCGCAGTCGGTTAGCGCGCCGCCCTGTCACGGCGGAGGTCGCCGGTTCGAGCCCGGTCGGGGTCGCCATATCGAAGGTCAGCGAAAGCTGGCCTTCGATTGTTCGGCCAG
>JAHEIZ010000057.1 GCA_024639145.1 Actinomycetes bacterium | reverse complement strand
AATAGGCACGCCATGCGCAGCCCCGAAGGCCGCTGCTTCCATGGCCGCTCCGAGAAGCGGCAGGTAGTAGGCAAGAATCACGCCGTCCATGACGTTTGCCAGCCGAACGTCGTCGCCGAGGTATTCGACATCGCCGAGCTTGCCCAGCAGCGTCTCATTCCTCGCCCAGGCTAATCCGCTACCCGAATACTTGATGCGACCGGGGCCGCCGATATCGCTCGGGAAGCACAGGAGAGCGCCGTCGAGGTAATTCACTCCTCGATCCGACAGTCGTGCATCAAGCCGTACAGCCTCCTCCGGACTGCCACTGGTGAAATTGACGAAATCCCGGCCGACGAGCTCAGCAGAGGCCGTGCTGAGTACCTCCGCCACGACGTCGTATCCGATCAGGACCGAGATTGAGATCGGGCTGGCAGCGATGGCCGCAGCGGCGGTGGGAGCGAGTTTCGCTCCATATCTCGCGAGTCCCTCGGCTTTCTGCGGGCTGCGGTTCCACACGGTGACGTCGTAGCCGGCCGACAGTAGCGCCCGAGCCACGCCCGAACCCATCAAGCCGGTTCCCAGAATCGTCACGTCCGACATGTCTTCTCCTACTGTTCGACTCGCACTTGGCTGCTGGAATATGGAACGGCGCTGTGCGTCCGGGGTCTCTACTCAGGCATCGAGTCGCAGGTAGTCCCCGAGCTCCTCATAATTGACCTGCATGAGTCCCGGCGAGCCCTTGGGGAACAGTGACCTGAATCCCAGCATCTTCTGCGCACGCGGAGCCATGGTCTTGACCACGTCAAGGTCAACCGTGAGGTGATACGGCTCCTCCACGAGAAGGTAGGCCGGCTGAACGGGGACAGTAAGGGCACGACGACGCTTGTCCGTCGTGGTGTTCGCCCCGCCTCCATGCACGACCTTGCAACTGAAGAGGAAGCAGTCTCCGGCATTCATGATCACTGGAATGGTCATGTCGTCACTGCCTCGATCCTCGTAGTCCGGCCAGTCCTGGCTACCGGGAATGACTCGAGTCGCACCGATCTCCTCGGTGAAGTCGCACAGGGCAATGATGAAGTTGATCATCACCATGGGGCCGGCGGGGCCGAGCTTCACCCAGATGGGACCATTCTCGAGGTCACGGTGGAGCAGCTGAGCTGGGTTACCTGGGCCAATGTCGATCACCTGCCCGGTCGTGAGCCAGTAGTCACCCGCGTCCTCGCGGTAGATCGCCTCGCTGACGTTGTGAATGACGTCATGATCGAGAATGTCATTGCGGAATGTTGCGCTGAGCATCGGCAGCCCGGTGAGTCGCTTGGTGTTATTTCCGTGGAAGGCTGCAATGAACTCGTCGTCGTACTTCGAGCCCGGGGCTAGTCGTTCGAGCTCATCGTCGATGTCCTTGTTGAAGTTGTCCACCTGCTCTGCGGTGAGGAAATTCCGGAGGATCACACCACCTGCACGATTGAGCTCAGAGACGATCTCATCCGTCGACGAGGACGCAGGGAGGCTTGGCAAGTCGGTCGTGTGGCGAATTGACATGTGAATCTCCTCAATCGTTCGGATGACGCTCGCTTATCAATTACTGGTCGTGAGACTGGGTCAATTGACCCACCTATCGTAGGAATCAATCGAATTCCGTGTCAATGGTTTTCGTTCATGTAGAGACAGCTGTTGCATCAAAGGCATCAGCGATGACGTCCAGTGCCTCGCTCAGAAGTTCGCTGGGAATGGTGAGAGGCGGAAGGAACCTGAAGACGTTCGCGTACGTGCCGGTCGTCACTGCGATGACGCCATGACTGTGGCAGTAAGCCTTGATTGCGGCTGTGCGCTCCGGGTCGGGATCAGTAGTTCCCGGCTTGACGATTTCCATTCCGATCATCGCGCCCCGGCCGCGAATCTGCCCGATCACCGGATGCTTGCTCTGAATCTCCTTCAGACGCGGCATCATCTGATTCTCGATTGCGCGAGCCATGCCACGAGCGTCGTTATCCACCATCCACTGCATCGCAGCGAGTGCAGCCGCGGTTGACACGGGGTTCCCGCCGAAAGTGCCGCCGAGACCCCACGGGTGAACGCAGTCCATCATTTCAGCCCGGCCTGTGACAGCGGCAAGTGGAAGGCCGCCGGCAATTCCCTTGGCGGTGACAACCATGTCGGGAATGACTCCCTCGTGCTCGATAGCGAACCAGTCACCCGT
>JAHEIZ010000089.1 GCA_024639145.1 Actinomycetes bacterium | reverse complement strand
CGTAAGTGCATCGTGCTCCGCGAGAGTGAAGGTCGATACAACGCGATCAACCCCACGCGAAAGTACCGCGGGGCGTACCAGGTCTCCCCCGAACTCGCGCGAGGTGCGACCTGCATGATGCTCAAAGAGCACAAGGCGCTTCTGGGCGAGGAGCGGGCTAAGCGCATTCTCGAGAAACTTCGAAATTCACCGATGAATACCTGGCCGCGCTATTGGCAGGACGCTGCATTCAGCACGATCCATAACTGGGAGCGCACTAGCGCTGGCGCGGCGCATTGGGCTGGCGGGCGCTGGCACTGCTGAGCCGACAGTTCAGCGAATGCGCACCGACTCGTTACCCCACGGAGTGATCGGTGCGGACGATGCGGATTGGAAGGCTTCCGGCAAATCTTCGACGATATGCCAGGTTGCCGCGAGCCTGCCGACGCCGACGAATAGGCCTACCTGCAGCCCAAGCTCGACAATCTGCCCCTCGGTGAAATGCTCACCAAGCTCGGCATACAGCGCATCGTCGATCGCGAGGTGATTGGTCGCGAAGAGATCGGCGTATCGCAGTGCAATTCTTTCCGCATCGCTGAGATCCTCGGCTTCATAAGGCTTCTCCAGTGAGCAGACGAGATCCTCACTGAACCCATCGGCGAAGGCATCCTCGTAACGAATGGCCATGCAACTACGGCATTGATTATGAAACGCGATGCGCAAGCGCACGAGTTCGACCAGTCGCCGAGGCAACTGACCTTTCTTCAGTGCGCGCGTGTAGGCGATCAGTGGTTCAGCGAGATCTGGGCGATGCCCCAAGATTGACGACACTGCAAGTTCAAGGGATGACTTCTCATCAGCGGCAATGAGTTCTGCCATATGCGGATCGAGTTCATCCACCTCAAGTCGACGAATTCTGGCCATGTGCCCTCCTTATTCCTGTACCCACTTTATCCGTGGACGCCGGGAGCGTCTCACGTCTTCTGACATCAGGCCGCTTCACGATGTCTTCGCTGCGCACGACCTCGATTGAGTAAAGAGGTTAGAGCGCTCGGTAATTGGGCAACTTGGGATCTTGACCATCACCCGATGATCTTCCGCGCATGCCGCGGTAAGCCCATGGTGCAACATCCTGAACTACCCACCGTGCATCTTCCACACGTGCAGAGAGCCAGTTTCGCGTGTGGTGTTCGGCATCAGGCTCCGCGGCAAGATCTGCAAAAGTAGCCGGTCGACCGATCGCGGTCAGCACAGCGGAAGCCACAAGTGCATGCCCATCGCTGCTCAGATGAAGACGATCAGGAGCCCACATCCGATCTTCATAGAGTCGTGGAAGATCCCACAGATCGACGAGCCTGGCGTCGAAATGATCAGCGCTTTTGCGAATGCATTCGTTGTAGGCATGCGCTCGTTCGGCTGGACCCGCAGTAAACGGGATGCGCTTTCGCGGGTCAAAGCCAGCGAAGACGATCACGTCACTTTGCATCTCGCTCACCTGGCCCAGCATCCGATGAAATCGGTTGCCGAGTTCAAGGGGGCTTGCTTTGGTACGGATGATGTCGTTTGCCCCAGCCCCGATCGACACGAGCGATGGCTGAAGTTGCTCGAGCATTGGCACTTGATCATCGGCGATCTCAGCGAGTTTGCGGCCTCGCACCGCAAGGTTTGCGTATCGAAATCCCACAACCTCTGCGGCCAGTGATTCAGCGACGAGATCTGCCCACCCGCGAAGCGTGCCGTCAGGGCGAACATCCCACAGTCCCTCGGTGAAGCTGTCACCTAGCGCGACGAAACTGTCGAACACAGACACCTCCTCAACGATCACGCCCATTGTTCCCGCAGGGATCATGACTGGTTGCTGAGGTCACGCCTCGAATGCCACGCCGTGGGAATGGCCTGACTCTCCGATGACAAGGAAGAGAGACCACTGCGGGCCAAGGGTCGTAAACCACGCCATCGCGGCAGGCCCATCGACCATGGCGGCGGATGCGAGTGCGTCGGCGATACCGGGGTCTGGGCCCACGACCGTGGCGCTGTCGACCTCGGTGGCCGGTTGTCCGGTAGACGGATCGATGACGTGATCACCTCGCTCATATCGACCAGAAGTCGCCATGGATGAGTCATGAAGAGTTGCAACCTTGATGATCTCATCGGGCGAGTGTGGATTCACGATGCCCACCGGCCATCCATCACCAGAATCGGCCTCCTGCGAGCCCATGGCGCACACATCACCACCAGCGTTGA
>JAHEIZ010000083.1 GCA_024639145.1 Actinomycetes bacterium | reverse complement strand
GACCCAGACGGTGGAGATTCCGTATTGGCGGGCAACCGCCCCGTGGGACTGACCTGCCAGCACTGCCTCGACGATGACCCGATTCTTCGACATCCGGCAAGGGTTAACGATGTCCCGGGACTTCACAAGGTATTGCGACGACCACGTGAACCCCCAATCATCCCGGGCCTTTCTTCTTAAGTAAGGGAAGCACGTCAGGATTTGGGAGGAGATTCGCCGAGGGGCGATCCAACGGTTCCTGTCCCCCTGCTGAATCGAAAGACCGGCCAGCTGGATGACCTAGCGGTTCTACCGGGTAATCGTCTGGGGGCCTAGAAGGGCAATCGCCAGGGAAAAGCGAACATTCGTATCAATGACCAATGGTCGGTGTGCTTTCGCTTGCCCGAAGCGGGCGCGGCGGATGTTGAGATCGTGGACTCTCGCAAGCGGGAGGGCGCGAGATGGCTAGGAATTCGGTGCTGCTGGACCCGGTGCCCCCTGGGGAGTTGCTGTGGGGGAGTTCCTGGTGCCCAGAGGCCTGATCTGCTATCGCCTGGACAAAGAGTTCGGCGTGCCCGCTACGCGCGAAGATCGGGGAGCGCCGCGATCTCGTCCAGGCTCTCCGGATTTGCGAGTGCCTCCCGCCCCTTCACGTTGCGGCCATTCACGGTGTCCCTGATTGCGATCTCTGAAAGCTTGCCGGTCCGAGTGCGGGGGACAGAACTCGCTGCGGCCAGGACCGCAGGCACGTGACGAGGTGAGCAGCGGCTTCGGAGGGCGCTCTTGATACGAGCGCGCAGGTCCTCATCTAGGTCGTAGCCATCAGCGAGCACGATGATCAAAACGATGCGGGTGTCGCCGTCCCATTCCTGGCCGAAGGTGATCGCATCCGTGATCTCTGGGAAGTCGTCGAGAGCGGCATAGATCTCGGCAGTACCGATGCGCACGCCACCGGCATTGAGCGTGGCATCTGAACGACCATGGATGATCATGCCGCCGTTCTCCGTCCACGAGGCGTGGTCGCCATGAGCCCAGATCCCTGGCCAGGTGTCAAAGTAGGTACCCCGGAAACGGCTCCCGTCGTCATCACCCCAGATCCCCAGGGGCACGGTGGGAAAGGGCTTCGTGCAGACCAGTTCACCGCTTCCGCCTGGCGCTACCGGGTTGCCTTCCTCGTCGAGAACGTCGATGGCGCATCCGAGGATCGGACCCGTCATCTCGCCACCGTAAAAGGGTCGGGTGGGGTTGCCCCCGATGAAGCACCCGACCAGATCAGTACCGCCTGACACCGGATTGATCATCACCCCTGGGCCTACCTGATCGGCGAGCCACTGCGCGGTGCTCTCGGACAGCGGTGAACCTGTAACCAGGATCATGCGTAGATCCGGCAAGGCACCGTCGCGCAGAAGGTCGAGGCCTTCGTGGCGAATCTGGTCGAGAAGTCGCGCTCCGACACCGACATGCGTGGCCCCGCTGATTCTGGCGGCCGTGAAGACCCCGAGAATGTCTGGAAAGTTCGCCGCGGCGTCATGCATGACCAAGGTTGCGCCAGTGGCGAGTGCGGAAACCTGCCAGTTCCACATCATCCAACTCGTGGTGGAGTAGAACATCATCCGATCACCGGGCCCGCAGTCAGAGTGCAGTCCGACTTCGGTGAGGTGCTTGAGCAGAACGCCTCCGGCTCGGTGAATCAGGCACTTGGGCTTGCCCGTGGTGCCGGACGAGAAGAGCACGTAAGCGGGGTGGTCGAATGGCAAGCGCACGTACTCGGGTTCTGCGCCCTTTTGGGCATGCATAGAGTCGCGCAGGCCTGAGACGGTCACTTCCGGTAGTGACAGTCGCTCGGCAGCAGAGCGCACCGAGTCGATGCCCGAGGCATCGGCAGGGGCGGCGGTCAGCAGTGCATGTCTCAGGCTGGGCAGCCCGGCAATCGTCTCCGCGAGATTCTCGACGCGATCAAAGCGCCGTCCATTCCAGTCGTAGCCGACGGCAGCCACGAGCACTGTGGGATCCAGTTGGCCGATGCGATCCAGGATTGCCGGAGCGCCGAATTCGGGCGCCACGCTGCTGACGACAGCGCCGATCGACAGGGCTCCCAGGGTGCTGACCAGTGCGTCGACGCCCACTGGCAGGACCAGCACGACGCGATCTCCGGAGCCCACTCCACACGTGCGCAGAACGGCGGCGAACTCCGCCACTCGCGAGATGAGGACATCGCGAGTGAGCTCAGCAAAGATCTCGATGCCGCCGGAATGCTCACCTGAGGCGACTACCCGGACGGGGGTCGCGCTCGGCCAGTCCCGAAGCAGGTTCT
>JAHEIZ010000076.1 GCA_024639145.1 Actinomycetes bacterium | reverse complement strand
CCTTGCGTAAATTGCCATCGTGGGCAACTCGACTCAGGGCGGGAAGCATCGCGGTCACGATCGAGACGGTGATCACGCTATGCGGAAGCATGAAGACGAGATGGGCCTTTTGATAGGTCGTCAGGCCTGCTGCGGCCACACCGGCGGCGGCCGCATCGACGTTGGCCTTCGCCGCGAGTCGCGTGATCACGATGTAGGCCGCCTGGTTTACGAACACCAGGCCGATAGTCCAGAGGGCAAGGCTGCCGGTCTTACCTAGCCCGGTGCCCTTCCAGTCGAAGCGCGGCTTCCATCGATAGCCGGAACGCACCAACACCGGAACAAGAATCAGTGCCTGCACGATCACTCCCAAGGTCGTGCCAATGCCGAGGATCAACACCTGTTGCGAGGTGAGCACGCCGTCGGCAGCTGCCGACGTTCCAGCAACGGCGATGAACAACAAGAAGGTCGCAATCGCGACGACGTTGTTGGCGATGGGTGCAAACATCGGTGCACCGAAACGGCCCCGTGCATTGAGCACCTGGCTCAACATCGTGTAGATGCCGTAGAAAAGTACCTGCGGAAGGCACAGCCGCGCGAAGGCCACCGCAAGGTCGTACTCGTTGGCCGGGTAGTTAGCGGGTGTGTAGAGATCAACGATCAATGGTGCACACAGAACCGCCAGAATCGAGAAGACCAGAAGTATCGAGCCGACGAGGGTAATGAGCCGATCGGCATACGCCCGACCGTCGTCGGCGTCCTCTTTCATTCGCCGCACGAGTTGCGGCACGAACACGGCATTGAGTGCGCCACCGATGACCAAAATGTAGATAACCGTGGGCAGCGAATTGCCGAGCGAGAAAGCATCAGATACGAGGAAGAATCCGAGCGCTGCGGTGGCGGCAATGTCGCGGAAGACGCCGGTGATGCGTGAGGCAATCGTGCCGGCCGCCATCACGGCACTGGGCTTCATCAACGAACGCGCTGATGCTGTATCGCTCACGTGTCCATGCTTCCCGATGTCGGGGGCTTTCGGCCGGCATGAGCCTTGCGAATTCGCCGTGTCACGCCCACGACAACGAATACTGCGAGTGCGAGAAATGCGACGAGAACGACCCAACCGGCAGCGCGTGCGTATGCGGCGGAGGCGAGGGTGACGGTTGCGGGTAATGCCAGGCGTTTTCCGGTCGGTGAAGTCACGCGCACCGAGGCGTCGAGTGGGCCGTCACCGATGATGCGCGCGTCGATCTCAACGCTGCTGCGCATCTGCGGATCGACGACAACATTTTCGACTGGCTCGGAGTCAAGCCGTGATGCGGGGAAGCCGACAAGTTCAATCGTGAGAGTCAACGGAGCATCACTGATGTTCTCAACGGTAATAGGCACACCGCCGGAATCACCCGAAAAAGTAATGCGCCCCGTCGACAGCACTGTGATGGGGTACACGGTGCGCACTGCGCTTGCAGCATGTGCCGGGGCCGCCACGAGCACGAGAAGGGCCACTGCAGAAAGCAGTGCGCGAATAATGCGCATCAGTACTCGAGAAGTAGATCGGGAACCAGCGCAAGCAACTTGCGCTCATCGGCGTAGCGCAGTCGTGCGCTCACTTCGGCGAGGGGAACCCAGGCGACCTCGACCACCTCGACATCGGCATCGGACAGCTCACCGCCCTCGGCCTCCATAAGAAAGTGATGCACGGTCTTGTGGATCTTGTGGTTGTCGGCCATGAACCAGAAGTCAATGGTGCCCAAAGGCGCCAGGACCTTGCCGCTGATGCCCGTTTCTTCGTGGACCTCGCGCACCGCGGCATCCTCGGCGGTCTCCCCGAGCTCGAGGTGCCCCTTCGGAAGTGACCAGATCAAGCGCCCGCGGCGATCTCGGCGGGCAATCAGGGCGGCCTTCGGGCTGCCCGTGCGATCGAGGATCAAACCCCCAGCGGAGGTCTCCTCTACCGTCCGGGTGCTGGCCATACTTCGAGGATAACCGCCCGAGGTCGCCACGCCCGCGGGGTTCGACCGCGCCCCAATGCATTGGCCCCCGCAAGCCCCCTCTGGCTACGCTGCACGGCGTGTCATCGATGAAATCAGCCGAAACGGCGCTGGCCCCCCTCATGGGCCTGCTCGATCGACTCGGGGAGCGATTCACCGAGGCCGGTCACGAGATAGCCCTCGTAGGCGGCCCGGTGCGCGATGCCCTACTTGGCCGAGACCTGGCCAAGGGTGGCGATCAGATCGACCTCGATTTCACGACCAGCGCCAACCCCGACGAGATCTTGGCCCTACTCGACGGCTGGGCCGACACCACCTGGGATGTCGGGATTCGATTCGGCACCGTCGGCGCCCGA
>JAHEIZ010000072.1 GCA_024639145.1 Actinomycetes bacterium | reverse complement strand
ATCCGCACCGGAGCCATGGTCACCGGCTGGTCAGGGCCAATGAGCGCCGAGATTACTTCCGCACATGGCCGAGAAGTAATAACTCCGGATGCGATTCTCCTTGCGACAGGTGCACGTGAACGCCCCCGCGCTGCTCGACGGATACCGGGTGATCGACCAAACGGAGTCATGACCACGGGCCAGTTACAAAATCTTGTACACCTCAAGCACCAGGGCGTCGGCACACGCGCAGTGGTGGTCGGCGCGGAGCTCGTGAGTTGGTCCGCTGTTCTCACCTTGCGCGAAGTGGGGTGCGCGACAGTTGCGATGACCACGCAGTTCGATCAGCCTGAGTCATACGCCGCACTCGCTATTCCCGGTCGGCTCGCCTTACGTGTGCCGATCGCCCGCCGCACCCGTGTCATTCGAGTTATCGGGCGTGAGCGGGTTGAAGCTGTCGAGATCGAGCAGATCGACACAGGCCGCCGCCGCACGATCGAATGTGACACCGTGATCTTCACCGGTGACTGGATCCCTGATTACGAGTTGGCGCAGAGCAATGGCGTGTTGATGGATCACGGTTCGCGCGGGCCGATAGTCGATACTGCTCTGCGCACGAGTCGCGAAGGTATTTTCGCGGCCGGCAACCTGGTGCATCCTGTTGATACCGCCGATGTCGCATCACTCGATGGTGTGCATGCGGCTCGACAGGTAATTCGCTGGCTCGCGGGAGAGCGGGCGCCCGAGACGGCAGCGCGCGTTGTTGCGGATGCTCCGTTCACCTGGGTCAGCCCGGCTCTGGTGCGCACCGGTGACGTTGCTCCGGCGCGTGATCGAGTGTTGCTGTGGTCGACTGACTACCGCGCATTCCCGAAGATTGTGGTGCGGCAAGGCGTCCGCGTGCTGTCACGTCGCACACTGCCCTGGCCGGTGTCACCAGGTCGGGTATTTCGCTTGCCTTGGTCGATGCTCGAGCCCGCCCGCGGTACGGACGACATTCGCATCTCGCTGGGGTGATCTGGCCTTGGGGCAGGATCGATGTCTTGTGCCCATTGAATCAACTAGATGATGCAACTAGTCTGTTGACATGAGTATGACCGTGGGCCTCTTTGACGCCAAGACCAGGCTCTCCGAGCTGGTAGAGCAGGTGGCCAGCGGCGGTGACGACATCGTGATCACTCGCCGAGGCAAGGCCGTGGCGCGTTTGGTGCCTGTTGATGACTCATCAGCGGTCGAGAGGGCACTTGCGTTACTCCTTGCTGCACGGGAGTCCTCGAAGGCGGGCCCTGGTTCGCTTCGCGACCTCATCGATGACGGGCGCACTCTGTGAAGTGTGTTCTTGATGCCTCGATGGCCTTGAGTTTCGTGCTCGTAGATGAGTTCACCGCCGATTCACAACGCATACTTTCGACCCTCGCAGTCGACGGAGCAGTGGTGCCCGCGCTCTGGGAGTTCGAGGTGCTGAACGGCCTGCGCTCAGCGCACAGACGTGGGCGAATATCTGATGCCGGTATTGCCACTGCGCTTCGCGGGCTCGCTGGCCTGCGCATCGACACCTATCGCCATTCGATTGATCGTCCGCAGGTGCTCGCTCTCGCCGAACGGTTAGACCTCAGCGTCTACGACGCGAGTTACGCATGGGTTGCCATGGATTCGAATCTGCCGCTTGCGACTATGGATACCGCACTCGGGAAAGCAGCAGCCGCGGCCGGAATCACACTTCTCTAGCGCCCGCCGTCTGACGCGGTATGCATCGAACGACTCACGCTCAACGCCATATGCCAGAGTGGACCCGTGGATCTGACCATCGACGTTCATGAGGAGCCCTCGGCCACAGTTGTCGCCGTGGGCGGCGAGCTTGACGTGCACACAGCCCCGAGCCTGCAAGCTGCTCTGGGCGCCCTTGACTCAAGCGGACGCATCGTGGTTGACCTCACGGGCGTCAGCTTCATCGATTCCACTGGCCTCAGCGTCTTCGTCAATGCGCTCGCTGATGCGCGTGAGCGTCAGGCCAGCTTGGCGGTGGTGGCGAGCGCGCCGCGAGTCGTCAAGGTGTTCACCCTGACCGGCCTGGACTCGGCCTTGGCCCTTCATCCCACTCTCGCCGAGGCGCTCGGCGCCTGAGCCCAAAACTGGGCGTTATCGAATCGTCACCTGAGTGAGACGTACATCTCACGGAGGTCGGCCCTGCCTCATAGGTGGCCTGCGTAGACTCCCTCGCGTCGCGGTCCAAATGTGACTGTGCCCACAATGAGGAGTCCCATGATCGAGTTGACCGGAAGCAACCTGACGCTCGTCGTCATTGTTGCCGTCATCGCGCTCGCTGCCCTCGTCGTCGCTGCCATCCTCGT
>JAHEIZ010000069.1 GCA_024639145.1 Actinomycetes bacterium | reverse complement strand
ACGGTGAAGTTCTCTGGCCCCTTCACTGTTGACCCGTCGGATTCTTCTCATCTGATTCGCAATGCGATGTGGGATCCGCAGACTGACCTCGTGCGCAAGCCGGTCGCACTCGGCATGCGCATCACCTGGACACCGACCCAGGCGCAAGCGAATCAACTTTTGCTCGTAGGCAGTGTCGATCTAGCACTAACGTTGCGTACCCAACCCGCATTCACTCAAGCGGTGCTTCGCGATCCAAGCAAAGCGGCTCACGCCGACAACCCAGGCACCGGTCAGGTCACCATGCTGGCAATCCCGCCGAGCACTGGGGCGCTCGCAACAGATACATGCCGTCAGGCGGTGTACTCAGCGGTGAATCGCACTGCACTGCGTCAGGTGCTCGGCGCCTCGGCGGGTGAGTCGAATATTGGCGCAGCTCAAGCAACGACGCTTTCGTCGCCGACCATCGCATCCTTCGATGCGAACTATCAGCCATTTTCACCCGGCGATGGAACGGGCGACGTGGCTGCAGCAAAAGCGGCGCTGGAAGCCTGCGGTTATGCGCAGGGATTCTCGATGACTCTGGGCTTCCCCGACTCCGCCACCGGCTTGGCTGCCTTCGCGGTAATCAAGGAATCCCTTGCGCGGGCAAGCATTATTGTCGTCGGCAAGCCGATCGATGCCTTTGACTACGCGGCGATTGTGCAGTCAACGAAGGCCGTCACAGAACTCGGGCTCGACGCGGTGTACCTGAATTACCTGGCCTCGGTACCTGGGGTTGCCGGTTACTGGCGGCCACTGGCTGGCAGTATTTCGGAGGGCAAGCCATACCCGGAGAACATCGCTCAACTCAATATCCCGACTGTGAATGCATTGCTTTCCTCGTCGGAGATCGCCTCGGCCGACCCGGTGGTTCAGGCCGATGTGGGTCGAATCATCGACCGACTCGTACTTGATTCCGGCGCCTATATCCCGCTGGCCTTCAGCCAGACCCTCAATTACCGGCCCACGAGTCTGAGCAATGTCACGACTACCGGTGCGTTTGATAACCAGTACGACGTTGTCAATATCGGCTTCGCTGCTGAACCACCGGCTTAGTCCCGCGTCAACGCAGTGCTGCGGTGAAGAACTCAACCTCGGTCAGAAGCAGGTTCTCGGTGATGATCTCTTGTGGAGTCATATGCGTGACACCGCTGAGAGGTAGGACGTCATGCGCCTTTCCGGCGGCGAGCAGAGCCGCAGATAACTGAAGTGTGTGCGCCACGAGCACGTTGTCATCGGCAAGCCCGTGAATCATGAGCAGCGGTCGGGTGAGCTTCGGTGCACGAGGTAAGAGTGAACTTGCGTCGTACTCGGCGCTCTTCGTTGCTGGGTCTCCGAGATAACGCTCGGTGTAGGCCGTGTCGTAAAGCCGCCATTCAGTTACCGGTGCTCCGGCGACCGCCGCATGGAAACGGTCGGGGCGATCAAGTACCGCGAGCGCAGCTAGGTAGCCGCCGAACGACCAGCCGCGAATTCCGACTCGATCTGTGTCGAGTTCAGGAAACTGAGCAGCGCAGGCTTCGAGGGCATCGACTTGGTCCTGCAGAATCCCGGTTGCCAGATCAAGGTGGATTTCTCGCTCCCAGGCGGGGCCGCGGCCGGGAGAGCCCGCTCCATCGGCGATGACGACGGCAAAGCCCTGATCGGCGAGCCATTGCTCAGTGAGGAAGCTGCCCGCTGCACGGATGACGCGTTGGGCGTGCGGGCCGCCGTACGGGCTCATGATCACGGGCAGTTTCCCGAGGCCAGGTTCGTGACCGCTCGGTAAGAGCACAACTGCGTTGAGATTGCGCTCTCCGGCGCGAACGAAGTGTGCCCGCGGAGTGACAAGAGGATTTTCGGCGAGGTTGGCAATGAGATGCGTGGCTGCGCCATATGTGGCGGTGTAGACAGTGCGCGGGTCTGTTCCGTTCGCACACATGGTGATGCGCAAATCGCCACGAACCGTGATCGAACTCCACTCATCGGTTGGCGTGATCGATTCACAATGACCGTCGAACCCGAGCCGGTAGCCGGCCTGCGTGATTGCCGTGGGCTGGGCGAGCACGATGACATGGTCATCTGCTGTGTCGATTACTGCCGACACTTGCAGGCCAGCGGGAGACAGAGCCGCTCCATCGAGATACACGCGGTAGGTATCGGTGGTGGTGTCGGGCAAAACCTCGAGGAGTCGACCATTGGCGAGAAGTGCGGGCACCCCGTGCACGACATCGACCCAGCAGGGGTCAGTGCGCAGGGCAATCTCGGTGAGTGCTCCAGTTGTGGTGTCGAGGGTGCGCACCGATTGCGTGCATTGATCGCGAGTGAGAAAACTGAGTA
>JAHEIZ010000054.1 GCA_024639145.1 Actinomycetes bacterium | reverse complement strand
ACATCACTTCACCGAGAGGTGCGATGAGCCGGGGGATTGCTTATGTTCCCGAGGATCGAGTGAGCGACTCCAGCTTTGCCACGCTCGATGTTCTCGAGAATCTGGGGATGGCGAGTGTCGCCAGGTATTTCCGTCGAGGGCGTCTACGTCATCGAGATGAGTCCCGTGATGGCGATTCCCTTGTCTCATCCTTCCTGATCAAGACCCAGGGCACCGAGGCGCTGATGTCATCACTGTCGGGAGGCAACCAGCAGAAGGTGGTTCTTGCCCGATGGCTGAGACGCAAGCCCCAAGTACTTCTTCTAGACGAGCCAACTCAAGGCGTGGATGTCGGCGCGCGATTCGAGATCTGGGAGTTCGTGCGGCGTGCCACGCGTGAGGGAACGGCTGTGCTCGTCGTGTCCTCCGACTACGAGGAACTAGCAGGGGTGTGTGATCGAGTCCTGATCATCAGGTCAGGTCGAATCGTCGCTGAGGCAAGCGGAACCGAACTCACCGACAAGAATCTGGAACGACTCTCGATGGGATCTCAATGAGTAGCAACGTGAATGTCAGTGTTGCCGAAGGTCAGCCCTCTGACGCCGATCGGGATAGGTCTTCATCGCCGCGTGCGCGTCGGGGGGTGGGCTATTTCGCCGAGGCGTACGCACTCGTCATCCTTCTCGTCATCATCGCGATCTTCTTCTCTGTCTGGCCGCAGACGTCCGACACCTTCCCGACGCTTGGGAATCTGCAGATTCTGCTAGGGAATCAGGCGGTCATCGGCATCGTCGCGCTCGGCGCCCTGATCCCGCTGATTGCCAACGAATGGGATCTGTCCATCGGAGCGATGGCCGGTGTCACGTCCATCGTGACGGCATTAATGCTCTCGAACGGACTGGGCCTACTCCTCTCTCCGCTGATCGGTCTCCTGCTCGGTGTGTGCATCGGCGGCGTCAACGCGTTGATCGTCACGAAATTCGGGGTGAATGGCGTCATCACGACCCTGGGCATGGCGACACTTCTTGATGGAGTGACCAATCAGCTCACCGGTGGTCTGTCGATCACCACGGATATCCCGGATTTCATCATCGAGCTGGGTATCGGACGATGGCTGGGGATTCCCAAGGTGATCTTCGTCCTGGCTGCAGTGGCGCTACTCGTGGCCTACGTTCTCGGCCATACCCCCTTTGGCAGGTATCTCTACGCAATCGGAGCCAATCAGGCTGCCGCGAGACTCGTTGGAATACGGGTCCGTTACATCGTGGCTGCTGCTTTCGTGTGCTCCGGACTTCTGGCGGCCACCGGCGGCATTCTCTCGGTCGCCCGTCAGGCCGGTGCTGACCCGCGCATCGGGGTAGGCCTGACCCTGCCCGCCCTCGCTGCGGCATTCCTGAGCGCTGCCTCGATTCGGCCCGGTAAGTACAACGTCGGAGGAGTGATCGTTGCGATCTTCTTCCTCGCAGTGCTCAATAACGGTCTGTCCTTGGCGGGAGTTCCTGCCTACGTGAGCAGTTACGTGAACGGGGCGGCGTTGATCGTGGGTGTGGGACTTGCGGCGTACCTGGGGCGTCGACGATCTGGGCAGGGAGCCTGAGCCTTCGACGTTCCACTTGTCGAGTAGCACCACTCGACAAATCCTCACTCCGATCGTCCTACGGTTTCTAGTCAAGGGGATTCGTGTGAACAACAATTCAGCAACCGGCGCGGCGCTGACGCCATTGAGCTTCCTCAAGCGATCTTCCATGGTGTGGGCGACGAAGCCCGCATACGTATTCAACGATGATTCGGTGACATACGCGGAATTCGCTGCCCAGGCCGAGGATTTGGCGGGAGCTCTGGTCGAGTGGGGTCTCCAACCGGGTGATCGAGTCGCCTACATGATGCCAAACGTGCCCGAGATGCTCATTGCACATTTCGGCGTTCCGCTCGCCAAATGCGTGCTCGTTCCCATCAATATCCGGCTCTCCTCCTCGGAAGTCAGCTACATCCTCGAGCATTCGGGGGCTCGCGTCTGCGTGTTTCATTCGAGCCTGTCAGAAGTCGTGAAGGAGGCGGCTCGGGAGGTCACGAATGTCGAGGCATGGATCAGCGCGGGTGGGTCGAGCGACATGGGTGCAGGTACGGAGTGCCTCACCTATCAGGATTTTGCGGTGCGGCGAGGTGACTTCGAGGCGGACTACACGGTCGATGACGAGCTGAATCCGATCTCCATCAACTACACATCGGGCACGACAGGTCGGCCGAAAGGCGTCGTTTACACCCATCGAGGTGCGTACCTGAACTCCCTGGGCGAGCTGCTGCATTCACGATTCTCGCCCGAGTCGGTTTATCTGTGGACCCTCCCCATGTTCCACTGCAACGGTTGGTGCACGACCTGGGCCGTCACGGGTATCGGTGGCACCCACGTTTGCCTGAGTGAGGTGAG
>JAHEIZ010000053.1 GCA_024639145.1 Actinomycetes bacterium | reverse complement strand
TGTTGGCTGGCACCATGCAATTGCTCGCTGAAGCGACACTTCTGGCGGAGGCCTCCGGGGTCCCGCGGGAGACATTCCTCTCGGCCTTGGATGCGAGCGTCCTCGGTAGCCGCTTTATCTCCTACAAGGGTGCCGCGCTGCGTGACCGCAATTACGCCCCCACGTTCACGACCAAGGACATGGCCAAGGACGTCTCATTGGCGATCGAGCAGGCGGCGTTGACAGGCGTGAAGACGCCCGCCGCATTCCTGGTTCGCGACCAATTGGACGCGGCCATGGCCGAAGGCTACGAGTCGCGAGACTTTGCCGCCCTGTTTGCACTGCTCCAGCGCAACTCACATCTGCCCAGCGACGAAACCACGTAACGCGGAGGCCCCGGCCTGTGCTCCGCATGCATAGACATGGTCCCGAGCACGGCCTAGCATGACGCGCATGTCGTCGTCCGAATCAGCTTCTCCGCCACCCACTACGGGCATCCATCACTTCTCGCCGACGGTTTCGGACGTCGAGCGGTCTGCATCGTGGTACGGCCGGGTCTTCGGGATGCAGCGGCTTGAGCGTCAGCCTCCGCATCACAACGACGAAAGTGGTGGTTACGCAGTACTCCTCGTGGAGCCCACGACCGGATTTCTGATCGGGCTCCATCACCATGAAGGGTTCCATGGCGGCGCCTTCGACGAACGACGGGCGGGGCTCGATCACATCGCCTGGGGGGTGGCTGCCCGGGCAGATCTCGAGGCTTGGTCCGACTGGCTGACTCGGCTAGATGTCGAGCACTCAGGCGTCATCGAGATGCCGGCCGCAAGCTACGCATGCATCGTCCTGCGCGATCCCGACAATATTCAGCTTGAAATCTTCCATCGGGTCGTGACGTCTGCCTAAGGGCCACCGAAACTGCTCCACCTTTTGCGCACTCAACCGGAGCGAGACAATCGGGTTCCTCCCTGCATGGGTAGTACTATCCACGCGTGGGAGAGATACGCATCGCGCTCGTCACGCATGAACCCCTCGACATGAGCCTGATTGCGAGTTCCGTCGGGAACCCCAGTGCAGGCGCAATTGTCACCTTTGAAGGGATCGTCAGAGACCACGACCATGGTCGTGACGTCGCGGAATTGACCTACGAGGCACATCCCTCTGCGCAGGACGTCCTTGACTCCGTGGCCGCCGAGATCGCCTCCGATGCCGCGGTGATTGCCGTTTCCGTTGTCCATCGGGTAGGACCGATCCTGATTGGCGAGGCTGCGCTCGTAGCCTCCGTTGCCACAGCACATCGAGGAGATGCCTTCCGTGTGTGTGCAGCGCTCGTAGACCTCACGAAGGAGCGACTTCCGGTCTGGAAGCATCAAATATTCACGGACGGGACCGATGAATGGGTCAACTGCGCCTGAACCTCGTCACACGAGCCAACACTGATCGCGGATGGCTCGACAGATCAGATCAGAGCGAGCCCTCGAAATTGTCCAGCTTGAAATAGCGCAACCTTCTGTAAAGGGTTGTTCTACCAATACCCAGCAGCTTTGCTGAATCAGACTTGTTACCGGAAGTGACTTCCAGCGCTCGGATGATCGCCTGACGTTCGGCCTCTTCCAACAAGGTGAATTGTCTCGTCGAACTCGACAGGGTCAAGTGATGAGGCAAGTGCTTGCGCTGGATGACAGGTTCCTGAACGGTGGCCATCAAAGATTCCTCGGCAATGTTCTTCGGCCACGACCACTCCATCAGTGCCTGCATCGCCGCAGGTGAAATCGAACGTCGTCGATCAGGGTCACAGGCCTCGAGGATCTCCTTCACCATAGAGGGGATACGTTCAGGCGTATCGGCCAGCGGACGAGTGCACACTGAACGGTCTGCATCCCTGAGGTGTTCAAGCAAATCCTCGGAGGCCTCCCGCGGATCCATCGTCAGCAGGATCTGGCTAGAGCGCTCTCGCCGCCGCACCGCCGCGCTGTGATCCTCCAGAAGTTGACCCAGGGGCCTCACTTGCCCAGAGGGAATCGAGTCCACATTTCGAATGAGTAGCGAGGTACCTGCGGCAAGAACGTATTCCAGGGTCTCCCAGGTATCTATTCCCTGCGCGGCGTCCAACTCGATGACAGGAGATTCCAGGTCTCGACGCAATTGCGTGGCCCTACCTGAACCAATGGCGCCCTCCCCCAGGAGAACGGGTTTCACAGCAATGCGCGTTCGACTCACCGGCAACTCGGCAGGCTCAGGATTGAGTTCACGGATCCTGAGAGTCGGATCCTCGAGATTCGAGGACTCGAATTGAAGGACGAAATGCTCGCCAGAACCGCTGGTGATCCGAGCCGCGGTCACGCGAATACGCCCCTCTCCATAGCTGAAGTGAGCCACGCGGTCTCGGGTCCAGTCGTGCGAGGTGAGCATGTTCCAGAGCATGACCTGGGTG
>JAHEIZ010000088.1 GCA_024639145.1 Actinomycetes bacterium | reverse complement strand
TTTGATGATGCGCTCGACGGCGTCACAGTGCCGCTGTCACTGCGCACTGATGGCACGTGTTCGAGTTGCCGTGGCAGCGGCGCGCAGGCTGGCAGTGCAACCTCAACCTGCCCCACGTGTGGTGGTCAAGGTCAAGTGGCTCGCAATGCGGGCGGCTTTGCTATCCCCGAGCCTTGCCCATCCTGTAAGGGTCGCGGAGTTCTCATCGAAAACCCGTGCACCAGTTGCCGCGGGTCAGGCCATGGTGTCAGCACGCGCACCGTGCAAGCTCGCATCCCCGCGGGCGTCAAGGACGGCGCGAAGATCAAACTCAAGGGCAAGGGCACGCCTGGAACTTCAGGCGGCCCGGCCGGTGATCTCTACATCAATGTGCACGTCAGCGCAGACCCAGTATTTGGGCGCAAGGGTGAGAGCATCACCGTGACGGTGCCGATTACTTTCACTGAGGCTGCACTCGGTGGAGAAATTACCGTGCCGACCCCGCGTGGTGGCACGGTCACTCTCAAGGTGCCCGCGGGTACAGCCAATGGTCGCACCTTCCGAGTGCGCGAGAAAGGCCTAGCGAAGAAGGATGGCAGTTACGGCGATCTGCACGTGAGCGTCGAGATCGCCGTTCCCCAAAACCTCAGCGGCGACGCGAAAGCTGCACTTCAGGAATACGCGAAGCAAACCCTCGATCATGACCCGCGGAGCGACCTGCTCAAGATGGCCGGGAGTAAGTAATGTCCGCCAATCGGGTGCCGTTCCGCGTACCCGACGACACTCCGGTCTACGCGATCAGCGTTGCTGCGTCACTAGCCGGGCTGCATCCGCAGACCCTGCGCCAATACGACCGCCTCGGGCTGGTGTCACCCACGCGAGTGGCCGGCCGCAATCGCCTGTATTCGGCGCAAGACATCTCGCGTCTGCGCGAGATCTCAGAGCTCTCCTCGGAGGGCCTGACCCTGGAAGGCATCAGACGAGTGCTGGTACTGCAAGAAGAAGTTCTTCACCTACGCGGCCGGCTCGCGGAGTTCCATCGCGAAAAATCATCGACCTCACTTGTGGTGTGGCGGCCTGATCGTCGCTCGCCGAAAACCAATTCTTAGAACGAAAGCTGGAGATCATGGATATTCAATTCACTACAAAGAGCCAGGAAGCCCTGGGCGCAGCTGTTCGCATCGCTGCGTCGAAGGGCAACGCACAGGTTGAGCCCGTGCATCTGCTCGACTCACTGCTGCAGCAGGGCGAAGGCATTGCGACTGCCTTACTCGATGCCGTCGGAGCAAACGTGCCCGTTCTCACTCGTGAGGTGCGCGCCGAAGTAGATGCGCTCCCGGCAGCAACGGGCAGCTCGGTCGTCGAGCCGCGGATGTCGCAGGCCATACACAAGGTGCTCACGGCTGCAAAGGATCTCGCCAACGAGCGCGGCGACGATTACGTCAGCACCGAGCACTTGCTGATCGGGCTGTCGAAGACCGGTGGTGTGGGTGTTACCGATCGACTCGTTGATCAGGGTGCGACCCCGGTTGCACTCATGGACGCGCTCACGAAGGTGCGCGGAAGTGCCCGCGTGACCAGCGCTGATCCGGAGCAGACCTTCCAGGCCCTCGAGAAGTACGGCATCGATCTCACCGCGCGTGCCCGCGATGGCAAAATTGATCCAGTCATCGGTCGCGACGAGGAAGTTCGCCGCACGATTCAGGTGCTCTCCCGGCGCACCAAGAACAACCCAGTGCTCATTGGTGAGCCCGGTGTCGGCAAAACGGCCGTGGTCGAAGGTCTAGCCCGACGCATTGTCGAGGGCGATGTACCCACGTCACTGCAGGGCAAGACTCTCTACTCGCTTGATCTCGGCGCCATGGTGGCCGGAGCGAAGTACCGCGGTGAATTCGAGGAGCGCCTGAAGGCGGTACTCGATGAAATCAAGGGTTCCGATGGTCAGATCATCACCTTCATCGACGAGCTGCACACCGTGGTGGGTGCTGGCGCCGGCGGCGAAGGAGCCATGGACGCCGGCAACATGCTCAAGCCGATGCTTGCCCGCGGTGAACTGCGGATGATCGGCGCAACCACTCTCGATGAGTACCGCGAATACATTGAAAAGGATGCCGCGCTCGAACGCCGCTTCCAGCAGGTGTTGGTCAATCAGCCGTCGGTCGAAGACACCATCTCGATCCTGCGCGGCATCAAGGAGAAGTACGAAGCCCATCACAAGGTTGTTATCTCCGACGGTGCACTCGTGGCGGCGGCGACCCTCTCGGATCGCTACATCACCTCGCGCTTCCTGCCCGACAAGGCCATCGACCTGATGGACGAGTCGGCATCGCGCCTTCGTATGGAAATCGATTCCTCACCCGTCGAGATCGACGTACTCCAGCGCCAGGTTGATCGCCTGCGGATGGAGGAGATGGCAGTTGCGAAGGAGACCGACGACGCGTCAAAGGCACGTCTGGACG
>JAHEIZ010000087.1 GCA_024639145.1 Actinomycetes bacterium | reverse complement strand
TATCCCCGCCGATGTCGACACACCAGGTACCACATTGGTCTCGGGGCGTCTGCTCGCCGACATCACGCGGTCGTTACCAGGTGCTCCAGTGCAACTCTCGAGTGAAGGTACCCGCGTCGTCATCACGTGTGGACGCTCATCATTCACTCTTCCCACGTTGCCGGTTGAGGATTACCCGTCACTTCCCGCCATGCCAGATTCATCCGGAGATATTGAGGCAGCCCTTTTTGCAGCTGCTGTTGCTCAGGTAGCTATTGCCGCCGGTCGAGATGACACACTTCCGACGCTCACGGGTATTCGTATGGAGATCGAGGGCGGCAACATCGTTCTCGCTGCAACTGATCGTTACCGACTTGCCGTACGTGAATTTAGTTGGAATCCGAAGAGCTCATCCATCTCGGCGAATGCCCTCATTCCTGCAAAGACACTGGCCGACACAGCTAAGTCTCTATCAACAACAGATCTCGTCACCATCGCACTGAGTGCAGGTGGTGCAGGTGAGGGACTCATCGGCTTTGAAGGTGCGGGTCGTCGAACCACCACTCGTCTACTCGATGGTGAGTTTCCGAAGTACCGAACACTTCTTCCCAGTGAGGCAGCAACCGTTGCGTCAATCGACACTTCGGCATTAGCTGACGCCGTCAAACGAGTCGCACTTGTCGCTGAACGCAACACCCCAGTTCGTCTCGCCTTTGATGGTTCTGAGGTCGTTCTTCGCGCCGGTGCCGGTGACGACGCTCAGGCAAATGAAGTCGTTGAATGTCGCGTTGATGGTGATGGCCTCGAGATTGCTTTTAATCCGACATATCTCCTTGACGGACTCAGCGCCGTTGATGCCGTCACCACGACGTTTTCGTTTACCCAAGCAACGCGCCCAGCGGTTCTCACTGGCGCCGATACCAACGCTGCCTCAGGTGTCGATGATTATCGATACCTACTCATGCCTGTACGCCTTACTGGCTGATACCCATGTGGATTCAGTCGCTCAGCCTGACTGATATTCGCTCCTATGAGCAGCTCGATTGTCCTTTTGACCAGGGCATCACTGCCTTCGTCGGACGTAACGGCCAGGGTAAAACCAACATTGTTGAGGCGATTGGTTACCTCGCCACCCTCAGTAGCCATCGCGTTGCAAGTGATCTACCGCTGATTCGACAAGGCTGTGATCGCGGCTTCATTCGTGCGAACGTTTCTTCATCCGACCGTGATGTCATGATCGAGCTAGCGATCACTCCCGGCAAGGCAAATAAGGCGCGCATCAACAAATCACCGGTGCCGCGCACTCGAGACATTCTCGGGATAGTGAGAGCTGTTGTATTTGCACCCGAGGATCTCGAATTAGTCAAAGGTGACCCGAGTGCTCGACGACGGTTCATTGATGAACTACTCGTACAGAGAATTCCCAGGCTCGCCGGAACACGAGCCGATTACGACAGAGTACTCAAACAACGCAACGCACTTTTAAAGTCAGCAAGTATTGCGCGTAAGGCTGGAACCGATCGCATCGTCCAAACACTAGAAGTATGGGATGAACAATTAGCCACACACGGCGGCGAACTAATTGCAGCGCGGGTGTCCCTACTCAATGAATTGATGCCACTGGCACAACAGCAGTACGCCATGGTGTCCGGCAGCACCACAGACATGGTTCTCAATGCGGTCTATCAGTCGACACTCGGTGACACTGCGCCACTCACGTCAGATCGCACAGAATGGTCAGAGCAACTACTTGCAGCAATCCAAGTTCGCCGCAAAGAAGAACTCGATCGCGGTGTCACACTTGTCGGCCCACATCGCGACGACATCGCACTCAACCTCGGAAATTTTCCGGCAAAAGGTTACGTCTCCCACGGTGAGTCGTGGTCACTGGCGCTCTCACTGCGTCTTGGTGCTTTTGATTTACTTACCGCTGACGGCGAGTCACCAATTTTGATTCTCGACGATGTATTCGCAGAGCTCGATGCCCAACGCCGCGCCCACTTGGCCACGCATGTGGGAACAGCCCAACAGGCATTCATCACCGCTGCTGTCGCCGAGGATGTACCAACCGAATTGGCGGGCGCACGTATCGAGGTCGTGAAGGGTGGGGTGAGCCGTGGTTGAGTCAACCGACAGTGACGCCGCCGCTCGTGCCCTCAACAGGGCGGCTTCGTCGGGTAAAAAGGCGCCCACACCTCGCAAAAAGCAGCCCCCAGCATCAGCCAGAGGCGCAGGCCGAGACCCCGAACTACTGGGATCCGCCGTCGATCGCCTCATTCGCGACCGGGGCTGGTCCGCGGAAGCATCCGCAGCCAGTTTGACCACACGGTGGGCTGAGATCGTCGGGCCAGAGCTCGCCGACCATGTCCAGCCGGAGTCTTTCGAGGAGGGCGTCCTCGTACTTCGAGCCGAATCCACCTCCTGGGCTACCCAGGTACGCCTCCTCATGGGCACCGTCCGCACCAAAA
>JAHEIZ010000086.1 GCA_024639145.1 Actinomycetes bacterium | reverse complement strand
CTCGAGGGCTACATCGATCGGATGTACGCGCAGACTCGCGATTTCGTGTCTGCGCATCCCTTCACCAGGGATGAGACTTTCAGCGATTCCTGATCGCGACCTTGATACCCGAGAACATCAGCGTGATTGACGAGCCATCAACTAGGCGCAGATCTACACAGTCACCGCCCACGGCAAGGATCTCGCCACATAAGTAATCATCGTTGACCAGGATGAACCGAACTTTGCCGCGGGCAGCCCACGCACGCAAAGCTGACGACCACGTGATGGCGATTCGTCGAGGCTCCTCACGTTCAGCCCGAAGTGCAGGAGCTAGATCAGCGAAGTGCAACACACAACTGCGGGCAATCGCCACCAGCTCACCGGCAGAATCCACGGTAATCACCTCGGATCCCACCTCCTGCAATACGCCTCGCCAGGTCGCGCCTGAGAGACGACAGGAGATTTCGAGCCCCCGCACGGCGTCAAGTCGGTCGCTAATACGCGAACGCTGTTGCTCTACTTCGACGATCGCCTGCGCATCAACGAGCACCTCGTGATCGGTAAGCGACTGGAGTCTGCTCGCTTCTAGGGCGACAACTGACTCCATCACCTCACAAGGATCGACAGCCATCGAACGCCTCCCCACGAATCTCTATGCACACCAATGAATTCCATCGATGTGATCAGTGCCTGCGATAAGTGTCGAGCCGATATCTGTTCGAGGAAAGGCTTTGTCCACAGGCGCGTTTCTTGGGATTGCACCTGAACACAAGCATCGACTACACAAGGCAAACACAGGCAAACACCAATAACTCGACCCGCGACCCCCGACGCGGTCGTCCTCCGAAGGAGAACGTCCGTGAGCACCATGACAGCAGCACTACCCATCCCAGCCCGCACCCGGCACCTATCCGTCGTGCGCACTGAGCAACTCTCGCTCCCGCTGACCTGGGAGGTCAGCCCAGGAGTACCTGCAGTCCCTGGTATCCCGCGTCACCTGCGGGTGGTGGGCGATCCTGGCACCTACGAAACTGGCGGCCTCGAACAACTTGAGGTCGCTTGGGTTGCCCGAATGGCTCGCGCGATAGGCGAGGTCGCCGCAGGCGTGCGCCCGGCCACCCAACTCAGTCGATGGGTCGAACGCCGCCAACTCGAGCGACTCGCAGATCGAGGTGCGGCAATGCGCCGACACCCGAGCGCAAAGAGTGAGCATCAATGGCGCACCGTGCGCTCAGTTCGCCTATGCCCGGTAGCCGATGGCATCGTCGAGACATCCGCAGTGCTCGTAGGCGAGAACAGGTCACGTGCCATCGCGATCCGATTTGAGGCCGTCACTGGTCGCTGGCTCGTCACTGCTGCTTCGCTGGTTTAGAGCTTGTGGCAGTGACCACAACAATGGCGGGCACCTCGTGAGAGGTGCCCGCCATTGATCAGGTAAAAATTTAGCTGCGCTTGCGGTTTTCTCGCTCAAGACGACGACGCTCTGCGCGGCTCGCATTGGGATCGATCTCAACGAAACCGCCGTCGACCGACTCCATCTCACCGTGCTCCACGCCACCATCTTCACTTGGTGCCGTGTACTCGAGATGTTGTGGGCGCGACGGGGCGAGGCCCTTCGCCGAAATTTCCGGCACTGCGTGCGGGGTTGCGTCGAGCTCAATCTCGTCGGCCTCAGGCTGATTAACCTGAACCTCGACGTTAAAGAGGTAACCCACCGTTTCTTCCTTGATGGAATCCATCATGGCAGTGAAGAGGTCGTAGCCCTCGCGCTGATACTCGATCAGGGGATCTCGCTGAGCCATCGCCCGCAGGCCAATGCCGTCACGCAGGTAGTCCATCTCGTACAGATGCTCGCGCCACTTACGGTCAAGAACCGAGAGGATCACCCGGCGTTCGAGCTCGCGAGTCACCTCGTCGCCGAGGGCCTCCTCGCGCATGTCGTAGGCATACTGCGCATCTTCCTTAAGTTCTGCCACGAGGTAGTCAGCACTTAGGCCCGAGCGATTTCCGCCTGCAGCCTCTTCGAGTTCGGCGATGGTCACCGTGACCGGGTACAGCTGCTTCAGCGCTGACCAGAGTGAATCGAGATCCCATCCCTCTGGGTAGCCCTCGGCTGTTGCTGCGCGGACATAACTGGTGACTGTGTCGCTGATGAACTCGCGAACTTGATCTTCAATATCTTCACCCTCGAGCACGCGACGACGCTCGTCGTAGATCACCAGACGCTGGCGATTGAGAACATCGTCGTACTTCAGGACGTCCTTACGGATCTCGAAGTTCTGGGATTCGACCTGCGACTGGGCCGAGCGAATTGCATTCGAGACCATCTTCGCTTCGATCGGCACATCATCGGGCACGTTGAAGCGGCGCAGGAAGGCATCAACCATGTCGGCCTTGAACAGTCGCATGAGATCGTCTTCGAGCGAGAGATAGAACTGCGTCTCGCCCGGGTCACCTTGTCGACCCGACCGACCACG
>JAHEIZ010000080.1 GCA_024639145.1 Actinomycetes bacterium | reverse complement strand
CGCAGCGCACCGGCGCGATTGTCGTCGGTGAGGATCTCGGCACGGTCGAGCCCTGGGTGCGAGATGTGCTGGCGACTCGCGGAATCCTCGGCACGGTCATCTCCTGGTTCGAGCGCACCGACGGCGTCATCACACCATTGAATGACTGGCGACGTGACATCCTGGCCAGCGTCACTGTGCACGATCTGCCGCCCACCGCGGGCTTCCTTCGTGATGAGCACGTGCGTATTCGCGAAAGCCTCGGCCTTCTCACGACCGACCCCGCGGTCGAGTACGCCAATGCACGGCGCGATCGAGAGCAGTGGGCCGCCCTGTTGCGTGACGCCGGCTTCCTGGCCGTCGACGCCGATCTCGAGACTGATGCCGGCCTCGATGCCATGGCCATCGCCCTGCACCGGGCCGTCGGCTCCACGAAGGCGCGCCTTGTGGGGGTGGGCCTACCCGATGTTGTGGGGGATCGTCGCGCGCAGAATCAGCCCGGCACCTACCTGGAATACCCCAATTGGCGGGTGCCCATGACTGATTCCGCGGGCCGACCAATGCTGCTTGAGGACGTCATCTCCGGCCCCGACCTGCTCGGCCCGATGGTCGACGCAGTGCAGAAGCGCTAGCCCTCTAGGATTGCGTCGTGAACGCAGGACAAGCTCTCGCTCTCTTCATCGGTATTCCGGTCGGTTTCGCCGCACTGGTGGCCATCGCCGTATCCGCGTCTGGCTGGATGCGCGGCGATCGTCACTCGGGCTTGCCCGGTGAGCCCACCGCCGAAGGCCCCGTCTTCATCGCCAGTTCGGGCTCGGCGCCCGACCCGTCGATCCTTCCACGCGAAATTGGCATGGGCTCGTACTCAGTTGTCGGAGGTGGCGCACATGGAAGCTTCTGATCTGACCCCCAAGCAGCGCGTGGCGATCACTGACGCGGTCGAGCTCGCTCGCGAGATCTCCGGTCGTTGCTTCGCCGTCTACGTCGGCCCGCTCGAGCAGGGTCGCGATTCGGCCATTGCCAAGCATGCCCAGATCCCCGGCGCGGAGACTTCCGTGTTGATCGCCGTTGACACCGCAGCGCGCACCATCGACATCGTCACCGGTACCCAGGCTGCGATCGACATCGATGATCGCTCCTGCGAGCTCGCGATCTTGGCCATGCGCTCCAACTTCGGCGCTGATGATCTCGTCGGTGGTATTCGTGCCGGCGCGATGCTCCTCGCCGAGCACGCTCGTGCACCACGAGTGCTGCACCTGAACGAGCCTTCCTAGACCGCCAGGAGCTCGCCTTAGCCGGCCACTCTCCCCTTGAACTCTCGTCCTACTTGAACTCGGCACTCCGAGCCCGTGGCGTGAGCAGTCTTCGCGATTACGAGCCGTGTCAATCGCGGCAGGGTGTTAATGAGTCTCAGTTGCCCAGGGAGGGGATAGTCCGCGTGCACACCCATCCGCCGGTGATGCGTTCCGCCCATTCCTGCCATGAGGGCTGCCATCCGGTGGCGCAGGTGGCGGTGGCGCTCGCTCGGCCCACCGACTGCTGCCAACCGGGAATCCACTCAGGAGCCTGCACCACGTTGATGGCCAAGGTCGGGCAGATAGGCGGCGCTCCGATGGAACCGCAGAGCATGACGTGGGTGGAGCCGGGCACTTCCGAGGCGAAGGTCATCGTCCATGAGAGGTTGGGAAACGGATCGAGGTTTCCATTGAACGGGATGGGCGTGCCATTCATCCAGGCATTTCCCACCGGTGTGGGAAAGGCGGTGTGAATCATGTAGGAGCTGTCACACGGTCCGGTCTGGCTCGTCGAGACGATGCTCAGGGTGTCCTTCGTCGTTATCGTCACGACTTGGGATTCCGGCGGATCACAGGTCATATCGATGTGGATGATGTCCGCCTGGGCAGGTGCGGCGCAGATGAACCCGGCAGCCGCAAGAACTACGACGATCCCCGCCCCGAGAACTCGTGATGATCGTCCGGACACGATTCCTCCTTCAGGCAAAGATCAGCGGTGATCACGCGAACGGTGGTCGTGACCCTACTCGCCGACCCGCACCACCGTGCCGTAACGCGAGCGTCCGGGCAGACTCGGACGGGGAAGGTGTCCTCATGGCGGGCGACTGCTCCGGGAGCCTTCCTGAATTGGCGCCCTGCGCGGCCTACTCGAATGAGGGGCTGGCCGTGCGGGTGCGCTTGATCTCGTAGAACCCCGGCGTTCCGGCCACGAGCAAGGTGCCGTCCCAGAGCTTGCCCGCTGCATCACCGCGGGGAGTGGGCGTGACCACGGGGCCAAAGAAAGCAATCTGCTTGCCGTCAGCGCCCGGCACCGCGATAACGGGCGTGCCGACATCCTCGCCCACCAAAGTGATGCCCTCTGCATGGCTCGCGCGCAGATCAACGTCGACGGCATCGGAATGCGCGAACTCGACGAGAGCGGCAGGAAGCCCCACTTCGGCGAGAGACTCCGCGATCACTGCGTCGAAGTCTTCGTTCTGCCCGAGATGGATCCGCGTGCCCATCGCCGTGTAGAGC
>JAHEIZ010000070.1 GCA_024639145.1 Actinomycetes bacterium | reverse complement strand
GAGATCGAGATCGCGAATCACCATGGTCATCAGTCGCAGGGAGTCCTGCTGGTCATAGATGGTGAACGAACTCGAGATGCCCAGCCGTGACGATTCAGCCCGCAGGATGCGCACGCAGGCACTGTGGAAGGTCGACACCCACATCGATTTCGCTCGTGGGCCCACCAACTCGGCCACGCGCTCCTTCATCTCCCCCGCGGCCTTGTTCGTGAAGGTGATCGCCAGGATCTCGCCCGGCTGCGCATCGCCCGTGGCCAGCAGGTGAGCCACCCGACGAGTGAGCACGCGGGTCTTGCCCGAGCCAGCACCCGCCACGATGAGCAAAGGGGTGCCCCGATGCTCGACGGCAGCGCGCTGGGAGTCGTTGAGATCGTCAACGAGCGAAGAAGTCACCTAGGCATCGTAGGCAACGGGCCTGACAGGCCCGGCATGCGCTCAACTGCCTGATTATGACCGGTAGGCGAATACCTCTCGATTACAGACCCACCCGCCCTGATTGACATTCGGCCACTGGGCCCACGAGGCCGTGAATCCCGCGGGGCACGGAGCGCCGGCCGATGAACGGCCAACGCTCTGCTGCCACATCGTCATGTCCGGTCCGGCGGCGCTCCCCGTGGGCGAGGAGGGCGACCCGAACACCGTCGGGGTCACCATGGTGAACCCCTGCCCGACGAAATCTGCGGAGACCGCGAAGTCGGCAAGCGTTGCGGGGCCTGTTCTTGTTACGGCTGTCGGTCCCCAGGTCAGCGTGATCACATCAGTGGTCGAGAGCGAGGGAGAGCTCCAGTAGTTGTACACCTCAAGGGTGCTGTAGAGGCTTCCGTAGGTTTGATGCCCGCATACGCCTGCCAGAGGTGTCCCGTTGATGGCCACCGTAATGCCATTTGATGCACAGTCACCCGTGAAAGCGGTGGAGTACTGCGACATGGGCAATCCAACCCAGACATTGAGGAACGCTGCCTGAGCAGCCGGACTGAACGTCACCGTTGCTGAGACACCGACTGGCCCCGGATCAAGCGATGAAATCACCACGGAATTGGGTGCCGCCAGTGCAGACGGTGCGATCGCGAAGCCAAGCCCTGCCACCACCGCAGCTGCGATAGCAATTCCGAGAAGTCGCGCAGGGCCATGTGCCGTAGGCATCATCGAGCAGCCTTGCTCGATCCGATCGAGGCCTTCTTTGCCGCGACCTTGACCTTCAGGTAGAAGGCCTTGCCGGCAGTGGTCGACAGCTGGATCGTGTACGTGCCAGCACGGCTTGACTTAAATGCCGGGACCTTTGCCTCACCAGCCGCATTACTGCGGGTGTTGCCGATGTTCACGAAGGCTTCCTTCGCACGAACCGGGACACTCATCTTCACCCTCAGCGAGGTCTTCGACGGAAGACCACTGACCACCGGAGCAATCGGTGTGCCGGCAGGGATTGACAGCACCGGCGCATTCGTTGGATTCGACGAAAGCGGAGCCGTCACCGTCACGACCTGGGCATTCGCGCGCTCCGTGCCAGACAACAGCACTACTCCGGCAGGGGCAGAGACCGACGGGGACGAACTCGGCGAAGGCGTGACTGTAGGAATCACGGTCGGCTCGACGGTGACGCTAGCCGACGGAGTTGGGGTCGGAGTTGGGGTCGGAGTTGGGGTCGGAGTCGCCACGGGGGTCACTTGTTGACCGCCGCCCGCTCCTTGGGTGGGCGAGGGAGAGGGAGAAGGTGCTGCAGGCAAGGCAAGCACGCCAATCGCCGAAGACGATAAAGCCGCGAACTTAACGAGAGATCCATCTGGGCTGACTCCTATGCCGCGGGTCCCCGCCGTGTTACTTGAGCGGGAAACGTCGAGGGTTCCTAAGAGGTTCCCCCCGCTCGCGGAGAAAATCCGCACCCCCACCCCGCTGGTGGCATAGTTGGTAACTATTACGCGACCATCAGAGGTGAGCGCAATACCGACAGGGCTTGGGTCACCGTCAAGGTTCACGTTCCCACCCCAGGTCTTCAGCGGAGTGGCTGTAGAAGACCCAACCACGCCGTACCCCTCCTTAGGGAGTAGATAGGCGTTCCCATTGTTACCACCGACCAGGATGTTGCCTTGAGAATCGAAGGCGATCTGCGCGCCGGCATAGTTCCCCCCCGCTTGAGTCATGTCTAGGTCAACCATTGACCCACTCACGGAGACCTGATTCACGGAACCGAGCGTGGTAGTCGTCGGTAGCTCGTACGTCCTGATGTGTCGGGGCAACGTGCAGCAATATGTGTCGTCGGTGTAGGCAAACACCTCATCCATGATCACCAGCTTTCCTTGCGGGCTCACCCCAATTGCCTGCATTGGAAAAGTCGTCGTGACTGTCCTAGTCGGTTGCACTGTTCCAAGGTTGCCACTACCGCCAGGCAGCGCCGCGAAGTAGTACAGATTCCCATTGGAACGAGCCGATGCCCACACACCACCCGCCGCATCGAACGCGATGCTGTTGATCGTGTCAGTTCCCGTGTCGAGTGATGCGATGGGAGGAACGTTGCCAGTGGCATTACTGGCAAAAACCTTGATT
>JAHEIZ010000064.1 GCA_024639145.1 Actinomycetes bacterium | reverse complement strand
TGCACCGCACTCGTCGATCGCACGAAAGATTTACTCCCGGTGTGGAAGCACCAGGTGTTCGCGGACGGTACTGATGAATGGGTGAACTGCGCATGAGCGAGCTTGTCGACACGTTCGGCCGAGTGCACCGCGATCTGCGCGTGTCTGTCACCGATCGTTGCAACCTTCGATGCACGTATTGCATGCCCAGTGACTTCGCCGATTGGTTGCCGGGTGAACATCTGCTCTCGGTCGATGAGTTGATCGAAGTAATCGAGGTCGCGACAGAGAACGGCATCACCGGTATTCGTCTCACTGGTGGCGAGCCACTCTTGCGCCCCGACATCGTCGAGATCGTGAGTCGCATTAACGCACTGCCGCTCAAGCCCGCGATCTCCTTGACGACAAACGGAATTCGACTCGCCGACATGGCACCCGGCCTCAAGGCTGCCGGTCTCAAGCGGGTGAACATCAGTCTCGATACTCTCGATCGCGAGCGCTTTAAAAAACTGACCTTCCGCGATCGCTTCGATGACGTCATTGCAGGTATTGAAGCCGCGAAGGCAGCAGAGCTTTTGCCGGTTAAGGTCAACGCGGTACTTATGCGTGGGGTCAATGAAGATGAGGCAATCCCGTTGCTGCAGCACGCGATTGCGAACGGCTGGAATCTCCGTTTCATCGAACAAATGCCGCTCGATGCTGGCAATGCGTGGGAGCGCGGCGACATGGTTACCGCTGCGGAGATTCACGAGATGCTCGAGAGCGAATTCACACTGTCGCCTGTGCCGAGTCGCGGTTCTGCGCCGGCCGAGGAGTTCTACGTCGATGGCGGCCCGGCAACTGTCGGCATCATCGCGAGCGTGTCGAAACCCTTCTGCGAAGCATGTGATCGACTGCGCTTGACCGCCGACGGTCAGATCCGTAATTGCCTCTTCGCGCGTGATGAGACTGATATTCGCCACGTGATTCGCGACGAGTCATTGTCAACGGAAGAACGACGCGAGCGAATTGCCAAGCTATTTGCGCAATCAACCCTCGAGAAGTTGCGCGGGCACGGAGTTAACGACCCGCTGTTCATTCAGCCGACTCGGCCGATGTCCGCCATTGGTGGCTGAGGTGCCTGACGCAGCAGTTGTCGACGTTCACTTGTTCGCTGCTGCGCGCGCTGCGGTAGGCAAGAGTGTTGTCAGTGTTGAGGCCGGCACGCTTGGTGCGGTGCTCGACGAGTTGTGCACGCAATACCCGGCGTTCGTCGCAGTGCGCCCACGTTGCTCATTTTTGCTGAATGAAATCTCGTGCACTGATTTGGAAACCACGATCGATGCAGGTAGTCGACTCGACGTACTGCCTCCCTTCGCCGGCGGCTGACCGCCGCCGCACAGTCGCGCCCACGTGTTGACACGACGCGTCACAGAGGTTGAATCGCATTCACACGCGCGCGCGGGTCCACACCGACCTACACTGCCCGCATGTATGACATTTCCTTGAGTGTGTCCGCGTGCGCACGATCTGGCACCCGTGCCGACGTTGCCGTGATGCTGTCTCCCCTCGTTTCCGATGACGCACTGGCCTTCACGCCAGGTGGCGGCCGAATCGGCCAACTGATGGGCGGAGCTTTTGATGGGCTTCTCTCCGATGTTGCTGAGCGCAAACTGAGTCAGGGGCGTCGCCTTCGTCACGAGGTAAACGTGGTCGAGAGTTCTATCAGCGGCCTGGAGACGGGCACCGAGGTGGAATTCTTAATCGTGCCTGCTGACCAGTTCCCCTCCGACCTATGGCCGCGACTTCTCGATCGCCAGGCAATCTCCTTCACGGCCACCCTCGATGGAGATGTGGTCACCTCGATCAGTTTGGGTTCGAGTGTCGACCACGAGGCAGCAGCGCCTGGTCCAACCGATCGCCCGGCTGTTTTCGTAGCCGACAACGAGGTCACGATTGTACTCGCTCCGATCACCCGTCTGGCCATAGCCGGCCAAGGGCCAATCGCTGAAGCCCTTGCAGCGCAAGGGAAATTGCTGGGCTGGAAGGTGTCCGTCGAACCTCGGCCGGGGATGGTGGCAGGACTTGCGGCGAGTTCCTCCCCGATCGACGGCATCGTTGTGATGGGTCATGACATCGAGATGTCGAGCACCTGCCTGATGTATGCGTTGGAGAGTGACGCTGGATATATCGGCGCCCTCGGTTCGCCTGCCATGCAGGACTCGCGTGCCGACTGGCTGGCGATGCGCGACGTCACCGACGTGTCTCGAGTTCATGGGCCGGCCGGCCTCGAAATCGGCTCTAAGAGCCCCGCTGAAATCGCAGTGTCGATCACCGCGCAGATGATTGCCGCACTCCGATTGGGCTAAAGCGCTCTCGTGTCCGCGCGTTCGATATGCGCATCGGCCGCACTGGTGCTAGCGCGAAACTTGGGCAATTTGTGGGTTTGCTCACCTTTCCAGTTGCGGGAGTTCCATACTCACCCTTGGATGTGGGAATTCAACGGGGAGCAGCATCCGTCAACAGGCTGCGCACACTGGAGGTACGTGTAATGGCGATTGAATCGACTGGTCATGAGACCGGCAGTCCTCGGCTCTATGCCCTGAT
>JAHEIZ010000002.1 GCA_024639145.1 Actinomycetes bacterium | reverse complement strand
ACGTGTTACTCACCCGTTCGCCACTGATCCAGGGAGCAAGCTCCCCTTCACCGTTCGACTTGCATGTGTTAAGCACGCCGCCAGCGTTCGTCCTGAGCCAGGATCAAACTCTCCATAAATGTTTGAGTTGATTCCGGCGGACAAAACTAGCAATTTCTTGCATTTTGTCTACCAAAGGAATTTCCGCCGTGGCATAGGTCCGAAGACCTAACCCACGTACGGGGTATTGGTATTGATATGTGACACGCTGTTGAGTTCTCAAGGTTCGGGCGCGCACCTCAACCTCGCCTCTCGGCCAGATTTTGGGGCAACGTTCCTAACTTACAGATTTCTTCGTATTCGGTCAAATCGCCTTGGCGGGCGTGTCGGACCGAGAGGATCTCTGTCAGTTACCGCAGGACCGGCCTTGCTTGGCGCACTCAGTGCGGCTTGGTGTCCGTTACTCCCTTGCGGTGGGTTAACACTATGTCAAGGGCTGCGACAAGGTCAAATCGGGCACCCCTCGTGGGACGGTGCCATGCGTCACACACGAGATAACCCTTATATGCCAGTGCTTTTGCGCTAGCTCTGAACCCTGATGCCACCCACTGAACGCTTGCCACGACGCAGAACCAGCCACTCTCCACCCAGCAGATCTGCCGTGGCAGGCGTGAATCCTTCGTCGCTCACGCGCACGTTGTTGAGATACGCCCCGCCTTCGGCGATGGTGCGCCTTGCCTGGGACTTGCTGGCCACCAGGCCGCTGCGAACCAAAAGCTCGTCGATGGCCGGCAGGACTCCCCCGACCACCTCAGACGGCTCGAGCGTTCCGTGCGGGGTCTCGGAGAGGGCAGCGGCCAATGTGGACGCCGGGAGGTCTGCAAGGTCGCCATGACCGAAGAGCGCGCGTCCGGCTGCCTCAGCCGCATCGCGCTCCGCAGTTCCGTGCACCATCTCCGTGAGCTCCATCGCCAGCGCACGCTGAGCCGCTCGCTCGTGGGGGCGTTCGACGGTGGCCTCGAGGAGATCCCGAATGTCATCTCGACCCTTGAAGCTGTAGGTGCGCAGGAGCACCGGCACATCGCGGTCGTCGGCGTTGAGCCAGAACTGGAAGAACGCGTAGGGACTCGTGAGTGAGGAGTCCAGCCAGACCGTGCCCGACTCGGTCTTGCCGAACTTGGTTCCGTCCGCCTTGACGAGCAATGGCGTGGTCAGCGCATGCACGGCGACGTGCTCGACTCGACGAATGAGGTCGGTACCCGCAGTGATGTTGCCCCACTGATCTGAGCCACCGGTCTGAAGCGTGCACCCGTGCGAACGGTAGAGCTGGAGATAGTCGAAGGACTGAAGTAGCTGGTAGCTGAACTCGGTGTACGAGATTCCCTCTTTGGCCAGCCGGGCAGCCACCGCCTCGCGATCGAGCATGCGGTTCACGCTGAAGTGCTTGCCGATGTCCCGAAGGAACTCCAGGACGGAGACTCCGACTGTCCAGTCGTAGTTATTCACCATTTCAGCTGCGTTACTTCCATCAAAGTCGTAGAAGCGCTCGAGCTGGCCACGGATTCGGCCTACCCACTCCTCCACCACGTCACGAGGGTTGAGGGTGCGCTCCCCCGTCATCTTGGGATCCCCGATTAGGCCTGTGGCGCCGCCCACCAAGGCGAGCGGACGGTGACCAGCCATCTGGAACCGTCGCACCGTAAGAATCTGGGCGAGATTGCCCAGATGAAGGCTAGGTGCTGTGGGATCGAAGCCGCAGTACAGCGTGATGGGACCAGCCTCGGTCGCTGCCTGGAGAGCGCCGAGGTCGGTGCTCTGGGCAATGAGCTCGCGCCAGATGAGTTCGTCGAGGATGCCTGTGGTCACCCGCTCATCTTGGCGCACACCGCCGCGCGACGGCGCGCTGGCTCACCGATCGTGCACTAGGCCCAGGCTGTGGTGTCGGCCGCAATCATCCGCTCCAGATCGGCGAGCTGCTCACGCACGCGGGCCGGAGCCGTGCCGCCGAATGCCGAGCGAGAGTCCAGTGATCCCCGGACGGAGAGAACCTCGCGTACCTGAGGCGTGAGGTGCTCGGAGACTCCTTGCAACTCCGCATCACTGAGATCCCAGAGCTCGACACCACGAGATTCCGCCGCGCGAACGCAGGCGCCGGCGATCTCATGTGCCTCGCGGAACACCACCCCTGCCCGCACCAGCCACTCAGCGATATCCGTGGCGAGAGCAAATCCCTGCGGAGCGGAGTCATTCATGCGATCCGTGTCGAATCGGAGTGTTGCAATCATCCCGGTCATCGCAGGCAGTACCAGAAGCAATTGCTCGACCGTGTCGAAGACGGGCTCCTTGTCCTCCTGGAGATCACGGTTGTAGGCGAACGGGAGGCCCTTGAGCGTGGCCATGAGCCCTGTCAGGTTTCCGATGAGACGTCCGGATTTTCCGCGTGCCAGTTCAGCAACATCGGGGTTCTTCTTCTGAGGCATGATCGAGGAGCCAGTTGACCATGCATCATCAAGACGCGCCCAGCCGAACTCACGCGAGGTCATCAAGATGACCTCTTCGCCAATTCGGGAAAGATGAACACCGAGCATCGCGGAGACGAAGAGAAACTCCGCCACCCAGTCACGATCACTCACCGCGTCGATCGAATTGCCCAGTGCTCCATCGAAGCCCAGGTCAATGGCTACTGCGCGCGGATCAAGGCCAAGGCTCGAACCGGCAAGTGCGCCGGAGCCAAGCGGTGATCGTGAGGTGCGACGATCCCAATCGGCGAAACGCTCGATGTCGCGACCAAGAGCATGCACGTGCTTGGCGAGCTCATGTCCGAACGACACCGGCTGAGCGTGCTGCAGATGAGTGAACCCCGGTGAATAGGTCTCAATGTGCTGGCCGGCCTGAAGCATGAACGCACCCTGGAGATCGATGACAGCACGCACGATCTCCCGAACCTGATCGCGGAGGTACAGGCGAAAATCTGTCGCCACCTGATCGTTACGGCTTCGACCCGCGCGCAATTTCCCGCCTAGATCACCTAGGCGCGCGATCAAATGACGCTCGATCGCCGTGTGGACGTCTTCGTCTTGAGCCTCTGGGCCGATGCTGCCGTCAGCTACCTGCACGGCGAGTTCGGCGAGGGCACCGTCGACGGCAGCGAGCTCGGAGTCGGAGAGCAGCCCTGCGGCGTGGAGGATGCGCGCGTGCGCACGCGTTTGCTGAATGTCGTACGGAGCCAGCCGCCAATCGAAATGCACGGAGGCGCTCAGGGCTGCCATGGCATCAGACGGCCCCGACTCGAAACGTCCGCCCCAGAGCCGGGTGGGCTGCTGTTCGGTCACGATGTTCTCCTCTCGACCATGCCTGCGCGATGGCCTGGGTTCATTGTTCCGTGCTGGGCGGCAGGCTTCAGGCTGCCACCCGCGAGCGCAAGCATCCTGTCGCATAGATCACTCGCTGCTTCTGCAGTGCGCATGACCACGATCACGGTGTCATCACCGGCTACGGTGCCGACGAGTTCGTCGACGTTCGTGCGATCGAGGAAACCGGCAAGGTAATGAGCAGCGCCCGGTGGCGTATGCAGCACGGCAATATTCAGGGCCGCTTCTGCATCAAGCAGAACATCTGCCGCCACCCGCGCGAGCGCGTCAGCACCAGTGGAAGGCGACAGTCTGGACACCGTGGGCTGCAGAATCTCGTAGCGAATGCGCCCATCTGCCTCATGCCGCTTCACGGCTCCGAGCGCTTCGAGGTCGCGTGACACCGTAGCCTGAGTGACGTCGATTCCTTCCGCATGGAGCAATCGCCGAAGGTCGTCTTGCGAGGAAATTGCCGACGTGGAGATCACCTCGGCTATTCGCGCACGTCGGGCGATCATGCTTGTGGGTGCGCTCATGCGGGCAGTCCCTTCGCTAGTGAGCACGCACGCTCCCATCGAATGACGACCTGGTCGATATCGTCATCGGAGATGGTCAGGGCAGGTGCCATGCGGACGGCATCGGATGCAACTGCATTGACCAGAAGACCGCTTTCCCTGCAGGCCCGCTCGAGATCCGCAGCGGCGATGCCATCGAGCACGCAGGCCACGAGCAGGCCACGGCCTCGAACGTGCGAGACCACGCCGCCGGAGACGTCAACTAACTCCGTCGCGAGCCGTGCATGCAGAACATTGGCCCGTTCAACCAAACGGCCATCGCTGAGAATTCGGATGACTGCGAGGGCTGCCGCGCTGCACACGGGATTGCCGCCGAAGGTGGATCCATGAGATCCCGGCTGAAAGAGATCAGCAGCGCGTCCCAGCGCAATGCACGCGCCAATGGGTAGACCGCCACCAAGGCCCTTGGCCAAGGTGATGACATCAGGAGAGACGCCTTCGCGCTGATGAGCAAACCAGGTACCGGTACGCCCCATGCCGGTCTGCACCTCGTCGAGAATGAGCAGGGCACCGTGCTGATCCGCAATGGCGCGAGCTGATGCTAAGTAATCGGATGGTGGAACGATCACTCCACCCTCACCCTGGATGGGTTCCAGCACGATTGCAGCCGTCGCATCAGTGACAGCTGCAGCCAGAGCCGCTGAATCCCCGAAGGGCACGGCAGTGATATCACCGGGGAGCGGACGGAATGGATCCTGCTTCGCCGGCTGGGCAGTGAGCGCGAGTGCCCCCATCGTTCGGCCGTGAAAGCCACCCTCGGCGACGACCATGTGCGACCGACCAGTGAGTCGAGCAAGCTTGAATGCGGCCTCATTCGCCTCGGCGCCTGAGTTGCAGAAGAACACTCGACCTGGCTCCGCCGAGCCCACAAGCTTCAGCAAATTTGCGGCGAGTTCGATGCAGGGCTCAGTGGCAGCGAGATTGCTCGTGTGCCCCAACGTCGACATCTGCGAGGTCACGGCACTCACGAGGTCGGGATGGGCGTGACCGACGGCATTCACGGCGATGCCGGCGATCAGGTCGATGTACTCAATGCCATCCGAATCCCACACACGAGAACCCCTGCCACGAACTAATTCGAGTGGAGGAGTTCCGTAATTGTTCATCATCGACGCCTGCCAGGCAGTGGCCCACTTCTCGCTCATGACGTCACACCATCGGGCAGCACCATGGTGCCAATGCCATCGTCGGTGAAAACCTCGAGCAGAACGGAATGCGGCAGCCGACCATCGATTACGTGAGCTCGCGGCACTCCCCCCTGTACTGCTCGCAAACAGGCCTCCATCTTCGGCACCATGCCCGATTCGAGGGAGGGGAGCATCGATTCAAGGTCGCTCTGCGACACACGGCGGAGGATCGACTCGCGACTCGGCCAGTCGGCGTACAGCCCCTCGACATCAGTGAGCAGGACAAACTTCTCTGCTCCGAGGGAAATTGCCAAGGCCGCGGCAGCTGTATCTGCATTGACGTTGTGCACCACACCATCCGCATCGCGTGCAACAGTCGAGACGACGGGAATGAGCCCATCGTCGAGCAATTGCGTCACGAACGCCGGATTCACTTCGACGACATCACCGACCTGGCCAATGTCGACGCTGACCCCATCGACCGTCGCCGTGCGACGTTCGGCCACAAAGAGGTCAGCATCCTCGCCTGACATGCCCACGGCGTAGGGACCATGATCATTGATGAGCCCGACAAGTTCCCGCTGCACCTGGCCGACGAGAACCATCGCCACGACGTCCATCACCTCCGGGGTAGTGACTCGATACCCGCCACGAAACTCGGACTCGATCCCCAACTTTCCCAGCATGGCGTTGATCTGCGGACCACCGCCGTGCACGACGACGGGCCTCAGGCCAGCCAGCCGAAGGAACACGATGTCCTGGGCGAAACTTGATTTCAACTGGTCATCGATCATTGCGTTGCCGCCGTACTTCACGACAATGGTTGCGCCGTGAAAGGTCTTCAACCAGGGAAGTGCCTCGGCAAGCACCATTGCCTTGGAGCCAGCGTCATGTGCGGAATGCATGTGTGCCTCTCAGGTCGCGTATGCGGAGTTCTCGTGGACGTAATCGGCAGTCAGGTCATTCGTCCAGATGGTTGCAGTCTCTGCGCCGTGGTTGAGGTTTACGTCGATGCGCACGTCACGACCGGCGAGGGAGACGAGTTCGCGCGAATCTCCCACGCCGCCATTGCGGCACACCCAGACACCGTTGAGTGCGACATCGACCTGCCACGGATCGAATGCGGCGGACGTCGTGCCAGTCGCTGAGAGAACACGGCCCCAGTTCGGATCCTCGCCGTGGATTGCGCACTTGAGGAGATTGCTCCGACTCACGGCACGCGCGACAGTGAGGGCATCGCTCACCGATGCAGCGCCGCTAACGCAGATCTCGATGTCCTTGCTCGCCCCCTCAGCATCACCGATCAACTGGCGAGCCAGATCCAGGCAGACGGCAGTGACGACCTCAGTGAAGTCCTGAACGGAAGGCTTGGTTCCACTCGCAGCATTAGCGAGCAGGAAGACAGTGTCATTGGTGCTCATACAGCCATCGGAATCGATGCGATCGAAACTCATTGAGACCGCATTGCGCAAGGCGGAGTCGGCATCATCTGCCGATATGTCGGCATCGGTGGTGATCACCACGAGCATGGTCGCGAGAGCTGGTGCCAGCATGCCGGCACCCTTGGCCATTCCCCCGACGACGAATCCCTCACCCAGTGCAGTCGACGTCTTCGGAACCGTGTCTGTTGTCATGATGGCGATTGCCGCATCACTCCCACCATCAACGGAGAGCGACGCCACTGCGAGATCCACGCCATGTAACAGCGTCTCCATCGGAAGCCGCTCACCGATGAGTCCGGTCGAGCAGATGCCGATGTCACCTGCTGCGACATCACTTCCCGCTCTCGAAAGCACTGCCGCTACGTACTCGGCTGTGCGATGCGTGTCGCCGAAGCCCTCCGGGCCCGTGCATGCGTTTGCTCCGCCAGAGTTGAGGAAAACCGCGCGCAACTCGGAATCCTTGATGACTTGCTCCGACCATTGCACTGGCGCGGCCTTGAAACGATTCGATGTAAAGACTGCCGCGGCCACGGAGCTCGGGCCGTCATTGACGACCAGGGCGACATCAGGCCTGCCGGAAGCCTTGATTCCCGCGGTCACGCCCGCTGCCCTGAACCCGCGCGGTGACGTGACGCTCATGGCGCGACTCCGTTCGTTGAGAGACCTGCCGTCTCCGGCAGGCCGGAGATGATGTTCGCATTCTGGAGGGCCTGCCCCGCTGCACCTTTACCCAGATTGTCAATGACGCTCACGACGACAACGCGGCCGGAGTGTGCGTCAACGGAGGCCTGGATCTGAACCATGTTGGAGCCGCTGACGGAGTGCGACTGCGGCCAGGATCCGGGAGCCAGGACCTGCACGAATGGCTCACCGTCGTACGCAGCATGCAGTGCGTCCCGCACCTGCGTTTCGCTCACGTCCGCATGTGCCTGAGCCGTGCAGGTGGCGATGATTCCGCGAGGCATTGGCGCGAGGAGCGGCGTGAACGACAGTCTTACTTCAGCTCCAGCGATCTGCGAGAGTTGCTGCTCGATCTCAGGCGTGTGTTGATGAACGCCCCCCACCTTGTAGGCAGACATTGAGCCCATGACCTGCGTTGCGAGCAGAGTTTCTGTGGGCTTGCGACCGGCACCCGAGGTTCCTGACGCCGCCACCACGACCAGACTCAAGGGGTCGATGAGATCGGCAGCGAGGAGCGGGGCGAACGCGAGTTCAATGCTGGTGGCATAGCAACCGGGATTTGCGATACGCGTCGCCTCCGCGATGAGTGCACGCTGCCCCGGGAGCTCGGGGAGTCCGTAGACCCAGGAGCCTGCATGCTCTCCCCCGTAGTAGGTCGACCAGGCCAACTCGCTGCTCAGCCGAAAGTCGGCACCGAGATCCACCACCGGCATTCCCGCCGGAAGCTTCTGCACGAGTGCTGCGGATTCACCATGGGGCAGGGCGAGGAATACGAGGTCTGCGTCGGCAAGAACCTCAGCCGTGGTCTCGGCCAGCACTCGGGAACCCAGCGAGCCGAGCTGCGGGTGAACCTCGGATAAGGACAGCCCCGCTTTGCCACCTGCGGCAATCGGGCCAATGGAGAAGACCGGATGAGAGGCCAGCAATCGCAGCAACTCTCCCCCGGCGTAGCCGGAGGCTCCGGCAAGGGAAATTCGAATCATGTGGGAAGTATACGCATATGCGCATACTTTTGCTCAGCGCAGGACCGCTCCGCAGGTGGATGCGGCGCAATCAATGGCCGCCTGGCGCACTTCGGCCGTCTCCGCCGCTTCGAGGGTGCGATCGGGAGCACGGAAACGAAGGGCGAAAGCCAGGGAGCGATGCCCGTCGGGCACCTGCGGACCTCTGTAGACGTCGAACAGACGGACCGATTCCAGGAGCTCCCCAGCACCCTGCCGCAGCGCCTGCTCGACCGCACTGGTGGACACCTCATCGCTCACGATGAGTGCGAGATCCTCCTTGGCGACCGGCTGGGTGCCCACGATCGGCGCAGGGCGCACCGGGGGCGCGGAAGTCATGAGGGCGCCCAGATCGAGTTCCCAGGCACACGTACGCGGCACCAAGCCCAGCGCTTCGCACACACGAGGATGGAGCTCCCCGGCAGAACCCACCACGGTTCCGGCCAGCACCAACTCGGCGCATCGTCCCGGATGGAACGAGGGGTTCGCGCCCCGGCTCACCTCGAGAGTGATGCCCAGGATCTCGCCGACGCTGACGGCAGCGGCCAAGGCGTCAGACCAGTCGTACGCACGTGCAGCGCCCCACCATCCATCGAGTTCGCGTTCGCCTGCAAGTACCCCTGCCACAAGAAATGGCTGTGATGGCAGCGCTTCATTCAGCGCCGCCCACTCCTGCTCGCTCGGGCGCATCAGCACGCTCGGACGAAGGGCCTCCCCTTCCACCGCACCCCTGTACACGGACCCAAGCTCGAATAAATTGACACTCGTGGAGCCACGGCCGGCATTGCGGCGAACTGCTGTGAGCAAGCCTGGCAAAAGCGTTGCGCGAAGGTACGGCAGTTGATCGGACATCGGGTTCGCCAGCACGACGGTCGACCTGCGCGGATCATCGCTCGGGATTCGGAGTGCATCGAGTTCGGCATCAGACACGAAGGGGTAGCTCAGTACCTCGACCCCACCGCGTGCTGCGAGCATGACGCCCACTCGACGCCGCATCCGCTGAGCCGCAGTGAGACCGTGCCCGACAGCGGCCGTCGGCAGGCGAGACGGCACGTTGTCGTAACCGATGAGTCGAACGACTTCTTCGACAAGATCGCAAGCATCGGTGAGATCCGCGCGCCAGCTCGGGGCTATTACTCGTAGCGGGTCCTGGCCCCCGACAACTTCACAGCCCACTCGACCTAGGCTTTCGATTACCGTCGCCTCGGGAATCTCCATGCCGGCGACCGCGGATGGCTCAGAGGAGCGCATCTCGATGATGACGGGAGACATGGCCGCTTCGACGGCTGTCATGCCGACATAGTGGCCCCCGCCCCACTGCAGGAGCAAAGACGCGGCCCTCGCCGACGCATACGGAGCCAGCTCACGGTCCACGCCGCGCTCGAATCTCCGCGATGCCTCGGAGCTGAGCTTGTGACGTCGAGCCATGCGTGCAACTACCTCAGCCGAGAAGTGGGCCGCCTCGAGTGCAAGAGAAGTCGTGGTGCTGTCAATCTCGGTCTCCAGCCCGCCCATGGTGCCCGCGAGCCCGATGGGACCACGATCGTCGCTGATGACAAGGTCATCGGAGGACAGGGTGCGCACCACGTGATCGATGGTCTCCAACGTCTCGCCACCGGCAGGGCGCCCGGCACGAATGGCTCCCCGGATCTTTCCGAGATCGAAGGCATGCAGCGGCTGACCCGTTTCGAGCATGACGTAATTGGTGACATCGACTGCCAGGGACACTGGCCGCATCCCGCAGGCACTCAGGCGACTGCGCATCCAGCCCGGTGACACCTTCGTCGGATCGAAGTCGATGATCGTGCGCAGGGTAAACAGCGCACAGGCCTCGAGGTCATCACTCGCGCAGGCCGCCGGCAGGCGCTCCGCATCGGGCGCAGGAAGTTCGACGAGTTCGCGGCCGACATCGACAAACGGAACCTCGTACGCAATCGCGAGCTCACGCGCAAGACCACGCATGGACAATGCGTAACCGCGATCAGGAGTGACGGCGATGTCGAGGACTTCGTCACCCACGCCGAGGATGGGACGCGCATCGTTACCCGGCAGCGCAGATCCCGGCTCCAGGATGATGATGCCGTCATGACCCTCGCCTAACCCGAGTTCGCGCTCCGAGCAGAGCATGCCATCAGACATATGCCCATAGGTCTCGCGCGTGGCGATCGTGAATCCGCCAGGAAGAACCGTTCCGGGGAGCGCCACTGCCACGAGATCGCCCTCGGAGAAGTTTCGAGCGCCGCAGATGATGCCGCGCGTCGCTCCCCCGACCGTGACCTGGCACCAGCGAATGGGCTTCTTGAAATCGGTGAGCTCCTCGATGGACTCGACCCGACCCACGACGAGTTCCCCGAGGACCCCCTCACCGAGAGTCTCGACGGTCTCTACCTCGAGGCCAGCACGAATAAGCCTCTCAGCGATGTCGCGACCGCTCTCCGAGTCAGGTATCGAGACCAGTTCACGAAGCCAGGACACAGGTGCGCGCATCAGGACTCCACTCCGAAGGCCTGACTGAATCGAATATCGCCTTCGACCATGTCGCGCATGTCAGTTACTCCGTTACGGAACATCAGAGTTCGTTCGATTCCCATTCCGAATGCGAATCCGCGGTACTTGGCGGAGTCGATCCCCACCGCATCGAGGACGCGCGGGTTTACCATTCCGCAGCCGCCCCATTCGATCCAGCCTTCACTGCCGCATGTGCGGCACGAGCTATCCGGATTCCCGATCGAGGCACCACGGCACACGAAGCACTGCACATCGAGCTCGGCGCTCGGCTCAGTGAAAGGGAAGTACGAGGGACGAAGTCGGGTCACGATGCCCGCGCCGAACATCTCGGCGGCAAAGTGATCCAAGGTGCCCTTGAGATCAGCCATCGTGATGTTCTCATCAACGGCGAGGCCTTCCACCTGGTGAAAGACAGGCGTGTGAGTGGCATCAAGCTCATCGGTGCGAAAGACCCGACCGGGTGCCACCACGTAGATGGGCAGCGGACGCTCAAGCATCGCCCGGATCTGAATGGGCGAGGTCTGGGTACGCAGCACTACACCGCTCTCGGGAGAACCCACGTAGAAGGTGTCCTGCATCGTGCGCGCCGGATGATCGGGGGGCACGTTCAACGCATCGAAGTTCACCCATTCGGATTCGACTTCGGGGCCCTCGGCAATGTCGTAGCCCATGGCAATGAAGACGTCGCAGATGCGTTCCATCAGAGTCGTGAGCGGATGCCGCGCGCCAAGCGGCGCCCGATCCACGGGCAGGGTGACATCGACGGCCTCCTCGACGAGAGCACGTTCGTCGCGTTCGAGTTCGAGGATCTCGGTGCGGGCTTCAAGAGCGCTCTTGATCGCTCCACGAGCCTCGCCCATGCGCTTCCCGGCCTCCGCTTTCGCGGCGGGCGGAAGTGCACCGATCTCACGATTGGCAAGAGCCAAAGGCGATCGATCACCGGCGTGCGCCAACCGGACTTCCTTGATCGCTGCCAGATCACCTGCCATGGCGATGGCGGCGAGTGCGTCAGCCACCATGGCATCAATGGCCGAGGCGTCGAGGGCCGCGACCTGCTTGGGGTCGAAGGCAGAATTGGGTGCAGACATGGCGTGCCGAGTATCCCAGATCGAGTGTGCAGCGCCTAACGAGGTGCCTGGCGCGTCGTGAGGCGATCCGGGTGCGGACTGCGTGGGCTACTCGCCCAGGATGGCCTTGACGAGCGAGTCCACAGAAGCATCAAGGTCGCCGTTGCCCGCCAGGACGAGATCGGGGTGCACAGGGATCTCGTAGTCCTGCCCGACGCCCGTCATATTCGGCAGTTTTCCGGCCGCCGCCTTCGCGTACAGGCCCTTCGGATCTCGCTCCTGAGCAACGGCGAGGGGCGTGTCGACGAACACCTCGAGGAATTCGCCGGGCTCGAAGAGCTCCTTCGCCGCTCGGCGATCCGCGGTGAAGGGCGAGACCAGCGCCACCAGTACGACGACACCGGAGTCACGCATCAGCTTGCTCACCTCCGCGACGCGCCGAACGTTCTCGGCCCTGTCCTCCGGAGTGAAGCCGAGATCCTTATTGAGACCATGACGCACGTTGTCACCATCAAGAACATACGTGTGCACGCCCAACGAATGCAGCTTGCGAACAGTCGCATCGGCGATGGTCGACTTGCCCGCTCCAGACAGCCCTGTCAGCCAGACGACCTTGGCATCGTGACCCATGAGGAGCTTACGAGCCTCATGATCAACTGCGTAGTCGTGATACTTCACGTTGGCCGAACGACGCATCGAATGCACCACCATGCCCGCGGCGACCGTATCTGCCGTAACTCGGTCGACAAGGAGGAAGCCACCGGTGTCGCGGCACATTGCATAGGTGTCAAGTGGAACCGGCTTGTCAGTGGCAACCTCTACCCGGCCGATGTCATTCATCTCCAGGATGCGCGCGGCATCGTGGTGTCCCGTGACGACATCTGTCTTGTGACGAACGTTCGTGACGGTGGCCGGCACGGATCGAGACCCGGAGATGAGCAGGTAGGAGCGACCATGTGCGAGGGGCTCCTCCCCCAGCCACACCATGTCGACTGCAAAGCGATCAGCAGGCTCCAAGGAATCGCCGTCGGCGCCGGTGATGACATCACCGCGCGTCACATCGACCTCTCTGTCGAGCGTGATCGTGACGGCCTGCCCCCATTCGGCACGATCGAGATCCTTGATATGCCCGTCGGTGTGGAGGTCATAAGTCACGATGCGATCGACCACGGCCGGGCGACCGCTGTCGGCGATGACGATCGAGTCGCCGCGCGCAACCGAACCCGAGACAACCGTGCCCGCATATCCGCGGAAGTTGCCGTCAGCACGCACGATGAACTGAACGGGGAACCTGAAGGGCTCAGTGCCGTTCGCCGCGGCCTCGGAGGGCACGGGCTCCCACTCCTCGAGTGCACCCAGCAGAGTGGGCCCTTGGTACCAGGGCATATTGGTGCTGGCAACGGTGATGTTGTCACCTGAGAACGCGCTCACTGGAATCGTGATGATCTCGGCCACATCGAGTCGTGCTGCCGCCGCGCGCACAGAACCCGAGATCTCTTCATAGGTGGCGTGCTCGTAGGAAACCAAATCCATCTTGTTCACGGCGACGATGATGGTCTTCACGCCCATGAGTGCGCAGATGGTGAGGTGACGATGAGTCTGGGCTCGGACACCGCGAGCGGCATCGACCATCAAGATCGCCACGTCGCCGTTCGAGGCAGCCACCGCCATGTTTCGCGTGTACTGCTCGTGACCGGGCGAGTCGGCCACGAGGACGCGGCGGCCGTTCGGAAGGTTCATGTGACGGTAGGCAACGTCGATGGTGATGCCCTGCTCGCGTTCCGCCTCAAGCCCATCAGTCAACAGCGAGTAGTCGATCTCGCCGACCGGAACGGTGGAGCCACCGCGGCGCGTGCGCCGGGCATAGTCAAGGGTGTCGAGCGGCACAGAGCCAGTCTCCGCGAGGAGACGACCGATGAGTGTCGACTTGCCGTCATCGACAGAACCGCAGGTAACCAGGTGCAGGACCGGGGTCAGCTGCGCTGCCGAGAGTGTGATTGCCACTAGAAGTAGCCTTCCTTCTTCTTGCCCTCCATGGACTCCGAGCCGCCTTCGCCGTCGATGAGCCGACCGGAACGCTCCGAGTACTTCGACCCTGACATCTCGCGGATGAGATCCTTCATGGTGTCTGCCTTCGATTCGACGGCACCAGTAAGCGGATAGCAGCCCAGAGTGCGAAACCGCACCATGCGAAGTTCGGGAGTTTCTCCGTCACGCAGCGGGAACCGTTCGTCATCCACCATGATCAGCGCACCGTCACGTTCAACGACGGGCCGCGGCTTGGCGAAATAGAGATCGGGAATCGGGATGCTCTCGCGCTCGATGTACTTCCAGACATCGAGCTCAGTCCAGTTGGACAGGGGAAATACTCGCATCGACTGACCCGGCGCCAGTTGCGTGTTTGCCGTTCGCCAGAACTCCGGGCGCTGCTTGCGGGGATCCCACTGATGACCTGGCTCACGAAGGCTGAAGATGCGCTCCTTGGCGCGGCTGCGCTCCTCGTCACGTCGAGCACCTCCCACTGCGGCGTCGAATCCGTACCGATCGAGCCCCTCGCGAAGCGCAACGGTCTTCATCAAGCGCGTGTACTCGTGCGTGCCATGCGTGAATGGCGAGACGCCCTCCGCGATTGCGGAGAGGTTCTGCGCGATTCGAAGGTCAAGATTGAGCTCTGTCGCTCGGCGATCGCGGAACTCGATCATCTCGCGAAACTTCCAAGTGGTGTCGATATGCATCACCGGGAACGGAATCGTCGCGGGAGCAAATGCCTTCTGCGCGAGGTGAAGGAGAACAGAGGAGTCCTTACCAATGCTGTAGAGCAGGACAGGATTGCGAAAGGCCGCAGCAGTCTCGCGGTAGATGTGAATAGCCTCGGCCTCAAGTTCATCGAGGACGGCGTCATACGGCACCGTGGACGAAGTCACGCGGCTCTCCTGTCTTCGTGTTCGGAACTCGTGCCTGAAAGCGGTGAGTCGAGGCTCAGTCTTCCAGATGCGGCTTCATTGGACGCGGAACGCCTGCGCACTTGCGAAGGTCCCGCAGTAACGCCTATGCCTCGGACAGAACTTCGGCCGAGGACTCATATTCGTCGATCGCTCCTGCTCTGAGCGTTCCGTCGCCGAATGAGGGATCAGCCCCCTTCGCGGCCAGAGCTGCAGCTCGAGCATCACGCCTCGCCCGGGCTTCGGCGTAGGCCGACTGTGCGAACTCAGGATCCAGGGGTGCTGACAGAATACGCGGAATAGGCCGACGGGCGTTGATCCATGAATCGAGCTCCGGCCCGGACTCATACGAGGTGATGAGGCAATATCGCGGCTCGTCCCCGGGGTGCCAGACCGCGTGGTACAGCCGCTGAGTGTCGAGTATGACCTGTGCGCCTGCAGGCAGCGGGATTCGCGTCTCGGTGGCCGGATCGTCCTTGTCCTCGCGCAAGATCATCACCGAATCAGGGTCATCGGTCAGATTGAAGAAGGCGCGCACGATCCAACCGGTACCTTCGGGATTCAATCGATTGTTGTCATCGCGATGAAGGTTATAGATCGCATCCGCATATGTATTCGGCTGCAATTCGATGATGCGACACCGACCGACATTGGCACCTGGTTCCTGCGCGCGCCGGGTCAGGATTGGAGCATCGGCAACGTTCTTGGAGACCCACACGCCATCCTTGTCGGTCTTCGGCGGCGTGTGATTCCAGAAGCCATTGCATTCCATGTCCCCGTACGCACTGGCCAACGGCGCGAAGCGCGTGTCACCGGATGACTTCCAGTCCACGTATTCCACATCAAGCCACTCACGAGGGTCGACGGACTGGTCATACGAGTCGACGATGACGTACCCGGTCTCGTCGAGAATCGGCAGCCTGGTGTAGCCCATGGTGTCCCCTCCAGTGTGAGAACCCAATTCTTCCATCATCGAGTGGAGTTCGGTGCTGCCGTGAGCCCATGGCGCGCCGCCGCATCCGCATAGAGGCAGATGGCGGCTGCCGAGCCCACATTGAGCGACTCCGAGGCCCCGAACATCGGAATATTGACGCTGACATCGGCCACGAGGCGCATCTGCGGGCTGACCCCGTGCGCCTCCGAACCGAGGATCCAGGCGATGGGTCCCCGCTGCGGCCGCGACACGATCTCGTAGAGCCCCACGTCGCCATCTGCCGCGGTGACAGCAAGGGTCAGACCCGCCTGGCGCGCCGCCTCGACAACATCGCCGATCTCCACACCGGTGGCGATGGGCAGATGAAAGAGGGAGCCCGCGGTGGCGCGGACGCATTTGCCGTTGTGCGGATCGACGGAGTCATTCGTCATGACGACGGCATCCGCGCCCGCGGCGTGCGCAGTTCGAATGATCGTGCCGACATTGCCAGGATCCCCCGCGCCGTCGATGATCACCGCCATCTCGGTGCCGGGTGTGAGCACCTCGCCCAGCGATCGAGTGACCCAATGACAGACGGCGAGAATGCCCTGCGGCACCTGAGTCTCACCCATGGACGCCAGGACCTCTTCGGATACGACCGTGACTCTCGCGGGGGCATCGTTCGCGAGGTCTCGGCAGACGTCAGTGGCCGCGTCGGAAAGGTAGATCTCCTCCACGATGCCCGGCCGCAGAAGTGCCTCACGCACCCCCTGGGGTCCCTCCACGAGGAACAAATGCGAATCGCGGCGGCCGCGCGAACTGTGAAGTCGCTTGACCGCCGCGACACGCGGCGAACGTGGTGAAGTCAGCTCAGGAGTTGAGTGACTCACGGGATGTAACGCTTCAGGCTGCGGTCGCCGGCAGTGCCGACTTGGCAATCTCGACGAGCGCGGCGAAGGCCGGAGCATCGTTGACGGCCAATTCGGCCAGCATGCGACGATCGACTTCGACGCCAGCTGCCTTGAGGCCCTGGATGAAGCGGTTGTAGGTCATGTCGTTCGCGCGGGCACCGGCGTTGATGCGCTGGATCCACAGGCGACGGAAATCACCCTTACGCGTACGACGGTCGGCGTACGCGTAGACCATGGAGTGAGTGACCTGCTCCTTGGCCTTGCGGTACAGGCGCGAACGCTGCCCGCGGTATCCGGAGGCCCGCTCGAGGATCTCACGACGCTTCTTATGTGCATTTACTGCGCGCTTTACACGTGCCATTTCAATCTCCTACAAGAAAAGTGTGAGTAAGGGTTAGCGACCGAGAAGGCGCTTGACCTTCTTGACATCGGCGGGTGCCACGACCTGGTCGGACTCGAGCTTGCGGGTGCGCTTGCTCGACTTGACCTCCATGAGGTGACGGCGGTTGGCCTGCTCGTGGGTGATCTTCCCCGAGCCGGTCACCTTGAATCGCTTCTTGGCGCCACTGTGCGTCTTTTGCTTTGGCATGTTGACCTCGTTCGCTATTCGTTAGTTGGTGGTGCTGATGTCTTCTTGCGAGTCTTCGGTTGCAGAGGCCTTCCCGGCCTCAGACTTCTTGCGATGCGGGGCGAGCACCATGATCATGTTGCGACCGTCCTGCTTCGGCGTTGCCTCGACGAAGCCCAACGGCTCGACATCTTCGGCGAGCTTGGCGAGAAGGCGCAGGCCCAGTTCGGGACGACTCTGCTCACGACCGCGGAACATGATCGTGATCTTGACCTTGTCGCCGGCCTTCAGGAACCGCTCGACGTGACCCTTCTTGGTCTCGTAGTCGTGCGAGTCGATCTTCGGCCGAAGCTTCATCTCCTTGATGATCGTGTGCGTTTGGTTACGCCGTGATTCACGCTCCTTCATGGCGGCTTCGTACTTGAACTTTCCGAAGTCCATGAGCTTGCAGACCGGAGGCTTCGCCATCGGAGCGACCTCGACAAGATCGAGATCTGCCTCGACTGCCAGGCGCAGCGCATCTTCGATGCGCACGATGCCCACCTGCTCACCAGCGGGTCCGACAAGTCGGACCTCAGGCACGCGGATCCGGTCGTTGATCCGGGGTTCGACGCTGATGGCGCCTCCTTGCTCGAGGTGGAGGATCCGCGGCAAAGGAAAGACCTCCGACGCAGCGCGCGGAGGTCTCGGCAACGCATGGCTACGCCCAATGGGCTAGCCGTGCATCAGACCCGGTCACCTTAGAGATGGCGGGTGGGAACCGAGGTTCCGCTTACGCGAACAGGTGTCTGGCACCCATCCGATCACGGTAAGGCTATCAGGTGTCCGACGACTCGGTGACCAGGCGTCACTCGCCCCCCATGATCTCCGGCAACACCTCTGCAGGCAGGACGACTCGGGCCGGCCCGGCCACGTCGATGACCAGCGCCTGGGCGCCATCGGCCAAGGCGGCCTCGGCCGCAGCCCGAGCGGGTACGGGCACGGGGCGCGCATCGGGATTCCAGGCGGCCATGGAGTCCAAACCGGTGAACGCCAGCAGTCCCTTCTCCCCCGCGGCATTGACCATGGACACCACGGCCATGTGGCTGCTCTTGTCGGAGCCGTCCTCGGCCACCTCGTCAGCCACGGCCATGACGGCCACCAGCAGGCGTGAGCGGGACAGCGCCCGGAGCATCTCCTCCTCGGAACCGCAGCCGCCATCGAGGAGTGCACGCAGAACCGGGTCTGCCGCGCCATCATCGGCAGGAAAGGCCGGCCCGGCGAGGCTTCGGCCCTTGCCGAGATCTTCAGGCGGCACGACTAGAGCCGACAGGCGTGGATGTCCGTGACTAAGATCCCGCGGGCGCCGAGCTCGTAGAGCTCGTCCATAACCTGGTGGACGTCACGCGATGGCACCATCGCGCGCACCGCGGACCAGGTCGAGTCGCGCAGCGAGGACACGGTTGGCGACTCGATGCCAGGCGTGATCGCGCAGGCACGGTCGAGCTCTGAAGTAAGGATGTCATAGTCGACCAGCACGTATGACCGAGCCACCATGACGCCATTCAATCGACGCATGAAGGTCTCGATCGCGGGATTGGTCTCGGCACCGGTACGTCGAACGACGAGCGCCTCGGACACCAGGATCGGATCACCCAGGATCTCCAGGCCGGCCTTCTTCAGGGTACTTCCGGTGGCCACGACGTCTGCGATGGCATCAGCGACGCCTAGGGCAATGGCATTCTCTACCGCGCCATCGAGCTTGACCACGCGAGCAGAGATGTCGTGATCGAGGAGCCAGGCCTCGAGGAGACCGGCGTACGAAGTCGCGATGCGCAAGCCATTGAGATCGGTGATGCTCAGGGACGAACCACTGGGTGCCGCAAACCTGAAGGTCGAAGGCGCGAATCCGAGTGCGAGCATCTCCGAAGCCTGGGCACCAGAGTCAAGAAGCATGTCGCGACCTGTGATTCCGAGATCGAGCGTGCCCTCGCCCACGTAGATGGCGATATCGCGCGGGCGCAGGAAAAAGAATTCGACATCATTCTCAGGATCATGAACGACGAGATCGCGAGTGGAAGCGGTACGGATGTACCCGGCCTCCATCAGCATGCTGCGGGCAGGCTCAGCAAGCTGGCCCTTGTTGGGAACGGCGACGCGAAGCATGAGACCTCCGACTAAAGACGTCGGTAGACGTCATCGAGACTCACCGACGAGGCGAGCATGAGCACCTGAATGTTGTACAGGAGCTGGGCGATCTCCTCGGCCGTGCGCTCCTTGCCCTCGAACTCTGCGGCCATCCATGACTCGGCTGCTTCCTCGACGACCTTCTTGCCCACGGCATGCACGCCTTGTGCCAGGAGCTTCACCGTGCCTGAATCCGGGTCATCATGCGAGGTCTTGCGCACCAGCTCGCTGTATAGCTCATCGAAGGTCTTCACGGGCTCAAGCCTACGGGGTGCGAAGTTCCCCGAGGGTCACGGCCGTAGTGATCGCCGCCCAAGCTGCTTCTGCACCCTTGTCCTCAACAGAATCGGAGAGTCCGGCACGGTTGAGAGCCTGCTGCTCGGTATCGCAGGTGAGCAGCCCGAAACCCACCGGAGTTCCGGTGTCGAGCGCCACTCGGGTCAGACCAGACGTAGCAGCGTCGCTCACAAACTCGAAGTGCGGAGTTCCACCTCGGATGATGACTCCCAGGGCGATCACGGCATCGAAGCCCGCGCGTGCACAGGACTGAGCGACGATCGGAAGTTCGAAGGAGCCGGCAACTCGAATGAGCGACGCCTCTACCCCTGCCTCGGCGCATGCACGCGAGGCTCCGTCGATCAACCCGTTCATCACGACCTCGTGCCAGGTCGAGGCGACGATCGCAACCCGAAGACCGCTGCCATCGACCTTCAATGCACTTGCCCCGGCACCGCTCACTGGGCCTCACCCAGGTCATGTCCCATGCGGGAAACCTTCGTGCTCAGGTACTCGGCATTGTGGGTATTAGGCGCGACAACCAGGGGCACGCGTTCGACGATGGACAATCCGTACCCCTCGAGCCCCGCGCGCTTCGACGGGTTGTTGGTCAGCAAACGCATCGACTTCACGCCGAGGTCAGCGAGGATCTGCGCGCCGGTTCCATAGTCACGTGCATCGGCGGGAAGACCGAGATCAAGGTTGGCGTCAACGGTGTCGCGCCCGGTGTCCTGAAGGCTGTAGGCCCTGATCTTGTCGAGAAGGCCGATTCCGCGACCTTCGTGCCCCTTGATGTAGAGCACGACGCCTCGCCCTTCCTCGGCGATCGTGCGCATCGCGTTGTGAAGCTGCGGGCCGCAGTCGCAGCGCAGCGAGCCGAAAATATCGCCGGTCAGGCACTCGGAGTGAACGCGCACGAGGATGTTCTCGCCGTCACCCAAGTTGCCGCGCACGAGCGCGACGTGCTCAGATTCGTCAACAATGCTCCGGAAGGCGTGAACGGTGAAATCGCCGTACTCGGTCGGAAGCGAAGCTTGAGCGACCCGTTCCACCTGAGTCTCGACGCGACGGCGGTAGCGAATCATGTCGGCGATCGAGACCAAGAGGATGCCGTGCTCGTCGCAGAAGGCCCGGCAATCAGCGGCATTCATCATCGTGCCGTCGTCGTTGACCATCTCGCACAATGCACCCGCCGGCGAAAGCCCAGCCATCCGGGAGAGGTCGACAGCGGCCTCAGTGTGACCGGGACGACGCAGGACGCCGCCTGGCACTGCACGTAGCGGCATCACGTGACCGGGGCGAGTGAGATCTCGCGGATCGGTTGCCGAGTCCGCGAGCACATTGATGGTGTGCGCCCGATCCTCGGCCGAGATTCCGGTGCTCACGACATCGCGAGCATCGACGGACAGCGAGTAGGCCGTTCCCTTGCGATCCTCGTTGACGGCGGTCATCGGCGGGAGCCCGAGTCGATCCAGCACCTCGCCTTCCATTCCGACGCAGATGAAGCCCGATGTGTAGCGGATCATGAAGGCGCACAACTGAGCGTTCGCAGCAGAAGCGGCGAAGATCATGTCGCCCTCGTTCTCGCGATCCTCGTCGTCTACAACAACTACCGCCTGACCGGCCTTGATCGCCGCAATGGCGTCCTCAATGGAGTCGAGCCGAATTCCATTGGTTGAGCGAGGGGCGGGAGCGGAATGTCGGACCTGAGTGGGCTTGGGGGCAACTACCGTGTCGCCCTCGTACATCTCGTCAGCGGGAATCACGGTTGCTCCATTGCATCAGGCGCTCGACATATTTCGCGATCGCGTCTACTTCGAGGTTAACGAGGTCGCCGACCGCACGCGACCCGAGGGTGGTGGCACTCAGTGTCTCGGGGATGAGCGAGACGGTGAAGTAGTCATCGCCCGCCTCGACGACCGTCAAGGAGACACCGTCGACCGTGATGGAGCCCTTCTCGACGACATATCGAGCCAGTTCGTAGGGCAGGGAGAAGCGCACCACGGTCCAGTTCTCGGATGGACTGATCGCCTCCACCTCTGCCGTGCCGTCGACATGGCCCTGGACGAGATGACCGCCGATGCGGGCGTCGAGACGGGCTGCCCGCTCGAGGTTGACCTGGTCGCCTGCTCCGAGCGAGCCGAGTGAGCTGCGCACCAGGGTCTCGCGCATCACATCGGCCGTGAAGGCACCGCTGTCATTCGCGACGACTGTCAGGCAGACCCCGTTGACGGAAATGGAATCCCCATGGCCGGCGTCGGAGGTGACGAGCGGACCGCGGACGGTCAGTCGCACGGAGTCACTGAGCTCATCGACCGACACGATGGTGCCGCGCTCCTCGACGAGACCGGTGAACACGTCGCCTCTTCTCCTGCTACCCGCGGACCGCGGGAATTCCGATGATGCGGACATCCTCCCCCACGACGTCAACGCCGGTGACATCGAGGCCCATCTGCACCCTCAGTCCGTTCAGCGCCATCGGCCCCTGGCCGACCAGGAGAGGCGAGACGTACCAGTGCACCTCGTCGACGACAGCCGCCTCGAGATAAGCAGCGGCTACCGTCGGGCCGCCCTCGAGCAGCAGCCGCTGGATCCCCCTGTCGGCCAGCAGGCTCAGGGCCGACTGCGGATCGCGCTCAGTGATCAGCATCACCTCGGCGCCCGCCGCCCGCACGCGGGCATCGGCGGCTACCGGCGCCGAGCCCAGGACGACCCGCAGCGGCGCGGGAGAGACGTCGAGGCCGCGCACGGTGAGCTGCGGGTCATCGGCGGCGATGGTTCCGGTGCCGACCGCGATCGCGTCGACGCTCGCGCGCAGTACTTGCACCTGCTCCTGCGCCTCGGCCCCGGTGAGGATGAGCCGCTCGCCTCCCGCGGAGTCGACTCGTCCATCGAGACTGCCGGCCAGCTTCAAGGTCACGTGCGGCCTACCGTGGAGCTTCACGAACGACCAGTCTGCATTGACGGCGAGAGCCTGCTCCAGCAGCACGCCCGTGACCACCTCGATACCGGCCGCGCGCAGCCGCTCCGCACCACCGGCCGCCTGCTCGGTGGGATCGGGCTGGGCGAAGACGACCCGCGAGATACCTGCCTCGATCAGCGCGTCAGCGCACGGACCCGTACGACCCACATGCGCGCACGGCTCGAGGGTGACCACGGCCGTCGCACCGCTCGGCGACTCGGTGGCCGCGGCCAGCGCGGCTACCTCGGCATGGACGGTGCCCGAACCACGGTGGTAGCCGCGACCGATCACGCGGGAGTCACGGACGAGAACGCAGCCGACGCGCGGATTCACCCCGCGGGGCGCATCGACGGAGACGGCGAGGGCCAGCGCCTCGCTCATGTAGGGATCCCACGCAGTGCTCACTGCGCTGCTGCCGCCTCCGCTAGAGCCCGCAGTCGCGACACCATGTCGGCCGGGTCATCAGCGCGGTAGACCGCGGACCCGGCGACGAAGACGTTGGCACCGGCCTCGGCCGCGATGCCGATCGTGCGTGCGTCAATCCCGCCGTCGACCTGGACCCATATATCGAGGCCCGAGGAGTCGGCGATGCGACGGGCCTCGGTGACCTTGCCCATCATGTCGTCCATGAACGCCTGGCCGCCGAAGCCCGGCTCGACGGTCATGATCAGGATCATGTCGAGCTCGCGCGCGATGTCGCGCACGGACTCGATCGAGGTACCCGGCTTGATGGCCGCACCCGCACGAGCTCCGGCTGCGCGAAGATCACGAGCGAGAGTCACCGGATTGCGCGCTGCCTCAACGTGGAAGGTGACGCTCTTGGCGCCGGCCTCGGCATAGGCAGGCGCCCAGCGATCGGGATCCTCGATCATCAAATGGCAGTCGGCCGGGATACTCACCGATGCGAGCAGGCTCTCGACGACGGGCAGGCCGAGCGTGAGGTTCGGGACGAAATGATTGTCCATCACGTCGACGTGCACCCAGTCGGCAGTCGACTCGATTCGCCTGACCTCGGCGGCGAGATTCGACAGGTCGGAGTTGAGGATGCTCGGCGAGATCTGGATACCCACGGCGACAGGCTACTGCGACGCTCGGATCAGAATCGCTTCGAGTCGAGCAGGGCATTCCAGAAGATGGCCTGGGCCGCCAGGGCGTCCTGGGCCGACTGCGCGGCCGCGAGCTCGGCGAGATTGATGCGCGCACATACCTCGTCGAGCATCTGGATCGTCTTGATCGACCGACTGATCGCACCGACGGGATCCTCGCGGAACGGGAACTGGTCGAGCAGGACGGGCTTCTCCCAGCCGATCGAGCGCAGCGCGAGGATGTACTCCATGGTCTCGAACAGGTGCACGGAGGCCACAGGAAGATCGTCATCCCACTCGCGCCAGTTGTCATTGAGCTCGGCGGAGACGAGCTTGCCGTAGCGGTGGATCATCATGAGCGACTCGGTCGGGGACTCACCCGCATCGAGCGAGTGACCGAAGTCCATGACGATTCCGAGGTTGTCGCAGCCGGTCTCCTGGATGGCGAGGAGTGTCTTCGGCGCATTCGCGAGAGTCATGCGAACGCGCGGTTCCTTTGGCTTGTACTCGATTGCGAACTGCATGTCCGGGTGGGCGCTGCAGATTTCGCGGATGCCGTCGATCGTGTAGTCCCACAGCTGCATGTAGTCAGCCTGACCCGGGTAGTCGTAGCCGTCCTGGCCCGGCCAGAACTTCACGAAGCTCGCACCCAGAACGCGGGCCGCCTCGATGGCCTCCTCGACGCGCGCACGAACCTTGCCTCGCGTGGCCGCATCAGGATTCGTGAAGGCACCCTTGGCGTACTCGCGCATGTAGATGTGCGGAGTCGTCGCGCGGCACTTGAGGCCGAGGTCATCGAGCATGGTGCGCACTTCGATGGCCGGCAGTCCCTCAGTGGCGAACGGCACGTTGATGTCCAGATGAACGAGATCGGGAACCTTCGCTGCAGTCTCGAGCATGTCACGAGTCGTGCGCGCCGGCCCGTAGCCGTCCGCTGCGTACCTGTCGACGAACTGGCCGAAGGCCCAGATGCCGGTGCCGAACTCGAAGGGCTTGGTCATGTCATGTCCTGTCTCGGTAGTCATCGTGCGAAGGATCGTGCAAGGTGCGGTGCGTGCCTAGCGCGACTGCGCCAGGGCGAGCGCCTGGTGCCAGTCGTGGAACAGTTCGGAGCGAGTCTCGGGAGAGATCGACTCGTGATACTCCCGATACTCTCGCGGCAAGGACTCGAGTGCCGCGAGATCCCAGAAACCGATACCCAGCCCGGCCGCATGCGCCGCACCCAACGCCGATGCCTCGGCGACAGGGCTCACCGCGACGGTGACATCGCAGAGCGCCGACTGGCGTCTCATGACCTCGGCATTAGCGGAAATGCCCCCGTCGGCGATGAGCCTCAGCGGCAGGCAACGGGCATCGCGCATCGCCGCGATGACGTCGCAGACCTGGAAGACGATGGAGTCGAGTGCGGCACGTGCGAGCTGCGCCCTTCCCGTGGAGAGCGACAGTCCGCTGAGCAGGGCCTGGGCCTCCGCGTCCCACCAGGGCGCGGCGAGGCCGTTGAAGCCGGGAATCATCACAACGCCCTCGGCGCTGTCCGAGGCCTCCTCGGCGAGCTCGGCAGGCGTGCTGCCGAGGATGCCCGCAAGCCACGCAAGGGTCGCGCCGGCCGCCAGGATGTTGGCCTCCCAGGCCAGGGCCGGGCCCTCGCCGGGCAGGCGCCAGGCGATGGTGCGGCACAGTCCGGTGTCGGAATCGGCCGGTTCCGCGCTCAACGCCATGACCGAGCTACCCGTGCCGTAGGTGGCCTTGGCAACGCCCGGACGCCAGCCGGCGTGCGAGAACAGGGCGGCATGGGAGTCACCGAGGACTCCACTGACGGGGAGGCCGTCGGGTAGCGGGCTGAATCCCCTGACCTCGCCGACGACACCCACCGAGTCGCGAATGGTCGGCAATGCCGCGCGCGGAATGCCGAAGATCTCGAGCAGCCGAGGGCTCCAGTCTCCCGTGGCGAGATCGACGAGAGATGTGCGCGAGGCGTTGCCGGACTCGATCGCGATCTCGCCGGTCAGGCCGTGCAGCAGCCAGGAGTCGACTGTGCCGAGCACGAGCTCGCCTGCCTCGGATCGCGCACGAGTCGGATCATGGGCATCGAGCAGCCAACGCGCCTTGAGGGCGGAGAACATCGGATCGAGCGGAAGTCCGCTGATCGCGCGCACCTCGTCGCCCGCCCAGGTGAGCTCATCGAGGAGTGCGGTGGTGCGTCGGTCCTGCCAACTGATCACCGGCGAGACGGGCAGACCGGTCTCGCGCTCCCACAGCACGAGCGACTCGCGCTGATTGCTGATGCCGATGCAGGTGGCGGCCGAGAGATCGATCTGTCGTGACAGGTCGATGATGGCCGCACGCACGCTCTCGAGAACACCCTGCGGCGACTGCTCAACCCATCCCGGCTGCGGAGTGCTCAGGTCGAGCGAGGCCGTGCCTCGTGCCAGCACGCGTCCGTCGACGGCCACCGCGATGACCTTCGTCGAGCTCGTGCCCTGGTCGATGGCCAGGACGAATCGCTCAGGCACGCCCGACCAGTTCGCGAGCGGCCGCGGCGATGCCCTCAGGCGACAGGCCGAAATGATCGAGCAGGAACTCGACGGACCCCGTGGGAGCGAACGAGTTCACTCCGAGCAGTCGCATGGGCACCGGATTCGACTCCGCGAGCAGCTCGGCGACGGCTCCGCCGAGACCTCCGCGCGAGACGGACTCCTCCGCGACGACGATGCGACCCGTCTCGCGCGCTGCGGCGATCACCGCAGCGGCATCGAGGGGCACAATCGTCGAGATGTTGAGCACGCGTGCGGACACCGTCTGGTCAGCGAGGAGTTCCGCCGCAGCCAGCGCACGCGAGACGGTGACGCCGCTCGCAATGATCGTGACGTCGGTGCCGGCGCGCACCGCATTCGACTGCCCGAAGGCGAAAGCCGGGCTCTGTCCCCCGGATACCGAGGGCACCTTGAAGCGACCGATGCGCAAGAACACGCCCCCGACATGACCGGCGGCCCATCGCACGGCCTCGCGTGTCTGCTCGTCGTCGGCAGGGGTGACGATAGGCAGGCCGTCGAGGGCCCGCATCCAGGCGATGTCCTCGATCGAGTGATGAGTGGGGCCGAGCTCTCCGTAGCTGACGCCCGGGCTCATGCCCACGAGCTTGACGTTCGCGCGACTGTAGGCGACATCCGCCTTGATCTGCTCTGTCGCGCGCCCGGTCAGGAACGGCGAGGCCGCGCACACGAACGGAATCAGGCCGGCGTTGGCCAGGCCCGCGGCGACGCCGACCATGTTCTGCTCGGCGATGCCGACATTGAACATGCGCTCGGGGAAGAGCGAGCGGAACTCGCCGAGGTTGCTCGAGCTCACGGAGTCATTGCAGACCGCGACGATGCGCTCATCGGCGCGGGCGAGCTCGATGAGCTCATGGGCGAAGGGAACGCGGCAGTCGGTCAGGACGGTGCTCATCGGCTCAGCTCCTCGAGTGCGAGCGCGACCTGCTCTGCGCTGGGGACCTTGTGATGCCATTCGGCGCGATCCTCGATGAACGAGACGCCCTTGCCCTTGGTGGTCTCGGCGATCACGGCCACCGGGCGATCAGAGGGTGCAGTCAGCGCTGAGTGCAGTGCCTCGAGGTCATGACCGTCGATCACGCGAGCCTCCCAGCCGAAGGCCTCGACCTTGGCATCGAGCGGATCGAGGGAGTTGGTGTTCTCGGTACGGTCACCCTGCTGGAGTCGGTTGCGATCGATGATCGCTGTGAGGTTGGTGAGTCGGCGGTGACCGCCGAACATAAAGGCCTCCCAGTTGCTCCCTTCCTGGAGCTCGCCGTCGCCGATGACGACATAGGAGCGTCGATCACTCCCCTGCAGCTCGGCCGCGAGGGCGCATCCCAGCGCTACCGGAAAGCCGTGCCCGAGCGGGCCGGTGTTGGTCTCGACACCGGGAACCTTGTTGCGGTTTGGGTGGCCGTTGAGGGCGGACAGCGGGCCGGTGAAGGTCTCGAGCCACTCGAGCGGGAAGAAGCCGGAGAGCGCCAGCGTGGAATACAGGGAGACTGCGGCATGTCCCTTGCTCAGGATGAAGCGATCACGATCAGCCCAGTCGGGGTTCGCGGGATCCACGCGCAGCACACGGCCGTAGAGGGTCGAGAGGATGTCGGTGACCGAGTAGTCGCCGCCGATATGACCCAGTCCCGCGCGGTTGATGGTCACGAGCGTCGTGCGCCGGATTTCGGCGGCGAAGTCCGCGATATCCGCGGTACTGGCCGGGCCGGCAGCGTGCAGGCGCTGCCACCAGTCGGAGGTCATGATGAATATCCATTCATTAGCGAATATATGTTCACATTCTCCCCTGTCGGGTCCTAGCGGTCAAGCAACTGCGCAGCCACCTGCGTGTCGGTGATCAGTACCGTCACCCAGCCGCCGAGCAGGGCAGCCCGAATCGCCGCTGCCTTGTGAGCGCCCCCGGCCAGGGCGATGCGCCGCGGCACCGACCTGAGCTGCACTCCGGACATGCCGATGACGCGCGGATCGAGATCGGTGCTGATTTCGCTCCCGTCGGCTCCGAAGTACCGCAGGGCGATATCGCCCACTGCCCCGCGCGCGCGGAGGGCATCGAGTTCGATGGCACCGATGGCATTGCCGCTGCGCGCGAGCAGAGGGGAAGGCTCGAGACTGCCGATGCCGACGAGCGAGACCGTGATGTCGTCCCACTGCTCGGCCACGGCGCGCACGCCGGCGTCCTTCGACAGCGCTGACGCAATCGAGGCATCCGAGACCACGGCGGGGCAGGGCATGAAGACCGGCCGGGCACCCGTGAGCTCAGCCAGTCGCGAGGTAAGCCGCGTCGCCTCCATCTGGACGTCGGGATTGCCGACGCCGCCGAACATCTGGATCACGCGCTCGGCCACCGGACTGGTGCGCACGCGCATGCGATCGACTGCGGCGAGCAAGGTTGAGCTCCAGGTCGAGATGCCGATGACATCGCCGCCGGTCAAGGTCGCCTCGAGGTACGCGGCGGTCGCACCGCCCAGGGCAGCTGTCATGTCGCTGCGCCCGTCATCACTGTCGACGATCATCACGTCGGCCAGACCGTATGCGAGCGCGATGCGCTCCTCGAGGTCGATGTGCAGGCCCTCGGGCACCTCGACGATCGAGCGCACGATGCCGCGTTCCTGCGCCTCCTTCAGCAGGCGCGAGACGCGCGGCTGCGAGATGTGCAGTGCCTCGCAGATCTCGCGTTGCTTCAGCCCCGACTCAAAGTAGAGGCGGGCCACCTTCGCGAGCAGTCGCAGATGCTCGGGCGAGGCCGCAGTGCGCACAGAAGGTCGGGGGCTCACGCCGCGAATCTACTTCTTGCGCAGGATGGCGAGGAACATTGCGTCGGTTCCATGCCGATGCGGCCAGAGCTGAACAGCCGGACCATCGCCGCAGTCGGTCACCTCGGGCAGCAGCGCTCGGGCATCCTCCTGAACGACGTCATCGCGCCGACGCAGCACGTCGGAGACCACGAACTCGGTCTCGGCCAAATGAGGAGAGCAGGTGACGTAGCCGATCACTCCACCGGATCGAGTCGAGTCGATGGCGATGTTGAGGAGCTGGCGCTGGACCGGCGCGAGGGCGGCGAGATCCTCGGGCGTGCGACGCCAGCGCGACTCGGGACGACGACGCAGGGCGCCGAGACCGGTGCAGGGAACGTCGACAAGCACGCGATCGAAGAGCTCGGTACCCCACGGTTTCGTGGTCGCATCGCCGGTGATTACATGCGAGCGCGAGCTGTGCAGTGAGTGCGCGACGAGATCGGCACGATGACGATGCTGCTCGACTGCGGTCAGATTGGCATCACACTCGAGGGCGAGGCCCTCGAGGATCGCCGCCTTGCCGCCAGGGCCGGCGCACATATCGAGCCAGGCAGTCTCCGGACCGTCGATCGACGCACGAGCGAGAGCCAGGGCGACGAGCTGACTGCCCTCGTCCTGCACGCCGATGACTCCGCTGCGCACATCGGGAAGATCACCCGGCGCGCCCTTGGTCAGCACGCCGGCGAGCGGTGACAATGGCGCGGGCTCGACATCGTCCATCGCGAGCAACTCGGCCACATCGAGACGACCCGGGCGCGCCACGAGGACAGGGCGCGCAGGGGCGTTGTCGGCCTCGAGCAGCTCGCCGATCTCATCACGCCTAACTCCCAGTGAATCGGCGAGTGCACGGGCCACCCACTCGGGATGCGACGTGCGTGCCGCGAGGCTGCGTAGGTCATCGCCATCCAGTTTCAAGTGCGTGCACCACTGATCGGTGTCGCGCGCCGAGACCTTGCGCAGCACGGCATTGACGAAGCCGGCTCGACCCTTCGCCCCGCCGGGCTCACCCGCGTCACGCGCCAGCTCGCACGAGGTGTCGACGGCCGCATGGTCGGGAACTCGCATATCGAGCAGCTGATGCGCACCCATGCGCAGGATGTCCTTCAGATCGTTCTGGACATCGTTCCAATCACGGGAGATGCACGCCGCGAGCACGAGGTCATACCAGCCCTGCAGTCGCAGGGTGCCGAAGGCGAGCTCGGTGGTGAAGGCGGCATCCTTGCCGTGCAATCCGAAGTCGGCGAGCACGGTGGTCGCCGCGATGTTCGCGTAGGCGCCGTTGGAGCGCACCTCGCGGAGGATCTGCAGTGCCGCACGACGCGGCGCATCGACGCGTGTCATGAGAACACCTCATCGCCGGCGAGGCGCAGACCTCGTGCCCAGTCGGCTGCGGGCATCGGGCGCTTGCCGACAGCCTGCACGGTGCCGAGCTCAACCGGACTCGTGGCCGTTCCGACGATGACCGCGCTCTTGCCTGCGTGCATGCTGCCCGCGGGCACGTTCTCGAGATCGTCACGCACCTGCAGGGGGCCCAGCTTCACGCGCTCGTCCCCGAGAGTGGTCCAGGCACCAGGAGCAGGAGTGCACGAGCGAATGAGACGGTCGATCCCGATCGCGGGATCAGTCCAGGCCACGCGCGCGTCGTCGACGGAGATCTTGGGCGCATGGCTGATCCCCGCCGATGCCTGCGGAACCGGATTCAGGGTTCCGTCCTCGAGTGCATCGAGGGTCGAGACGAGCAGACCCGAGCCGGCGTGCGCGAGTCGCAGCAGCAGGTCGCCTGCAGTGTCGTCAGCGCGGATTCGCTCGGTCATCGTGCCGAGGATAGGACCGGTGTCCATGCCCTCGTCGAGCAGGAAGGTGGTCGCTCCGGTGAGGTCGTCGCCTTGACGGACGGCCCATTGCACGGGCGCTGCTCCCCGCCAGGCGGGCAGCAAGGAGAAGTGCAGGTTCACCCAGCCGAGGCGAGGGATGTCGAGGGCAGCGGCAGGGAGCAGGTTGCCGTAGGCCACGACCGGGCAGCAGTCGGGCTCGAGCGCCGCCAGTTCGCCGAGGAACTCAGTTGACCTGGGCGACTCGGGCTGGAGGAGGCGCAGGCCATACTCCTCGGCGACCTCGGCGACCGCACTTCGTGCGACCGCGCGACCGCGACCGCGTGCCGCATCAGGACGCGTGATGACTGCTGCCACGTCATGCCGAGAGTCGACCAGCGCGCGAAGACTGATGGCCGCGACATCGGGAGTTCCGGCGAAGACGAGACGCACCGGCTAGAGCCAGCCGGAGGTGATGCCATGCGGGCTGAAAGCCACCTTGGGCGCGTGATCGCCAAACCACTCGGTCGAGCGGATGACCTTCATGGCCTCCTTGCGTGCCTCGGCATCGAGGCGATCGATGAAGATGATGCCATCGAGGTGATCGGTCTCGTGCTGCACGCACCGGGCCATCAAGTCGGAGCCCTCGATCATGACCGGTTCGCCGTGCATGTTCATGCCGCGGGCCACTACCCGACGCGCGCGCGGTGTCTCGAAGGACAGGCCCGGCAGGGACAGGCAGCCCTCCTCGCCCTCCTCGTAGTCGTCGGAGAGCGTGAGTTCGGGGTTGCACAGGTGGCCGAGCTCGTCATCGACCCAGTAGGTGAAGACGCGCAGGGATACGCCGATCTGCGGAGCGGCAAGTCCGGCGCCCGGCGCATGCTGCATGGTCTCGGTGAGATCCTTCACGAGCTTGCGAAGTTCCTTGTCGAATGTCACCACGGGGGCCGCCGGGGTGCGGAGCACGGGATCGCCGAAGATGCGAATCGGTTGGACGGCCATGGGACGAGTCTAGGGTCACAGGCTCAGGTCGCGCGGATCGCACACGACCTGCACGACCCCCGCATCACGACGCGCACTTCGCGTGGCGCTGACGGCGCGCAGCTCCCGGGAGAGCGCAAGGCCGTTCTCGCGCGAGACCACGACAAATGCTCGCTCATCACCATTGGGCCCGAGCAGACGATGGGGCACCGTGATCGAGGCCGATACCTCGACTATGTCGTGCGCACTTCCCCGCAGCTGCACCATACGCACGGACGGTGGAAGGCCGGCCTCGCTGCGCTGCGCCAGTTCATGCGCAGCGAACCACGGCGCATCCCAGCGGATGAGTGCCTGCACAGCAGGCGTCGAGCTCTCCGCGGTCACCACGACGTGCGCGCCGGGGCGGGCCAGGGCAGCAGCGGTGAACCAGCGGGTACAGGCCTCCTCCGCAGCGTTCAGGCTCGGATGCTCGAGCTGTGACCGTGCATCGAGCAGCAGTACAGCCGAGTAGCCCCGCGGCGGGATCGGCTCGGCACCCGGCGTCGAGACGATAAGGGCGGGCGAGTCGTCGATACTCGCAAGCGGAGTCTCACCCGTAGACCAGCGCACGCGCGCACCGCTGAAGGCCCGACCGAACTCCTCAGCTGTGCGCTCCACTCCGATCGTGACTGCACGCAGAGAGGTTCCGCGGCAGTGCGGACAGGTCCACCTCACGACTGGCCGAGCGCACCAGGAGCATGTGGGAATCGTCGATCCGCTCGCAAGTGCCAGGGGTCCCCCGCACTCGCAGACCGCCCGTTGCCTGCATTCCTGACAGGCCAAGGCCGGCGTATGGCCGCGCCGCGGCACCTGGATCAGGACAGGTCCGTCACGCAGCCCCTCCTTGGCGACGAGCCAGGCCGTATGCGGAATCCGCGCCACAGCGGCTGCTGAGTCCTGACGCTCATCGCCCGGCTGCAATGCGCGGATCACCGGCGCATCGGCCTTGATCGCACTGCGCAGAGGCGCAATCGAGCGCGCCCAACCCGACTCGCACAGTGACTGCGTGGCGATGCTCCGCGAGGCCGAGCCGATGGCCAGCGAGCATGACTGCTGATGCGCGCGCATCACGGCGACGTCGCGCGCATGCCAGTAGGGAGAGTGCGGCTCGACCATCGAGTCATCGGCGTCGTCCCACACGATGATCAGGCGCAGGTTCACGACCGGAGCGAAGACAGCAGAACGCGTGCCCACGACGATGCGTGCCTCACCGCGCAGTACGCGCACGAACTCGCGATACCGGCGCTCGGGCCCGACATCCGCGGCGAGGACCGCGATCTCCGAGGCATCGATATCGGTTGCGAGTTGCGCGGTCACGAGCCCGATAGACCTCTTGTCGGGGACGACGACCAGCACTCCGGCCTCGGGATCGGACGCCACGGCGCGCACGAGTGCCGCGATGTCCTGGGCCCAGCCGTGCGCGGGTCGTGCGCTCCACGCCCATCGCGAGACCTGGCCCTCGGCAAGCCTCGTGAGCAATGTGGCACCGTGCGCGTACTTCGACCAGCACTCGATGTCGGCATCCGAGAGACTCACGGCCCGGTCGGACCGCCGAGCCGAGGCGACTGCCTCGGCGCGGGCATGGCGTGGCGGTACGGCAGACCGCACGACATCGGAGAAGGTGCCCGCATACCGATCGGCAACAGCGGAGACCAGCTCTTCGATCTCGGGAATGAGCACCACCTCTGGCGAGATGACGCGCTCAATGGGTCGCAGTGTCGCGCTTGTCGACGAGGACTCAGCCCGATCAACGATAAACCCATCGACCAGCCTGCCCGCGAAGCGCACGCGCACGCGCACCCCGGGGACTGCCGTCGCCGACAGTCTCTCGGGGACTTCGTAGTCGAAGACCTTGTCGAGATGAGGAACTGACGAGTCGATGCGCACGTGCGCGATGGGCGAGGACTCGGCCAGCGGCCGCACGGCACGCTTGCGTGGTGCCGGCTTACCCGGCACCAGCGCTAGCTGATCGTGCTCAGTGATCACACACCTGCGACTGCACGCAGCGATGCTGCGCGATCGGTGTTCTCCCAGGTGAAGGTGCCGTTGATGACCGTGCGCGCTGCCTCATCATCACTGTCGAGGAGAACGTTGACGCCCTCGGGACGACCGAAGTGACCGTAGGCGCTGGTCGTACGATAGATCGGACGCAGCAGATCGAGATCGCGGATGATCGCCGCCGGACGCAGGTCGAAGACCTCGAGCACTGCGGCCTGGATGGCCTCGTCCCCGATCACTCCGGTGCCGAAGGTCTCGACGAAAACGCCGACCGGATGTGCCTTGCCGATGGCGTAGGCCACCTGGACCTCGCAGCGCGTGGCCAGGCCTGCGGCCACCACGTTCTTGGCGACCCAGCGCATCGCGTAGGCAGCGGAGCGGTCGACCTTTGACGGGTCCTTACCCGAGAAGGCGCCGCCGCCGTGACGGGCCATGCCGCCGTAGGTGTCGACGATGATCTTGCGGCCGGTGAGGCCTGCATCGCCCATCGGGCCGCCGACGACGAACTTGCCGGTCGGGTTGACCAGGAGTCGGTAGTCGCGCGAGTCGAGATCGATGCCGGCCAAGATCGGATCGACGACATGCTTGCGAATGTCGGGGGTGAGCATGTTCTCGAGGCTGATGTTGTCAGCATGCTGGCTCGACACCACGACGGTGTCGATACGCACCGGGCGCTGGTTCTCGTCGTACTCGATGGTGACCTGAGTCTTGCCATCAGGACGCAGGTAGGGAACGGTGCCGTCCTTGCGCACGTCGGTGAGCTTCTCTGCCATGCGATGCGCCAGGGCGATCGGCAGGGGCATGAGCTCGAGGGTGTCGGTCGAGGCGTAGCCGAACATCAGGCCCTGGTCGCCTGCGCCCTGTCGGTCGAGAGGATCGGCACTGCCGCCCTCGCGCTCCTCGATGGCGTCGTTGACGCCCTGGGCGATGTCGGGCGACTGCTGGCCGATCGAGACCTGGATGCCGCACGAGGCGCCGTCGAAGCCCTTGATCGACGAGTCGTAGCCGATGCCGTTGACCGCGCGACGCACGATGCTCATGACATCAGCGAAGCCCGAGGTGGTGACCTCGCCGGCGACGTGGACCTGGCCGGTGGTCAGCATGGTCTCGACCGCGACGCGGCTCTTGGGATCCTGCTTCAGCAGGTCATCGAGGATCGCGTCACTGATCTGGTCGGCCATCTTGTCGGGATGACCCTCAGTCACGGACTCGGAGGTGAACAGACGCTTGGACACGATCGATACTCCCTTGGCTGTTGCTTACCGCTGCCCCATCGGTGGAACGCGCGCTTGCCTCGGATGAGGCCTGGTCTGCTCCCGGAGCACCCCACCGCGGAGGAGGGTTGCCGACCAGCGAGCCGGGACTTGACGCTGGTACTCGTGACCGACGGCAAGGATACACGAATGGCCGCCTCCGGCAGCGAAGCGCGGCACCGTGCCGCGCCCCCTAGACGGCAGGGATTCGAGCCAGGACGGCATCCCAGATCGCGTCGGCCACGACGGCCTTCGAGGCACGCGACACAGTGACCTCGCCATGGCCCCCCAGGATGACGACCTCGTTGTCATCGGCGCCGAACGCCTTGCCCGGGCTGACGTCATTGACCACGAGCAGGTCGCATCGCTTGCGAGCCAACTTGGCCCGTCCGTGCTCGAGCACGCTCGCGGACGCGTCGCCGGTCTCGGCGGCGAAGCCCACGATGAGCGGCGACGAGCCGACTCGCGAGGCGACGATCGAGGCGAGGATGTCGGTGGTGGGCTGCAGCTCGAGGCTGATCGCGGCAGGGGTCTCGGCCTTCTTGACCTTCGACTCGGCCACCTCGGACGGCCGGAAATCGGCCACCGCGGCAGCCATGACCACGACATCGCTCTCGGGCATCAGCCGCGCGACCTCGGCGTGCATCTGCTCGCCCGAGCTGACCCGGATGATCGTCGCGCCGGCCGGCGGCTCGACGTCGACGTGGGCGACGATCACGGTGACCTCAGCCCCACGGGCAACTGCGGTTCGTGCGAGCTCGAAGCCCTGCTTGCCACTGCTGTGATTGCCAATGAAGCGCACCGGGTCGATCGCCTCCCGGGTGCCCCCGGCGGTAATCAGGAGGCGTAGGCCCGCAAGATCGGCGGACGGCGCACGCCGGAGGGCATCGCGGGCTGCCGCGATGATGGCCGAGGGGTCGGGCAGGCGGCCGGGCCCAGTATCGGCGCCGGTCAGGCGGCCGGAGGCAGGCTCGAGCACGATCACCCCGCGGGCGCGGAGTTCGGCCACATTTCGCTGGGTCGCGGGGTGCTGCCACATCTCGGTATGCATGGCCGGCGCCATCACGATCGGGCAGCGCGCAGTGAGAAGCACGTTGGTCAGCAGGTCGTCGGCGATGCCGTGAGTTGCACGGGCGAGGAGATCGGCCGTAGCAGGTGCGACGAGGACGAGGTCAGCCGACTGGCCGAGCCTGACATGCACAACCTGCTCGACGTCATGCCACACGCTGGTGTTCACGGGCTTGCCGGACAGTGCCGCCCAGGTCGGGGCTCCGACGAACTCGAGTGCTGCTGCGGTGGGAACCACGGTGACATCGTGGCCAGACTCAGTGAGGCCGCGCAGGACCTCGACCACCTTGTAGGCGGCGATACCGCCTGCGACACCCAGGACGATGCGGGGCACGGGCACCCCGAAATCGCTGGAGGTCAGCTGAGGTCCTCGACCGCCTCGGAGGTGAGCAGGCCGGCGTCGATCTCGCGCAGGGCGATCGACAGGGGCTTCTCCTGGACGTGGGTCTCGACCAGAGGGCCGACGTACTCGAGCAGGCCCTCGCCGAGCTGTGAGTAGTAGGCGTTGATCTGGCGCGCACGCTTGGATGCGTAGATCACCAGGGAGTACTTCGACTCGGTCTTGTCGAGCAGGGCGTCAATGGAGGGATGGGTGATGCCCTCGGCGCGAACGTTGCTCATGACAATGCCTCTTTACGTCGGTTCTTCGGGGAGAACGGCGGTCAGCCGTGGAGGAAGTCTAGCAAGGCCTGAGCGGACTCCCGTACATCGGTATTGACGACCACGTCGTCAAACTCCCCCTGAGCGGCCAGCTCGGCCCTGGCAGCATCGAGGCGCGCGGCCACTGACTCGGGCGACTCGGTGCCCCGACCGGTCAGGCGAGCCTCGAGGACCTCCCATGAGGGGGGTGCCAAGAAGACCAGGCGTGCAGTCGGGTCACTCAGACGCACCTGGCGGGCGCCCTGCAGTTCGATCTCCAAGATCACGGGGATGCCAGCCGAGCGGCGCTCCTGGACCGGACCTCGCGGGGTGCCGTAGCGATTCCCGGCGAATTCGGCCCATTCGAGGAACTCCCCCGCATGGACCATCTCCTCGAAGCGATCGCGCGTGACGAAGAAGTAATTGACTCCGTCGATCTCCCCCTCTCGCGGAGCCCGCGTCGTGGCACTGACCGACAGCCAGACACTCGGATCGGCCTCGAGCGCTGCGGCGACCACGGTGCTCTTGCCTACGCCCGAGGGCCCGGAGACGACCACGAGGGGCGCGGTGGCCATCAGATCACCTGCAGGAGTTCGAGACGCTGCCGCTCGCCCAGGCCGCGCAGGCGTCGCGAGTCGGCGATGTCGATATCGCGCATGATGGCCTGCGCTCGAGCGACCCCCACGCCGGGCAGTGCGGTCAAGAATGCGCGTATCGGAAGTGCACCCCAGGCGAGGTTGTCATCGCAGGATTCGAGGACCTCACGAGCATCGAGGGCGCCCGACTTGAGCTGCCGCCGGATGAGCGCGCGCTCCTGCCGAGCCTCGAGAGCACGAGCAAGGGCCTCGGCTCGCTGCTCGGGACTGCGGTCGGGCGCGGTCATCGTGCCGCCGGAAGGGCATCGCGCAGTTCGCGCGCGGCCTCACCGGGCGAGGCAGCACCGGTGATCGGGCGACCGATGACCAGGAGATCGGCTCCGGCGGCAAGTGCGGACTCGGGCGTGGCCACGCGCTTCTGGTCCTGGACCCCTGCACCTGCCGGACGCACGCCGGGCGTGATGAGCGTGATGTCGTCACTTACTGCAGCGCGGATCGCGGCAACCTCGAGCGGTGAGCAGACGATGGCACGTGCCCCGGCTTCGACGGCGAGTACGGCGAGACGCACAGCAGCGTCCAGCGACGGCCCGCGCATGCCGATCGACTCGAGCACCGAGTCGTCGAGCGAGGTCAGGATGGTCACCGCTGTGATGCGCGTATCGGGCAGGGCCCGCGCGGCAGCGGCGATCATCTCGGGACCGCCGGCCGCGTGCACGGTCAGGTAATCGGGATGCAGATCGCGCACGGCGGATGCCGCACCCGCGACAGTGGCCGGGATGTCATGGAGCTTGAGGTCGAGGAAGATACGCGCGTGATCAGCGCCTGCGCGCATCGCCGCATCACGGGCTGCCTGCACCGCAGCGGCACCATCTCGGCAGAACACCTCGAGACCGACCTTCAGGGTGGACACGAAGGGGGACGTCTCGAATGCCCATCTGGAGAGCGTGGGCAGATCAGGTGCGTCAAGGGCGACAGCAATGGGCGCGGTCATTCGATCTCGAACTCCTCTTCGACGTCGTCGACCAGATCAACATCGGCCGAACGATGCGCAAATGACACGGCATCGCTCAAGCTCGAGAAGCCGTGATCGGCCAGCTGCTGGGCCAACTCGTGCTGAATGCGAATCGGGGCACTCGGATCGTTGAAGACCACCGTGCCGACCGACACCGCACTCGCCCCCGCGAGGATGAACTGGAAGGCATCCTGGCCCGTGCGGATACCGCCCATGCCGAGAATCGGGACATCCGGCAGCGCCTTGCGGATCTGCCACACGCAGCGCACCGCAATCGGACGGATCGCCGGGCCCGAGAGACCACCGGTCACGCCGGCCAGGGCCGGTCGCATGGTGTCGGTGTTGATGACCATGCCCAAGGTGGTGTTCATGACCGAGATCCCCGTGGCACCGGCACGCACGACGGCGTGCGCGATCTCGGTGATGTCGGTGACATCAGGAGAGAGCTTCGCGAGGATCGGCATCTTGGGATCACTGAAACGGCGCACCGCCTGGATCACGCTCGATGCCGAGTCGGGCTGGCAGGCAAAGACGAGGCCGCGGTTCTCGACATTGGGGCACGAGATGTTGACCTCGATGCCTGCGATCCCGGGAACGTTGCGCAACTTCTGCGCGAGCTTGGAGTACTCGTCGACATTGCTTCCGGCGATAGACACGATCGTGCGCACACCACGCTGCTCGAGCCAGGCGAGATCCTTCTCGATGAATTGATCAATGCCCGGCCCCTGGAGCCCAATCGAGTTCAGCATTCCGCTGGGCGTCTCGGCCATTCGCGGTGTCGCGCGACCCGAACGAGGCTGCAGCATGACGCTCTTGGTCACGATGCCGCCAAGCTCGGTGATGTCGAAGAACTGATCGAGCTCGCGGCCCGCCGCCGCGCAGCCGGAGGCGGTGAGCACAGGCGCAGGGAGATCGAGAAAGCCGAGGCTCGTCGACATGTCGACATCGGGCCTCTGCTCAGAAGCTGTGCCTCCGGCCGGCGAGAAGACTGCGCGGGTCATCAGTGGCCGCCTTCCACCGGAGCACCCCAAGTATCGGCAGGCACAGTTCCCACATCACTCCATCGCACGCGATCGCCTCGGAAGACCGGGCCTTCGACGCAGGATCGCACCATGCGGGTGACACCGTCGTCGCCAATCACCGGGAGGACACAGGTCATGCAGACTCCGATTCCGCAGGCCATGGACTCCTCGACCGAGCACTGACTGTGGGCGCGCTTCTCCGACGCGATTGCCGCAACTGCCGAGAGCATGCCCATGGGTCCGCACGCGTACACCACGGCAGAGTCGGACTTGTCCATGATGTCGGGGAGGACGTCGGTGACTCGACCTTGAGTACCGGACGAACCGTCATCTGTCGTGATCGTGAGCGTCGTGGCAAGTCTCTTGATATCGAGGGTGCCGAAGAGCTTCTCCTCCGTGGCTGCCCCGAGGACGACATCAACACGGCAACCGCGTTCACGCAGTTGCTCAGCGAGCATGAAGAGAGGCGCCGAGCCGTAGCCGCCCCCGACGAGCACGCAGGACACTTTCTCCTTGGGCAGGACGAACGGACGCCCGAGTGGCCCGACAATGCTCAGAGGATCATGTCGACGGCGCTCACTGAGCCACTGCGAACCCTTGCCATTGACACCCACCACGATGTCGAGAGTGCCGCCGTACATGCCGCGCATCTGAACCTGGTGAATGGCAAACGATCGGCGAAGCAGCATCGAGGATTCCTCGCCGCCGATGCCGATATTGAGGAAATGACCCGGACGAGTGATTTCCGGGATGCCGGGCGCGGTGAGGGAGATGACGAAATAACTGCCGGCGCGCTTGACGTCGAGTACCTCGCCGCGAATCTGGAGCGGACTACTCATGACGACTGCCCCGCTCGGCGGGCGGCCAGATCGGCGCCATGCTCCTGAAGCGAGCGAACGCCTGCTTCATCCTTCTGCAAGGACTCAATGCCCTGGACCGCCGCGGCAAGACCTTGCACGGTCGTGATGCACGGCACGCCACGAGTGACCGCTGCCGTGCGAATCTCGTAGCCGTCGAGGCGGGGGCCGACTCCGTATGGGGTATTGATGATCAGCTGGATATCGCCGGCCATGATCGCGTCGACCGTGGTCTTCTCACCACCTGGACCGGTTCCCTCCGACTGCTTGCGCAGCACCTGGGCGGGAACGCCGTTTCTTCCGAGAACCTCGGCAGTGCCAGCAGTTGCGAGAATCGTGAAACCAAGATCATGGAGGATCTTGATCGGGAAGATGGCAGAACGCTTGTCGCGGTTGGCAAGCGAGACGAATGCCGTACCGGACATCGGCAGAGCGCCGAACGCAGCATCCTGTGACTTTGCGAAGGCGATGCCGAAGGTGTCGTCGATTCCCATGACCTCGCCGGTCGAGCGCATCTCGGGGCCGAGCACGGTGTCTACGCCGTGGAAACGACCGAACGGAAGCACTGCTTCCTTCACTGACACGGCGGAACCTGCCGGCATCGTGCCGCCGTCGCCCTGAGCCGGGAGGATTCCCTGCTCACGGAGTTCGGCAATGGTCTGACCGACCATGACCCGAGCAGCCGCCTTGGCAATGGGAACTGCCGTCGCCTTGGAGACGAACGGCACGGTGCGTGAAGCACGCGGATTGGCCTCGAGAACGTAGAGGACGTCACCGGCGAGCGCGTATTGGACGTTGAGCAAGCCACGGACACCCACGCCCTTGGCGATGGCGAGCGTCGAGGTACGGATGCGCTCTATTTCTCCTGCACCCAAGGTGATCGGCGGAAGTGCGCAGGCCGAGTCCCCGGAGTGAATTCCGGCTTCCTCGATGTGCTCCATCACGCCGGCGAGGAAGAGCTCAGTGCCGTCGTACAGGGCGTCGACATCGATCTCGATCGCATCATCGAGGAATCGATCGACGAGCACCGGATGCTCGGCCGTGACATCGGTCGCGCGCGTGAGGTAGTCGGCGAGCATCGCATCGTCATAGACGATCTCCATGCCTCGACCGCCCAGCACATAACTCGGTCGCACCAGCACCGGGTATCCGACATCGGCAGCGATTGCCTGGGCCTCGGGGAAGGAGAACGCCGTGCCGTGCCGCGGCGCCGGAAGCCCCGCTTCGGCCAGCACGCGACCGAAGGCGCCGCGCTCCTCGGCGAGGTGAATGGACTCGGGGCTCGTGCCGATGATTGGCACGCCGGCATTCTTCAAGGCCTGAGCGAGCCCGAGAGGGGTCTGACCACCGAGCTGGACGATCACGCCCACCAGATGCCCCGCGCCTGACTCTGCATGCACGATCTCGAGGACGTCCTCGAGCGTCAGCGGCTCGAAGTAGAGGCGATCCGAGGTGTCGTAGTCGGTCGAGACGGTCTCGGGGTTGCAGTTGACCATGATGGTCTCGTAGCCGGCGTCGCGAAGGGTCAGTGCAGCATGCACGCACGAGTAGTCGAACTCAATTCCCTGACCGATGCGGTTGGGACCTGATCCCAGGATGATCACCTTGTCGCGATCAGTGGGCACTACCTCGGTCTCCTCGTCGTAGGACGAGTAGTGGTAAGGAGTCTGCGCGGCGAACTCTGCGGCACAGGTATCGACGGTCTTGTAGACAGGGCGCACACCCAACGCGTGCCGCAACTCACGAACCTCGGCCTCGGTCAGGCCTCGAAGTTGCGCGAGCTGCCGGTCGGAGAATCCGTGGCGCTTGGCATGGCGGATGACATGGGAGTCCAGCACTTCAGCCGTGCGCACCTCGGCAGCAACTTCATTGATCAGGCAGATCTGATCGATAAACCACGGATCGATCTTGGTGGCCTCGTGCACCTGCTCGGCCGTGGCGCCCTGGGCCAGGGCCTGCTGCACCAAGGAGAGGCGACCGTCATGGGGCTTGCGCATGCGCTGCAGGAGATCCGTCAGGTCAACGGAACTCTCGCTCCAGCTGAAGACCGCTTCGGGCTTCTCGAGTGAGCGAAGGGCCTTCTGGAGTGCCTCGGTGAAATTGCGGCCGATGGCCATGGCCTCGCCGACGCTCTTCATCGTGGTGGTAAGAACGGGATCAGCCTGCGGGAATTTCTCGAAGGCGAAACGCGGGACCTTGACGACGATGTAGTCGAGGGTTGGTTCGAAGGATGCCGGCGTCTGCTCGGTGATGTCATTGGGAATCTCGTCGAGCGTGTAACCGATGGCAAGCCGAGCTGCGATCTTGGCGATGGGGAAACCGGTGGCCTTGGACGCGAGCGCAGAGGAACGCGACACACGTGGGTTCATCTCAATGACGATGAGGCGCCCGTCCGCGGGATTGATGGCGAACTGAATATTGCATCCGCCCGTGTCGACTCCGACAGCGCGAATGATGGCGATGCCCACATCGCGCATGTGCTGGAACTCGCGATCGGTCAGGGTGAGCGAGGGCGCGACGGTGATGGAGTCACCTGTGTGAACGCCCATCGGGTCAAGATTCTCAATCGAGCAGACGACCACCACGTTGTCGTGGTGATCGCGCATGAGTTCGAGCTCATATTCCTTCCATCCGATGATGGACTCCTCGAGAAGAACCTCCGTGGTGGGGCTGGCCTGTAGACCGGCCCCGGCTATGCGGCGAAGGTCGGTCTCGTCATAGGCGATTCCGGACCCGGCACCACCCATCGTGAAGGAGGGCCGCACGACGACGGGGTACTTGAGATCATCGACCGCCGCCAGGCAGTCATCGAGCGAATGACAGATCGCCGATCGAGCGCTCTCGGCCCCGATGTCGGCCACGATCTGCCGGAAGATCTCGCGATTCTCTCCCCGCTCAATCGCGTCGACATCAGCACCGATCAACTCGACGTCGTACTTGGCCAGCACACCGTTCTTGTGCAGGGCGATCGCGGCATTCAGCGCCGTTTGACCGCCCAGAGTCGGCAGCAACGCGTCGGGGCGCTCCTTGGCGATGATGCGCTCGAGGAACTCCGGGGTGATGGGCTCGATGTACGTGGCATCGGAGAACTCAGGGTCGGTCATGATCGTGGCCGGATTCGAGTTGACGAGAACCACTCGCAGACCTTCGTCGCGCAGTACCCGACAGGCCTGGGTTCCGGAATAGTCGAACTCGCAGGCCTGACCGATCACGATCGGGCCGGAGCCGATCACCATGACCGAACGGAGATCCTCACGCTTGGGCATGTGCGCCTGCTTCCATTGCTGTCACGAATTCGTCGAAGAGATATGAGGCGTCATGCGGACCCGCCGCCGCCTCGGGGTGGTACTGCACGCTGAAGGCCGGTCGGTCAAGCAGGCGAAGGCCCTCGACGACATCGTCGTTCAGGCAGACATGACTGACTTCGGCGCGGCCATACGGGGTATCGAAGGCACCATCGCGCGGCGCGTCGACGGCGAATCCATGGTTGTGTGCAGTGACCTCGACCTTGCGTGTGCGGAGGTCCATCACCGGCTGATTGATACCGCGATGCCCGTATCGCAGCTTGTAGGTACCGAGTCCGAGCGCACGGCCGAGGATCTGATTCCCGAAGCAGATGCCGAAGACCGGAATGCGTGCCTCGAGTACCGATTGCATGACAGAGATTGCGTGCGTGGCAGTGGCGGGGTCACCCGGGCCGTTGGAGAAGAAGACTCCGTCAGGCGCAAGCGCCGCAACCTGCTCGAAGGACGTGCTCGCAGGCAGCACGTGTACCTCAATGCCTCGCTCTGCCATCCGGAACGGAGTCATGGACTTGATACCAAGATCGATTGCCGCGACAGTGAAACGCTTAGAGCCTTGGGCCGCAATGACGTACGACTCAACGGTGGTGACCTCATCGGTCAGACTTGCCCCCTGCATCTGCGGAGTCGCCTGCACGCGTGCAAGAAGTTCAGCATCGGTGGCCTCGGCATCGCTACCGCTGAAGAGTCCGACACGCATGCTTCCGCGCTCGCGGAGGTGACGAGTGAGCGCCCGGGTGTCGATCTCACACAGTCCGACAATGCCCTGCTCGACGAGATCGGACTCGAGATCTGAGTCAGCACGCCAGTTCGAGGTGACACGCGAAGGATCGCGGACGACGTAGCCGGCCACCCAAATGCGCGTGGACTCCGGATCCTCGTGATTCATGCCGGTGTTCCCGATATGGGGAGCAGTCATGATCACCACCTGACGGCGGTAGGACGGGTCGGTGAGGGTTTCCTGGTACCCGCTCATGCCGGTGGAGAAGACGGCCTCGCCGTAAGCCGTGCCGATCGCGCCGAACGAACGACCGCGCATGATGCGGCCATCTTCGAGGACAAGTACTGCGAGAACACGGCTCATGGCCCCATTCTCCAGGTCAGTTGCTATGGACATCATGCGAGGGCTCCATCGCGAACTGTGAGATTGCCGCCATAGAGCACGTGAACCACGGCTCCGGGTAACTCCATGCTGGCGTAAGGGGTGTTGCGTGACTTCGAGGCAAGCCGGTCGGAGCTGATGACCCGGGTGGCTGAAGGGTCGACGAGGGCGATATTCGCAATCGATCCGACTGCCAGCTCGTGCCCCTGTTCACGTACTCGGCCGATGCGGGCGGGCGCTACCGACATTCGGTCAGCAAGGCCGCGCCAGTCGAGAAGGCCGGGTTCGATCATTGTTTTCATGGCGATGCTGAATGCTGTCTCGAGCCCGAGCATTCCGAAGGCAGCCGCTCCCCACTCGCAATCCTTGTCCTCATGCGGATGGGGGGCATGATCAGTCGCGATTGCATCAATCGTGCCGTCACCCAGAGCACCGCGGAGCGCCTCGATATCGGCAGCGGTGCGAAGCGGCGGATTGACCTTGTAGATCGGGTCATAGGACGCCACGAGATCCTCGGTCAGGATCAAGTGATGAGGGCAGACCTCGGCAGTGACGTTGACTCCCCTGCTCTTTGCCCAGCGAATAACCTCCACCGAGCCGGCAGTCGAGACATGGCAGACATGCAGTCTGGAATCCACATGCTGCGCAAGCAGGACATCGCGAGCGATGATCGCCTCTTCCGCTACCGCCGGCCAACCGGTCAAGCCGAGCTGCCCGGAAAGAATTCCTTCGTTCATCTGCGCGTTCTCGGTCAGACGAGGCTCCTGCGCATGCTGTGCGACAACACCGTCGAATGCCTTCACGTATTCGAGCGCACGACGCATGAGCGCTGCATCGTGGACGCACTTGCCGTCGTCGCTGAACACGCGAACCTGCGCCTCGGAGTTCGCCATCGCCCCGATCTCCGCCATGCGCTCGCCGGCTAACCCGACCGTGACGGCCCCGACCGGTCGAACATCCACAAGCCCCGTTCGCTCACCCAAGCGCCATACCTGCTCGACCACGCCCGCAGTGTCGGCTACCGGCGAGGTATTCGCCATTGCGTGCACGCAGGTATAGCCGCCGAGCGCCGCAGCTCGAGAACCGGACTCGACAGTCTCGGCATCCTCTCGGCCGGGCTCACGCAGGTGGGTATGCAAGTCCACGAACCCGGGAAGAGCCACCAGCCCCTCGCAGTCGATGACCTCGCCACTCGCTGACCCCACGGGTGCGATCTCGACGATCAGGCCATCGGCGATCACGATGTCCGCGGCGTCCTCGCCGTATGGGCGCGCTCCGCGCAGGACGATGGGCATCAGTCGTTCTCCTTCATTCCACCGAGCAAGAGATACAGGACGGCCATGCGGACGCTCACGCCATTGGCGACTTGCTCCACCATCAGCGCACGAGGACTGTCGGCCACATCGGCCGAAATCTCCATGCCGCGATTCATCGGACCCGGGTGCAAGATCACTGCGTGATCGGGCAGCGTAGACATTCGCGCTGAGTCGAGGCCGTACAGTCGCGAGTACTCAAGAGCCGAGGGGAAGTAGGCATCATGCATGCGCTCCCCCTGCACTCGAAGCATCATGATGGCGTCGAGCCGCGGAAGTACGGAATCGATGTCATAGCTGACATCGCAAGGCCAGGTCTCGACGCCGAGCGGCAGCAAAGTGGGCGGCGCCACCAGCGTCACCTGAGCGCCCAGCGTGCGCAGGAGCAGGACATTTGAGCGTGCAACGCGACTGTGCAGGACGTCACCGACGATGCCGACGCGCACGCCTTCGAGATCGCCGGTGCCGTCGCGCAGATGCTTGCGCATCGTGAAAGCGTCCAACAGAGCCTGAGTGGGGTGCTCGTGGGTACCGTCGCCCGCATTGACGACGCTGCCGCCGATCCAGCCGGCGGTCGCGAGTCGATGCGGTGCACCAGAGAGGTTGTGCCGGATCACCACTGCGTCGGCACCCATCGCCTCGAGGGTGAGTGCAGTGTCCTTGAGACTCTCGCCCTTCGATACCGACGATCCCTTGGCCGCGAAGTTGATGACATCGGCAGACAGCCGCTTCGCCGCCACTTCGAAGGAGATGCGAGTTCGAGTCGAGTCCTCGAAGAACAGGTTCACGACCGTGCGGCCACGCAGGGTAGGGAGCTTCTTCACGGAGCGATCCGTGAGCGCCGCGAGTTCAGCGGCCGTGTCGAGGATGGTGATCGCCTGATCTCGATCGAGATCTCCCGCAGACAGCAAATGCTTCATGCGGACTCCTCATCGCGGATCGTGACCGAGTCGGATCCGTCGATCTCGACGAGGCTTACGCGGACCTGCTCCCCTACCGCGGTCGGCAGATTCTTGCCGACGAAGTCGGGCCGGATCGGAAGCTCGCGGTGCCCGCGATCGACGAGTACGGCAAGGCGCACTGCACGAGGACGACCTATGTCATTGAGGGCATCGAGCGCGGCCCTCACGGTGCGTCCGGAGAAGAGAACGTCATCGACGAGGACGACGATGCGGTCGTCGATGCCCTCGGGCGGGATCGACGTGGGCTCGAGCGCACGAGCAGGGCGAAGTCGAAGGTCGTCGCGATAGAGGGTGATGTCGAGTGCGCCCGTGGGAACCGAATGTCCTTCGATGTCCGCAATCGCATCGCGAATGCGAGTGGCCAGGGCTACACCTCGAGTGGGAATGCCGAGGATGACGAGTTCATCAGCACCCTTGGCACTCTCGACGATCTCGTGGGACAGGCGGCGAATGGCACGGGCGATATCAGAGTCGTCGAGGACGATGCGCGTGCGTGAAGAATCCATAAAGGACCCCCTTCCCCGCCTCACAGGACGGGCTTAAAGGACGTCGAACAGTGCCCAGCCTATCGGGCTAGACGCCGCCACCCACACCGGCCATGCCGATCTTGTGGACCCTCATGCCATTCGTGGTTCCCGGGACTCCGGGCGGCACGCCGGCCACGATGACGACCTTCTCGCCGATGGTCGCTCGGCCGATATCTAGCAGCGCCTTGTCGACCTGGACCACCATGTCGTCGGTGTGCGCAACCTGCGGCACCAGGAAGGTCTCGACGCCCCAGACCAACGACAACTGGCTGCGGACGCGCGCGTTGGGAGTGAAGGCGAGGATGCGAGTCGGCGGGCGCCAACGCGACACGAGTCGCGCCGACATGCCCGTCTCGGTGAAGGCGATCAAGTGCGTGGCGCCAGCGTCAATCGCCACCTGCACGGCGGCCTGAGTCAACGAACGGGCAGTCGACCCGAAGCGTGAGTCGGTCAGAGGCGGAAGCTGATCGAGGGCTTCTTCCTCAATGTGCTCGATGATGCGCCCCATGGTCTCGATCACCAACGTGGGGTGCTCGCCGACGCTCGTCTCACCCGACAGCATGAGGGCGTCGGCACCGTCGAGCACCGCGTTCGCGACATCACTGGCCTCAGCGCGGGTTGGGCGGTTCGCCGTGATCATGGAGTCGAGCATCTGAGTGGCCACGATGACCGGCTTTCCCGCCTCACGGCACATCTGGATCGCCCGCTTCTGCACGAGCGGAACCATCTCGAGCGGAAGCTCAACGCCGAGGTCGCCTCGCGCAACCATCACCCCGTCGAACGCCGCGACAATCTCCTCGAGATTCTCGACGGCCTGGGGCTTCTCCACTTTTGCGAGCACAGGCAGGCGCACGCCTTCCTCGGCCATGATGGCGTGAACATCATCGATATCCGCGGCATTGCGCACGAATGACAGCGCGATCATGTCGGCACCGATGCGCAGGGCCCAGCGGAGGTCTTCTCGATCCTTGTCGGACATCGCCGGCACGCTCATGGCGGCACCGGGCAGGTTGAAACCCTTGTTATCGGAGACACGGCCTCCCTCGACGACCTTGGTGACCACTCGTGGTCCCTCGACCCGCACGACTTCGAGAGCCACGCGACCATCGTCAACGAGCACTTTGTCCCCGGGCTTCACGTCGCCTGGCAAGCCCTTGTACGTGGTCGAGACCATTGCCGCATCACCGGGAACATCCTCGGTCGTGACGATGAACTCAGCGCCGTTCTCGAGGAGAACCGGGCCACTGGCGAACTTGCCCAGGCGGATCTTCGGTCCCTGGAGATCGACGAGGATGCCGACCCCGCGGCCGGAGGCATCCGAGGCTTCCCGCACCATGCGGTACGTCTCGGCGTGCACCTCATGGCTGCCATGGGACAGGTTCAGTCGAGCGACATCCATGCCCGCGTCGACGAGCGCCCGAAGGGTCTCGGGGGTATTCGTGGCAGGGCCTAATGTGGCGACAATCTTGGCGCAGCGCATGATCGAGAGCCTACCCCGTGAGCGAGTAAACGGTTACACCAGCAACTGGCGCGCCGTTGACTTGATCGGAGAAGGCAGGTTTGTCGTGCCCGACAGGTAGGCGTCGACCGTGGCTGCCGCTGAGCGGCCCTCGGCAATTGCCCACACGATCAGGGACTGACCCCGGCCGGCGTCACCGGCAACGAACACACCCTCCACCGAGGTGCGGTATCGGGCATCTCGCTCCAGGTTTCCACGGGCATCGAGTGTGAGCCCGAGCTGCTCGGCCAGCGTTGAAGCCTCCGGACCGACGAAGCCCATACTCAAGAAGACATAGTCGGCGGGCAGCACGCGCTCAGTGCCCTCGATCGCGCGAAAGCCGCCCTCATGCGGCTCGACCTCCACCAGTCGGAGCCCGGTGACATTTCCCGCGTCATCCCCGACGAACTCGGTCGTGGAAACCGCGTACACGCGGTCGCCGCCCTCCTCGTGCGCGCTGGTGACCCGATAGGTCATGGGATAGGTCGGCCAAGGCTGTCCCTCCGGGCGGGTGCTCGAGGGCATCGGGAGGATCTCGATCTGGGTGACGGACGCTGCTCCCTGACGATGGGAGGTTCCGAGACAATCGGCGCCGGTGTCACCACCGCCGATGATCACGACGTGCTTGCCGGTCACTGTGATGGGCGACTCGGCCATGTCACCCTCCTGCACGCGATTGGCGAGCGGCAGGAATTCCATCGCCTGGTAGATGCCCTTGAGATCGCGTCCGGGCACGGGCAGGTCACGCCATGCCGTGGCACCAATGGCCACGACTACCGCGTCATAACGACGACGGAGATCGTCACCGGTGATGTCAATGCCGACCTCTACACCCGCACGGAACTTGACTCCCTCGGCCTCCATCTGGGCGATACGTCGATCGATGTGGCGCTTTTCCATCTTGAACTCGGGGATGCCGTAGCGCAGGAGCCCGCCGATTCGATCCGCACGCTCATACACGGCCACGGTATGACCGGCACGCGACAGTTGCTGCGCGGCGGCCAGGCCCGCAGGCCCTGAGCCGATGACTGCAACCGTCTTGCCCGAGAGCCTTTCGGGCTGCTGCGGAGTGACCCAGCCGGAATCCCAGGCTCGATCGATGATCGACACCTCTACCTGCTTGATCGTGACGGGATCGGCATTGATGCCGAGTACGCAGGCGGTTTCGCAGGGAGCCGGGCACAGTCGGCCCGTGAACTCCGGGAAGTTGTTGGTCGCGTGAAGTCGCTCGGACGCCGCCTGCCAGTCGCCGTGCCAGACGAGGTCATTCCACTCGGGAATCAGGTTGCCGAGCGGGCACCCGTTGTGGCAGAACGGGATGCCGCAGTCCATGCAGCGCCCCGCCTGCTTCTCCAGCTTCTCGCCGGGAAACTCGTTGTAGACCTCACGCCAGTCCTGAAGACGCACGTCAACCGGCCGACGAGTCGGCAGCTCACGATCGGTGGTCAAGAAACCCTTCGGATCAGCCATGTCAGCCTCCCATTACCGCGACGAGTGGGTCGCGTCCCTCGGCAATTGCCAGTTCACGGATCTTGATGACGCGCTTGAAGTCCTTCGGCATGACCTTGGTGAAGCGCTGGACGGAGGATCCCCAGTTCTCCAGAAGCTCAGCGGCGAAGATCGACTCGGTCTCCTCGGCGTGACGGCGAATGATGCCCTCCAGCAGGGAAAGATCCTCGCCTTCGACGAAGTCGAGATCGACCATCTCCGGATTGACCTTGGCCGGATCGAGATCGATGACATAGGCGATGCCACCCGACATTCCCGCTCCGAGATTTCGGCCGGTCGCGCCAAGGATCGCCACGATGCCGCCCGTCATGTACTCGAGTGCGTGGTCACCGACTCCTTCGACCACCGCCGTTGCCCCGGAATTTCGGACGCAGAAGCGCTCCCCGACCCGGCCGCGCAGGTAGATCTCGCCGGAGGTGGCGCCGTACCCGATCACATTTCCGGCGATGATGTTCTCGTGGGCTCGGAAGGTAGCTGCACGGTCGGGGCGTACCACGATGCGCCCTCCCGACAGGCCCTTGCCCACGTAGTCATTCGCATCCCCTTCAAGGCGCACGGTGATGCCGGCCGGCAGGAATGCGCCGAATGACTGACCTGCGGAACCACTGAACGTGAGGTCAATTGTGCCGTCGGGAAGACCTGCTCCGCCGTACTTGCGCGTTACCGCACTGCCGAGCATCGTGCCGACAGTCCGATTGACGTTGCGTATCGAGAACTGCGCCCGGATCGGCTCGGCGTTCTCGATGGCAGGCGCGCACACGCGCAGCAACTCCTGATCAAGCGCGGCTTCGAGGCCGTGGTCTTGGACCACCATCTGACGACGCGGTGCCGACGGATCAATATCGGGCACGTGCAGGATCGGCGCCAGATCGAGGCCGGAAGCCTTCCAGTGGTCGACAGCGCGCTCGACGTCGAGGAATTCCACCTGCCCCACGGCCTCGTCAATGCTGCGGAAACCCAGTGCAGCGAGATAGCCGCGCACCTCCTCGGCGATGTACTCGAAGAAGGTCTCGACGAATTCCGGCTCACCACTGAATCGCTCCCGAAGAACGGGGTTCTGCGTGGCGACGCCCACCGGGCAGGTGTCGAGATGACACACACGCATCATCACGCAGCCCATCACCACGAGCGGAGCCGTGGCGAAGCCGAACTCCTCTGCACCGAGCAGTGCGGCGATCACGACGTCACGGCCGGTCTTGAGCTGGCCATCGGCCTGGACCACGATGCGATCACGGAGGCCATTGAGAAGGAGGGTCTGCTGCGCTTCGGCCAGGCCGAGTTCCCAGGGCGTGCCGGCATGCTTGAGCGAAGTCAGAGGTGAGGCTCCCGTGCCTCCGTCGAAGCCGGAGATGAGAACGACATCAGCATGGGCCTTCGCGACGCCGGCCGCAACAGTCCCGACGCCGATCTCGGACACCAGCTTCACGTGCACACGCGCCCTGGGGTTCGCGTTCTTGAGGTCGTGGATCAGCTGGGCAAGATCCTCGATCGAGTAGATGTCGTGATGCGGCGGTGGCGAGATCAGGCCGACGCCGGGAGTCGAGTGACGGGTCTTGGCGACCCATGGGTACACCTTGTGTCCCGGGAGCTGGCCTCCTTCACCCGGCTTGGCACCTTGCGCCATCTTGATCTGGATGTCGTCACTATTGACGAGGTACTCGCTCGTCACGCCAAATCGGCCCGAGGCCACCTGCTTGATGGAGGAACGCTTGGAGTCACCGTTGGCCATCGGCAAGAAGCGCTCGGGATCCTCGCCTCCCTCACCGGTGTTGGACTTCGCACCCATTCGGTTCATCGCAATGGCCAGAGTCTCGTGCGCCTCAGCCGAGATGGAGCCATACGACATGGCGCCGGTCGAGAAGCGCGTGATGATGCTCGCCGCCGACTCCACTTCGTCGATCGGTACCGGCGGACGAAGTCCCTGGCGCAGATTGAACAGGCCGCGAAGGGTCATGAGCCGCTCGGACTGTGAGTCGACGCGCTCGGTGTACTCCTGGAAGATGTCGAAGCGCTTGTTGCGCGTGGCGTGCTGAAGCCGGAAGACCGTCTCAGGGTCGAAGAGGTGCTGCTCGCCCTCGCGACGCCACTGATACTCGCCTCCGACGTTGAGAGTACGGTGCGCGGGCGCGATGCCCGATGGCGGATAAGCCACCGCATGGCGGGCAGCGACTTCCTGCGCGATGACATCGAGACCGATGCCGCCAAGCTTGGACGATGTGCCTACGAAGTAGGTGTCGACGAGTTCGCGGGAGAGCCCGATTGCCTCGAAGATCTGCGCACCGCGATAGGAAGCCACGGTGGAGACACCCATCTTGGACATGACCTTGAGCAGGCCCTTGCCAAGCGACTTCACGACATTGCGCATGGCCTTTTCCGGGGTGACACCTTCGATGACACCGCGACGGACTAGATCCTCGACAGATTCGAGTGCGAGATAGGGATTGACCGCAGCCGCGCCGTATCCGACCAGCAGGGCCACGTGGTGCACCTCGCGCACATCGCCCGCCTCGATCAGCAGGCTGACCATCGTGCGGGTCTTGGTGCGCACCATGTGGTGATGGACGGCAGCGCAGAGCAGCAGGGACGGAATGGGCGCCATCTCCGCGTTGCTGTCACGGTCGGAGAGAACGATGAACCGCTTGCCCTGCCGAATGACCGCATCGACCTCGTGGAAGATCTCCGTGAGTCGATGGGCCAGGCCCTCGCCACCTTGCGACACGCGGTAGAGGCCGCTGATGCGCACGCCGGCGAAGCCGGGCTGCGTGCCATCGGCGTTGATGTGAAGGATCTTGGCGAGCTCATCGTTGTCGATGACAGGGAACGGCAGCACGACCGCGCGGGAGTGCTCGGGGCTCGCCTCGAGGAGGTTGCCCTCCGGGCCGATGATGCTCGAAAGCGAGGTGACGATCTCCTCGCGAATTGCATCGAGTGGCGGGTTGGTGACCTGGGCGAACAGCTGCTGGAAGTAATCGAAGAGCATGCGAGGGCGTGCGGAGAGGACGGCGACCGGCGTATCGGTACCCATGGAGCCGATCGGCTCAATGCCAAGCTTCGCCATTGGCTCGAGGATGATGCGCAGCTCTTCCTCGGTATAGCCGAAGGTCTGCTGACGGCGTGCGACTGAACCATGGGTGTGGACGATGTGCTCGCGCTCGGGCAGATCGTCAAGATGGATCAGCCCTGAGTCGAGCCATTCCTGGTAAGGCGCTTCGGACGCGAGCTGCGACTTGATCTCGTCGTCCTCGATGATGCGGTGCTGCACCGTGTCGACGAGGAACATCTTTCCCGGCTGAAGCCGGCCCTTGCACACGATGGTCGCAGGATCGATATCGAGAACTCCCGACTCGGAGCCGAGCACGACGAGACCGTCTTCGGTGAGCCAGAAGCGTCCGGGCCGCAGGCCATTGCGATCCAGAACAGCGCCGATGACGGAGCCATCGGTGAAGCACACATTTGCCGGCCCATCCCAGGGCTCCATGAAAGTCGCGTGGTACTCGTAGAAGGCGCGTCGCGCGGGATCCATGCTGAGGTTGTTCTCCCAGGCTTCGGGAATCATCATCAGCACGGAATGAGGCAGAGAGCGTCCGCCCAGGTGAAGAAGCTCGAGCACCTCGTCGAATGATGCTGAGTCGCTTCCGCCATTCGCGCAGATCGGGAAAAGTCGGGTGGGATCTCCCGGGAGCACCGACGAGGTCAGCATCGACTCACGTGCGCGCATCCAGTTGCGATTGCCCTGGACTGTGTTGATCTCGCCGTTATGCGAGATGTACCGATACGGATGTGCAAGCGGCCACGAGGGGAAGGTGTTGGTCGAGAAGCGCGAGTGCACGAGCGCGAGTGCGGATGCGACCCGAACGTCGGAGAGGTCTGGATAGAACGGCTCAAGCTGGCCGGTGGTGAGCATGCCCTTGTAGACAATCGTGCGCGAGGAGAGAGAGCCGAAGTAGACCCCAGCATCATGCTCGGAACGCTTGCGCAGGCCGAACACCATGCGATCGAGTTCCAGGCCTGACAGGCGAGGCGCGGTGGCCACGAAGAGCTGCTCGAAAACAGGCATGACACTGCGAGCCGTGGCACCGACGGTCGAGGCGTCAACAGGAACCTCACGCCAGCCGAGAACCTCAACGCCTTCTTCGACCGAAATAGCCTCGATACGAGCCTTGGCACGAGCTCGCTCAGCCGAATCGACGGGCAAGAAGGCGATGCCGGCCGCGTAGGCGCCCTGCTCCGGAAGCGGGAATGAGACAACCTCGCGGAAGAAGGCGTCAGGGATCTGGATCAGGATGCCGGCGCCGTCACCGCTGTCCGGCTCGCTGCCTGACGCACCGCGATGCTCGAGGTTACGCAGGGCCGTGAGCGCCTTATCGACGATGTCGTGCGAGGGAACTCCGGTCAAGGTGGCGACAAAGGCGACGCCACATGCGTCATGCTCTCGGGTGGGGTCATAGAGACCCTGCGCCGCCGGGGCATTGGAGTACGTGGCCATCAGATGTCCTTGTCGTCGCCGGGATTCACTCGGGCATGCCCGAGCCATTCACAGGACGACGTTGGCCTGCGTAGGAATTCTACGGGATTGGCGTGTCGAGGACGAATCGAGCCTGCTCGACATCGAGCGCCATCTGATCGAGGAAGGCCTCGAGCGAGTCGAAGACAGCCTGGGCGCGCAGCCGGCGTGCGAACACGACGCGGGCGGGCAGGCCATAGAGGTCCAGGTCGGTTCGATCGAGGCAGTAGGCCTCAATCCGCAGCTCGGCACCGTGGAACTGCGGATTAGTTCCCACGGAGATCGCTGCCGGGTACCGCTCGCCGGCCGTCTCGAGCCAACCGGCGTAGACGCCATCAGCGGGCACGAGCATTCCCGGGGCGGTCTGCACATTGGCAGTCGGGTAGCCCAGCTCGCGGCCGCGATGATCTCCGTGCACGACCGTGCCGGTGAGTGAGAATGGCCGCCCGAGCACCGCGGCCGCCCCCTGCACATCTCCGGAACTGACTTGCGTTCGGATGCGGGTCGAGGACCAGGGAGTCGAATCGGCGGCCACCGGCACGATGTGGGCCGTGATCTTGCGCTCAGCGCATTCGACCATGAGGAGGTCAGGCGTGCCCGCTGCCAGGCGACCGAACCGGAAGTTCTCCCCCACCACGACATGGGCGGCATTCATGCGTTCGACAAGAGCATCGTCGATGAACTCGGTCGGAGTGATGTCGGCGTACTCGGAGGTGAAATCGATGACCTCGACCGCATCGGCTCCGGCTTCGAGTAGGAGTGCGACCCGATCTTCGAGTGAGGCGATCTGGGACGGCACGGCCTCCGGTCGGAGGACAGCTGCCGGATGCGGGTAGAACGTGATCGCCACCAGCGGGAGTTCGGCCTCATCGGCGATGCGACGGGCGGCGTCGATGAGGGTCCGATGCCCGCGGTGCACGCCGTCGAAAACGCCTATGCAGGCAACAACACTGCCGGTCGTCTCGCTCATCAGGACTCCAGCCTAGATCAGCCGACGAAGACGGCGAGGTAGCGCAGTCGATCATTGTCGGACTCGGCGAGTGCGAGCAGTTCACCGGTCGGTGCAAGAAGCGCGGTCGGCTCGGTGAGTTCCACGGTGATTCGTCGACCATGACGGACGTGGTCTGCGTCTTCGACGGAGACCACCGTAGAGGGAAAGCAGGCGCGGGCCGCGTCAGCAATCGGGATCAGGCACGAAGGGCCAAGTGAATCCGGGCCGAAAGCATCATCGACACTGAAGTCTCCAATGCGCGTGCGACGGAGCATGGTCAAGTGTGCCCCCACGCCCAGTGCGTCACCCAGATCTCGGGCAAGCGCCCGAATGTACGTGCCGGTGGTGCATTCCACGCGCACGTCGATGTCGATCGAGTCACTCTCACGTCGTATGCCCGTGAGCTCGAATGCCGACACGGTCACTGCCCGTGGCTTCAGCTCGACATGCTCGCCTGCGCGCACGCGCGCATAGGACCGCTTGCCCTCGACCTTGATCGCACTGACTGAGCTCGGCACCTGCTGAATGTCTCCGGTCAGGGCATTCATCCCCAGGTCGATGAGCGCATCCGAGACCGACTCGAGTGCCTCAATCGAAGCCGTCGAGATGACCTCACCTTCGGCGTCGTCGGTCACAGTCGCACTTCCGAGACGAATGGTGGCCACGTACTCCTTGTCATGGAGCGCCAGATGCCCCAGCAGTCGGGTAGCGCGTTCCACGCCCAGGATCAGCAGGCCGGTAGCCATCGGGTCGAGGGTGCCGGCATGACCGATCTTGCGGGTGCCCATCGCGCGCCGGGCTATCGCGACGGCTCCATGCGAGGTGATGCCCCCGGGCTTGTCGACCAGAAGCAGACCTGAGGCGACCACAGCGCCTGGTGAAGGCGTCATGCCTCGGCTTCGGCATCCTCATCACGGGCATGGCGATATGGATCCGCATCGCCAGCATAGGAAGCATTCTCTGCCTGCTCATGCACCTGAGCATCGGCTTCCGCTGCCTGGCGTAGGAGATCCTCAAGCTGTCGCGCGTTGTCGGGGATCGCATCGAGGAAGAAAGCGAGGCTCGGAGTGAACTTGATGCCCGTCTGCTTGCCCACTTCGCTGCGAAGTACCCCCTTAGCCGACTCGAGAGCAGCGGCTGTCGCCACTCGTTCCTCATCGTCGCCATAGACTGTGTAGAACACCGACGCTTCACGTAGATCAGGCGTGACGCGCACGTCGGTGATCGTGATGAAGCCCAAGCGCGGATCCTTGATCCGCATCTCGAGGGTCTCGGCCACGATTACCTTGATGCGATCGGCCATCTTTCGTTGACGGGCCTCACTGCTCATGGCTTTCTCGGCTTCTCGCGCATCTCATAGGTCTCAATGACGTCGTCGACCTTGACATCTTGGAAGTTGCCCAGGTTGATACCGCACTCGAAGCCCTCGCGAACCTCGGTGACATCGTCCTTGAAGCGACGCAGGCCTGCCACGGCAACGCTCTCAGCGACGACGGCGCCGTCACGGATGAGACGAGCCTTCGAGTTGCGCTTGATCTCACCCGACTGCACGAGACAGCCGGCGATGGTGCCGAACTTGCTCGACTTGAAGACCTCGCGCACCTCGGCTGTACCGAGCTGAACCTCTTCGTACTCGGGCTTGAGCATGCCCTTAAGAGCAGCCTCGACCTCTTCGAGTGCCTGGTAGATGACGCTGTAGTAGCGGACGTCGACGCCTTCTTCTGCGGCGAGTTCGGCCACCTTGCCCTCGGGTCGCACATTGAAGCCGATGATGACGGACTTAGATGCACTCGCCAAGGTGACGTCGTTCTTGTTGATGGCACCGACACCGCGGTGAATCACGCGCAGGGAGACCTCGTCGCCGACATCGATCTTGAGCAGGGCATCCTCGAGCGCCTCGACGGATCCCGATACGTCGCCCTTGATGATGAGGGTGAGTTCGGAGATCTCGCCACGCTCCACCGACTCGAGGAAGTCCTCGAGCGAGCGCTTGACGCGATTGCGCGCGAGCAGTGCATTGCGCTCGCGAGCTTGTCGGGTCTGGGCGATCTGACGTGCGATGCGATCCTCCGCCACGACCATGAAGCTGTCGCCTGCACCGGGCACGGACGTGAGGCCGAGAACCTGGACGGGGAACGACGGACCGGCCTCGTCGACGACATTGCCTTCGTCATCGAGCATTGCACGAACGCGGCCGAAGGCGTCACCGGCGACGATGGAGTCACCGGCACGCAAGGTTCCGCGCTGCACGAGCACGGTCGCAACGGGGCCACGACCGCGGTCGAGATGAGCCTCGATGGCCACACCCTCGGCCTGCTGGTTCGGGTTGGCACGTAGGTCGAGCGCCGCATCAGCGGTGAGCAGGACTGCGTCGAGCAGGCTCTCGATGCCCGTTCCTGCCTTCGCCGAGACGTCGACGAACATGGTCTCGCCGCCGAATTCCTCGGCAACCAGGCCGTACTCCGTGAGCTGAGTACGGACCTTCATCGGGTCAGCACCCTCCTTGTCGACCTTGTTCACGGCCACCACGATCGGCACGCCAGCGGCCTGCGCGTGGTTGAGTGCTTCGATCGTCTGCGGCTTCACGCCATCGTCAGCTGCGACCACGAGGATCGAGATATCGGTGACCTGAGCACCACGGGCACGCATCGCCGTGAAGGCCTCGTGACCGGGCGTATCGATGAAGGTGATCTTGCGATCGCCATCAGCGGTGTGCGCGGTCGCTTGGTAAGCGCCGATGTGCTGAGTGATGCCGCCGGCCTCTCCGCCGATGACATTGGTCTTGCGAATCGCATCGAGGAGACGAGTCTTGCCATGATCGACGTGACCCATGACGGTGACGACCGGCGGGCGGATGACGAGATCATCGTCATCGCCCTCATGCTCGCCGAACTCGAGGTTGTACGACTCGAGGAGCTCGCGATCCTCGTCCTCCGGCGAGACGACCTCGACGTTGTAGCTGAGCTCCTCGCCGAGCAGGCGCAACGTGTCGTCATCGATCGACTGAGTGGCCGTGACCATCTCGCCCAGGCCAATGAGCACCTTGACGAGATCAGCCGGCATCGCGTTGATCTTCTCCGCGAAGTCGGTCAGGCTCGCACCGCGAGGCAGGCGAACGGTGGCACCGCCACCGCGCATGATGCGCACGCCCTCCATGACCGGGGCCTGCATGTTGTCGAATTCCTGACGCTTGGCGCGCTTGGACTTGCGTCCCTTGGACGGGCGACCGCCCGGACGTCCGAAGGCGCCCGCCGTGGTGCCGCGACCACCGGGACCGCTACGGCCGGGGAAGCCTCCACCCGGTGCTCCACCGGGTGCTCCACCGGGACCACCGGGACGACCGGCAAAGCCACCGCCGGGTGCTCCACCGGGACGACCGGGACCGCCGGGACGACCGCCGGGTGCTCCACCGGGACGACCGGGACCGCCCGGACCGCCGGGACGACCTGTCGGAGCCGGGCGTACCTGGCGAGCAGGCATGGAGCCGGGATTGGGGCGCGGGGCGCCGGGCACGCCACCCGCGGCAGGAGCCGGGGCCGGGCGACCCATGCCGGTGCTGCCACCGAACGGGTTGTTACCCGGGCGCGGGCCAGCAGGGCGACCCATGCCGGTGCTGCCACCGAATGGGTTGTTACCCGGGCGCGGGCCAGCAGGACGCGGCCCGGCGGGGGGCGCGGGAGTGGAGGACGCCGCAGGCTCAGTTGCGTCACCGGGCTCAGGCGCGGGTGCGGGAGTAGGAGCGGGGGCCGGAACTGCCTTCATGGCGGGCTCTGCGGGAGCCTCCGACACGGATTCCGCGACGGCGGCAGGCTCCTCAGCGGTCGCAACCGCCTTCTTGGTCGTCTTCTTGGCCGCCGTCTTCTTCACGGGAGCCTCGACAGCCGGCATAGCTTCCTTGAGCTTGCGGATGACGGGAGCCTCGACCGTGGATGAGGCGGACTTTACGAATTCACCGAGTTCCTGCAGCTTGGCAAGAACGTCCTTACTAGAAACCCCGAGCTCTTTGGCGAGCTCGTGGACCCGGACCTTTGACACAACTCTCCTGTCTTTGGCCCGGGCTTACCGCACCGGGCCGTCAGTTCAAACGACGCATGGTCAAATCCGTGCGTTCATCGGGTGTAAGTCCTCATGAGGGGCTCCCGAACGGTGGGCGGAGATCAGGGCGGACATGCCACTGACCAAGAGGCACTATACCCGTAGCGCACCCGGCTCCTGAACCAACGACAGGTCGACCGCGCCCTCGAGCCGTAGTGCGCGGCCCCAGGAGCGCCTCTTGGTGGCCTCGCTGACGCACTGGGGGTGCACCCACGCTCCACGCCCATCCAGCAGGCCGCGCGGATCAGGCGTGACCACCTGACCCACGGCCACCACATGCGCCAATGGAGGTTCGGCGTCGGGCTCCTGACGGGCCCGGCACCCGATGCACGTGCGAATCACCTCAGTTGTCGTCTTCCGCGCCCTGGCTCACCGGTGCCACTGGCGCGGCATCGGAGCGAATATCGATGCGCCACCCGGTCAGGCGAGCCGCGAGTCGGGCGTTCTGCCCTTCTCGACCGATCGCTAGGGAGAGTTGGTAGTCAGGAACGATCACGCGGGCTGCACGTGCCACCGGATCGACAATCAGCACGGACTCCACGCGGGCCGGTGAGAGCGCGTGAGCGATCATCTCGGCAGGGTCATCGCTGAAGTCGACGATGTCGATCTTCTCGCCGCCGAGTTCGCTCATCACCTGGCGCACGCGCTGACCCAGGGGGCCAATGCAGGCACCCTTGGCGTTCACGCCGGGCACGGTTGAGCGCACGGCGATCTTCGTGCGATGCCCAGCCTCGCGGGCCAGTGCGTTGATCGTGACCGTGCCATCGGCGATCTCGGGAACCTCCAGGGCGAAGAGAGCGCGAACGAGATTGGGGTGGCTGCGCGAGATAGTGACCTGCGGGCCCTTGAAGCCCTTGCGCACGGCCGTGACAATGCCCTTGATCCGCTCACCGTGCACGTATGACTCGCCCGGCACCTGCTCCTCCGGAGGCAGGTTCGCCTCAACCTTGCCGATGTCAACGCGCACCATGCGCGGATTGCTGTTCTGCTGAATCACTCCGGAGATGAGGTCGCCCTCGCGCCCGGCAAACTCGCTGTGGGTGACGTCATCCTCGGCCTCGCGAAGGCGATTGAGCAGCACCTGGCGCGCGGTGGTCGCCGCGATTCGGCCAAAACCCTCGGGCGTGTCGTCGTACTCGCGCACGACATTTCCCTCGTCGTCGAGCTCGGTCGCGTAGACAATGACGTGACCGGTCTTTCGGTCGAGGGTCGCGCGCGCGCGCGTGGCTGCACCCTCGGTTCGATGGTAGGCAGTGAGAAGTGCCTGCTCGATGGTGTCGACCACGAGGTCGAGAGAGAGCTCCTTCTCGCGGACAAGTGCTTTGAGCGCGCTGACATCGATATCCATGACTACTCCTTCTCCGACCGGTTGAACTCGACCTGGACAGTGCCGCGAAGCAGCTGCGTGATCGGAATCGAGAGTGACTCGCCCTTCTCTGGCTGCAGGACGACGACTCCGTCGATCACAGACACGATGCGTGCCGTGACGGACGTTCCATCGACGAGATCGGCGACGACCAGGCGAGTGGCCGCTCGACGCCAGTGTGATTCCGAGGTAAGCGGGCGGTCAGTGCCGGGCGAGGTTACCTCGAGGACATAGGAGTCACCCAAGGACGACTCATAGCCGGGCTGGTCGAGAATCTCGGAGACTTGGTGACTCACCGACGCGACAAGATCGAGATCTATGCCGCCGTCGCGATCAATGATCACGCGCACGAGCTGACGGCGGCCTGCCTTCGAGATGGTGACGTCTTCGACATCGATTTCGGCCTCGACCACGGCGGAAATCTCAGCCTGGATCTGTCGGGCAAGATCACCAGGGGGAATGTCTGTCATCGCTGCTCCTGCTGCCATTCAATTGTCGGATTCACTTGTGACCGGCGTCATGCCCGGCACGACGACTCTAGCGCGCCATGGCATCCTGGTCAGATGCGACGACGTCGGGGCCAGGGCCGCAGCACGTGCGCCCTCCTCGTGGTGCTCACGATCGGCGCGATCAGCCTGACCGGATGCGGCGGATCCTCGACGACCGAGTCGGCCACGCCCCCTGCGGCCTCCGAGGTGTCCACAACGGCGGATGTCGGCACCCTGATCGAGGCCGAGAATGCGGCGATCTACGCGTATGGCGTGATCGGTGCCCATCTCACGGGGGTCGACCGCGAACGGGCCGTGGCGTCACTTGCCGCGCACCGCCGATTTCGTGAGGCATGGATCGATCTCGCGAGCGCTGACGGCCAGTCAATTCCGGCAGCAGCAATCGCCTATGACCTGCCGTTCGAGGTGCGAGGTCCGTCGACAGCCAAGAAGCTCTCGGTGGACATCGAGACTCGGATGATCTCGATCTACGAGTCAGCCGGGAAGATCGCCGCCGATGCGGTCATGAAGGCACGCGCACGTCTCGCGGCCCTCGCACCGCTTGGCTGATCACCTTCCGCAGATCGCACTGATCTCGCCGACTGCGTCGGAGATGGCGATATCGACACGCTCGCCCGTCGACCTGTCCTTGACCTCGATAAAGCCCTCGGGAAGGCGCTTGCCCACCACGACGATGGTCGGAATGCCGATGAGCTCGGAGTCATTGAATTTCACTCCCGGCGAGACGCCGCGTCGATCATCGAGCAGCACGCGCACTCCCCTGCCCTCGAGATCGGTCGCAAGCTGATCGGCGTAATCGAAAGGCTCATCGGTCTTGCCCGTCGCGATCAGGTGCACATCTGCAGGTGCCACTTCGCGAGGCCACATGAGACCCTTGTCATCATGCGACTGCTCGGCAATCGCCGCCACCGCGCGAGAGACGCCGATGCCGTACGAGCCCATCGTTACCGTGACCAGGTCGCCGGTCTCACCTTGGACTTTCAGCCCCATTGCCTCGGCATACTTGCGTCCGAGCTGGAAGATGTGGCCGATCTCGATCCCCCGCGCAAGCGAGAGCGCACCGCCGCACTCCGGACAGAGATCGCCTTCGCGAATCTCGGCAACCTCGATGGTCCCATCTGCGGTGAAATCGCGACCTGCCACGAGGTCATACACGTGAGTGCCGACGTGATCCGCACCGGAGATCCATGAGCTTCCTTCGACAATACGCGGATCGACGAGGAATTCAATTCCGGCAGGCTTTGCCAGGCCGAGTACTCCCGGACCGATGTAGCCCTTGACGAGGGCAGGGTGCTTGGCGAAATCGGCGTCCTCGAACGGACGCGCTTCACGGGGGTGCAGCACGGCTTCGAGTCGCTTCGCATCTACCTCTCGATCACCGGGAAGTCCGATAGCAAGCGGCTTCTGCGTGCCCTCGGAGTCAGTCACCATGAAGACAACGACCTTCAGCGTGTCGGAGCCCACCCAGTCGCGGCCTGCACGCCGAAGGGAATCCTCGGAGTTCGACAGCGCCACGAGATCCTCGATGGACGCGGCATTCGGAGTCGACTCGACATGGGAGGTCGGCAGGGCGGCGAAATCCATCGACGCAGGCACCGGAGTGGTGACCGCCTCGACGTTCGCGGCGTAATCGCACGACGTGCAGCGGACGAAGGAGTCCTCGCCGACGACGGTCGGGGCGAGGAACTCCTCGCTGGCCGAGCCGCCCATCGCACCTGACATCGCCGAGACGATCACGAACTCGAGGCCAAGTCGAGTAAAGGTATCGATGTACGCCTGACGATGACGGGCGTAGGAAGCTTCCAGTCCGGCATCGTCGAGATCGAAGGAGTAGGAGTCCTTCATCACGAACTCGCGGCCACGCAGGATGCCCGCGCGCGGACGTGCCTCATCGCGGTACTTCGTCTGAATCTGGTAGAGCGTGACGGGGAGATCCTTGTAGGACGAGTACTCCCCCTTGACCATGAGGGTGAACATCTCCTCATGGGTCGGCCCGAGGAGGTAGTCGGCATTCTTTCGATCCTGGAGGCGGAACAAAGTGTCGCCGTATTCATTCCAGCGGCCGGTGGCCTCGTATGCCTCGCGCGGCAGCAGGGCCGGGAAATGGACTTCCTGGAAACCCGCGCCGTTCATCTCCTCGCGCACGATGCGCTCGACATTCCGGTAGACCTCATATCCGAGGGGCAGCCAGGAGAAGATACCCGGGGCAACACGACGCACATAGCCCGCACGCACCAGGAAACGGTGGCTCGGTACCTCGGCGTCGGCCGGGTCCTCGCGAAGGGTGCGCAGGAAGAGGCTGGACATCCGGGTGATCACGTGTGCTCCTTTGTCGGGTCCGTGGAGGATATCGGGCCGAAGGATCGAGCTAGAAGAGCACGGTCGCGAAAGTCTCGTGCTGCCTGAACCCGCACGACTCATATGTTCGCCTGGCCACGGTGTTGAAATCATTCACGTACAGGCTCACGACAGGGGCGATATGCATGCGTGCGAGTCGAACCGTGGCTGCCATTGCCGGCACCGAGATTCCGCGACCGCGCATGCCCGGATCGACCCAGACCCCCTGCACCTGGCAGACCAACGGAGTCGCTGTCCCGATCTCGGCCTTGAACACGACTACGCCGTTCTCGATTCGACCCAACGACCTGCTCGAACGCACGAGTTCGGCAATGCGTGATCGGTACGCCATTCCCCCACCACCGGCCACAGGTGAGACGCCTACCTCCTGAGTGAACATCTCGATGCATGCGGGAACCAGCGCATCGAGCTCGTCAATGCCGATGAAACGCACCTCGGGGTCAGCGTCGACGATCGGATCAGTGTCCATGACGAGAAGCGGCTGGCGATCACGTAGTTCGCGACATGGACCCCAGGAGGGCTCGAGGATTCTCCAGAGGTCGAGCACCTCTTCGGCGACCCCGACAATCGACGACGAGCGTCGACCTGTCTGGCGAAGCCGATCCGCGAATGCGGCTCTCGAAGCCGGGGTCGTGGCGACGGGAACCAGGTTCGCACCGATGTACAGGAGAGACACCAGTGCGTCGTGGTCGTCCACGTAACCCCACATCTCCCCACCCAGGCGCCACGGATCTACTCCGGCCGAGCGCACACGCGAGTCGACGAAGCAGTACGAGACAGGATCGCGAGAGAGAAGCTCACGCGCCGCAGAGACATCAACCGAGGTCAGCGCGCGAATGCGCCCCATGATCAGCCGGCAGTCACGGTGGGCGTGCCTTCGAGATCGCCCATCGACTCGGCCAGCTTCATGGCCTCCTCGATCAAGGTCTCGACGATCTGAGCCTCGGGCACGGTCTTGATGACCTCACCGCGCACGAAGATCTGCCCCTTGCCGTTGCCCGAAGCCACGCCAAGATCAGCCTCGCGCGCTTCGCCCGGGCCATTGACGACACACCCCATCACGGCCACGCGAAGAGGGACTTCCAAGCCCTCGAGACCTGCAGTCACCTGCTCGGCAAGGGTGTAGACGTCAACCTGGGCACGACCGCAGGAGGGGCAGGAGACGATCTCCAGGCCACGCTTGCGAAGGTTCAAGGACTCCAGGATCGCATTGCCGACCTTGACTTCCTCGACGGGCGGAGCAGACAAAGAGACCCGAATGGTGTCGCCGATACCGCGAGACAAGAGTGCGCCGAAGGCGACAGATGACTTGATGGTGCCCTGGAATGCCGGGCCTGCCTCGGTCACCCCGAGATGCAAGGGGTAGTCGCACTGCTCGGCAAGCTGCATGTAGGCCTTGACCATCACGACGGGATCGTTGTGCTTCACCGAGATCTTGATGTCGCGGAAGTCGTGCTCCTCGAACAATGACGCTTCCCAGAGAGCTGACTCAACGAGCGCTTCGGGCGTGGCCTTGCCGTACTTCTTCAGCAACCGCGGATCCAGTGAGCCCGCATTGACACCGATCCGAATCGGCGTACCGGCATCCTTCGCTGCGCGAGCGATCTCGGCGATCTTGTCATCGAACTGCTTGATGTTGCCCGGATTCACCCGCACGGCAGCGCAACCAGCATCAATGGCCGCGAACACGTACTTGGGCTGAAAGTGGATATCGGCAATCACCGGGATACCCGACTTACGGGCGATCTCCGGCAGGGCATCTGCGTCATCCTGGCTCGGTACCGCGACGCGCACAATCTGGCAGCCAGCCGCGGTGAGTTCCGCGATCTGCTGCAGTGTGGCGTTCACGTCGGAGGTGAGCGTCGTGCACATCGACTGCACACTGACCGGGGCATCCCCGCCCACGAGAACAGGGTGGGTCGGATGCTTGAGCAGCAACTGCCGTGACACCCGCCGAGGAGCGATGGTGGGTGCTGGGGTCGAGGGCATGCCGAGTTCGATACTCACCCACTCATTATGGCCTCAGGTTCGCGCGGCGGCCCGCTAGCCGAGTGAGATCGGGCGCACCACGTCGGCCCAGATCACGATCACGCCCATCGCCAGCAGGATCCCGGCCACCACATATGCAACGGGCAGCAGGCGCGCGACATCAACGGGGCCCGGATCAGGCCGTCCGAATAGTCGAGCGAGACGACGTCGGGTTCCCTCGTACAACGCTCCCGCTACGTGACCGCCATCCAGCGGGAGCACCGGAATCAGATTGAACAGGAAGAGGAACAGGTTCAACGAAGCAGCGAGCCCGAGAAAAGTCGCCGCCTTCGCCACCAACGGCTGGTCCATCGCGGCCACCTCGCCGCCGATTCGAGTCACTCCCACGACACTGACCGGGCCATCAATCGCTCGATCCTGGCCGCCGATCAAGGTGTCCTTCACGAGTTCGTACAGGCGTACCGGAAGCGAGAGGAGTCCCTTGACCGATGCCACGGTGATGTCCCACATGTACGAGGGCACCGAGGACCAGCCAGCAGAGACGTATTCGACGCCTGGGGAAACGCCGATGAATCCGGATGTCACTGTCGCACCAGTGGCGACGCCATTGGCGTCGTACTCAGGCCGTTCGACTGTGGCGACGTCAATACTCAGATCGATCGGTGTTCCCGCCCGATCAACGGTGACGGTCACGCTTTGATCCCCGTGCGCGCGGATCCAATCAGTCATGTCGTCCCAGGATTTCACGGGCGTGGAATTAACCGCCGTGACCGTGTCACCGGGAAGCAGTCCTGCTGCCTGGGCAGGGCCGGTCAGCGAGCCCGTCGGACATTGGCCGGACGGAAGCGGAGCGGCAAGCGGCTGCTCTGCAGTTGGCGTGCAGGGCACGACCCGCGAGATGGTCAAAGTGGGCTGAGGGAGGCCGATACCCACCAGCATGATCGAGAAGAGGATGAATGCGAGGAGCAGGTTCATGGTCGGACCGCCGAGCATGATGGTGACTCGCTTGCGCACGGGCAGTTTGTAGAAGACACGGTTTTCGTCACCGGGCTCGATCTCCTCGACCGAGGCTCGACGCGCATCCGCCACCATGATCGCGAAGCGCCCCGTCGACATCCGGCGCGCAGTACCTTCCGCATCACCCTTAGCAGGCGGAAGCATTCCGATCATTCGAATGTAGCCGCCCAGCGGCACGGCCTTGATTCCGTATCGAGTCTCGCCCTTGACCTGTGACCACAGGGTCGGACCGAAGCCGATCATGTACTCCGAGACCCGCACCCCGAATGCCTTCGCAGGAATGAGGTGCCCGAGTTCATGAAGGGCGATCGATCCGCCGATCACGATGACGAAGAGCAGGATGCCGATGACTTGCAGCATGTCAGCTCCCCGAGATCTCCGCGGCCCGAGCGCGTGCCCAGGCATCCGCATGTAAGACGTCGTCGAGGGTGACGGAGTTCCCGGGAACCCATTCCCCGCTGCCGACAGCGAGGTGCTCCTGCAGCACTCGATCGACCGTGTCGACGATCGACGTGAAGGGAATGCGGCCGGCGAGGAAGGCCTCGACGCACGCCTCATCGGCTCCGTTGAACACTGCGGGCGCGGTGCCGCCGGCGCTGCCGGCCCGTCGGGCCAGACCTACTGCCGGAAAGGCCTCCTCATCGAGCGGGAAGAACTCCCAGGCGGTCGCGGAAGTCCAGTCACAGGGGTGGGCCGCCCCGGGAACGCGGTCAGGCCAGGACATCCCGAGTGCGATCGGAAGTCGCATGTCAGGCGGGCTCGCCTGGGCGATGGTCGAGCCATCGACGTACTCGACCATCGAGTGAACGACGGATTGGGGGTGCACGACGACATCGATCGCATCGAAATCGATGTCGAAGAGCAGATGCGCTTCGATGACCTCAAGACCCTTGTTCATCAACGTGGCGGAATTGATCGTGACGAGGGGGCCCATGGCCCATGTCGGGTGCTTCAACGCCTGCGCCGGAGTGACGTCGGCGAGCTGCGCACGAGTCTTGCCCCGGAATGGCCCGCCGCTCGCGGTGAGAACCAGGCGTCGCACTTCCCGAGCCGTGCCAGAACGCAGCGACTGGGCGAGAGCCGAATGCTCGGAGTCAACGGCCACGATCTGGTCGGGCCGGGCGAGGGCCTTCACTAGCGGACCGCCGATGATCAGGGATTCCTTGTTGGCGAGCGCCAGCATGCGATCTGCGCGCAGTGCCTCGAGCGTCGGTACCAGGCCGGCAGCGCCGGCGATCCCGTTGAGCACGACATCGCATGGCCAGCCGGCCAGCTCACTCGCCGAGTCAGGACCCGCGAGAATCTTCGGCAACTCGAACTGACCCGTGGAGAACCCGCGCTGCTGGGCCTCGGCATAGAGGGCCAACTGAAGATCGGACACGGCTGACGCTCTCGCGACAGCGATTGCCTCTACTCGGAAGTCGAGCGCCTGCCGGGCGAGGAGTCCGACATCAGTGCCGCCCGCACTCAGACCGACTATGTCGAACGCCTCGGGATTGCGCGCAGCGATATCGAGAGCCTGGGTCCCGATGGAACCCGTGCTCCCGAGAATGACGACGCGACGACTCACCAGCGCCTTTCGCTCATAGTGCCGAGGTACTCCCCCGACCATATGCGATTACAGAGCGAGGTCGGTCAGCACCATCACGCGCTCATGTGTGAGATCCATGATGGCGGACCGTAGTCCCTCACGGCCCACACCAGAGGCCTTGATACCTCCATAGGGCATCTGATCGGCACGGAAGGTCGGCGCCTCTCCGATGATCACGCCACCGACCTCAAGGTCGCGATGCGCACGGAACGCCTTCTGGATGTCATGGGTGAACACGCCGGTTTGCAGGCCGAAACGCGAATCGTTGACGATGGCAATACCTTCGTCGAGATCGGCGATGGCGCGCACTGACATGACCGGACCGAATACCTCTTCGGTCTCGACCCGGACGTTCGCCGGAACGTGCGCGAGCAAGGTGGGCTCGATGTAGGTGCCCTCGCGCTTGCCGCCGGCAAGCACTGTTGCGCCAGCATCAATGGCCTCGGTCAGCCATTCTTCGACCCGCTCTGCCGCTGCCTCGTGAATCATCGGGCCGACCACTGTCGCAGGCTCCCACGGCGAGCCGTTAGGAAGGTTGCGCACGACCTCGGTCAGGCGCGCCGTGAACTTCTCGGCAATGGATTCCTCGACCAGGATCCGCTGAACGGACACACAGGTCTGTCCGCCTTGAGAATTCCCGAACATCGCGATGCGCTGGCATGCCCATTCGATGTCGGCATCACTCGAGTAGTCGGCAAGCACGATTGCGGCCGCGTTTCCGCCGAGCTCTAGCACCACGTGCTTGTGCGGAACCGCGCGCTGGATGGCGAAACCCACGGTCTCGGACCCAGTGAAGGACACGACCGGAAGCCGCGGATCATCGACCAGTGCGGGAGCGACCTCATTGCCCACCGGAAGCACGGAGAACATGCCGGCCGGGAGATCGGTCTCAGCGAGGAGCTCGCCGAGGAGAAGCGCACCGAGCGGGGTCGCCGGGGCGGGCTTGATCACGATGGGAGCGCCCACGGCGAGCGCCGGCGCAACCTTGTGGGCGACGAGATTCACGGGGAAGTTGAAGGGCGAGATACCGAGCACCGGGCCGTGCGGGAAGCGACGAATGATTGCCGCTCGACCAGCGGTCGCAGCCTCCGTATCGAGACGCTGGAATTCGCCGTTGAACCGACGCGCCTCCTCTGCAGCCCATCGAAAGGTCGAGACAGCACGCGAGGCCTCGGCGCGCGCCCAGGTGATCGGCTTGCCGTTCTCGGCTGTGATGAGGGCGGCCACCTCATCGAGGCGCTCCTCCAGTCGACGGGAGACGTGGGTAAGCACTGCAGCACGCTGGGCCGCCGTCGTGGCCTGGGCCACCTTCCGTACGTTCCAGGCAGCCTCGATAGCGGTCTCCACCGCTGCAGCATCGGGGACGGAGTAGGTGCCCACGAGTGATCCGTCTCCGGGGTGAGTCACCTCGGCGGGAGCCCCCTGATCCCAGGCCGAGCCGGCGATCCAGGCGGGCCAATGTCGGGGCGTAGGTGCGCTCGTAGCAGTCATGGCACCAACCTATGACCGCGTGGGCCGGGATCCCACTCCGAATCGGAGCGAAGACGTGATGGACCTATCCGTTCTGGATCGCCTGATCGTCGAGACCCGCGAGGGCGAACCAGAGATCGGCCCGTACTGCCGGGTCATCGAAGCTCCTCTCGAGAAGGGCTTCGGCACGGCGGAGCCGGTGGCGCACCGTATGTCGGTGCACCCCGAGTTCGGTTGCGGCCGCATCGACCTGACCGTGATGCGCCAGCCATGCGCGAACAGTCGCCAGCAGCTCTCCCGACTCCGGCGAAGACGCGATACCTGCGACATAGTCCGCCGACCAGGCTGCCGCTGCCCCCGCGTCGACAAGGGAGGAGAAGCCGCGGCCCGATAAGCGATCGAAGAGCACGACCCCTACTCCCGACCGGGAGGCCCGTTGTGCCTGCTCGAGTGCGGAGCGAAAGCGCACGGGGTCGCCCAACTCGAACGGTGCCGAGACTCCGCTTGCACGAATAGGCGGAGCGAGGCCCAGGAGTACATCTGTACGACCAGCCGGAATGACGCCCACGATGCCGGCGCTGCCGCGATCCACCCAGAGCGCACCTGACTCGCCCGAGAGGGCAGAGAATGCCGCCTCACGCTCCCCGGCACTGGCGCCCTCGGACAAGCGCACACTCACGAGCTGCACAGTGGTCGCCGTGACCCCAACGGCCGCCCACAGAGGAATCCCGATCGACTCCTTCTCAGCTCGCGTGAGCAAGAATCCACGAAGCGTAGCCAGCTCATCAGCGTTCGCGAGCGGCCGTGACTGGGCCCAGCTGATCAGGGAGACGGCCAGGTTGAGCACGGCTTGATCCATGGGGCGCAGGGGTCGGGCAGTGCCTACGACGAGGAATCCCAATGCCGAGCCTCGGATACCCAAGGGCACGAGCACGACATGTTCATCCACGCTCGAGATCGCGGATGATGCAAGGAGTCCTCGAGGCCTGAGTCGATCCACCTCATCGCGGAAGTCGTCTGCACGCCCAACTGCGCCCACGGGAGAGCCCGCCTGTGCCGTACCACGCGCGTCCAGGTGAATGGCGAATCCGTCGACGTGGCGCGCGAGCACTCCGAGAATCGCCGAGGTGTCGCCTGTCGCAGTGAGCGCTGAGCGAATCAGCTCACGCTGAGTCGCAAATGCTCGTGCCGACTCCTCGTAATCCTTGGAACTCAGCCACTGCGACACCGCACGAGTGATGGCGACGAAGGGCACCGGCTCCGGCACGGAGATTACGGTGATGCCCTGGGCTTCTGCCGCGGCGATCAGTTCAGCAGGAATCTCGGCATGGCTGAGGCCAATTCCGAATCCGAGGGCGCTCACTCCGGCTGCCACGAGGTGACCGACGTATTCCACGCATGCCGAGGAGTCGACGCTCAGGCGCATTCCAGTCGTCAGCAAGAACTCCCCGCCTTCGAGCCATGGGCTCGGATCGGCCAACTCGCTGACCGCCACCCAGCTGACCACGCGCTCGAGATCCCCAGACCTGGTGGCCGGGGCGAGGCCGAGGTCGCGAATGGCGAGGAGTTCGCGAACAGTCAGCGACATCGGACCTCATTCAACATCTCGGATAGCAGGGAACAACAAATACTCCACGATGGACCTCGCAGTGGCAAGGAGGCGACCTAGGCTGGGCGGGTCACCCGACGAGGACCGGCTTCCAGGAGGAACCATGACCATCACGCCCGAGCGCACCGACAACGGCATCGCCCAGGAGCGCAAGCTCGTCACGTCGATTCCCGGCCCTGCCTCTGCCGCGCTTCAGGCACGCAAGAACTCGGCAGTCTCCGGCGGAGTCGGCGTGACCTTGCCGGTGTACATCGATCGGGCGGGCGGCGGGATCCTGATCGACGTCGACGGCAACTCCCTCATTGACCTCGGCTCCGGGATCGCAGTCACCACCGTCGGCAACGCCAATCCCTACGTGTCCGAGAATGTCGCCGAGCAGGCGGCCAAGCTCACGCACACCTGCTTCATGGTGACTCCGTACTCCGGCTACGTCGAGGTGTGCGAGGCACTCAATCGACTCACCCCCGGCAGCCACGAGAAGCGCTCCGCACTGTTCAATTCCGGTGCGGAAGCCGTCGAGAACGCGGTCAAGGTCGCTCGTGTCTACACCAAGCGCACTGCTGTCGTCGTCGTCGAGCACGGGTACCACGGGCGCACCAACCTGACGATGGGCATGACTGCCAAGAACATGCCGTACAAGGAAGGCTTCGGTCCCTTCGCTCCTGAGATCTACCGCGTCCCCGCGTCCTACCCCTACCGCGACCGCGGACTCACGGGTGAGGAGATGGCCACCATCGCCACCACGCGCATCGAGAAGGAGATCGGTGCGCACAATGTCGCAGCCATCATGATCGAGCCTGTCCAGGGAGAGGGCGGATTCATCGTTCCCGGCAAGGGCTACTTCGCCGCAATGGCGAATTTCGCGAAGGACAACGGCATCGTCTTCATCGCTGACGAGATCCAAAGCGGCTTCTGCCGCACCGGCAATTGGTTCGCAAGCGAGCATGAGGGTGTCGTTCCCGACCTGATCACCACGGCCAAGGGCATCGCGGGCGGCATGCCTCTCGCAGGGCTCACCGGCCGCGCCGAGATCATGGACTCCGTTCACGCCGGCGGACTCGGTGGTACCTACGGCGGAAATCCCGTGGCCTGCGCCGGCGCGCTCGGCGCCATCCGCTGGATGGAGGAGACCGACGCCAATGCGCGAGCTCGCGAGATCGAGGCAATCATGGTCCCGCGCCTACGTGAGATTCAGTCGGCACATCCGACTATCGGCGAGATCCGTGGCCGTGGCGCGATGATCGCGATCGAGTTGGTCAGGCCGGGCAGCATCGAACCCGATGCGGCTCGCGCAGCGGCACTGAACAAGTTCTGCCACGAGAACGGCGTGATCACGCTGACCACCGGCACCTACGGAAACGTGTTCCGCTTCCTGCCCCCGCTCACGATCTCCGATGCTCTCCTGAACGAAGGGCTCGACGTGCTAGCGGCGGCATTCGAGGCCACCGCCTAGGTCACTCGCCGGGGATTCGATCCGCAAGTAGGGGTTGACGGGGATCCCAGGTCGTGCCGTCTCGCTCGTCCTTACGTCGACGCGCGATCGCCGACAGTGCCTCGAGCACGACTCGGTTGCCGAGCAACGCGGTGATGTCTGCGTGGTCATAAGGCGGTGCAACCTCGACCACGTCAATGCCTATGACCGGAAGTTCGTAGCAGATTCGTCGCACGGCATCGAGGAGCTGACGAGCGCTGAGCCCACCTGGCTCGGGTGTTCCGGTGCCGGGCGCATGCCCGGGGTCGCAGACGTCGATGTCGACGCTCAGGAAGACACCGTCGCAGTCATCAGTGGCGATGGCGAACGCCTCCGTCAGGCACTCATCGAATCCTCGCGCCACGATCTCAGTCATTTCGTACGAGCGCATGCCCTGCTGGGCCATCCAATCCAAGGTCTCCGGCCCGGGCCAGTATCCGCGAAGACCCATCTGGAGGAAGCGGTCGCCGCGCGCAGCGCCAGACTCGATGAGTCGGCGCATGGGCTGGCCGTGACCGACCAGTGAGCCGAATTCGATATCGCCCGTGTCGGCATGCGCATCGAAATGGATCACCGAGACCTTGCCCCACCCGCGTGCACGAGCGACTCCTGTCACGTCGGGCCACGTAATCGTGTGGTCTCCGCCGAGGACGAGCGGAATTGCGCCGGCCCGAGAAATCCTCTCGATGACGATCTCAAGATCAGCGCATGACTTCACGGCATCACCGCTGTACAACTCGACATCACCTGCGTCGACCACGCGCAAGTCCTGGAGTCCGTCGACGCGCATAGCCAGCGATGGGCGAGAGCCGTCATGTGCCAGGTAGCAGGCTGAGCGCATCGCCTGAGGGCCGAAGCGTGCGCCGCTGCGATAGGAAGTGCCGCCGTCGAAGGGGGCGCCGACGATCACCACATCAGCATCGGCAAAGGATGCGGGATCATCGAGATCACACCGATCCACGCCGAGAAAGGTGATGTCGGGCCCGAACATTGCTCCGTATCTCGCCATGCTCCGACCCTAGCCAACGAACCAGGCAGTAGGGCGTAGGTCAGGAATCGAATCCAAGACCCACCCGATCGAGGGTGCGGAGCCACAGATTGCGCCGCCCCTCGTGCAGATCCGCGGAATGCAAGGACTTGGTCGTCCAGTTGATGCCCATCGAGCGGAAGGGCTCCGGTGGGAACGGCAGCGGCTTTGATCTGACCATGGAGAGCTCGGAGAGCTCGGTTCTCTCTCCCGAAAGCAGATCGAGCATGACACGTGCTCCGAATCGTGATGATCCGACTCCGAGTCCGGTGTAGCCGGCGACGAAGGCGGTCTTGCCTCGGTGCGCTCGGCCCCAGAAAGGGGCAAATCTCGAGCAGGTATCGATCGCGCCGCCCCAGCCGTGAGTGAAGCGAATTCCCTCGAGCTGCGGGAATGTCTGGTGGAAGTGCTCGGACAAGCGGGCGAATGCGCCATGGTCCACCTCGAACGCGGGATCAACTCCGCTGTCACGGTGATACACGGCGTCGTAACCGCCCCACAGGACTCGCCCATCGGCCGTCGGGCGGTAGTAGTGGAACTGATTCCCGGCATCGCTGAGCCCCTGCCGCCCATTCCACCCGAGAGAGGCCCACTGCATCGCGGTCAGCGGCTCCGTCGCCAGTACATAGTCATACACAGGAACGATGTACTTCGCCATCTTGCGCAACAGGGGCGGGAAAGCATTTGTCGCGACGGCGACCTGCCGAGCGGTGATGCTGGCAAGCTCAGTGGCGGCCATCACGCGCTTGCCCACATCGACAAGATCGAGGACCGGCGTTCGTTCGAAGACTCGCACCCCGGCCTCCTGGCACGCATCGAGTAACCCCCAGGCAAGTCGAGCCGGATTAACCAGCGCAACATCCGGGTCAGCGATTCCGAAGAGGTAAGTCTCGGAGTGCACTTCAGCCCGCATCTGCTCACCGGTGAGCTCGTGAACCGTGTCGCCGTGCGCATTCGCCAACTGAGCGGTGTCGCGCAAATCGTCGATCTGATACTCCTGGACGGAGACCACGAACTCGCCTGCGATCGAGAAATCGCAGTCGATCCCCCACTGATCCACGTCACGCGCAAGATCATCGAGGTTCTCGTGTCCGAGGTGCACGAGCTGATCGAGATCAGCGGGCCAGCGATCTGCGCCGTTACGAATCCCGTGGGTCAGCGAGTGGGAGACGAAACCGCCATTGCGTCCGCTCGCGGCATCAGCCACCCGACCTGCATCGACAAGGACGATGTCTCGAGAGGGATTCGCCCGCTTCGCCATCAGCGCAGTCCAGAGTCCGCTAAAGCCTCCGCCGATCACGAGAAGTGAACAGGAGATATCAGTGGAAAGCACGCCCGTCGCCTCGGGACGACGCGAATCATCGAGCCAGAGCGGCGTCGGAGAGATGCCACGAAGGGCATCGAGGGCGACGGAACCGGGAGTGTCGGAAAATCGCACGGGAACCTTTCAAGGAGAGCGAATGAGGGCGAAGCCACCGCTTCGTCGTCCCACCAGTCCCTTCGAGAATCCCGTGCAGGCTAGTGAGCCTGCACGCTCTTGCGCTTACGGTAGCTCACGAACTGCGCGACCAGCACGACAAGCAAGGCCAGTACGAATACCAGCGTGGCCAGCGCATTGACCTGAACGGGAATCCCGCGCTGAGCCGCGCCCCAGATGTAGATCGGGAATGTCACCAGCGTGCCCGCATTGAAGTAGCTGATGATGAAGTCATCGAAGGACAGGGAGAAGCCCAGCAGTGCGGCTCCGAGAATCCCGGGAAGTACCAATGGGAAGGTGACGTACCGAAACGTCGCACGCGGACCCGCGTAGAGATCTCGCGCCGCTTCCTCCAGCCGCGGATCGAGGCCTTGAAGTCTCGCTTTCACCGTGACCACGACGAAGGAGATGATGAACATGATGTGCGCGATGATCACGGTGACCTGGCCCAGCGGGAACCGCATGTTCAGGAAGAGCGCGAGCAGGCTGGAGCCCATCACGACCTCCGGAGTGGCCATCGGCAGGAAGATCAGCAGGTTTGTCGTGCTCCTGCCCCGAAAGCGATAGCGCACGAGGGCGAAAGAGATCATCGCACCTAGAACGGTTGCGATGATCGTGGCGATGATGCCGATCCCGATGCTCGTGGCGAAGGATGAGCACACACCCGGTACTCCACACAGGTTTGTCCAGGCATCAAGGGAGAACTCATTCCACCTGATGTTGAACTTACTCGCCGGATTATTAAAGCTGAGGAACGCGACCACAGCGATCGGGATGAAGAGATAGACCAGAACGGCGATCGCAATGATCGCGATGATGTTCCTGCGAAGCCAGCGCATCAGACGATCTCCTCCGTCCCTGACTTACGTATGTAACTAAAGACAAGGATGAGGATTGCAGCCATGAGCACGAAGGAGAGAGCGGACGCAACGGGATAGTCGCGGAACTGGATGAAGTTGATCTGAATCGCATTGCCGATCATGTGATCCTTGGTGGAGCCGAGAAGCTGGGCGTTGATGTAGTCACCCGTGGCCGGGATGAATGTCAGCAGCGTGCCCGCGACCACACCGGGAAGGGAGAGCGGCCAGGTGACCTTCGCGAACGTCCAGATCGGCGAGGCGTAGAGGTCTCCACCCGCCTCGATGAGTCGAGGATCGATCTTGCTGAGCGAGGCATAGAGAGGCAGGATCATGAACGGCAGGAAGTTGTAGGTGAGTCCCGCCACCACGGCTATCCCCGTGTTGAGAACTCGATGATCCGGAAGCAGATGAAGGCTGTTCAAAGTACTCGTGATCCAGCCGTCATCCGCAAGGATCGTCTTCCACGCGTAGGTGCGCAGGAGGAACGATGCGAACATCGGCGCAACGACCAGCACCAGGAGGAACGAGCGCCAGGCCCCTGCCTTCATCGCGATGAAATAGGCAAGTGGATACGCGATAACCAGCGCCAGCGCTGTGGCAATGCCGGCGTAGACAAGTGAGCGGACGAACTGCGGCCAGTACTCGGACATGGCGGTCGCGTAGTTCGAGAACTGGAGTCCGGGCTCGAAGTAGCCTGGCTTGCCCGGCACCGGAACTTGCAGGCTTGTCGCGAAGAGCGTGACCAGCGGGATTGCGAAGAACACCAGGAGCCACGCAATTCCGGGGAACAGCAAGATGTATCCGGTACGCGAGCGACGCTGCGCCGGTGGCGGTGCAGCACTTCCCGATACGACAGTCGGAATCGCATGCGCCACGACTACTCGCCTCCGAGCGAGGATGCAGCACGAGTCTCCTCGAGAGCCTCTGCGGAAATACCGGCATTGACATCCTGCGTTCCGTCGAGCCCGAACGTGTGCGACGGCGACCAATGGAGCACCACCTCGTCACCCACCTCGCATCGATCACCGACCACCATGTTCTGCTCGAAGGCGATGAAATCCTGCTCCCACGGGGTGCGCACGACGTATTGCGTCGATACACCTGCATAGGAGACATCTGTAACTCTGCCGGTGACCCGATTGTTCGAGTCGGGTACGAGGTGCGCATTGAAATGGTCGAGCACCGTGAGCTTCTCGGGACGTACCCCGACGATCACCTGCTTGTGCTTCGCGAAGTTGCGATCGCCCGGGAGCGTGAAGGTATTTCCGTGCGCCTGGGCGACTACCTCAGCTGATGCCGAGACGATCTCAGCTTCGACGAGATTCGCCTGGCCAAGAAAGTTGGCGACAAATGCCGTACGGGGAAGTTCATAGATGTCAGCAGGATGACCGAGCTGTTCGATCCTTCCCGAGTTCATCACCGCGACCGTGTCGGCCATGGTCATGGCCTCCTCCTGATCATGGGTGACGTGCACGAACGTGGTGCCCACCTCGGTCTGGATTCGCTTCAACTCGATCTGCATCTGCCGGCGGAGCTTGAGATCGAGTGCACCGAGCGGCTCGTCGAGTAGAAGGACATCCGGGCGATTGATCAGTGCGCGCGCGACTGCAACTCGCTGCTGTTGGCCACCCGACAGTTGAGCCGGCTTGCGCCGCGCCAGTGGCGCGAGCTCAACCAACTCGAGCATTGACATCACTGGACCGTTGACGTCCTTGAGGCCGCGTCTGCGCATGCCGAATGCGACATTCTCGAAGATGTCGAGGTGAGGGAAGAGTGCATATGACTGAAAGACAGTGTTCACAGGGCGCTTATGCGGCGGCACATTCGTCACGTCGAGATCACCGATGTGGATGCTGCCCGACGTTGGATCCTCGAGACCGGCGATCATGCGCAAGGTCGTGGTCTTGCCGCAGCCAGACGCTCCGAGCAGGGCGAAGAAGGACCCCGCCGCAATGGTGAGGGTGAGGTCGTCGACAGCTGCCGTCTCGCCGAAGCGCTTGGTCAGGTGACGGAGATGAAGATCATCGACCCGATGCTCTGCAGTGCTCATGATGATTCCATCTCCCTAGTTGCCGATTGCCTTCTGGAATGAGCGCTGGTATTTGACGTCCTGCTCGGAACTCAAGGTCATGAATACATAGGAATTGGTGAGCATCTCCGGCGTCGGGAAGATCCAGGGATTCTCCTGAAGAGCTGGATCGACGGATGCCATGGCTTCCTGCGCTCCTGCGACAGGGCAGATGTACTGCACGTAGGCCGCCACTTGCGCTGCTACCGCCGGCTCGTAGTAGTAGTTCATGACGAGTTCGGCGTTCTTCTTGTGCGCAGCCAGGGCGGGGATTTCCATGTTGTCGGTCCACAGAGATCCACCGCTCTCAGGAAGGGCGATGCCGAAGTCCTCACCCAGCTGGATCATGTCCCCGGACCATCCGATTACCGCGATGACATCGCCGCTCTCCAGGGCACCCGCATAGTCATTGCCGGTCACCTGCCGAATCTGGCCATTGTCGACCTGCTGAGTAAGCGTCGCGATCGCCTTGTTCCACTGATCTTCCGTGAAATTACTCGGATCATCACCTTGGGCGGCGATCAGAATGCCCATCGTGTCACGCATCTCGGAGAGGACCGTGACGCGACCCTTGAGCTTCGGATCCCAGAGCTGATCGACCGAATTGAGCACCGAGACGCCGAGGGTGTCCTTCAGCTTTGCCTTATTCCAACCCAGGAGCCCGAATCCCGACTGCCAGGGAAGGGAGTACTCGCGACCCGGATCGAAGTTGACGTCCTGCCACTTCGGAAGAAGGTTCACCGCGTTGGGAATATTCGCCTTGTCAAGCTTCTGGGCGAAACCATCCTGAATCCACAGTGCTGCCATCCAGTCAGTGAGCACCACGAGATCGCGGCCGATGTCCTGACCCTGCTCGAGTTGCGTGCGCACCTTGGCGAAGAATTCGTTGTTGTCGTTCACGTCCTCCGTGTAGGCAACGGTGATTCCGGACTGCTTCTCAAAGGCGGACAGAGTCGGGTAATTCTTGGTCTCCTCGTTCACATCGAGGTACAGCGGCCAGTTCGACCAGTTGAGTGACTTGTCGGTATCGGACATGTCGATCGCGATTCCTGCGGGACCGCCTTGCGGTGCGACCGCTCCGCAAGCACTCGCCGCCAGGCCTACGCCAAGGACTCCGGTGGCCTGCAGCACGGTGCGTCGCGACAGCGACCGTCCGGATCGGTCATGAGTGCCGGTCATGGCGTCCCCTCGTGGAGTGACGTCGGCGGGAATTCCTGCCTCGCCCATGTATACCCCAGCCCGCAGTCCTATCGCGGGTCATGAAGGAAGTTCAGACTCCACGCAGAGTCGGTCCGGCTCCTGCAGCAGCCGCGAGAGCCAGGATCACGCTCTGGAGCTGCTCAACGTTGTCCTCGTGAAGCTGCCCGGTCGTCACCCGGATGTGAGCGGTGTCGTTCGAGCCCACCATGAAGGGAGTACCGGGCGCCACCCGCACGCCCATCGCGGCAAGGGCAATGAGCGCGGCCCGCTCGTCGGCAACCTCCACCCACGCATTGATGCCATCTCCGGTGGTGCTCGTGATCCCCTGCCCCGCCAGACCAGCACGCAAGGCCAGGCTGCGCATCGCATAGGTGCTTCGAGCCCTCGTGACAGCGGCAATCGCGGCCGGATCAGTGAGCAATTCGACGAGAACAGCCTGCAGCAGCCGACTTGTCCAGCCAGGGCCGAGCATGCGGCGCGAGATCAGAGGATCGATTGCATCGGCAGATCCGCCCACTGCCGCAATGCGCAGATCGGGGCCGTGCGACTTCGAATAACTACGGATGTGCACTGTGCGCTCGGGCAGGTGGCAACCGATGCTGACGTCCTCGCCCGTGGCGATGTCTCCCGAGTGGTCATCCTCGATGACCCATATCTGAGTCGTCTCAAGCACGCGTGCAAGTTCGGCAGCGCGAGCAACGGACATGTTGGTACCAGTGGGATTCTGGGCCCGCGGCTGCACGAAGACGGCCACCGGCTCGTGAGCGAGTGCCGCCTTGAGCTCGGACGGAATGATCCCCTCGGCATCCATCGAGACGGGGATGATCTCAGCACCGCTTCGTTCCAGCAGGTCGATCAGGGGTGGGAAACCCGGATTCTCCATCACCACACGATCACCGAGGCGAACGACCTGCTCGACCACCCGCGAAAGAGCATCGAGTGCCCCGTCGACCACCGTGAGACGTTCGGGCTCGAATGGCCAGGTTCGCCTGAGAAGATCATGCAGCTGAGGAAGAACCGGGTCATCGAGGTAACTCGTGGTCCAGGCCAGCTGGCGAGTCGTGACACGTTCGAGTGCATCGCGGAGATCAGGAAGAAGAGCCGGGTCAGGCGTGCCGGTCGAGAGGTCGAGACCGTCGGCACCAGGCGCCCCGCCGATGCTCAGGTACCGAACCGGCCTCGAGGGCTCGCTCGGAGCGAGCACGAATGTTCCGGCCCGGCCGCGGGCCTTGATCGCCCCGACCGCGGCGAGGGCCTGCCACGCCTCACTCACGGTAGCCGGGCTGATTCCAAGATCCTGCGCGAGATCTCGCACGGTGGGAAGGCGATCGCCTTCCACGAGGCGCCCTGATCGAATGAGCCGATGCACGGCTGCTGCGATGCCCTTGGGCGAGCGGTCATGTACAGCGGCGACGAGCAGCGCCTCGTGCGACGAGTCGACTGTGCTGGTCATGAATACGCCTCCTTGTGGCGCAAAAGTACAGAATATTTGTTTCCAAAAATCACTTTCGAAACTTTTTGTTGAATCGCCTGTGTAACACATTGGAAACTGTCTAACCTGCAGAATCACAAAGCACGTTCTCCATTCGCTGTACCGATTCGGGCAACGCAGGCGACTTCGCTGCACGAATATTTGTCACTCGCACTAGGAGGAATTCATGACAGTCGTTCGCGCGGCGCTCGTCCAGACCAACTGGACAGGCGACAAGGAATCGATGATCGTCGTCCACGAGAACTACGCCCGCGAGGCTGCGGCCCAGGGCGCCCAGGTGATCTGCTTCCAGGAGCTCTTCTACGGGCCCTACTTCTGCCAGGTGCAGGACAAGAAGTTCTACGAGTACGCCGAGGCAATCCCGGGCCCCATCACCGAACGCTTCCAAAAGCTCGCCAAGGAACTCAACATGGTGATGGTTCTTCCCATGTACGAAGAGGACCAGCCCGGCATCCTCTACAACACCGCGGCAGTCATCGACGCCGATGGCAGCTACCTCGGCAAGTACCGCAAGCAGCACATTCCCCACGTCGGCGGATTCTGGGAGAAGTTCTACTTCCGTCCCGGCAATGGCGGATACCCCGTGTTCGACACCGCCGTCGGAAAGATCGGCGTGTACATCTGCTACGACCGTCACTTCCCCGAGGGCTGGCGTGCCCTCGGCGTCAATGGCGCCCAGATCGTCTTCAACCCGTCGGCGACCTCGCGCGGACTCTCGCAGTACCTGTGGAGCATCGAGCAGCCTGCAGCTGCCGTGGCGAACGAGTACTACGTCGGCGCCATTAACCGCGTCGGCATCGAGGATCTCGGGGATGACGACTTCTACGGACAGTCGTACTTCGTGGATCCTGAAGGCAGCTACGTCGGCGAGAAGGGCGACCCCTACAAGCCCGAGCTCATCGTGCGTGACCTCAACATGGATCTGCTCACCGAGGTTCGTAATCGCTGGCAGTTCTACCGCGACCGTCGCCCGGATGCCTACCAGGATCTCACTCGCCCGTAATCGGGTTCACCGCTTCGAAGCATCGTCAGTCAATCAGTTGATCAGGGAGTAGTCATGACCATCCTCATCAAGAACGGAACTGTCGTCACGGCCCAGGGCAGCACCCAGGCCGACGTGCTGATTGACGGCGAGCGAATCGCGGCCGTCCTCGCTCCGGGAGACACTTCTCTCGGCGCGAATATCGAAGCCAGCGCTGATCGCGTCATCGATGCCACCGGGAAGTACGTCGTTCCCGGTGGCATCGACGGGCATACCCATATGGAGATGCCATTCGGAGGCACCGTCGCGTCCGACAGCTTCGAGACCGGCACGCGCGCCGCGGCCTGGGGCGGCACGACGACCATCATCGACTTCGCCGTCCAGAAGCAAGGAGAACGAGTTCAGGAGTGCCTCGCCGCGTGGCACGACAAGGCCCGCGGCAACTGCGCGATCGATTACGGCTTCCACCAGGTGGTCGGCGGCGTCGACAGCGAGTCGCTCAAGGCAATGGACGAACTTGTCGATGAGGGAGTCACGACCTTCAAGCTCTTCATGGCCTACCCTGGCGTCTTCCTCAGCTCCGACGGCCAGATCATGCAGGCCATGCAGCAGGCGAGCAGCAACGGCTCCATGATCATGATGCACGCCGAGAACGGAAGTGCCATCGATGTGCTTGTCGCACAGGCACTGGCCGAGGGCAAGACCGACCCGAAATACCACTCCCTCACTCGCCCGTGGGAGACCGAAGCAGAGGCAACGAATCGCGCCATCATGCTCGCCCGCATGACCGGCGCACCGCTCTACATCGTGCACATGTCCGCCAAGCAGGCAGTAGAGGTCTTGCAGAAGCACAAGGACGAAGGCTGGAATGTCTTCGGCGAGACCTGTCCGCAGTACTTGTATCTCTCGCTCGAGGAGCAGTTGGCACAGCCGGGCTTCGAGGGGGCGAAGTGGGTATGCTCCACGCCCCTGCGCTCGCGCGCCGAAGGACATCAGGATGAATTGTGGCGTTACCTTCGCACCAACGACCTTTCGGTGATCAGCACTGATCACTGCCCCTTCTGCTTCAAGGAGCAAAAGGAGATGGGCGTGGGCGACTTCTCGAAGATTCCGAACGGTATCGGCTCAGTTGAGCACCGCATGGACCTCATCTTCCAGGGCGTCGTCGACGGCAAGATCACCGTCGAGCGCTGGGTGGAGCTGTGCAGCACCACCCCCGCACGTATGTTCGGTCTCTACGGACGCAAGGGCGCCATCGCTCCGGGCTTCGACGCCGATGTCGTCATCTACGATCCCGCGGGCCGCACCGAGATCGGCTTCCACAAGACGCATCACATGAACATGGATCACTCGGCCTGGGAGGGCTTCGTGATCGACGGCCATGTCGACACGGTGATCTCGCGCGGCTCTGTCGTGATCGACGACAACGAGTATCTCGGAACTAAGGGCCACGGCCAGTTCCTCAAGCGCGGCCTTTCGCAGTACCTCATCTGATCCCCCGAACACACAGACGAAAGCGGTAATCGTGCGCAGCATCGACCATTGGATCAACGGCACCAACGTCCCTTCCACCTCCGGGCGCACAGCCCCGGTGTTCAACCCGGCAACCGGCGAGCAGCAGGCCAGCGTCGGACTCGCGAGCATCGCCGAGGTAGATGCGGTAGTCGCGGCGTCCAAGGCTGCCGCGGAGTCGTGGCGATCGTCCTCGCTTTCCAAGCGGGCCGAGATCATGTTCAAGTTCCGCCAGCTCGTCGACGAGAACCGCGCGAAGATCGCCGACCTAATCTCCATCGAGCATGGCAAGGTTCCCAGCGACGCTGCCGGTGAGCTCGCCCGAGGTATCGAGAACCTCGAATTCGCCTGTGGGATCCCGAACCTGCTCAAGGGCGGATACAGCGAGCAGGTGTCCGGCGGAATCGACGTCTACTCGATCAAGCAGCCGCTCGGAGTCGTCGCGGGAATCACGCCCTTCAACTTCCCCGCGATGGTCCCGATGTGGATGTTCGCCAATGCCATTGCCTGCGGCAATGCCTTCATCCTGAAGCCGAGCGAGAAGGATCCGTCGGTGAACACCTTCATCGCGGAACTTCTCAAGCAGGCCGGCCTCCCAGATGGTGTCTTCAACATCGTGCAGGGCGACAAGGTCGCCGTCGACCGCATTCTCGAGCACCCCGACATCGCGGCAGTGAGCTTCGTTGGCTCCACCCCGATCGCCAAGTACATCTACGCCACCGGCACTGCGAACGGCAAGCGTGTCCAGGCACTCGGCGGCGCAAAGAACCACATGGTTGTCCTGCCCGACGCAGACATCAACATGGCCGCAGATGCCGCGGTCAGTGCGGCATATGGCTCGGCCGGCGAGCGCTGCATGGCCATCTCGGTCGTCGTGGCCGTCGGAAATGTCGGCGATGCTCTCGTTGAGGCGATCTCCGAGCGCCTGCCCAAGGTGAAGGTCGGTCCCGGCACTGATCCGGCCAACGAGATGGGGCCGGTCATCAGCGCCGAGCACCTCGAGAAGGTCAAGGGCTACCTGGGCGGAGCGACCGGCGAGGGAGCGACCATCGTCGTTGACGGCCGCGAAGCAGACCTGCCCTCACACGGCTACTTCCTCGGCGTATCACTTATCGACCATGTGAAGCCAGGAATGAAGGTGTACGACGACGAGATCTTCGGTCCCGTGCTGGCAGTGATGCGCGTCGACACCTATGAGGAGGCCGTCGCACTCATCAACAAGCACCAGTACGGCAACGGAACCGCGATCTTCACCCGTGATGGCGGCGCCGCCCGACAGTTCCAGTTCGAGATCAATGTCGGAATGGTCGGCGTGAACGTGCCGATTCCCGTGCCCGTTGCCTACTACAGCTTCGGCGGATGGAAGTCGTCGCTGTTCGGCGACAGCAACATCTACGGCCCAGCGGGCATTGAGTTCTATACCCGCACCAAGACTGTCACCTCACGTTGGCCCGATCCATCGACCTCCAGCGTCGACCTCGGTTTCCCGCGCACCCGCTAACTCGATCACACACAAAGAAGAGGTAAGAGATGGATATCGGCGTCGTCCTGCAGTGCACCCCCCCGGCTGCTCGCGTAATCGACCTTGCCAAGCGAGCTGAGACCTACGGCTTCTCACATGTCTGGACCTTCGACTCCCACATCCTGTGGGAGGAGCCTTACGTGATCTACAGCAAGATTCTCGACGAGACTCGAAAGATCATCATCGGGCCGATGGTGACCAACCCGGCAACGCGCGATGTCACTGTCACAGCGTCCACCTACGCCACGCTGAACGAGATGTACGGAAACCGGACGGTAGTCGGCATCGGACGCGGCGACTCGGCTGTGCGCGTCACGAACGGCAAGCCGGTGACCGTGGCCGAACTTCGCCAGGCAGTGATCGATATCAAGGGCCTGGCCAATGGCGAGTCCATCGAATACAAGGGAAACAACATCCGCCTGCCCTGGGCCGGCGCAAGCCGTTCGCCCGTCTACGTGGCCGCCTACGGTCCGAAGGTTCTCGCCCTGACCGGAGAGGTCGGAGACGGCTTCATTCTCCAGCTCGCCGACCCCTCGATCGCCGACTGGACCATGACCGCCGTGCGTGATGCCGCCACGGGCGTCGGCCGAAACCCTGATGATGTCTACATGTGCATTGCAGCACCTGCGTACGTCACCGATGGCTCCCCCGAGCAGCATGCGCATGCACGCGACCAGCTGCGCTGGTTCGGCGGAATGGTCGGTAATCACGTCGCCGACATCGTCGAGCGTTACGGCGATTCCGGTGCCGTTCCCCAGGCACTTACTGACTACATCAAGGCACGCAAGGGGTACGACTACAACGAGCACGGTCAGGCAGGCAATACGCATGCCGATTTCGTGCCCGACGAGATCGTCGACCGATTTTGCATCATCGGCCCGCCCGAGGAGCACATCCGCCGCCTCGAGGAGCTGAAGGCGCTGGGAGTCAATCAGTTCGCTCTCTACCTCCAGCATGACGATAAGGACCACACGTTGGCGGCCTACGGTGAGAAGATCATTCCCGCCGTTCAGGAACACCTGCTGGCCAAGAGCTAGTCGTCGACCGTTTACAGGAGTGAAACCTTCGTGACCCACACTGCAGTCGTGACCAGCACGGCGCCCCGTCGAACGAGTACGGCCTCGCGCCGGTTCAAGCGCGGTGCCGTCTCGGTGCTATGGGCGCTAGCCGGCGTCGCCATCGCGATCTTGATGTGGGAACTCGTGAAGTGGGTCGGCACGCTGGTGTCACTCCCCTTCGACTCGGGCGACGGGACCATGCCGCATGTATGGACCATCGTCGACGCCTTCTCTCAGCCCGAGGTTCGCGGTTCCGACACAACGGTTCTGCAGGCGGTCGTCACGAGCGCCGCTCACTCCCTCCTCATCGCGGCGGGCGGCTTCATCATCGGCGTGAGCGTCGGCCTGCTCCTGGCGATCATCATGCAGCGCTTCTCCTTCATGGAGCGCGGCCTTCTTCCCTTCGTGATCGCCTCGCAGACCGTGCCCCTGATCGCCTTGGCTCCGCTAATCGTCGGCATCGGAAATCGGATCAGCTTCGGGCCGATCCAGTGGGACACCACGTACTCGGTGATGTTCATCGCGGCCTATCTGGCCTTCTTCCCCCTGTCGGTAGGGGCTCTGCGCGGCCTTCATTCTCCGACACCGACCTCACTCGAGCTCATGCGTTCCTACGCGGCGACACCGCGCCAGATGCTCTTCCGGCTTCGCTTTCCCTCCTCACTTCCGTACCTCGTCCCGGCGCTCAAAGTGTCCGCCGCCTCGGCGATCATCGGCACCGTGGTCGCTGAGATCTCGACTGGCGTGAAAGGCGGCATCGGCCGCCTCATCATCGAGTACGCCCGCGAGGCGAGTTCGAATCCGGCGAAGGTCTACGTAGCCGTGCTCGGCGCACTCGTCCTGGGCCTAGTCGCCGCCGGACTCGTCACCGCACTTGATCTGTACCTGACACGCAATCTTCCGAAGGAAGGCAAGGCATGAGCGACACCACGGCCGTCAACGCCAAGGGCATCTGGAAGGTCTTCAACGAGGGCCTGGCCAACGAGGTCACGGCCCTGCAGGATGTCGACCTCACCGTGGACCAAGGTGAGTTCATCTCGCTGATCGGTCCGTCGGGTTGCGGCAAGAGCACGCTCCTGCGAGTAATCGCCGATCTCACCGATGCCACCAAGGGTGAGTTGACGGTGGCTGGGCTCCCGGTACACGAAGCCCGGAAGCAGCAGCGATACGGCATTGCCTTCCAGCAAGCGGCCCTGTTCGACTGGCGCACCGTGCGCCGCAATGTCGAGTTGCCGCTCGAACTTGCCGGCTGGGACAAGGCCAAGCGCAAGGAACGCGCCATGGAGCTCCTGGAGATGGTGCAGCTGTCTGACTTCGCCGATCATCGACCGTGGGAACTCTCCGGCGGCATGCAGCAGCGCGTCGCTATTGCCCGTTCACTCGCCGTCGATCCCCCACTGCTGCTCATGGACGAGCCCTTCGGAGCTCTCGACGAAATGACCCGCGAGCGCATGCAGAATGAGTTGCTGCGCATTCGCGTCGAGACTGGCAAGAGCATCATCTTCGTCACGCACTCGATTCCCGAGGCGGTCTACCTCTCCGATCGCGTGGTCGTGATGTCGCCCCGCCCGGGCCGAATCACCGACATCGTCAAGGTCGATCTGGGTGATCGCAATGAGGATACTCGCGAGTCCGAGGCGTTCTTCGAGGCAGTGACAGCCGTGCGCGAAGCCCTTCGCGGCCGCACGGGGAATCCGGGCAGCACCGTTCGTGCTCGGGTGGGCGAGGTCTGATGCGCGGCAAACTTCGGGCCATCTGGCCACCACTACTCATCGCGGCGATCTTCCTGATCGGCTGGCAGCTGCTCGTGGTGGTGCAAGATCTCAAGCCCTACTTACTGCCGGCACCCAGCCTGATTTTCAGCACGTTCACGAGCAGCATCGATCTCATGATCAGCGCCGCGTTCTACACCGGATCAACGGCATTCCTGGGCCTAGTGTTCGGAACATTTATCGGTCTTGTGCTCGCGCTCCTCGCGCAGCGTTTCGGCATCGTTAACAATCTGATAACTCCTCTCGCAGCAGGGCTCGCAGCCGTCCCGATCATCGCTCTGACCCCTATCCTCAACAACATGTTCGACATCACCAGTCGCACGCCTCGCGTGCTGATCACCACGATCATCGTGTTCTTCCCGGTGTTCGTGAACGTGACCAAGGGCCTGATCCAGGTTCGGCCGGTCCAGCTCGAGCTCATGCGATCGATGAACGCGACCCCGCGCACCACATTGCGCGTTCTCCGCGTGCCGAATGCCATCCCATTCTTCTTCACTGCTCTTAAGATCGCGGCTCCGCTCGCCGTGATCGCAGCACTGGTCGCCGAGTACTTCGGCGGACCCCAAACCGGACTTGGCAGCCGCATCGCATCCGCGGCCGCCAACACTGCCTACGGTCGCGCGTGGGCTTACGTGGTCGCTTCCATCATCACGGGCCTGGTGTTCTACCTGGTCGTCGTGATGGTCGAGAAGTGGACCGCACCCTGGACGGGCCGTAGTACTACGGCCTGACAACTATAAGAAGGAGACAGTATGAGAGACATCGCACGCAACAAGTGGGTCCAGTTCGCTGGTCTCGCCACTGTTGGCGCACTTGCCCTCTCGGCATGTGGTGGCAGCAGCAGCAGTTCGTCGGCCTCCACCGCCGCTGCGTCCGCAGCTGCTCCGGCCTCGTCCGCCGCAGCCGCTTGCACCACCCCGACCCCGGTGAAGCTGCAGCTGCAGTGGTTCGTCCAGGCACAGTTCGGCGGCTACTACGCGGCCAAGGACATGGGCTACTACAAGGACGCCTGCCTCGACGTGACCATCCTCGAGGGTGGCGTCGACATTGTTCCGCAGACCGTGCTCGCCCAGGGCGGCGCTGACTTCGCGATCAGCTGGGTGCCCAAGGCACTCTCGTCGCGTGAGCAGGGCGCAGGCATCGTCGATGTCGCACAGGTCTACCAGCGTTCGGGTACCCGCCAGGTGGCATGGGCCGACTCGGGCATCAAGACCTCCGCTGATCTCAAGGGCAAGAAGGTCGGCAACTGGGGCTTCGGAAACGAGTACGAGCTCTTCGCAGGCATCTCGAAGGCCGGCCTTGACGCCACCTCTGATGTCGAGCTCGTTCAGCAGCAGTTCGATATGAAGGCACTGCTCAGCCGTGAGATCGACGCCGCGCAGGCAATGACCTACAACGAGTACGCCCAGCTGCTCGAGGCGAAGAACCCGAAGACCGGCAAGCTCTACACCGCAGCCGACTTCACGATCCTCGACTGGAACACCGAGGGCACGGCCATGTACCAGGACGCCATCTGGGCCTCGCAGGAGCGCCTCGCTGACGCCGCTTACCAGGCCACGACCCAGGCATTCGTCCAGGCATCCCTCAAGGGCTGGATCTACTGCCGCGACAACGCACAGGGATGCGCTGACATCATCACCCAGAACGGCTCCAAGCTCGGCGCGAGCCACCAGCTCTGGATGATGAACGAGGTCAACAAGCTCATCTGGCCGTCGCCCATGGGCGTTGGCGTCGTGGATCCCGCGCTGTGGGATCAGACCGTGGCCGTGGCCATGGGCACGAAGAACCTTGATGGCGTGGCCATCATCTCTGCAGCACCTGATGCAGAGGCCTACACCGACACCTACGCGAAGGCAGCAGACGCGGCGCTCGAGGCCGAGGGCCTCAACGTCACCGGCGATGCATTCGTACCGGTCGAGGTTGTCCTCAACGAGGGCGGCAACTAGTACCAACCAGAAGGGCTCGGTGGCGAAAGCCACCGAGCCCTTTTGCATGTCCGGGCAGAGTCCGATCGCGACTAGTCGAGGGATGCCATCACGTGCTTGATACGCGTGTAGTCCTCAAAGCCATACATCGACAGATCCTTGCCGTATCCCGAGTGCTTGAATCCGCCATGTGGCATCTCGGCCACGAAGGGGATGTGGGAGTTGATCCAGACGACTCCGAAGTCGAGTCGCTTCGCCATTCGCATCGCGCGCCCGAAGTCCTTGGTCCAGACCGACGAAGCCAGGCCATAGCGCACGCCGTTCGCCCAGCGCAGGGCCTCGGCCTCATCACTGAACTTCTGGACTGTCATGACAGGGCCGAATACTTCGTCCTGGATCATCTCGTCATCTTGATGAAGGTGGGCGACCACGGTCGGCTCAATGAAGAATCCGGTCGAGCCCTGGCGCTTGCCTCCCGCGACGATCTCAGCGTGGGACGGAGTGCGCTCGAGGAAACCAAGAACCCGATCCATCTGATTGACATTGTTCACGGGCGGCACGAAGCCGTCTCCGGTAGGACCGCCGACAAGAGTCGTACTGGTCTTGCGCGCCTGCTCGGCCAGGGCCGCCACGAACTCGTCATAAATCGGTGCTGCGACGAGAAGGCGCGTGGCTGCCGTGCAGTCCTGACCCGCATTGAAATAGCCGGCAAAGGCGAGCCACTCCGCCGCCGCGGCAACGTCGGCATCCTCGAAGATCACGATCGGGGCCTTGCCACCCAGTTCGAGATGCACGCGCTTGAGATCACGCGAAGCCGATTCCGCGACTTCCATGCCTGCGCGCACGGAGCCGGTGATCGCCACCATCTGCGGTGTGGGGTGCTCGACGACCAGCTTGCCCGTCGAGCGATCACCGCAGATGACATTCAGGACACCATCAGGAAGCGCGCCTGACTCGGCGATGATCTCGGCGAGCCGAATGGTGGCCACCGGGGTCGTGTCACTCGGCTTGAGGACAACGGTGTTGCCAGCCGCAATCGCCGGGCCGATCTTCCAGATCGCCATGGCGAGGGGGTAGTTCCAGGGTGTGACCTGGCCGATCACGCCGATGGGCTCGCGTCGGATCATGGAGGTGAAGCCCTTCATGTACTCCCCGGCCGACTTCCCTTCAAGGATTCGCGCAGCACCCGCAAAGAACCTGAGTTGATCGATCATCGGCGGAAGCTCCTCGGCCATCGTCACCGACATGGGCTTTCCCGTGTTCTCGCACTCCAGGGCGACGAGCTCAGCGCCATGAGTTTCCATGGCATCGGCAATCTTCAGCAAGGCCAGCTGACGCTCAGTCGGCGTCGTGTCACCCCAGATCTCGAAGGCGGAGGAAGCGGCCGCATATGCCGCGTCGACGTCCGCGACCCCGGAGATCGGCGCCGTGGCATAGGCCTGACCGGTGGTGGGATTGACCAGGTCGCTGGTCTGGCCGCTCGCGGCATCGACACTGTTGCCATTGATGAAATTGCGGACTGCGGTCACCTGGGCTCCAAGGATCTGAGGAAGTGGCCAGATTAGCCTTAAGGCCACGCTTTCGGAAGTGGACTAAGGCTTTAGGCACGAAATCCGTAGTGAATTTTTCAAATCGACACGAATTCACTTGCCTTCGTCCTCAGATAGGCGCATGATCGGGTCATGGCCCCCCGCGAGCGCACCGGCGTTGTCGCCCTCGATGACGTCTCCAAGGCGATCATCGAGCAGCTTCAGCAGGATGGTCGTCGGCCCTACGCCACCATCGGAAAAGCAGTTGGCCTGTCGGAGGCGGCGGTGCGGCAGCGAGTGCAGAAGCTCACCGAATCCGGGGTCATGCAGATCGTGGCCGTGACCGACCCGATGCAAGTGGGTTTCTCTCGCGCAGCCATGCTCGGTATCCGGGTAGACGGGGATGCCGAGGCGGTTGCAGCACGCATTGAAGGCATGCCCGAGGTGGATTACCTCGTGGTGTGCGCAGGGCAGTACGACATCTTGGCCGAGGTAGTGGCAGAGGATGACGATCACCTCCTGGAGATCGTCAATCGCAAGATCCGCGCTATCGAGGGCATTAGATCCACCGAGACATTCGTCTATCTGAAACTGCGCAAGCAGATCTACACCTGGGGAACACGATGACATCCACACCGCAGTACGTGACCGAATCCGGATACGACGCACTCGCCGACAAGGCGCGCGATCACCTCTGGATGCATTTCACTCGCCACTCCGTGTACTACGAAGGCGGGCACGTGCCGATCATCGTCAAGGGCGATGGCTGCTACATCTGGGATGACCAGGGCCGTAAGTACTTCGACGGACTCTCCGGCCTGTTTACCGTGCAGGTGGGCCACGGACGCAAGGAGCTCGGTGCGGCTGCCGCAAAGCAGATGGAGGAGCTGGCCTACTTCCCCATCTGGTCGTATGCGCATCGACCGGCAATCGAGCTAGCCGAGCGCCTGGCGCACTATGCCCCGGGTGACCTCAATCGCGTCTTCTTCACCAGCGGCGGCGGCGAGGCTGTCGAGACTGCCTGGAAGCTCGCGAAGCAGTACTTCAAGCTCACCGGAAAGCCGACCAAGCACAAGGTGATCAGCCGCAACGTGGCCTACCACGGCACCCCGCAGGGCGCCCTGAGCATCACGGGCATCCCGGTCGCGAAGATCCCCTTCGAGCCACTCGTGCCCGGTGGCGTGAAGGTTCCGAATACCAACTTCTACCGCGCCCCCGATAACTTCCGCGATGACGAAAAGGCCTTCGGCCGCTGGGCAGCGGACCGCATTGCCGAGGCCATTGAGTTCGAGGGCCCCGACAGCGTCGCCGCGGTCTTCCTGGAGCCGGTGCAGAACTCCGGCGGCTGCTTCCCGCCGCCCCCCGGTTACCTCGAGCGCGTGCGCGAGATCTGCGACGAGTACGACGTACTCATGGTCGCCGACGAGACCATCTGCGCCTTCGGCCGCATCGGCGACATGTTCGCGATGAAGCGCTTCGGAGTCGATCCCGACATCATCACCTGTGCGAAGGGCATGACATCCGGCTATGCAGGCCTGGGCGCAATGATCGCGAGCGAGCGCCTCTTCGAGCCGTTCAAGCACGGCACGACCTCGTTCCTGCATGGTTACACCTGGGGCGGGCATCCAATGGCAGCGGCAGTCGCCATGGCCAACCTCGACATCTTCGAGCGCGAGGATCTCAACGGGAACGTGCGTCGCAATGAGGGAGCCTTCCTGGCCACTCTCAACAAGCTGCGTGACCTGAACATCGTCGGCGATGTTCGCGGCATGGGCTACTTCTACGGGATTGAGCTCGTCAAGGACAAGGTCACGCGTGAGACCTTCAACGACGACGAGGCCGAGCGCTTACTCCGTGGCTTCTTGTCGAAGGCACTCTTTGATGCCGGCCTGTACTGCCGCGCCGACGATCGAGGCGACCCGGTCGTGCAGCTCGCTCCCCCGCTCATCGCGGGCCAGAAAGAGTTCGACGAGATTGAGGGAATTCTGCGCTCGGTACTCACCGAGGCCTGGACGATCCTCTGACCGGGAACGACACCGCGGTACCCGGGTCCACTCCACGGACCCGGGTACGCCGCATTCCCGATAACGCAGTCAACGACACAGCTGCTCTTCATCACGTTCTCGACTCCGGCCTCGTCGCCCACGTTGCCGTCGTCACCGATGGCCAACCGTTCGTGATTCCGGTCGCCTATGCGCGTCGCGGCAACGAGGTTCTCTTCCATGGCTCGAGTGCCTCTCGCCTGTTCACGACGCTGGCGGCCGGCCAGCCCACCTGCCTGACTGTCACCTTGCTCGACGGCCTCGTGTTAGCCCGCAGCGCATTCGAGTCCAGCATGAACTATCGATCAGCGATGGTCATTGGAGTTGCCCGTCGACTGGAGGGCGATGACGAACTCGACGCTCTCAGGGTGATCACCGAACATTTGATCCCCGGCCGTTGGTCCGAGATCCGGCATCCGGCGCCCAAGGAACGCGCAGCGACGATCACCTTGTCGCTCACACTCGATGAGTGCTCGGTGAAGATGCGCAGCGGCGGCCCCGACGATGTTCCTTCGGATCTCACTGATCCCGTGTACTCGCGAGTGTGGGCCGGGCATGTGCCATTGCACGAATCATTCGGTCAGCCAATATCCGATGACCACAGTCATGCCGAAACGGCCGTGCCGCAGTACGTGCTCGACTGGCGCCGCTAGCTACTGAGCGGGTTTGCGATCGGCGGCCCGACGCGGTGCAGGGTATTGCCATCCGTGTGGGCGAATGCCTTGCCATTGACCTCGAGCACGGTGGTCTGCTCATATGACCAGGAGTTCTCGGAGTGAACGGTCACCGTGATCGACCACTCGGTGGTGCGGAATGCGCGGTCGAGGAAGGGGTTCGAACTGATTCCGTAGACGGGATCGCCACGGCGCGCGGCGAGGGTGAAGGAGTCCGCGTCGGCCGCTACGCTGCCACCGGCAAGTGCCACCTGACCACGGGGAATGGCCAGCGTGAGCATCATCTGGCCCGTGGCAGGCTCCCAGAGCCAGTAGCCCACCTGATCATGGAAGGTGGCGTCCTCGCCCGGCTTGAGGATGTGCTGGTGGTACGACAGGCCATAGAGAATCTGCGGACCATTGGCCTGCGCATCGATGGCGGCAGCCACGTACGACTCAGTGAAGGTGTCGGTCTCAGGCCCGTCGACCTGAGGATGAACATCGACGCCCGAATCTCCCGACCAGGTGCCCGCAAGCGCGCGCAACGGGCCGAGATTCGCGAGGGTGTCGTCACTGCTCTCACCCTCAGTGAAGATGTCATCGCCGTAATCGGTCATGACGACACACTACGCAAGCCGTTAGCGGTAGGCCGCGATACCCGTGAGCGCTTCGCCGATGACCAGGGTGTGCATCTCATTGGTGCCCTCGTAGGTGTACACCGACTCCAGGTTGTTCATGTGGCGAATGATCGGATACTCGAGTGTGATGCCGTTGCCGCCCAGGATGCTCCGGCATTCGCGGGCGATGGCCAGCGATTCGCGCGCGTTGTTCAGCTTGCCGAGGCTCACTTGCTCGGGCTTGAGCAGATGTTCATCCTTGAGTCGGCCGAGATGCAGGGCAAGCAGCATGCCCTTTCCGAGTTCGAGAGTCATGTCGGCGAGCTTCTTCTGGGTGAGCTGGTATCCGGCAATTGGCTTGTCGAACTGCACGCGATCAACGGAGTAGGAGATCGCCGTCTCAAGGCAGTCGCGGGCAGCGCCCAAGGTCCCGAAGGCGATGCCGAAGCGCGCCTCGTTCAAGCACGAGAGCGGGCCCTTGAGGCCCTTGACGTTCGGCATCATTGCCGACTCCGGCAGTCGCACATTCTGGAAGACGAGCTCGCTTGTCACCGAAGCCCGAAGTGACATCTTCTTGTGGATGAGATTCGCCGTGAAGCCCGGGGTATTCGTGGGAACGACGAAACCGCGGATGCCGTCATCGGTCTGCGCCCAGACAACCGCGACGTCGGCAACATTGCCATTCGTGATCCACATCTTCGATCCGTTGAGGACCCAGTCGCTACCGTCACGCTTGGCATTAGTGATCATCCCCGAGGGATTCGAGCCGAAGTCAGGCTCCGTGAGGCCGAAGCAGCCGATTGCCTCGCCTGCCGCCATGCGCGGCAGCCACTCTTGCTTGTGCTCCTCCGAGCCCCAGGCGTAAATGGCGTACATCGCCAGCGACCCCTGGACGCTGACCAACGAGCGGATGCCCGAGTCACCGGCCTCGAGCTCCAGGCAGGCCAGGCCATACGCCACTGCCGAAGTGCCCGCGCAGCCATAACCCTCAAGATGCATGCCCATGACGCCTAGCTCGCCAAGCTCCTTGGCCAGCTCGCGAGCCGGGATCTCGCCGGTCTCGAACCAGTCCGCGATCTCCGGCTTGATTCGGTCGTCGACATAACTACGAACAACATCGCGCATCATCCGCTCCTCCTCCGAGAGGAGGTGGTCGATGGCAAAGAGACCGAACGGTGACTGCTTGGCGATAGCCATGGGAACTCCTGGAAGTTGGGTGCCCCCAGATTAGCAGGATTGGATCCAATCCTGGGTTATTGGGGGATTTGCGTACTCAGGGCGTCAACCGAGTGAGCACGGTGGGCTTCATGGGCGCTCACGGCCGCCTCGGCGTCCCTGGCATGAAGTGCCTCAAGAATCTGACGGTGCTCCCCCTTGATGCGAGACCGATTCGACTCACTTCGGAAGTAGATCGCCCGATAGACATCCGTGGCATCCCACAGTTGCTGCAGCACTCGAACCAGGCGTGGCAGGCCAGATCGTTCGAAAATCGCGAAGTGAAAACTCCGATTAGCCACGGTGAGACCGGCGAGATCGGCCTCGCGCGAGGATCGCTCCACCTGGGCAAGCAGGTTATCCAACTCAACAAGATCGGCGTCAGTAAGCAGAGGTACTGCTACTCGAAGTGCTTCAGCCTCGAGCAGTGAGCGCAACCGATAGACCTCGATGAGGTCAGCGACGCTGAGCTCCATTACGAAATACCCACGGTGCGGATGGTGGTGTACTAGGCCCTCTCCTTCGAGAATCTTCAATGCCTCACGAAGCGGAACTCGACTCACTCCGTATCGTTGGGCAAGCGCCTCTTGCACCACCTGGCTGCCTGGAGCGAGCACTCCCAGCACGATGTCAGCTCGAAGTTGTTTCAGAACATTCGCTTGGGCGGTGGGCGATTTCGCACTCATCACGGAAGCCCGAGCAGGCGGAGCACAGTGTCGCGATCACGACCGACCGCGGGCGGGGTGAGCGTGTACGAGACAGGAGTACCGCTCAAGTGCATCGGATTCGATACCTGCGGACTGTCACCGACTTGCCGCAGCGGATCAAGGCCAAGTGACGTGGCAAGTTCGAACGCCTGCGCGATGTCGTTTATAGGTCCGCAGGGCACGCCCACCGCCGTGAGCTCGGACTGCCAGAAGTCGGCACCGTGCGCAGCGAGTGAATCGGCGAGGAGCCGCCCAAGGTCAGCCCGGTTCTCCACCCGAGATGAATTGGTCCTGAAGCGAGGATCCTCGGCCAGTGCAGGGATTCCGAGCGTGGCTACAAGTCGTGCGAATTGCCCGTCATTGCCGACCGCGATGATCATCGAACGATCAGCCGTCGGATACACCTCGTAGGGGGAAATAGACGGATGCGCATTGCCCATCAAGGTCGGTACTACTCCAGCGCCGGCAAATGCGGAAGTCTGATTGACCATGCTGGACAGCAGGGCACCCAGCAATGAGACCTCGACCCGCTGCCCCTCTCCGGTGCGGTCACGATGATGCAAGGCGGCCAGAACCGCCACTGTGAGGTGTAGTCCGGTGAGGACATCGACGACCGCCACGCCGGCTTTCGTAGGTTCATCCGTACCCGTGATGCTCATCAACCCACCCATGGCCTGCACGAGGAGGTCGTAACCAGGCAAATCGCGACCCTCACCTGAGCCGAAGCCGCTGATAGAGCCGTAGATGACCGACGGATTGGTGGACTGGACCGTGGCGTAATCGAGTCCGAAGCCCTGAAGGCCCCCCGGCTTGAAGTTCTCGATCATCACGTCGCAAGTCGCGGCGAGCTGACGGGCAATCGCGGAATCCCCGGCACTCGAGATATCTAGGTCGATGGACAACTTGTTGCGATTCACGCCTTCGAAGTACGTGCTCTGGCCTGACGAGGCGAAGGGGGGGCCCCACGCACGCGTGTCATCGCCACTGCCTGGTCGCTCCACCTTGATGACCGTTGCTCCGAGATCAGCGAGGAGCATGGTCGCGTAAGGACCAGCAAGTACGCGCGAGAAATCCGCGACCACAATTCCATCTAGGGCACCAGCCATGCGTGGATTGTATCCAATCCGAGGGCGGTGAGTGACCGCCTACGGCGAGGCGGTGTGAGCGATGATCACGTACACCTTGCGGACGGTCTCGTGCACATGCCAGATGCCTACCCACCCCATCGGCGTGACGAGAACATCACCAGGGCGATACTCGATGGAACCTGAAGAATCCTCAATCGTGATATGTCCTGCAAGAATTACACAGCTCTCGGTGAACGTGTCTCGGCGGGAGGAAAACGAACCCGGCGTGCATTCCCACAGGCCGACATCAATTCCCGCCACTTCCCAAATCGTGGCGGAGCGCTCCATCACCCCATCGGTGATGGCAGTCGGCTTCGGCGCCCAATCCCCCAGGTCAGCATTCAGCGTAGCTAGCGATGCGATCTGATTGATGTCCATTGGCTAGTCTCTTCCGGCGATCCGCGCAGCAACCTGCGCCTTGCGGGATGTCTTCTCAGTGCCGCGATGACGCTCGGATCGATCGGCTGACCTGAACATCGTGTAGAGACCGTGCACGCCCAGCCAGCGGAAGGGCTCTGGCTCCCATTTGCGCACGCGGCGATTAACCCACGGAAGTGAAGTCTCGGCGAACTCCTCTTGCGACCCGTTCTGGGCGAGTATGAGCCCGCGCAAGGTACGCGCAGCGAGATTGGAGGTGGTCACCCCCATTCCGACGTACCCGCCGGCCCAACCGATACCAGTCTTTGGATCCAGGCCGACGGTGGCGCACCAATCGCGAGGAACGCCCAGGACTCCGCACCAGGCATGATCGATGCGCGTTCCTGCAAGCGCCGGGAACATGCGCACCAGGATCTCCTCGAGCATCTCCACCGTGCGTGCTTGTGTGCGACCGTTGGAGTCGGTAGCGGAGCCAAAGCGGTACGGAAGCCCTCGTCCACCAATCGCGATTCGCCCCTCACGGGTGCGCTGCGCATACATGTAGCCGTGCGCGGCATCACCGAGTGTCTCGTAGCCGTTCCAGCCAATCTGCGACCACTGCTTATGGGAGAGCGGCTCGGTGGCGATCATCGCGCTATTCATCGGCAACCACTCGCGACGATAGCCCTTGATGCCAGCCGTGAACCCCTCCGTCGCACGAATGATGTACTCCGCACTCACTGTGCCACGGTTAGTGACCACCCGATGCGGGCTGATCTCGGTGACGGTGGTGAGCTCGCAGATGCGCACACCAAGCCCCTCGACCACACGGGCGAGACCCTGAACCAGCTTGGCCGGCTGGATGCGCGCAGCGTGCGGAGTGAAGGATGAACAAAGCACGTCTGCGGCATCAACGCGAGCCTTAGTCTCTGACCGGTCGAGGAAAACGAGATCAGGCGCGGATACTCCCCACTCGGCTTCATGCCTCACGTACTCCCGGACGCGAACTGCTTGGGCAGCGGTCGTGGCTACCTGCAGCGAGCCGCCTTTGATGATGTCGGCATCGATACCCTCGTGAGCACACACATCGATCACTTCGTCAACAGTGGACCACATGGCCATCTGAAGATCGATGACCGACTGACGGCCGGTCTTTTCGGCGTAACGCTCTCGCGACCAACCCATTTCGCCGCTCAGCCATCCACCATTTCGACCCGAAGCCCCGAAGCCGGCGAACTCCTTCTCCACAATCACGATACGCAGTGTCGGGTCGGACTTCATCAGGTAATACGCGGTCCACAGGCCGGTGTATCCCGCTCCCACGATTGCCACATCACACTGAGTATCACCGGCAAGGGCCGCACGGAACTGAGGCAGTCCCCCAAAATCCGCGTACCAAAAGGAGACATCCCCGTTCACCCCTGCGGTCATGAATCCTCCGATCGGCCGTGCAAGTACGTAGATGCTAGCCAGGATGGGCAGCGGGGGCCTGTCACTCCGCTGGCGGCGTCGACGCTGCGCGCTGCTTGATCGTGTTCGTCGCTACCGTGCTGATGATCCTCACGAGAACAGCGACAAAGGCGATATCAATGGCCATCTGAACCATCGCGGTGGCTCGAGCGGCGGTCGTCACGGGCGTGATGTCGCCGAAGCCAACCGTCGCCAGAATGGTCAGGGCGAAGTAGTACGCGTTGAAATGATCGAGGGGCTCACTGAACGCCGCAGGATTCGCAGTCGATTGCATGACGTAGATGGCTGCGAAGACTGCGAGAAACATGGTGGCGATCAGGATCAAAGCCTCGATCGCTGCGAGCTGGGGGAATTTCGACCTCTTGATCCTCTTCAGCTGCCGACGGAAGTACCAGACATAGATCACGGCACAGGCGACAATCACGATGATCGGGCCGGCCATGTCCACGCCAGGGGTCTGGGGCACGAACGAGAGGGCAAGAGCGATCACTACGAGTCCGAGGATGATCCGTGCCGTGGAGGCAAGAGCGATTTCCACGTGCTCACGCCGAGTGAGATCGGAGAATTTCGGCACTGAAGTCTCGTCAGCCATGGGGTGATTCTGGCAGAGAACTAGACAGGTGCGGCGGCAAGCTGGCCGCAAGCGCCGTCGATATCGCGACCCCTGGTGTCACGAACTGTCACAGCGATCCCTCGATCCCGAAGGGTGCGGACGAATGCCTGCTCGTCCTCACGCCGCGAAGCTGTCCACTTCGAGCCCGGCGTGGGGTTGAGCGGGATCAGGTTCACGTGCACCAGCTGACCGCGCAGCAAGTCGGCGAGCATCTCGGCCCGCCAGACCTGGTCGTTGATGTCCTTGATGAGGGCGTACTCGATGCTGATACGCCGACCGGTGACCGACGCATACTCCCAGGCAGCATCGAGAACCTCGGAGACCTTCCAGCGAGTATTAACCGGCACCAGGGTGTCGCGGAGCTTGTCGTCAGGGGTGTGCAAGGACACCGCGAGGGTGACAGGGAGTTTCTCCTGAGCCAGCTGGCGGATCTGCGGCACCAGGCCGACCGTCGAGACCGTGATTCCGCGCGCGCTCATTCCCAAGCCCTCGGGCGGCTCATTGACCAGTCGGCGGATGGCGCGCACGACGGCGTTGTAGTTCGCGAGCGGCTCTCCCATGCCCATGAACACGACGTTCGATACTCGCCCGACACCCCCCTGGATCTCCCCGCGGGCAAGTGCGCGTGCGCCGGCTATCACCTGCTCGACTATCTCCCCGGTCGACAGGTTGCGCGTCAGCCCGGCCTGCCCGGTGGCGCAGAACGGGCAGTTCATGCCGCAGCCGGCCTGCGAGGAAATGCACATCGTGGCGCGATCGGGGTAACGCATCAGTACGGTCTCGACGAGAGCACCATCGTGCAGCTTGAACAAAGTCTTGACGGTTGTGCCGTTATCGCAATCGATTGCACGGATGGGATCGAGAAGGCGCGGAAGCAAGTGGCTACCGATGAGCTCCTTTGCGGGCGCGGGAATATCGCTCCACTCCGCGGGATCATCGCTGAGCCGAGCAAGCCAGTGATTCGATACTTGGTCAGCGCGAAAGGCAGGAAGACCGAGCTCAGTCATCGCAGCCCGTCGCTGCTCACGGTCGAGATCCATGAGATGACGGGGAGGCTTGCCGCGTCGCGGCGCCTCGAAGACGAGATCAACCATGACTAGACGCCACTTCCGAGGAACAAGGTGAACAAGGCCCAGGAGGTAAAGGCATTCGGGATGAGCGAGTCGAGACGATCCATCATTCCGCCATGACCCGGCAGGAAGTGCCCCATGTCCTTGACTCCAAGATCGCGCTTGATCGCACTCTCGGCGAAGTCACCGCCAGTCGCCGTGACCGTCATGACCAGGCCGACGATGAGGCCTTGCCACCACGGGGCATCGAGCAGCCACATGAAGGCGAGCGCACCGACCAATGCTTGGAAGATGAGGGAGCCGGCAAAGCCCTCCCATGACTTCTTGGGGCTGATGTGCGCCGCGATCGGGTGCTTGCCGAAGAGGACTCCGGACGCGTAGCCGCCGATATCGTTCGAAATGGTGAGAAGGATGAAGACGACGACTCGCTGAGCGCCATCGCCGGCGGCCAGGGTGAGCATCAGGAACCCGGCCATGAATGGTAGGTAGGCCACGACAAAGGCGCTTGCCGTGACATCACGCACGTAGTGATCGGTACCCCGGCGAATTCGCCAGATGAGAACCACGATGATCGTGGCGCCGAGCGCCACCAACTGGGCCGTGGTACCCCAGACGTAGGCGATCGCCGGCATCACGGCGGTCGCGACATACAGCGGCGTGCGCGCAATGCGGATGTCGCGATGCGCGAAGGCGCTGACGAATTCGTGAACCGCGACGAGAAGCGCGATGGTGACGACGACGCAGAAGAGCCACTTGACCGTGAAGAGACTGACGAGGACGACCGCCCCCAGGATTACCCCCGAGGCCACAGCAGCAGGCAGGTTGCGTCCGGCGCGTGAGGGTTTCTCACTCGCCTTGCCGCCTGCCTCGGACATCCCTAGACCTCGAGCAGTTCTGCTTCTTTGTGCTTCAGGATCTCGTCGATGTGCTCGACATGCTTGTGCGTGAGCTCGTCAAGGCTCTTCTCGCCTCGTCGGACGTCATCCTCGCCGGCGTCGCCGTCCTTCTGGAGCTTGTCGAGCTGATCCTTGGCATGACGACGAATATTGCGAATGGAGATGCGGGAATCCTCGGCCTTGGTCTTGGCCAGCTTCACGTACTCCTTGCGACGCTCCTCAGTGAGCTGAGGAAGAGCAACGCGAATGATGTTGCCGTCAGAGGTCGGGTTTACTCCGAGGTCGCTATCGCGAAGTGCCTTCTCGATCGCATTGAAAGCGCCCTTGTCGAAGGGACTGATGGTCAGCATCCGCGGCTCAGGGGTGGAGATCGTGGCCATCTGGTTGAGCGGGTTCATGGTGTCGTAGAACTCCACGAAGATCTTGTTGAACATCGCCGGGTTCGCGCGGCCGGTACGAATGGTCGCGAAATCATCGCGTGCGACGCCGATCGCCTTGTCCATCTTCTCCTCGGCGTCCAGCAGGATCATGTCGATCTCGTCGCTCATGTGATGTCCTCTCGGGTTTTACTTGTCAGTCGATACGAGTGTGCCGATGGTCTCGCCGCGCACCGCGCGCGCGATGTTGCCCTCGACGAGAAGATTGAAGACCACAATAGGAAGCTTGTTGTCTTGGCACAGGCTGATAGCCGTGGCATCGGCAACCTTCAGGCCCCGCGAGAGCACCTCGGCATGGCTTAGATGGTCGAAGCGCCGCGCATTCGGATTCGTGCGGGGATCGTCGTCGTAGACACCATCAACGCCCTTGGCCATCAGAACTACCTCGGCACCTACCTCGAGTGCGCGCTGCGCAGCGGTGGTGTCGGTGGAGAAGTACGGCTGTCCCAGGCCGGCTCCGAAGATGACGACTCGGCCTTTCTCAAGATGCCGGATGGCTCGACGCGGCACGTAGGGCTCGGCAACTTGACCCATGGTGATCGCGGTCTGCACCCGCGTCTCTACTCCGGCCTTCTCGCAGAAGTCCTGGAGGGCGAGGCAGTTGATGACGGTGCCGAGCATGCCCATGTAGTCGGCGCGCGCACGGTCGATACCGCGTTCGGCGAGTTGAGCACCGCGGAAGTAATTGCCGCCGCCGATAACGACGGCCACTTCGGTGCCTCCGCGGACGACATCGGCAATCTGCGAGGCAATCGATCCGACGAAATCCGGGTCGATGCCCAGGCCTTCACCGCCAGCGAAGGCCTCTCCCGAAAGCTTCAGGAGCACGCGGCTCCAGCCACCCTCGGGGGCACTCGGCCATGTCTCGATGGTGCCGTCCAGGGACGGCTGAACGGCGCCGGAGGAGCTGTGTGGTGACATTGGAAATTCCCTCCTGCGCCGTTCAGTCGACCTTAAGCCTGGCCTGCCTCGAAACGGGCGAAGCCCGTGACAGCCGTATTCGCGTCAGCGAGAACCTGAGCAACCGACTTCTTGTTGTCGACCACGCTCGGCTGCTCCAGCAGGACGGTGTCCTTGAAGTAGCTGTTCACGCGACCTTCGACGATCTTCGGAAGGGCAGCCTCGGGCTTGCCCTCCTCCTTGGCCGTCGCCTCGGCGATACGGCGCTCGTTCTCGACAGTCTCTGCCGGAACCTGATCGCGGTTGACGTACATCGGACGCATAGCGGCAATCTGCATGGCAATGCCACGAGCTGCCTCTTCGTCGCCGGTGTACTCGACGATGACACCGACCTGCGGGGGCAGGTCAGATGAGCGGCGGTGCAGGTAGAGCGCAGTCGGTGCCGCAAAAGTAGCGACCCGGCCGAGCTCGAGCTTCTCGCCGATAACGCCCGCGAGCTCGGCGATTGCCGCGTTCACGGTGCGACCGTCGGCGATAGTCACATCACCGAGGGCTGCTGCGTCATTGGCACCCACGCCGGCCGCGGCAGCGGCAACGGCGTTTGCGAGGCCCTGGAAATCGTCGCCCTTGGCCACGAAGTCGGTCTCGCAGAGGAGCTCGACCAGCGTGTTGCCACTCGCGGCAACGATGCCATTCGAGGCGGTGCGCTCCGCGCCGCGCTTGGCGGCCTTTGCTGCACCGGAAATGCGAAGGATCTCGACAGCCTTGTCGAAGTCGCCTCCGGACTCCTCGAGAGCCTTCTTGCACTCCATCATGCCCGCGGACGTTGCGTCGCGGAGCTTCTTTACATCAGCGGCAGCGATAGTTGCCATGAGTGTGTTATTCCTCCAGAGAGAAGTGAAAAGAGATCAGGCTTCGGGTGCGGCTTCGACGACGGCCTCGACAATGGCCTCGGCGACAACCTCTGCCTCTGCACCAGCAAGAAGCTCGCGCTCCCACTCGGCCAGCGGCTCGACAACCTCGGTTGCGGTGGAGCGACCGGCGCGGGCGATCAGGCCCTCGGCCACTGCATCGGCGATCACGCGGGTGAGCAGCGCCACCGAGCGGATTGCATCGTCGTTACCCGGAATCGGGAAGTCGACCTCGTCGGGATCACAGTTGGTGTCGAGGACGGCAATGACAGGGATGCCCAGCTTGCGCGCCTCGCCGACGGCGATGTGCTCCTTCTTGGTGTCGACAACCCAGATCGCGCTGGGAATCTTGCTCATCTCGCGGATACCGCCGAGGGTCTTGGCAAGCTTGTCGCGCTCACGGCGAAGGACGAGGAGCTCCTTCTTGGTCAGGCCGGACTTCGCGACGTCGTCGAAGTCAATGAGCTCGAGCTCCTTGAGGCGCTGAAGTCGCTTGTGGACGGTCGAGAAGTTGGTGAGCATGCCGCCCAGCCAGCGGTGATTGACATAGGGCATGCCCACGCGGGTGGCCTGCTCGGCAATGGCTTCCTGGCCCTGCTTCTTGGTGCCGACGAACATGACGGATCCACCGTGAGCCACGGTCTCCTTCACGAATTCGTAGGCGCGGTCAATGAAGCCCAGCGACTGCTGCAGATCGATGATGTAGATGCCGTTGCGCTCGGTGAAGATGAATCGCTTCATCTTGGGGTTCCAACGACGGGTCTGGTGCCCGAAGTGAACGCCGCTTTCGAGCAGCTGGCGCATGGTGACGACGGCCATGATGGCCCTTTCTTTCTGGCGCGCAGGGCTGACCCCGACGCGCATCGGTTCAAGGCAGCGACCGGGTGGCCCTGCCCCTTGGTCCTCGCGGGGCGCGCCCACCATGGTGGGACCGTGCGACCTGCGATCCGGCGAGCCGGCTGCGGACCTGTGAATTTCCCCCGGGCACGCCCGGTGGGATGCCCCCAGTCTAGGGGGTCGGGGCAGGCGCTCCGACCAGCGGCTATCCCCAGGGCGGAGGCTGATCCCCAGGCTTGTCCGGTGCCCGTATCCACCCTCCCGATCCAGGCCATCGTGGGCGGATGACTCTCTGGGCCCTCCTCCCCCTCCTGACCACTGCCGCCTGGGTCCCGCCGGTGCCACTCACCGGCGTTCAGGCCGAATTCCGCCCGGCAGCGCCCTACGGTTCCGGGCACCGGGGCCTCGATCTCGCGGCCGAGCCCGGAGCCTCGATCAGAGCCGTCGCTGACGGCACGGTGGTGCTCGCCCGTCCGGTGGCCGGCAAGCCGGTGGTCGTTCTCGTGATCGAGGATCCCGATCTCGGACGACTCAGGGTGACCTATGAGCCGGTACTCCCCGAGGTGAGCCCCGGTGAGCTCGTGCTGGCGGGCCAGCCACTTGGCACCTTGGCAGGCGAGGGCGGCCACTGCGGCCGGACTCCGCACTGCCTGCACCTGGGGATCAAGCAGAACGGCCACTACCTGAACCCCGGACCATTTCTGGCCACGGGGCGAGTCGTGCTCAAACCCGTTGCCTAGTCGTCGGTCTTCACCGACCGAGGGTGCGCTTGCACGAACGTACTGCGAAGGCGTTCAACTGATACATGCGTGTAGCGCTGGGTGGTCGCTAGCGACGAGTGCCCGAGCAGTTCCTGTACCGCACGAAGATCGGCACCCCCCTCGAGCACGTGTGTCGCTGCGCTATGCCGCAAGGCATGCGGGGAGACACTCGCGACCCCTGCTTGCTCGGTAAGCCGATGCACGCTCTCGCGCACGGTACGCGGATCAATCCGGCCACCACGTGCGCCAAGGAAGGCCGCCTGGCCACTGCGACTGCCGACAAATTCCGCTCGGCGAGCCAGCCAGTCGCTGACCGCGCGGGAGGCAGGCAGCCCGAACGGAACGACCCGTTGCTTGTCACCCTTGCCCGTGACTCGAACTGTGCGCCTGTCGAGATCGAGATCGCGCACGTCGATCGCGCACAGCTCGGAGACGCGAATCCCCGTCGCGTACAGCAACTCGAGTATCGCGCGATCTCGGGTAGCAATCGGCGAACCATCGTCACTTGCCACGGCCGCATGGTCCATCACTCGGGCCGCCGCTGACTGGTCGAGAACTATCGGGAGATGCGTGCCCGCCTTGGGACTTGCCAGCCGTTCTCCCGGATCGGAGTCCATAAGACCCCGCCTGGTGCACCAGGCGGTGAAAGCCCGCACAGACGCGGCCCGCCGGGCGACAGTCGCTCGAGAACGACCATCACGGGTCAAGGTCGCCAGCCAATGACGCAATAACGCCAGCGTGATGCCCTCAGGATTTTCGATCTCTCGCGCAGCGGCGAATTCACACAGGGATCGAGCATCACCCACGTAGGCGCGCACGGTGTGCGCACTGCGGCCGCGCTCATCCCTGAGATAGGTCTCGAATTGCGAGCAGGCTTCGGCTAGCGCTGCAGGCAGCGCCGACTCTTCAGCGGGCTTGACGGACACACCTCCATGCTTGCAGGGCCGCACGTGCACGGCCTCTCAGGCGCGCCGCACCCAACCGCTGCCCTGGGCGGCGGCGAAGCCAGCTGAGCTCAATGCCCCCAAAGCCGAGAGTAGTTCGGGGACGGAAAGGTGACTCGCGTGGTGAAGGTCATCAAGAGTGATTTCACCGGACGATGGAAGAAGATCTCGAATTCGAGCCTGCGCCGAGGTCAGCGCATCTGCCGGAACCGTGACGGCTTCGCGGGTCACGCGCGATCGACGAACTGACAGCTCTAACGCCTGGTCGGTCGGCAACAGGCATTCGAGGACATCATCTGATGCCCCTGCGATTAGTGCGCCGCCCTCGCGAACGAGATGGTGACAGCCGGCCGACATCATCGAAGTCACCGGTCCGGGCACAGCAAGCACATGCCGGTTGAGGCGGGCCGCGGAATTGGCTGTGGCGGTAGTCCCGGAGCGAAGCGCCGCCTCGACCACGACCGTGGCCTGGGTGAGCGCTGCGATGACTCGATTACGACTTAAGAACCGCTGTCTGCGAGCTGGTTCACCGAGCGGCGACTCGCTGATCACCAAGCCTTCGTCAGCAATGCGCGCAATGAGTTGCTCGTGAGCACGCGGATAGACGACATCCGCACCGCTGGCAAGTACCGCGATCGTGAGGCCGTCAACCGACAGAGCACCACGATGTGCAGCAGCATCGATGCCGAAGGCAGCACCGGAGACGATGGAAATGTGCTCACTCGCAAGTTCAGCCGACCAATCGCGAGCTACCGATAGGCCATAGGTCGTGGCTGCACGCGCACCTACGATCGCGACACTTCGCACGCAAGCCAGTCTCAGATGAGCAGCACCTTGAACCCACAGTGCGAATGGGCGCGTGTCATCGAGGTCATCGAGTTGGCGTGGCCATTCCGGTTCATCACGCACGATGATGCGCATGCCCAGACGCTCGGCCTTGGCCTCGGCTTCATCAGCATTGGTGGCAGCAAGCCTTGAGGCGAACAACGGATTCGACTCGGACAGGTGCTGAATCGCACCGAGTTCTCCTTCCCTCGACACGATTCGTCCGATACGAGCATCGGCCGGCTCGACGACGTGCGCTAGTTGAATGCAGGCCGCGCGGTGCGCATCAGTCATCGAGACACCGGCTCGCCACGTAATCCCAGCGCGGTCGAGACATGATCGACATCGGGGCGATCAGCTCCGAAGCAGTCGGCGATGGTCCAGGCCACGCGAAGCACTCGATCAGACCCTCGAAGACTCAACGTGCCTTGCTCCGCGGCGCGAAGGAGATCGACGGCTTCGCTCGTGGGCGCGAACGCTTCGCGCAGTGCACGTGTGGGTATCGATGAATTCACCGCCCACCCGCAGTCCTTGAACCGAGCCGCGGCGCGAGATCGCGCTTCCGCCACGCGAGCGGCGACACTTGCACTGGACTCCCCTGCCGCGCGCGAGAGCAGCTCGCTCTCCGTTGGCCGTGTCACGACAACCCGGACATCAACTCGATCCATGAGCGGCCCTGACAGTCGTTCGGCATAGCGTCGCCGGGTGAGGGATGTGCACGTGCACAGTTCTCCCCTGCCGATTGCATGCCCGCATGGACACGGATTCGACGCCAGGATGAGTTGAAAACGCGCGGGCAGCTCGATCACGCCGGCCGAGCGAGTGATCACGATCGTTCCGGTCTCGAGGGGCTCACGCAGCGCCTCGAGCGCAGGCCTGGAGAACTCAGGAGCTTCGTCCATGAAGAGCACGCCGCCATGGGCCATGGTCAAGACACCGGGTGTGACCTGCCGGCCGCGCGCAGTGCCTGTCATCGCCGGCGGGGTGGCCGAGTGATGCGGGGCGGCAATCGGAGGTCTGGTGACGAGTCCGCCGCCCGCAGGCAGGCGGCCAGCCAGTGAGCGGATGGTCGTGACATCGATCGACTCACCTTCGCCGAGATCGGGCAGCAATCCGGGGAAGCGACGAGCCAGCAAGGTCTTCCCGACCCCGGGGGCACCTAGCATCGACAGATGGTGCCCTCCTGCCGCGGCGACCTCGAGGGCAAACCTCGCATACGCATGCCCACGGACATCGGCGAGATCCGGCTCAGGCTCGGCTACGGCTTCTCCCCGGAACTCAGGCGGGTGCCCCGGCTCTGCACGACCGGCCAGAACATCGATCATGTGCAGGAGATCGCGCACGATCACCACGGTGAGCCCGGGAATGGTCGACACCTCGCGCGCGTTGTCACGACTCACCATCAACGTGGTCAGACCACTGCGCCGCGTGGCGGCAGCTGCCGCGATGGCGCCGCGCACGCCACGCACTGAGCCATCAAGGCCGAGCTCACCGATGAATGCCGTGTCATCGCGCACCGGCGCCTGCCCACTCGCGGCGAGGACTGCTGCCGCGATCGCGAGATCGATGCCGGACCCCTGCTTAGGCAGATCGGCGGGCGATAGCGCGATAGTCATGCGCGCGCTCGGCCACTGGGCACCGCTGTTCGCGAATGCCGATCTCACCCGCCAGCGGGATTCCCCGATCGTGGTGTCGGCAAGACCGATCACCCCCACCGAAGGAAGGCCTTGGGAGATATCGACCTCGATGCGCACTCGTTCACCGATCACGCCGTTGAGCACGATTCCCCACGCATGAGCGGTGGCCATGTCACTCGACCCCGGTGATATGCCGAAGACTTGTCGTGCCATCAGGACGGCGAAGGATCCCGATCGCGTCGATACGAATGAAGGGAGCATGGATCGCGTGCGCGTCGAGCCAGCACAGGGCCAATCGGCGCAGGCGACGCACCTTTCGATCCGACACTGCTTCGATCGGTTCCCCATGGCGAAGTGAGCTTCGAGTCTTCACCTCGCAGACAATCAGGGTTGACTCGTGGCGCGCGACGATATCGATCTCACCTAGCTCGCATCGCCAATTGCGATCCACGATCATGCATCCGAGGGCGGTCAGGTGATCGCATGCGAGTGTCTCGCCCCATGCGCCGAGCGCATCCTTTGCCTTCATGGCACCTCCTGCGAGGACGATCGCAGGACGAGAGTTGAGAGGGAAGGCCACCGGGCGAGGGTGTGGACGACCGAGCACTTGCCGGCGTCTGTGGACGACTACTGAATATTCCAGGAGACACGATGGAACTGGGTTACGCCCAGTTCGCGAATCGCCTGCTGATGCCCGGGCGAGCCGTAGCCCTTGTTTCCTGACCATCCATATGCCGGAAATTGCGCATCGAGTGCTGTCATCTGCGAGTCACGATCCACCTTGGCGAGCACGCTCGCCGCGGCGACCGAGGCGCAGGTGAGATCGCCCTTGACCTGAGTGCGTACGGGTGGAGCACGGAATGCGGAGGGATCATCGAAGAGCGAGTCGCTCGTGAGCCAGTCGTGACTGCCGTCGAGAAGAACGAGATCGGGAACGACCGCATCGGACTCGAGTGCAGTGAGCGCTCGAGTGCCTGCGAGCCGGAGGGCGCCTACGATCCCCCATTCGTCGACCTCGTCGTTGGAGGCGCTCGCGATGGCATGCGCAGTAACCCACCCGATGATCGGCTCGACAAGCGCAAGCCGCCTGCCCGCAGACAGCAGCTTGGAGTCCCGGACACCGGACGGTGGTTCGCCGCACTCCTTCGTGATGACGACCACCCCAACGGTGACCGGGCCGGCGATGGCTCCGCGTCCGACCTCGTCGATACTTGCGAGAACTCGCACACCCGAAGCGAAGAGCTCACGCTCGAGATCAAGCGTGGGATCAGCGGGCATCAGTGCCCCGCCGCGAGTGCAGGATTACCGAAGATTGTGGGAATGGTCTCGACTCCCAGGCGATCAAGCGGCCACACGCGGAGTATCACCCTGCCAACCGCGTCACTGATCGGCACTCCGCCGCTGTTCACATCGAGGTGGTAGCGAGAGTCGCGCGAGTTTCCGCGATTGTCTCCCATCACGAACATGTCGCCTTCGGGAACCGTGATGTCGAATCGCACCTGATCACTGGAACCGGTCACGTACGACTCTTCGAGGGGCACGCCATTGAGGACGATCCGGCCCGCGGAATCACAGCAGGCGACTCGATCGCCAGGCAGTCCGATCACTCTCTTGACCAGGTCGTGTCCGGAGTCACTGGGCATCAGGCCAATGAAGGTGAGCATGGATCTGACCGCGCCTCGCCAGCCGGGCTCGGCCGCAGGTGCCTCCGGCAGCCATCCACCGGGATCCCGGAACACCATGATCTCGCCGCGCTGTGGACCGGACAGCCGTGTCGTGATCTTGGACGCCACGATGCGGTCGCTGGGAACCAGCGTGGACTCCATCGAGGCACTGGGCACGTAGAAAGCCTGCACGAGGAAGGCGCGCACGACGACGGAAATCACCAGTGCGATTACGATGATGACGATGGTCTCGAGAATGGCTCGCCATCCTCGGGCACTTCGCCGACCCGTATCGACCAAGGGGGGCTGAGCGCCTCCGATCGGTTCACGTGCGGAGACAGCCATGTCCTGATGGTGTCAGATCACCCGGAGGAGTCAGTGGAGGCAGGAGCGGGGATCGCATCGAATTCCTGCGGGATGCCGAGCACCTTGAACTCACTCGGTGGCCACAGCACCACCATGGCGCGACCGATCACCTTGCTGGTCGGCACGAAGCCGCCACCCGGATCACCCATGTGAGAACGCGAGTCGGCCGAGTTGGATCGGTGATCACCCATGACCCAGAGCTTGCCCTCGGGCACTGTCACATCGAATTCATCGAAGCTCGGGACGTCGTCGGGATACAGGTACGTCTCATCAAGCGCAACGCCGTTGACGGTGATTCGTCCGTCGACATCGCAGCAGACCACGTGATCGCCCGCCGTGCCGATGACCCGCTTGATGAAATCGGTGCTGTCGGGCTGAATCAGGCCAAGTGACTGTCCTACCCAGGTGAAGGCACCGCTGATCGGATTGCGCTGCGGCTTGTCACCGGCGGGAACGAAGGAATCAGTGCCATCGAAGACGATGACGTCGCCACGCTGGACATCACGGAAGTGGTAGACCATGCGATTCACGAGAACGCGATCGCCGACGAGAAGGGTGTTCTCCATGGACCCCGAGGGGATGGAGAACGGCTTGACGACGAAGGTCGTGATGAGGAGAACGACACCCACGGCGATCGCCAGCGTGACGGGGATATCCCACCACGACGACTTCTTGCCGCCACTCATGAAAGAGACATTCGCTCGACCCGAAAACGGGTGAGACTAGGCGTTCGCCTTCGGGGTATCGCGGAGCTCGCGGATCTTGGCCTTCTTGCCGCGGAGCTCGCGCAGGTAGTAGAGCTTGGCGCGACGGACGTCACCTCGGCTGACCAGCTCGATCTTCTCGACCGAGGGGGTGTGCAGCGGGAAGATGCGCTCGACGCCGACGCCATAGGACACCTTGCGGACCGTGAAGGTCTCGGTCAGGCCCGAGCCCTGTCGAGCGATGCAGACGCCCTGGAAGAGCTGGACGCGGCTCTTGTTGCCTTCGATGACCTTGACGTGCACCTTGACGGTGTCACCGGCGCGGAATGCGGGAATGTCGTCGCGGAGTGAGCCGGCGTCGATTGAGTCGAGAGTCTTCATTGCGTCATCGCTTCCTGCAGGCGCCATAGGTCGCCCACGGTTGTGGGGTTCGAAGGTCGTGCGGTTCGGAGCCAGGCTCCGCCACGAATGACGCTCTCCCCTATGGCAGAGGCAGCGCCAATCTCTCGTGGGCCAGCCAAGTCTGCCATACCCTGGCCGTAGGGCCGAATCCCCTCACGATCGACCCGTCCGCACCCCTGCCTGACAGCCATACGGAGGCCCCACGATGCACCCGCGCGCCGGCCAACCGGCCACAGCAGCCGACCTCATCGACATCCCGGCCCTGATCACGGCGTACTACGAACTGCATCCCGATCCGGCGGACATCGGGCAGCGGGTGGCCTTTGGTACCTCCGGTCACCGTGGATCCTCCTTCGACCGAGCTTTCAACGAGGATCACATCGCAGCCACCACCCAGGCCATCTGCGACTACCGGGCCTCGGTCGGAATCGGCGGCCCACTCTTCATCGGCCGCGATCCCCACGCGCTAAGCGAGCCGGCCTGGGCCACCGCCCTGGAGGTCCTGGCGGCCAATGACGTGACCGTCATGATCGATGCAGCCGACGGATTCACGCCCACGCCCGCGATCTCGCACGCGATTCTCGTGCACAATCGCAGCCTGCCGGCCGATTCGCCGAGCCGCGCCGATGGCATCGTTGTGACGCCCTCCCACAATCCCCCGCGGGATGGAGGCTTCAAGTACAACCCGCCGGATGGCGGGCCGGCGGGCACCGACATCACGTCGGTTGTCCAGGCTCATGCGAATGACCTGCTTGCCGGCGGCCTGCGCGCGGTCAAGCGCACGGCTTTGACCGAGGCACTGTCATCATCGACGACGCAGAGATACGACTATCTGCGTACCTATGTCGACGACCTTCCGAATGTGATCGATCTCGACGCAATCCGCGCGGCCGGGGTGCGCATCGGCGCTGATCCGCTCGGAGGTGCAAGCGTTAACTACTGGCCGGCAATCGCCGAGACCTACGGCCTCGAACTGACCGTGCTGAACCCGATCACGGATCCCACCTGGCGCTTCATGCACCTGGACTGGGACGGCAAGATCCGCATGGACTGCTCGTCACCGCACACGATGGCACCGGTGATCGCTCGCCGAGCAGAGTTCGACATCGCCACCGGCAATGACGCCGACTCCGACCGGCATGGGATCGTCACGTCCGACTACGGACTCATGAATCCAAATCACTACTTGTCGGCCTGCATTGACTACCTCGCCACTCATCGACCGGGCTGGCGAGCTGACTCCGCTATCGGCAAGACCGTCGTGAGCTCATCGATGATCGATCGGGTAGTCGCTTCCCATCGACGCGCCCTCTTCGAGGTTCCCGTCGGGTTCAAGTGGTACGTGCCGGGCCTGCTCGACGGCTCGGTCGCCTTCGGAGGCGAGGAGTCGGCCGGTGCATCGTTCCTGCGCCTCGATGGCGGCGCATGGAGCACCGACAAGGACGGCATCATCGCCTGCCTGCTGGCCTCCGAGATCCTCGCGGTCACCGGCTCGTCGCCCAGTCAGCATTACGCGCACCTCACTGAGAGATTCGGCAACCCTTCGTATGCACGCATTGATGCTGTCGCCACCCGCGAGCAGAAGGCAACACTCTCGAAACTCTCCCCCGCCCAGGTGACCGCGACATCGCTGGCGGGTGAGGCCATCATCGCGACGATGACCGAGGCTCCCGGTAATCACGCAGCGATCGGCGGTCTGAAGGTGATGAGCGAGAACGGATGGTTCGCGGCGAGGCCGTCAGGCACTGAGGACGTCTACAAGATCTACGCAGAGTCCTTCATGAGTCCTGAGCATCTCGCCGAGATCCAGTCCGAGGCGCAGGAAATCGTGACTGCGGCGATCAGCTGAGCAGATCAGGGCGATTGGCACGGGTGCGCTCAATCGCCTGCTCTCGGCGCCACGCAGCGACATTTGCATGATGGCCGCTGAGCAGCACATCGGGCACGGTCTCGCCGCGCCACTCGAGCGGCTTGGTGAATACCGGACCCTCGAGCAAACTCTCCATCGCGCCTGGCGCAAAGGAATCGTCCACCGCACTCTCGTGATTGCCCAGCACTCCGGGAATCAACCGCGCGACCGCCTCCACCATGACCATGGCGGCTACCTCGCCACCCGCGAGTACGTAGTCACCGATCGAGAGCTCACTGACTCCTGACCAGTCATCACGACCCGCGAAGTGCCGCATGACGCGAGAGTCGATGCCTTCGTAGCGCCCGCAGGCAAAGACGAGCCACGCTTGCGCGCAGAGGGTCTGCGCTGCGGCCTGGGTAAACGAGGTTCCCGAGGGAGTCGGCACCACGAGGCGCGGAGAAAGTGCAGGATCGCTCGCGCGAATGGAGTCAAGCGCCTCACCCCACGGCTGCGGGGACATCACCATGCCGGGGCCACCGCCATACGGCGTGTCGTCGACGGTGTTGTGACGATCATGGGTGAACTCGCGCAGATCATGCACCCGCAGGTCGATCACGCCAGCATCAATCGACTTTCCGACCAATGACAGGCGAAGCGGCTCGAGATAGTCAGGGAAGATCGTGACGATGTCGATGCGCATCAGTCGTCCAGCAGGCCCGGCGGCGGGGTGACGGTGATGCGACGAGCCTTGATGTCGACAGTCGGGACGATCTCACTCACGAACGGAATGAGCACCTCGCGACCGTCGAGAGTCTGGACCGAGAGCAACTCCTGACTCGGAAGATGAATGACATCGACCACTGTGCCGATCGATGCACCATCGGCCAGATGCACGGCGCAGTCGACGAGCGCACTGTCGTAGTACTCGTCGGGATCCTCGGGTGTCTCGTCGTCGCGGCGCTCTACCTCGAGGAGCACGTTGCGGAGCTCCTCGGCCTCGTTACGGGTCTCGACACCCTCGAAGGCCAAGAGAATGCGCCCCGAGTGCCAGTGCAGGCTTTCGACCACCAGCGTCTTGCGCGGATGATCAATGAGCAGCACGGCACCCGGGGCGAATCGCACCTCAGGTTCGTCAGTACGCGGCTCGACCGTGACTTCTCCACGTATCCCGTGGGGACGGCCGATGCGTCCGACGACGACGCGCATCAGCGGCTAGCGCTCTGCGACGTCAAGGAAGTCAATACGGACACCGCGACCGTTGTTCAGTGCGGTGACCACCGTGCGCAGCGCTGATGCGGTGCGTCCGGCGCGGCCGATGACTCGGCCCATATCGTCAGGATTCACGCGAACGTCGAGGCACTTGCCACGACGCTGGTTCTTCTCCGTGACAGTGACGTCCTCGGGATGATCGACGATCCCCTGCACCAGATGACGCAGAGCCTCCTCGAGCATTATTCGGCAGCCTCGGTGGCGGCCTCTTCGGCAGCGTTCTCGATTGCCTCGACTGCAGCCTCATCGGAAGCAACTGCCTCTGCGGCGGCTTCCTCGGCAACTGCGGCTTCGACAACGGCCTCGACGGCCACAGCCTCGGCGACGATCTCAGCGGTGGTGGGCTCCTCGGCAACAACCGGCTTCGGCTTCTTGACCGGAGTCTTCGGCTCGTTGGCGGCGTCAGCGACTGCGGCCTCGAAGGTGATGAGCTTGCTCACCTTGGGCTCGGCCACGCGCAGCGTGCCCTCGGCACCCGGCAGGCCCTTGAACTTCTGCCAGTCACCGGTGACCTTGAGAATGGCGGTCACGGCCTCGGTCGGCTGTGCGCCAACGCCGAGCCAGTACTGCGCACGCTCGGAGTCGACCTTGATGATGCTGGGGTCGAACATCGGCTGGTAGATGCCGATCTCCTCGATGGCACGGCCATTGCGTGCGGTGCGCGAATCAGCGACCACGATGCGGTACTGCGGTGCATGGATCTTGCCGATGCGCTTGAGCTTGATCTTTACGGCCACGGTGGGCTTTCTCCTGTTTTTAGGGGCGGAACGCGCACTCAGCGGCGTGGGGACACTGCCTCGTACGAAGACCTTGTGGACTGCCGCGTCGGAAGGATAGAGGGCCAACCGGGCGGCAAGACCCACTTATTCTGCCAGATCCCGCGGGCCTCGGTGACCACGGCCCTCATGGGACCGCCTCGGAGGCAGGCCGAGACCTAGCCCAGGAGGTTCTTGAGCTCCGGCGGAAGTTCGAGATCTGCCGGGTCGAAGACCGGGGTGTCGCCCCCGATGCCCAGCATGGAGCCGGTGCCACCTCCCACGGGAGCCCCGGATTCTTCGATAGCCCGCTTGGCGGGATTACCCGAACGACCCTTCTTGGCCTTGGGCGCCGAGGACTTGCCCTTGGATTTTTTGCTGCCTCCGCCGAAGCCGGGCATTCCCGGCATCCCGGGCATTCCCCCACCCTTGCCCATCTGCTTCATCATCTTCTGGGCCTGGACGAATCGGTCGACGAGACCGTTGACCTCGGTCACAGTGACACCCGCACCCTTGGCAATACGTGCCCGGCGTGATCCGTTGAGGACCTTGACGTCATGTCGCTCAGCCGGGGTCATCGACTGGATGATGGCGGCAATGCGGTCGATATCGCGATCGTCGATCTGGTCGAGCTGGGCCTTCATATCGCCCATGCCCGGCAGCATGCCCATGATCTTGCCGAGGCTGCCCATCTTCTTGATCGACTGCATTTGCTTGAGGAAGTCATCAAGGGTGAAGTCCTCGCCCTTGGACATCTTCGCGGCCATGCGCTCGGTCTCTTGGGCATCGAACGCCTTCTCAGCCTGCTCGATGAGGGTGAGCATGTCGCCCATGTCGAGGATGCGCGACGCCATCCGATCGGGGTGGAACACCTCGAAGTCGGTGAGCTTCTCGCCCACGGATGCGAACATGATCGGTCGGCCGGTGACTCCCTTAACCGAGAGCGCCGCGCCACCGCGAGCATCGCCGTCGAGCTTGGTGAGCACGACACCGTCGAAGCCCACGCCCGAGAGGAACTCCTCGGCCGTACGCACGGCATCCTGGCCGATCATGGCGTCGATGACCAGCAGGGTGTCGTCGGGCTGCGCGGCATCACGCACATCGCGCAGTTGCTGCATCAGCTCGGCATCGATCGAAAGACGGCCCGCGGTATCGACGATGACGTAGTCGTGAAGCTTCTGCTCGGCGTACTGCTTCGCCTGGCGGGTGACCTCGACTGGGTTACCGACGCCATTGCCAGGCTCGGGGGCGAAGATTGCTACGCCTGCCTGCCCCGCGATGACCGTGAGCTGGTCGACGGCATTGGGACGCTGGAGATCAGCCGCGACAAGTAGCGGCGTGTGACCCTCGCCCTTGAGCTGGAGGGCCAGCTTGCCGGCCAGGGTGGTCTTTCCTGCACCCTGCAGACCGGCAAGCAGGATCACCGTCGGCGGGTTCTTGGCCCGGCGAAGGGTGCGGGTTTCGCCGCCGAGAACGGTGACGAGCTCCTCATGCACGATCTTGATGACCTGCTGGGCCGGGTTGAGCGCCCCTGACACCTCGACCCCGAGCGCGCGCTCCTTGACCGCTGCGCAGAACTCGCGCACGACGGGCAGGGCGACGTCGGCCTCAAGGAGGGCCGTGCGAATCTCGCGCACCGTGGCATCGACATCGGCTTCGGAGAGTCGACCCTTGCCACGCAGACCCTTGAAGGTCGTCGCCAGCCGGTCGGAGAGATTCGCGAACACGTCGTTAAGGCTACTCGTTACGCGAGGGCGGCCTGAACCGTGACCTTCACAGCCGCCGCATGGTCTTCCGAGAGCGGCTCCCCCAGGCGATCTACCAGGAAGAAGACGTCGACGACGTCGGAGCCCAAGGTGGCCACCTTGGCCCCGACAATGGCCGCATCCGCTGAGGCCACGGCACCCGTCACCCGGTGCAGCAGTCCGGGAGCATCATGGGAACGCACCTCGAGAACCGTGGTGCTGTCGCTGGCGCCGACCGCAATATCGACTCGCGCCTGCGGATGCACGATCCGCTCGGATGAGGCGTAGGCCGCATCACGCTTCGCGATCTTCTCAGCGATGTCATAGGTGCCCTCGAGCGCACGCTTGATGTCATCAGCGACTTGCTCGACTCGGGGCGGGTCTCCGTACAGGGGTCGCACTGTCCAGACCTGAAGTGCGCGGTCAGCCAGCGTGGTCACCTTGGCAGCACGCACCTGCAATCGGTGGAGGGACAGCACACCTGCCACGAGCGAGAGAAGTCCGACGCGATCGGGGGCGGCGACGGTCAGCGTGCATTCGTCGTCGAGATCCTCCATCGTGACCTGAACGCCGGACATTCCGGCTAGGGCGAGTTGCTCAGGAGTGAGCGCGGGGGGCTCGGGATGCGGCGTGCCCGCGAGTGCGGCGTGGCTGCGCGCGACCAGGTCATTGATGAGATTTCGTCGCCAGTCACTCCACGCGGCGGGGCCGGTCGCCATCGAGTCGGCTTCGACTAGTGCATTCATCAGGTCGAGGAGGTCATGCGAATCGAGCACACTGGTCACGGTTGCGATGGTTGCCGGATCATCGAGATCCCGCCGAGTGGCGGTGTCAGGCAGCACGAGGTGATGGCGGACGAGCGCGACGATCGTGGCAGTGTCGTCGGCGTCGAAGCCGAGCATCGGGCACAACTGCCCAGTGATCTCAGCGCCCACGACGCTGTGGTCTCCGGGTCGCCCCTTCCCAATGTCGTGCAACAGGGCAGAGACAAGGAGGAGGTCGGGGCGTTCGACACTACGGGTCAAGGCACTTGCCTGCACCGCGGTTTCCACGAGGTGACGGTCGACAGTGAAGCGATGAATGGCATTGCGCTGGGGGGCCGAACGAATGACCTCCCAGCCGGGGATGAGCGATGAGATCAGCCCGACCTGATCGAGTGCTTCCCACACCGTGATGGTGGGCGCTCCGGCACCAAGAAGTGAGACGAAGGCCTCGCGACCTGAACGCGGCCAGGGCACGGGAATCGGTGCCGACTCGCGGGCTAGACGATCAACAGTGTGCTGCGCCAGAGGAACGCCGGCCTGGGCTGCTGCCGCAGCAGCACGAAGCACGAGAGTCGGATCACGATCAGGTCGTGCATCCGCAGCGAGAACGACCTCTCCGTCCTGCACGACCACGCCGTCTGCGAGCGGAAGTCGCTCGGGCGCACCACTGCGCTTGACCGGCCGGAATGACAGGCGAGGTGCCCGACGTGTCAGGCGGGTCACGCGATGCCATGTGGTGTCAGAGGCGTAGGCAATGGACCTGCCTGCGGCATACACCTCTCGAAGGAGATGATCATCGGACTCGAGCCCTAGCGCCTCGGCAACAGCGGCCTGCTCTTGCAGTAGCAGGACATCACCGCTCCTGCCAGAGACCCAGTGCAGGGCGTCGCGCGCATTGAGCAGGAAATCAATGGATGCCTGCCAGGAGGAATGCGGGATATCAGTCAGCCACGACGCGGCGATCGCACGGATCACCGTGGCCTCGCGCAGGCCTCCGTAAGCCTCCTTGAGGTCCGGCTCGAGCACATGAGCGAGCTCACCGAAGCGCTCGCGCCGACTGTCGACAAGCTCACGTAGGTCCGGGAGCCGTCGGCTGGCCATCGCACGCCAGTCACTGAAGACAGCCTTCTTCAGCTGCTCAGCGAGCTCGGGAGGGCCGGCAATCACCCGGGCATCCATCAAGCCGAGCACCACCTTGACGTCCTCGCTTGCGAGCCTTCGCGCCTCCGCCACCGTGCGCACACTGTGATCGAGCGAGACACCGGAGTCCCAGATCGGATACCAGAGTGCGTCGGCTACCTGCGCCGCACGACGGGAGTCAGTGCGATGCAGCAAGAGCAGATCGAGGTCACTGCCGGGCGCGAGTTCCGACCTGCCATGACCGCCCACCGCGACAAGCGCGATGTCAGCACCGGCCGTGGCATCCGCTGCAGCGAACAGCTCACGCAGCCAGTCATCGGTCAGGCGGGTAAGCGCAGTCCGTCGACCCGGGCCGAATGGCCCGGGTCGACGGATGAGCTCGCCTCGCGCGGCTGTGAAATCACCGCTCATCTAGATCGCTTCTGACCCTCGCTCGCCGGTACGAACACGCACGACGCTGTCGACCGGGACGACCCAGACCTTGCCATCACCGATGCGACCGGTCTGGGCGGCGCCCACGATCGCATCGACAACTGAGTCAGCATTCTCGTCATCGACGAGAACCTCGACGCGCACCTTGGGTACGAGATCCACGGTGTACTCCGCACCTCGGTACACCTCGGTGTGTCCGCGCTGGCGTCCAAAGCCCGACGCCTCCGACACAGTCAGGCCGGTAATGCCCTTGCCCTCGAGGGCGCCCTTGACGTCCTCGAGCTTGAACGGCTTGATGATCGCGGTGATCAGCTTCATTTATTCCACCTCCGTCTTGACGCGGGCCGCGTGACCCACGCCTGCGAATACTCCGCCGCCGCCGGACTCACCGAGTTCGTAAGCGGATTCTGCATGCTCGGTGAGGTCGATACCCGCAACCTCATCATCCTTGGTGATTCGGATGCCGATCGTGTACTTGAGAAGAAGGCCGAGCAGGCCGGCCACGATCAGCGAGTAGAACAGCACGGCGAAGGCGCCGATGGCCTGCTTTCCGAGCTGATCTGCGCCACCTCCGTAGAACAGGCCGTTGACGCCGGCCGGGGCCAGGTCGGTGGCCAGGAAGCCGATGGCCAGGGTGCCGACGAGGCCGCCCACGAGGTGGACACCCACGACGTCGAGTGAATCGTCATAGCCGAGCTTGTACTTCAGTCCGACGGCCAGTGCACAGAGCACGCCGGCCACGGCACCCAGGATGATCGAGCCGATCGGGCTGAGCGCGGAGCACGCCGGGGTAATGGCCACAAGTCCGGCCACGATTCCCGAGGCGGCGCCGAGTGATGTGGCATGACCGTCGCGGATCTTCTCGACCACAAGCCAGCCGATACCGGCAGCGCAGGTAGCGACGAAGGTGTTCAGGAAGACCACCGAGGCGGCATTGTTCGCGGCGAGGGCCGAGCCGGCATTGAAGCCGAACCAGCCGAACCACAACAGCCCTGCGCCGATCATGACCAAGGTCAGGTTGTGCGGACGCATCGGGTTCTTCTTCCAGCCCACGCGACGACCGATCACGATCGCGAGTGCGAGGCCTGCCGCACCGGCGTTGATGTGCACCGCGGTTCCTCCGGCGAAGTCGATGACTCCGAGCTTGAAGATCCAGCCACCTGCCGCCCATACCCAGTGAGCCACCGGGAAATAGACGAGCGTCGCCCACAGCCCGGCGAAGATCAGCCACGCCGAGAACTTCGTGCGGTCGGCAATCGCGCCGGCGATCAGGCCGACGGTGATGCACGCGAACATCGCCTGGAAGGCAACGAAGGCCATGGCCGGCAGCGACGCGTCAGGCGCATCCGCCATCAGGCTGGTGAGCCAGGCATTCTCGGTGATGCTGCCCAGCAGGCCGCTGTCACCGACATCGGTGCCGAAGGCGATCGAGTAGCCGAAGGCCACCCACAGGATGCCGACGACGAAAAGTGAGCCCATGACCATCATGAGCATGTTGAGTACTGACTTCGATCGGACCATGCCTCCGTAGAAGAAGGCGAGGCCCGGGATCATCAGCAAGACCATCGCGGCGCTAGTCAGCACCCACGCGGTATTGCCCGTATCGAGAGCGGATTCCATGCGAGTCTCCCTCCAAGGCTTGTGTTGCTCGCTGGAGAGAGAATGTTCGACACGCATTTCCGCGGACGACGGCTCGTGTTACCGATGCATCACGAAATGCGTCGGGTGGTTTCGAGAGTGTTACGAATTGCCCGATCAGGCAAGCAGGGCGTCGACGAAGGCCGCGGGATCGAAGGGGGCGAGGTCATCAGGCCCCTCGCCCAGACCGACCAGCTTGACGGGAACGCCCAGTTCACGCTGCACGGCCACAACGATGCCGCCTTTGGCCGTGCCATCAAGCTTGGTCAAGGCGATACCGGTGACCTCGACGACCTCCGAGAACACCTTCGCCTGAGTGAGCCCGTTCTGACCTGTGGTGGCATCGAGCACGAGCAGGACTTCGTCGACAGGTGACTGCTTCTCGACCACTCGCTTGACCTTGCCGAGCTCGTCCATCAGCCCGGTCTTGGTGTGCAGTCGCCCTGCTGTATCGATCACCACTGTGTCGACATCTGAGGCGGCACCGATCTGGACGGCATCGAAGGCCACTGCAGCGGGATCGCCGCCTTCGGGGCCTCTGACGACTGCGGCACCGACGCGATCACCCCAGGTCTGGAGCTGATCGGCGGCTGCCGCACGGAAGGTGTCAGCGGCACCGAGTACCACCGTGCGGCCATCGGCCACCAGGAGCCGGGCGAGCTTGCCGGTGGTCGTGGTCTTGCCCGTGCCGTTAACGCCCACGACGAGAACGACTGCCGGCCGACCGGGCACCTCGGTGACGACGGTGCGATCCATGGTCGGGTCGACCAGGGCGAGAAGCTCCTCGCGAAGCATCGCACCGACATCTGCGGTGCCCTCGACTCGCACGCGGGTGCGAAGGCGATCCACCAATTCCATGGTCGGACCGACACCGAGGTCAGCGACGAGAAGGGTCTCCTCGATTTCGTCCCAGGTCTCGTCATCGATGGAGTCACGGCTCATCAGCGCAAGGAGGCCCTTGCCCAGTGCATTATTGGATCGAGCAAGTCGAGCGCGAAGGCGCTGCAGGCGACCCGCCGAGGGTTCGGGGACCTCAATCCCTGCGAGTTCCTCAAGATCAGCCTCGGAGACGAGTGCTTCCTCGATCGCCGCCTGGAGCTCGACTTCGGCGATACCGGGCTCGAGTACGGCCGTTGCGACAGCGGAATCCAATGACGGTGCCCGAGCCTGGGAGTCGTCATCGCGCACTCCCCCACCGCTGACACGAGCGACGGGAGCACTGGGCAGAGAGGAGACCTGACGACGACTTCGCGTGATGACGACAATCGCGATGACCGCGATCACGACCAGGATGATCGCTATGACGGCATAGATGAGCCCGTTGCTCATGCGGTGGCAGCCTCGGTCTCGCGCAGGCGCTGACCGATGACCTGCGTGACACCGTCACCGCGCATGGAGACGCCATAGAGCGCGTCGGCGATTTCCATGGTGCGCTTTTGGTGAGTGATCACGATGAGCTGCGAGTTATCGCGAAGCTCTTCGATGATGTCGATCAGGCGGCCGAGGTTGACATCGTCAAGCGCGGCCTCGACCTCATCGAGGACGTAGAACGGGCTCGGACGTGCCTTGAACAATGCGACGAGAAAGGCCACTGCGGTCAGCGAGCGCTCGCCACCGGAGAGCAGCGACAGCCGCTTGACCTTCTTGCCCGGCGGGCGGGCCTCGACATCGACGCCTGTGTTGAGCATGTCGTTCGGGTCGGTCAGGATCAGGCGACCCTCGCCTCCTGGGAACAGTCGAGAGAAGACACCTTCGAACTCACGCTCAATTTCGGCATACGCCTCGGTGAAGACCTGCTCGACGCGGGAGTCGACCTCCTTGATGATGTCGAGGAGATCATCACGCGTGCGCTTGAGGTCATCGAGCTGCTCGGTGAGGAAGCGGTGGCGCTCTTCCATGGCCGAGAACTCCTCGAGTGCGAGCGGATTGACCTTGCCCAGCAGGGCGAGATCGCGCTCGGCGGCCTTGAGACGCTTCTCCTGCTCGGCACGCACAAACGGGTACGGCTCAGGAGCCGGTGCATCGGCGGGAATCTCGTCGCCCGGCGAGACCGCACTAGGCGGCACGAGAACGCTCGGCCCGTACTCGGCGAGCAGGATCTCGGTCTCGATGCCGAAGTCTTCCATCACCTTGACCTCAAGTGCCTCGATACGCATGCGCTGCTCGGCACGTGCGACCTCATCACGATGAACGGTGTCCTTCAGGCGATCGAGCTCAGTGGCAAGCTCGCGCATCTGAGTGCGCAAGGTGACCAGCGTGGCGTCGCGCTCCTTCTTGGCGCTTTCGCCCTCGGCACGCTCAGACGCAGCAGCTGCCACGGAACGCTCGACGCGTGAGAGCGCGATGCGCGCGCCGGCGAGTACTGCCTGGGCAACCACGAGCTCACGCGCACGGCGTTCGCGGCGCTCTATCGCGGCAATGCGTGCCTGGCGCTCGGCCTCGGCAGCACGCTCGAGCTGGGCCGCGCGAGCCCCGATCGCAGTGACCCGCTCCTCACCCGTGCGCAGGGCTAGACGCGAGTCGACTTCATGCTGACGAGCAGCCTTTGCTGCCTCTGCCGTGGCCAGTCGGTTGTCGTCGGCGGTATCGGGCTCGGGAGCCTCGTGTGCCTGGTTCAACCGGCCCTGCAGCTCACCCAGCGTCGCTTCGTCCTGAGCCAGAGCGGCACGTGCCGCATCGAGTGCCAGGGAAAGTCGCTCGGCCTCGGCAAGTGCTGCGCGTGCGACCTGGCCGAGCTGACCCAACTGCTCGGCGACCGCGGCCATTCGGGCATCGGACTCATGAAGTCGCGACAGTGTCGACTCGACCGCAGCCGACGCCTGCGCCTGTGCATCACGCGCTGCCACCATCTCGAAGCGCGCACGCTCGAGCGCAGAGGTCACGCCATCGAGTTCCTCGCGCGTCTCGTCATAGGCCGCCTGAACTTCGAGAAGACTCGGAGCACTTGTCGATCCGCCATGCACGACACCGCTGCCGAAGACGTCGCCGGCCTCGGTGACGAAGACCAGTGAGGGATGAGCACGGTGCGCGGATGCAGCCGCGTTGACATCGGCCACGAGAACGTGACCGGACAGGAGGCGATCGACAGCCGGGCGCAGGGAATCGTCGCAGCGCACGAGATCGCGCAGCCAACGACCAGCGGGTGCGTCGCCGGGATTGGCCACAGGCGTGGGTTCCGGATCAGCGATGACGAGCGCAGCGCGGCCCGCATCTTGATCCTTGAGCAGCACGAGGGATGCGACTGCGGAGTCAACACCGCGCACGACAACCGAGTCGGCAACATCGCCGAGCGCGGCAGCTACTGCAGCCTGGGCACCGTGCTCGACCTGAAGCAGAGATGCGAGTGAGCCAAGTACGCCCGGAACACGATCAGCAGCTGCGACGAGTACTGATGCGGCATCCTTGCGCGAGAGACCCAGCTCGAGTGCCTCGAGTCGTGCACTGAGGGCCGCGCGCTCGCGCTCCTTGACTGACTCAAGGGTGCGAAGTTCCTCGACGCGCGCATCAGCGCGTTCGAGAGCGGCCTGCGCACCCTCATGCTCTTCATCAAGGCCCACTTCGCCCTCATCGAGCCCGGCCACCTGCACCTCAATGGCGTGGAACTCGCGCTGCGCCGTCTCACCGCGATCGGTGGCCTCCGCCACCGATGCGGACAGGCGCTCGATCTCAGTGCTGCGGGTCTCAAGACGCGACGTGGCCGCATTGACCTGGCCAGTCAGGCGAGCCAGGCTTTCGCGGCGATCGGCGGCGGCACGCTCGATCTCGGCGACACGACGCTCTTCCGCCGCTGCTGCCTGCTCGGCAGCCGCACGCGCACCCTCCGCCTCGGACAATGCCTGGCGCGCCGCCTCGACCTCGCGGCCGAGCTCGAATTCCTGTGCGCGCAGTGAGCGAGCCTCGGCCTCGATCTGCTCGGGGTCGCGACCCGAGGCCTCTTCCTCCGCCTCGGGCTGCAGATTGCGCACGCGCTCGACACCGAGCTGAACCAATCCGTTGAAGCGCTCACTCAGTCCGCTGAGCTTGAACCAGGTCTCCTGGGCTGCGGTCAGTCGCGGTGCATCAGTCTGGGCGACCAGCTCAAGTTCGCCCTCGCGCGCGACGAGCGTCGCAAGTGAACTCTCGACCTCGGCCTGACGCTCACGAAGTGCGGTCTCGTCGGCGACCTCGGCCTCGTGAGCATCGCGCAAGGTGACGAGATCATCGGCGAACAGGCGCAGGCGCGAGTCGCGCACATCGGTCTGGATGACCACTGCACGACGAGCGACCTCAGCCTGCCGGCCCAACGGCTTCAACTGGCGACGAAGCTCAGTGGTGAGATCCTCGAGTCGAGTCAGGTTCGCACCCATCGCATCGAGCTTGCGAAGCGCCTTCTCCTTACGGCGACGATGCTTGAGAACACCGGCCGCCTCCTCGATGATTCCGCGGCGCTCCTCGGGGGTGGCCTCGAGGATCGAGGTGAGTCGGTTCTGGCCGATGATCACGTGCATCTCGCGACCGATACCCGAGTCGCTCAGGAGCTCCTGCACGTCGAGCAGGCGACAGGGCTGATTGTTGATCGAGTACTCGGAGCCGCCGTTGCGGAAGAGCACACGGGAGATCGTGACCTCGGAGAACTCGATCGGCAGGGCGCCATCGGAGTTATCGATGGTCAAGGACACCTCGGCGCGACCCAGGGGCGCACGACCTGCGGTGCCGGAGAAGATGACGTCTTCCATCTTGCCGCCGCGCAGGCTCTTGGCACCCTGCTCGCCCATGACCCAGGCGAGGGCATCGACGACATTGGACTTGCCCGAGCCGTTAGGGCCCACGACACAGGTCACGCCCGGCTCGAAGTGCAAGGTCGTGGCCGAGGCGAAGGACTTGAAGCCCTTGAGGGTCAAATTCTTGAGGTGCACGGTTCTCCGCTGGTCAGGCGCGGGGAAGGGCGCTGAGGACGAATCGGACCAAGCCTATCTCCCAGGGCAGTCCCATTCGGACCGCAATCACCAGACCGACACCACTCGCGCACCTGAGGCGACGGCCATCAGGCAAGCACCTCACCCAGGGCAGCCAGGGCGGGGATGCCCGCCACCATGTTGAGCGGAAAGGTCAGGCCCAGGCTGCAGGTGATTGCCAGCCCCTCGTCAGCATTCGGCAGGGCGAGGCGAACGGCCGCGGGTGCCGCGATGTACGAGGCGCTGGCACACAGCACCCCCAGGATCGTGGCACCACCGGGGCCCAGTCCGGCCCAGGTGCCCGCAAGGACCCCCGCCGAGCCGGCCACCAGCGGGAAGGCCAACGCGAACACGGCAAGTCCGGGGCCAGCACTCACGAATCCGCCAAGGCGGCTGGCCACGGTGATGCCCATCTGCAGAAGGAAGATGCTGAGTACCCCGACGAACAGGTCGGTGAAGAACGGGGCGACGGAGGAGTAGCGCACCGGCCCCGCTACCGCTCCGATGACAACGCCACCGACGAGAAGGGCGATCGACGGGCTGGTCAGGACCTCTCGCGCAGTCGACCCGAACTGTCGAACCTGTCGTCCGTGCGAGCTCGCGAGCATGAGGCCGACGATGATCCCCGGGATCTCCATGATCGCCAGAAGGGTCACGACATAGCCCTCGACGAGGATCTCGGCGGCCTCCAGGAAGACAAGCGCAGCGGTGAAGGTGACAAGGGAAGTCGACCCATAGTGAGCGGCGATCGCGCCTCGATCAACCCGCCCCAGCGGGGTCAGAATTCGCAATGCGCCGAAGGCCGCGATCGGAAGCACGATGCCGAGTGCGATAGTCGCGACGATCGGCCAGGCCACCTCGGCGAGCTCCGCTCCGCGGAGGGAGACACCGCCCTTGATCCCGATGGCGAGGAGGAGGTAGAAGGTGAGAAATCGCATCACGCTCTCGGAGATGCGCAGATCCGACTTGATACGCGTTGCCACGAGCCCGAGCACGAAGCACAGGATCGGGATGGACAGCAGGTTTCCCAGCGCCAGCGACCAGATATCCATGTAGGTCTACTCCTGCGGCCGTTGGACATGAAGCAGGAATGCCGAGGCGAGGAAGAGCCCCTTCCACCCGGAGGAGTCGTCCTCGAGAGCGATGGAATCGAGTCGATAGGACTGCGCCACCCGATTCTCGATTGCCGGCATGCCGGCGTGAAAGTGGAAGGGAATGATGCGCGGGTCCACTAAGCCCAGCTCGTGTGCGAGAGCCTCGATCTCGAAGGGAACATGGAAGGCCTCGGGATGAATCTCGCCCGAGGGAATGGCGAGATTGAGTCGTTCACTCAGTTCGGCGTCTACCGCGTCGAGTACATCTGCCGAGGCATCCGCCAGGAGCCGATCGCGGATGAATTCCTGGGTGTAGCGATTGAAGGTGACCAGGGAGAACAGCGCATTACGGAATTCGAGGAATACGTGACCGCCAGGCCGCACGAGGTCGACCGCAGCGAGCACGCCCTGCCTGACCGATGTCACATGCGGGAGAACTCCCATTCCGATGAGCACATCGAAGGTGCCTGCGCCGGGAAGCGCTGCACACGACTCGGGACTCTCCAGGTCGGCCACGATGATGCGATCGGGATCCTGTCCTGCCTCCCACAGCGCCTTCTTGCTGACCGTGACGCACGGGGCCTCACGATCGATACCGGCGAAGGCGAAGCCCGCTCCCGCGAAGAGGGGAATCGCTCCCCCGGCCCCGACGCCGATCTCGACAAGGGACAGCCCACCTGCCGGTGGCAGACACGCGAGGACATGGCGGAAGGCGAAGTGATTCGCCGGATAGGGCATCGTGGAGTCCAGGCTCGCGGCCGCGACGGCTGATTCGTACTCGTCCAGGTTCATAGGATAAACAATACACGTATTTCTTTTCCTGTATATACTTTCAGGAACGAAGGAGGAGTCGTGTCCCAGTGGACGTTCCTGACCAATCACGCGCATGTGCTGATCCACCTGGCGGGTACCCCCGACTCGCGGATCAGGGATATCGCGTCAGCAGTCGGCATCACCGAACGCTCAGTCCAGGGCATCCTGCACGACCTTGAACAGGCCGGTTATGTCTCGACCACCAAGGTGGGGCGCCGCAACGCGTACAGCGTTCAGGCTGATCTGAGATTCCGCCATCCCGCCGAGGCCGATCATCGGATCGGCGAGCTCCTGAGCATCTTCGGCTCCTGACCTGGAGCGGCTATGGCCGCTGGCACCTGGGGCAGAAGAAGCTCGAGCGATTCATGAAGTGCTCACGCCGAATGGTCGTGCCGCAGCGATGACAGGGCTCCCCCTCCTGGCCGTAGGCATCAAGGGATCTGTCGAAGTAGCCACTCTCTCCATTGACGTTCACGTAGAGAGCGTCGAAGCTCGTTCCACCTTGTGCGAGCGCATCAGTCATGACGTCGCGTACGTGACCGAGCAACTCCGATGCCTTGGCTCGGCTGATACCTCCCGTGGCGCGGCGCCCGTGAAGCCGTGAGCGCCAGAGCGACTCATCGGCATAGATATTGCCGATACCCGAGACAAGGGCCTGGTCAAGAAGCGCTCGCTTGATCTCGGTGTCCTTCGCCCGCAGCCGGTCGATGAAGGCCTCGTCGTCAAAGTCGGGATCAAGTGGATCACGGGCGATGTGCACGATCTCTGCAGGCACTCGACCTCCCCGGTCATCGCTCACGAGCTCTGCGGTCATCAGCCCACCGAAGGTGCGCTGATCGACGAAACGTAACTCTCGCCCGCCATCGTCAAAGCGAATGCGCACCCGAAGGTGCTTCTCATCGGGTGCAGCTGCCGGCTGCATGAGCAACTGACCACTCATGCCGAGATGCGCGACAAGAGCCGTGCCGTCATCGAGCGGAAGCCAGAGATACTTTCCGCGACGGCTCACGCATCGCACAGTTCGACCGATGAGCGCGGCATCCAAGGGACCGTCCTGCCTGCGCACCGCGCGCACGTGCAGAACCTCGACGCTGCGAATCGTGCGGGTGCTCACGTGCTCTGCTAGTCCGCGACGCACGACCTCGACCTCGGGAAGCTCGGGCATCAGTGACCCGCGATCCCCCGCAGCGTGGCGTAGGCATGCGAGGCGGCTTGTTGCTCGGCGAGCTTCTTCGAGCGACCGACCCCCTCGCCCAGGATCTGGTCACCCAGGCGAACCTTCGCATGGAATTCCTTCTCATGATCGGGCCCTTGGTCCGTGACGAGGTACTCGGGAACTCCGAGACCGGCATCGGCGGCCGCCTCCTGCAGCGAGGTCTTCCAGTCCAGGCCAGCACCCAATTCGGATGATGACTCGATCAGCGGACCGAACATGCGCAGCACGAACTCGCGCGAGATATCGAGCCCCGAGGAGAGATAGACCGCACCGATGACGGCCTCCATCGCATCGGCGAGGATCGAGGACTTGTCCCGTCCGCCGGTGGCCTCCTCTCCACGGCCGAGCAGCATGTAGCGCCCGAGATCCAGCGTGCGCGCGACATCGGCGCAGGCACGCGCATTGACCACCGCAGCGCGCAGCTTGGCGAGTTGACCTTCGGCGACATCGGGGAACCTCGCGTACAGGCACTCAGTAATCACGATGCCCAGCACTGAGTCGCCAAGGAACTCCAGCCGTTCGTTCTCCGGGAGGCCGCCATGTTCGTACGCGTAGGAACGGTGAGTCGTGGCCTGATCAAGAAGTGCGCGTTGCACGGGCACCTGAAGATCCGCTTCGAGTGCAGCGAGTTCCTGATCGCGCTTGATGATGCCGGTCACGGGCTCGACACCAGTGCGGAGAAAGTCGCCTGCGTCTCGGCCACGATGTCGTGCTCGGCGACTCGTGCCGCGAGACGGATGCAGGCAGCGATCTCGGCCGGCGAACCGGCACCATGGCCGATCACGGTCACGCCGTTGACTCCGAGCAGCATGCCGCCGGCGAAGTCTCCGGTGGCGGTCTGGGTGACGAATCTGCGCGCGGGCGCAGGGTCGCCGTAGGACTCGCCGAGGTGAGCGGCTGTCCAGGTCACGGCACCCTCGATGCCCTTGAGCAGGACATTGCCAGTGAAACCATCGGTGACGATGACCTGCGCGCGTTCACCACGAGAAACATCATGTCCTTCCACGGGCCCGGCGTAGCGCATGCCGAAGCCCGGAAGGATCTGACGAAGAAGTGAGTCGGTCACCGATCTCAGGGTGTCGCCCTTGCCCGGCTCACTTCCGATGCTGAGCAGGCCGATCACCGGATCGGAAATGTCGAGTGCATGCGCGTAGCACCAGCCGGCGAGGGCGAAGTGAAGAAGTGTGTCGGCAGTCGCATCGAGTACTGCACCGGCATCGACGAGCACGACGGGGCCGGACGCCGCGGGCAGCACCACTGCGAGTGCAGGGCGAGTCATGCCAGGAACGCGGCCAAGAGTGAAGGCCGCAGCCGCAACAGCAGCACCGGTATGCCCGACGGTCACCCAGGCGTCGGCAATGCCATCGCGCACGGCTGCTGCAGCAACCGAGACGCTGTAGGTGTCGGACTCGCGCAGGAGCGCCAGCGGGTCGGCGTCCATGGGAACAACTGAGTCGGCATCGAGGATGCGGACTCTCGCGGGATCAATTCCGCGTGCGGTGAGGAGTTCGGTCGCTACGACCCTGGGACCCACGAGGACGAGGTCGATGCCGGGCTCGTCAATGACAGCCAGGACGGCATCCGCCACGACCTCGGGAGCCCCGTCACCGCCGAGGAGATCAACGGCGACGCGGCTCAACGGATCAGACGTCGAGAACGCGACGCTTGGCGTAGGTACCGCAGGTCGGGCATGCGGTGTGCGCCAGCTTCTTCTCGCGGCAGTTTGCGCAGGTCACGATTGCTGCTGCGCTCGTCTTCCACTGCGAGCGACGGCTGCGAGTGTTGGAGCGTGAGGTCTTCCTCTTCGGAACGGCCACGGTTCATCCCAATCTGTGTGTACTGCTGAGGTCTCTGCTTCGCGAACGGTCAGCGTGAGTGCAGGACCGATGAGCCCCATAAGTGTAGGGCCTCGCGGGGTGTGCCCTTACCGCTGGCTCTCGTCAGGCCCCACGAGCCCGCCGAGTGCAGCCCAGCGGGGGTCGATCTGCTCATGGGCGTGGCCTGGGGCCTCGGCCAGCACAATGCCGCATTCGGGGCATAGCCCCGGGCAGTCGGCCGAGCAGAGGGGGGCAAGGGGCAGGGCCAGCACGATGGCGTCGCGCAGCACCTCGGTCAGGTCGATGAGGTCATCGACGATCACGGGCAGGGCTTCGTCCTCATCGCCCTCGACTGACGCAATCACCGCCCCGCGCGAGTCCGTGGCCGCGTATTCGAACATCTGGGCGATCTCCAGGGTCTCGCCCCAGCCCACGGGCTCCAGGCAGCGTGCGCACTCCCCCTCGACCTCGATGTCGGCCGTACCCGAGAGCCAGACGCCTTCCATCACCGATTCCAGGCGGAGATCGAGCTCGATCGTAGAGTCGGCGGCAACGCGGGCCATCACGACGCCGCAGTCAACGGGAGCAGCCACGTCGCGCTCGACGGAGATCATCGAGCCTGGGCGGCGCTGGAGCTGCAGGGCGCGGGTGTCGAGGACCAGCGGGTCTCGCGGGTCAGGGCCTGGCGAGCTCATCGGCGATCATCGTAGAAATCGCCGGACGGACCTTCCTCGAAGAACTCGCCTTCAACCTCGACTGTCTCGGGAGCGAGTTCCTCGTACATTTGCGCACGCAGGCGATCTCGACCGCGATCGACGGTCTGCAGGGTCTTGTGCAGGGTGATCTCGAAGGTGGCCAGCTTGGCGTCGATGTAGTCGTCGGTCTCGCGGCGCATCTGGGCGGTCTCCGTGGCGACCTGACGACGCAGGGCATCGGCTTCTGCAACGGCCGCGAGGTAGACCTCGTGCTCGGAGACCATGCGGTCGGCATCGGCGCGTGCGCGCTCAAGCAAGCGGTCTGCCTCACGGCGACCGTCCTGCACGACGGCTTCACGGTCGGCCAGCAGTTCATCGGCGCGGTGCACGGACTCGGGGAGCAGCTGACGAATCTCGTCGATCAAGTCGAGTACCTGGCCGCGATTGACCAGGCAGGACGCGGACAGCGGCATCGACTTGGCGTCCTCGACGAGCACGCCGAGCTCGGTGAGCCGTTCTTGAATATCCACGTTGCTCCTTTGAGAAAGCTCCTGCGGCGAAGTCCCGCGAGGGATTACTTGCCTAGTGTGGCCGAAATCTTGGCGGAGAGCCGTTCCAACACGGGGTCGGGCAGCAGGCCCGAGACATCTCCCCCGTAGGTAGCGACCTCCTTGATCAAGCTCGAGGAGATGTAGCTGTAGAGCGGATTAGTGGAGATGAAGAGGGTCTCGACACCGGCAAGCCGATAGTTCATCTGCGCCATCTGGAGCTCGTAATCGAAGTCGCTCACCGCGCGCAGGCCCTTGACGATTGCCTTGATGCCGTGGTCGCGGCAGTAGTCGACAAGCAGGCCATGGAAGGAGTCGATGCGCACATTGCCGAGAGGAGCGACGGTCTCTTCGAGCATTTCGATGCGTTCCTCGACGGTGAACAGGCTCGACTTGGTCTTGTTGATGAGCACTGCGACGACCACTTCATCGGCGAGCTCGGAGGCTCGGGCGAAGACGTCGAAGTGTCCATTGGTCACCGGGTCGAAGGACCCGGGGCATACCGCTGTGCGCATGTCAGGAGCCTTCCGCCGAAAGTTCGCCCGTCGAGCCATCCTGGCCGACGGCTCGACCGTACCAAAGGACGGTGTCCCCCATTCGTCGTGACTGAGCCTCCCACCCCTCGGGGAAGGGCGAATCCGTGTCGTGCGCAGGACGCTCGATGACCACCTGAGCCTCCTCCGCAAGCCAGCCGGCCCGAACCAGGTCGGATACAAGTCTGCGGATCACCATGCCGGCAACTTCGTAAGGCGGATCGGCCAGCACGATGTCGGCGGGCGTCGCGCCGGCCGGGCGGGCCCTGGCCACCATCGTGGCGTCAGCGCACAGCAGGTGCGCCCCTTCGATTCCGAGGGTCTCGATGTTTCCTGCGACTACTCCCGCAGCTGCTCGGTTCGCTTCGACTAGCCAGACCTCGCGCGCACCGCGACTGAGCGCCTCGAGCCCCAAGGCGCCCGAGCCCGCGTAAAGATCCAGGACGCAGATGTCCTCCCAGTCCAGGCCATTCGCGAGCAACCTCGACTGCAGGACCGAGAACAGCGACTCGCGCACTCGATCCGAGGTCGGGCGCGTGCCCTTCGCCGGCACCTTCAGCGTGCGACCTCGTGCCGAGCCGCTGATGATCCGGGTCATGCCTTCTCCAGATAGTCGGTGCTCTCCTCGGCCGTGAGGCGAGCAAGTGCACTCCGCAGCGCCGGATGTCCGGCCAGGGTCGGATCATTCCCGATTACCTGTTCGGCATCAGCGCGTGCCTTCGCGATGACATCCTCATCGCGAAGTACCTCGAGCAGGCGCAGCGAACTGCGACGCCCGGACTGCACAGCACCGAGCACATCCCCCTCGCGACGCAGTTCGAGATCGAGCTGGGACAACTCGAAGCCATCAACCGTGCTCGCGACGGCTGCCAATCGCTCGCGCGACGGCGAGCCGGTCTCGGCCGCAGTCACGAGTAAGCACAGACCGGGGAGCCCACCGCGACCTACCCGGCCGCGCATCTGGTGCAGTTGAGAGATTCCGAATCGATCGGCATCCATGATCACCATCAAGGTCGCATCCGGGACGTCGACTCCGACTTCGATTACGGTCGTCGACACGAGGACGTCGATGCCATCGGGCAAGCTCACATCCGCGAAGCGACGCATGATGTCATCCTTCTCCTCCGGCGACATGCGCCCGTGAAGTGTTCCGACTCGAACATGCTCAAGTTCTGCGCCCTGGAGGCGCTCGGCGAGTTCGATGACCGAACTCAGCGGCGACTCCTCGGCGTCGAGATCCCCTCCAACATCGCCATCGCCAATTCGCGGGCACACCACGAACACTCGATGCCCCTTGGCGACTTCCTCGGAGGCACGCTCCCAGACTCGAGCAGCATGCGAGGGCTTCTCGCTCACCGGCACCACGTGAGTGGTGATCGGGCTACGCCCCGCCGGCAGCTCGCTCAGCGTGGAGATGTCGAGGTCACCGAAGACTGTCATGGCGATCGTGCGCGGTATTGGCGTCGCCGTCATCACCAGAACGTGTGGCCTGGTGCCATTTCGCGACTTCGCGGCAAGGGCGGCGCGCTGCTCGACTCCGAAGCGATGCTGCTCGTCGACGACGACGAATGCGAGATCACGAAACTCGACGCTGTCCTGAAGTAGCGCGTGCGTGCCGACGACGATCCCCGCCTCACCGGTGATCGCATCGAGGAGTTCCTTGCGTCGGGTGGCCGTGCGCTGCGAGCCCGTGAGCAGTGCGACGCGAGTACCGTGCTCTGCCCCGCCGAACTGCCCACGCTGCGCGAGGTCGCCCAGCATTCGCGTGATCGAGCGGTGATGCTGAACTGCCAGGACCTCAGTCGGTGCGAGGAGCGCAGCCTGGCCACCCGAGTCGACAACGGCAAGCATGGCGCGAAGTGCCACGAGAGTCTTGCCGCTTCCGACATCACCCTGCACGAGGCGATGCATCGGATGCGTTGCCCCGAGGTCAGAGAAGATCTCCTCGCCGATCGCCACCTGCCCGGCGGTGAGAGTGAAGGGAAGACGAGCATCGAAGTCCGTGAGGAGCGGGCCCCCCACGGATTCGCGAGCCGTCGCCGGCATCGACGAGAACTCCGCGCGTCGCCGGGCCAAGATCGCCTGCAGGCAGAAGGCCTCCTCGAACTTCAGCCGAGCGCGCGCTGCCTCGACATCGGCCATCGAGTCGGGGCGGTGGATCATGCGAAGAGCGGTTGCTCGATCAACCAGACCATGGCGTTCGAGCACCTCGACGGGCATCGGATCCTCGACCTCACCCAGGGTGTCGAGCACGATGCGCACGGCAGCCTGTATCTGCCACGAGGTGATCGAGCCGCTGGCTGGGTAAACCGGGATGATCGCGCCGGCGAAGGCGGCCGTTGCCTCCGGGTCATCCTCGATGCCATCGGGGAAGAGCACGCACTGCGGATGCGCGAGCTGCCGCTTGCCTCGGTAGTCGGAGATCTCGCCCGAGAACAGTCCGCTTCGCCCGGCGCGAAACTCGCGCTCGCGCCACTTCTGGTTGAAGAAGGTGACCGAGAGCCGGCCTTTGCCGTCGGTGATGATCGCCTCGAGGATCGAGCCCCGACGCGCTCGCATCGCGCGCACCGTCACGCTCTCGATGTCGGCAAGCACGGTGACCGATTCGCCATTGTTGAGGCTCGCGAGATCACTGAGCTTTCCGCGCTCGGCATACCGGCGCGGATAGTGATGCAGGAGTTCATCGACGGTGGCGATACCGAAGGCCTTGGACAACGCCTTGGCCGTCTTGCCGCCAAGAACGCCCGTGAGATTAGTGTCGAGAATCGCGATCACTCCACGCCGATGATCAGCGGCCACAGCGATTGTCCGCCCTCGTGTGCGACGACGTCGACGAGCGGATAGTCGGTGGCGAGCCAACGGGGAATCACCGTGCGCATGTACTCAGATGCACCCTCCCCGTATACAAGCGTGAGCAGCTCGGCTCCCGCGGCAAGCATGCTGGCTATCAGCTCGCGCGCTGTCGCATCGCTGTCGTGCCCGATGAAGCGAATGTCGCCGTCGACCAAGCCGAGGATGTCACCGGGTCGGCACGTACCCGCTGACGTGAGCGCTTCGCGTACCGACGTGGTGATGGCCCCGTAGTGCGTAGCGCCGGCCGCACGAGTCATGGAGACGACATCGTCATCGAAGCGCGAATCAGGATCGCTCACGGCCACGGCAGCCAGGGTTTGCACGACCGAGCGTGTCGGAATCACCGAGACTCGAATCCCATCGCCCCGCGCCTGAGTCGCTGCTATTTCGGCCACTGCTCGCGTATCGCCATCGCTCGGGAGCACGATGGCCTCGCCCGAGTGAGAGTTCACGATGGCTTCGAGGATCTCCGACGTCGATGGCCGTTGGCCCGGCTTCGCCACTACAACGTGTACGCCTTGCTCGCGCAGGAGCTCGGCAATTCCGATGCCGTGCGCCACGGCTATGACCGATCGAACCTCCGTCTCACCGGAGTGCTCTTCGGAATGCAGGTAGGTGATGCGCAGTCGATACGGATGGCCTGCTGCCATGCCTGCTTCCACCGCAGCACCGGCATCGTCGACGTGCACGTGCACGTTCCAGAGCCGCTCGCCTCCGACGATCACCAGCGAATCCCCCAGCACGTCGAGATTTGAGCGAAGGTCGGGGATTGCGGACTCGTCGGCGTCGAGGAGGAACATCACCTCGTAGGCCGGGCCCGTGTAATCGACCTCGCGGCGATCCTCAATCGGCTGCACGACCGCACGCGTTGCGATGGATCGAGGGCGACGCACGCCTTCCACCACCTCGGCAAGCGCATCGAGTACGACCACGAGTGCCTGACCACCGGCATCGACGACACCCGCCATGCGCAGGGACTCGAGTAGATCCGGCGTGCGATCGAGTGCCCGCCGGGCGTTCTCGGCGGCACGAGTGAGCACCTGCGCCGTGTCGGTGACACCGGCATCGACGGCCTCCTGCGCGGCATCCGCCGCCGCTCGCGCGACGGTGAGAATCGTGCCCTCCACCGGGCGCGCCACCGCGGCATAGGCCAGGTCTGCTCCGCGCCGCAGAAGTCGGGCTACTGCCGGGCCGTCGACCGGGTGATCCTCGGGAAGATCTCCGAGTACGTCACCGGTCCCTTTGAGGATCTGCGACAAGATCACGCCGGAATTTCCACGGGCACCCAGCAATGCCCCGCGAGCCAGGGCTGCAGCAGCCCCCGCGCGACTTCGTCCGTCGGCGATGGCCGCATCGACGGCCGTGCACGCCGCCTCCATGGTCAGGTAGACATTCGTACCCGTATCTCCGTCGGGAACGGGGAAGACATTGAGGCTGTCAATGCGGGACCGGGCATCCTCGAGACCGTCCAGGGCGGCATAGGCCCACTCCTGGATGGTCGTGCAGTCAAGATCGGCCCGCGCCGCCATGTCACCCCTTCGAGACGGCCCGGGGAGGCCGCTGCTGTCGAAACCGTACCCTCGATTTGGGCTCCTCACGGGGACTCGGCTAGTCTTAGGCGCTGCCCGTGAGGGGCAGATCCCCGGTAACGGGTGACTCGATATAACTTTCGAAGGAGTGCACCGTGGCTGCTGTCTGCGATGTCTGCGGTAAGAGCCCCAGCTTCGGGCATTCGATCTCCCATTCCCACCGCCGCACCAAGCGTCGCTGGAACCCGAACATCCAGCGCGTGCGCACACTCGTGGGCAAGACCCCCAAGCGCCAGAACGTCTGCGCCTCGTGCCTGAAGGCCGGCAAGGTCGTCCGCGGCTAGATCGCACCATCACTTCGGAGAGCGTGTGGGAAACCACGCGCTCTTCGCTTTTCCCGGCTAGAAGTGGCGGTGCCCGCCGCGTGAGTTGTCACGAATGCCATCGACCACGACGCCCGGGCCATCCTCGCCCGCCGCTTCGACCACGCCGATCTCGGTGAACCCGGCAGGCAGCTTCTTTTTTCCTGAGAAAGTCGCCAGCAGGGCATGGTCCTCTCCCCCGGTGAGCAGCCACAGTCGCGGATCCACGTTGTAGGCGGCCGCAGTCGCGCGCATCTCCTCGGGCACCTCCAGCGAGGTGCTCGACAAGCACATGACAACACCTGATGCTTCGGCGACGTGGCGCGCATCGGCGATGAGCCCATCGCTCACATCGATCATCGAGCTTGCTCCGCCCTTGGCTGCGAGCGGCCCGGCGGCATAGGGCGGCTCCGGGAATCGATGAGCATTCACGAGCACTCGGGGCGACCTGAATCCGCGTGAGAGCACCGCAAGGCCGGCGGCTGACCAACCCACGCGACCTGCCAGGGCGACGCGATCGCCCACTTTCGCACCTGAGCGCAGCACAGGCTTGGCCTCGGCGAGATCACCGAGGGCCGTGACCGAGATGACGATGGAGTCAGATGCCGAGATGTCGCCACCGACGATGCTGGCGCCGACGAGAGCAGCCTCCTCAGCCAGCCCACTCATGCATTGCATAGCCCAGGCGGCGGGAAGGTCGGCGGGCGCAGCGAAGGCCACGACGAGCGAGGTAGCAGTGCCGCCCATCGCCGAGATATCGGCAAGGCTCGCAGCGGCTGCCTTGCGGCCGATGTCGACCGGCGTCGACCAGTCACGGCGGAAGTGACGACCCTCCACCAGGATGTCGACGGTCACGAGTGCGCGACCATCGGGCACCGAGACGATCGCGGTGTCATCACCAGGGCCAACGATCACATGCGCATTGGCCGCAAGGCTTTGTGTCAGTCGCTCGATGAGGCCGAACTCCCCCACCTCACCGATAGTTCCGTCAGCGGCCATGTCAGCGCAGCCCGGTTCCGCGACTCAGCGCATCGGCGACCAGGGAGTCAACAAGGCGCTCGTATCCAATACCCGAGACATCCCACATGCGCGGGAACATGGAAATCGGCGTGAAACCGGGCATGGTGTTCACCTCATTGACGATCACCGATCCATCCGGCAGCAAGAAGAAGTCGACTCGCGCCAGGCCCTCGCAGCCAAGCGCATCGAAGGCCACGACGGCGAGCTCGCGCATGTGCGCTTCGACCGATTCGGAAATGTCTGCGGGCACCACGAGATCGGCAGCGTCTTCCAGGTACTTCGCCGCGAAGTCGTAGAACTCGTGCCCGGGGCGCACGATGATCTCGGCGCATCGACTGGCTCGCACCACTCCATCGGCGTCGACCATCACGGCGCATTCGATCTCCCGCACTCCGTCGATGCCGGCTTCGATCACCAGTCGCGGATCATGCTCACGGGCCTCACTGATAGCCGCATCGAGCTCGTCAGCAGAATGCACCTTCGTAATGCCCTGCGAGGAGCCCGCACGCGCCGGCTTCACGAAGAGAGGAAAGCCCAGCGCGGCGATGCGCGCTCGACAGCCTTCCTCATCGGTGCGCCATTGATGATCAGTGATGACGGCATACGGGCCGACACCCAGGCCAGCCGAAGCGAACAACGCCTTCATGTAGCCCTTGTCCATCGCCACGGCAGACGACAGGACCCCTGAGCCGACATACGGAATCCCCGCGAGCTCGAACAGCCCTTGGATGGTGCCGTCCTCGCCATAGGGGCCATGGAGAACCGGGAAGACGACATCGAGGCTGCCGATCAATTCATCGATCTTGGTGGGATCCGCGTGAAAGGTCACGGGCTCGTCATTCGGTACTACTTCGGGAAGCACGCCATCGATGATGCGCAATTCACGGGGATCCGTGCGCTGCAGGTACCAGCCGCCATCTCGGGAGATGCCGATCGGCACGACCTCGTAACGCTCTGGATCGAGTGCCCGCCTGATGGCACCGGCACTGATGCACGAGATCGAGTGCTCGCTGCTGCGACCCCCGTAGATGACGGCAATGCGAGTGCGCGAGGACATGCTCAGACCGTATCGGGTGCAGCCCTTCGACCGGCTGAGGGCGCGCTACTCGCTGGCGGTCTCGCGCTTGGTATCGCGTGACATGAATGACGCGACGAGCATGCGCGGGCTGAGCCCGTGGTGCACGACCTGCACGACCTTCTCGGTGATCGGCATCTCAACACCGTGTCGCTGGGCGAGTTCGTAGATCGGCTGGCAGCTCTTGAAGGCCTCACAGGTCTGGCGGGTCATGTCGATGGTCTCCTGGACGCTCATGCCGCGACCGAGGTTCTCGCCGAAAGTGCGATTGCGCGAGAGCGGCGACTGGCAGGTGGCGACGAGATCGCCCACGCCGGCCAGGCCCTGGAAGGTCAGCGGATCCGCACCGAGTGCGACACCAAGCCGGGCCATTTCAGCGAGCCCGCGGGTGATCACCGAGGCCTGGGAATTCTCGCCCAGCCCCATCCCCACCGCGATGCCGTTCGCCAGCGCGATGACGTTCTTGACGGCGCCGCCGATCTCGGTTCCCACGACATCAGTAGTCCAATAGGGGCGGAAGTATTCGGTGGTGCAGGCCTCCTGCACGAGCATCGCAGCATCTTCGTCAGCACACGAGACCGTGGTCGCCGTGGGCTGATGCTGGGCGATCTCGCGAGCAAGGTTCGGTCCGGACACCACCGCAATCTGCGAGGCATCGGCTCCGGTGACCTCTGCGATCACTTCACTCATGCGCTTGGTCGTGCCGAGTTCGACACCCTTCATGAGACTCACGAGCACGGCACCGTCCGGGATGAAGGGCAACCACGCCGTGAGGTTCTCGCGAAGGCTCTGAGCCGGGGTGGCCAGCGCGACAATCGCGGCACCCTCAAGGGCGCGTGCGGCATCAGTGGTGGCCGTGAGCGAAGTCGGCAGCGCGATACCCGGCTGGTACATCTCATTGCGGTGTAGGTCATTGACCTCAGCGGCAATATCAGCGCGACGGGTCCACATGCGCACGTCACTGCCGGCATCGGCGAGCACCATGCCGAAGGCAGTGCCCCAGGAGCCGCTTCCCATCATCGCCACGCGACTCATGCGGAACTCCCGTTCGATCGATAGGGCTCAGCCGGGGCGACCTCGCCACGGGCCTGCTCCAGGAGGGCAGTGATGGCCTCCCAGATGCGCTGGCTCGCGATACGCAATGTATCGGCATCAAGCGGCCGGTCGTACAGATCACTCAGTTCGACCGCAGGACCCACTCGCATGATCATGGTCTTGCGAGGAAGCAGCCGGAATCGCTTCACATAGGCGGGCATGACCTCCTGCGGACCCCATTGAGCGACGGGGATCAGCGGGCGGCGAGTCGCGAGGGCAATTCGCGCGGCGCCAGTCTTCAAGGTCATGACCCACAGGTTCGGATCCTTGGTCATCGTGCCCTCGGGGTAGACGACCACGCACTCGCCGGCCTCGACAGCAGTGATCGCATCGCGCACGGCAGCGACGGCCTCGGTGGACTCGCGGTAGACCGGGATCTGCCCCGCGCCACTGATGATGCGTCCGACGACGGGAATGCGAAATAACGGCTCCTTGGCCAGGAATCGCGGTGGTCGGTCGTTGTTCCACAGCAGGTTCGACAAGGACAGCGGATCGAACCAGGAGAGATGGTTGGCCGCGACGATGATGCCGCCGCCGTCCTGCTCGAGGTTCTCCTGGCCCTCCCAATCGCGCTTGGTGAAGATGGTCAGGAAGGGCCAGAGCAGCACTGCTGCCAAGCGAAACCAGAAGCCCAGGCGCCAGCGCCTGCGCACGCGACCCGGATTCGCCATGCGCTTACTCTTCCATGCCCATGCGGCTCCTGACCTGCGATGGGCTTGGATGGGGAGATGAAGTCGTGGACTGCCGTGATCCCGGTGAAGCGCCTGGGTGACGCCAAGACCCGACTGGGCGGCGCCGAGGATCCGCAGCGACCTGAGCTCGCGCTGGCCTTCGCCCTGGACGTCATCGACGCCTGCCGCGAGTCGATTTCCGTGCACCACGTGATCGTGGTGACCGACGATCCTGAGGTGATCACGCATGCCTCGGGAGTGAGCATCTGCCCCGAGCCCGTGGGCGGCGGGCTCAATGCCGCGATTCGCCATGGAGCGGCTGTGGTTCAAGGGCCAGTCACGGCCCTCGCAGGCGATCTCCCCTGCCTGACTCCAGGCGCCCTGGACTTCGTGCTTGCCTTGGCCAGCGAGCGGGATCGCAGCCTGCTGAGCGACACTCAGGGCTCCGGGACGGCAATGCTGTTCGCCCGCGACGCCCGCGAGCTGGATCCGCATTTCGGGGTCGGATCACGAGCGGCGCATGTAGCGGGAGGGTACGTAGATCTCGCACTCGACGTGCCTAGCGAGACTCGCTCACTGCTCGCCGGAGCCCGCCGTGACGTCGATACCCCGGCCGATCTGTGGGATGCCCGGCGCATCGGCGTAGGGGCACATACGACCGAAGTGCTCGGGAGGCAGCCGTGATCACGATGTTTCAGGCCTACCTCGGTGATGCAGCAGTAGTCGTCACTGAGCACGGCGTCAGCATCACAGTGCCGAATGAACTCCTGCTCGCGGCCGGACTTCGCAATCTTCGCACTGGACAGCGACTCATCGTGAGCCTGGACTCCGATGAGAACCCCTACGGAGTTCGACTCCCGTAAAGCAAGAAGGCGGCCACCCCAGGGGTGACCGCCTTCTTAGGAAATGACTAGCGCTTGCGTGCGGGAGCCTTCTTCGCGACCTTCTTGGCTGCTGCCTTCTTGGCGGGAGCCTTCTTAGCCACGGCCTTCTTGGCGGGAGCGGCCTTCTTGGCTGCTGCCTTCTTAGCGGGAGCGGCCTTCTTGGCTGCTGCCGGGGCGGCAACCTTCTTGGCGCCGGACACGACTGCCTTGAACTCGGCACCCGGGCGGAACTTGGGAAGCTTGGTGGCCTTGATCTTCACGGTCTCGCCGGTGCGCGGGTTGCGGCCGAGGCGAGCCTTGCGTGCCTGTGCCTCGAAGACGCCGAAGCCGCTGATCGCGACCTTCTCGCCCTTGGCAACGGCGCGCTTGGTGTCGTCGATGAATGCGTCGACGATTGCGGTGACGTCGCGCTTGCTGTGGCCAAGACGTGCGGCCACGGAGTCAATGAGTTCTGCCTTGTTCACTTAAAACCCCTCCGGAGGGTAATTAGGCCGGCCGGATGCCGACAATGGGAATCTAATCCGATTACCGATGAATTCCGTTGCGCCACGCCGCGAAAGCCCTTGCCAATAAACAGGAATCAGCAAGGGCTCTCATCACGCTTGTGCGTTAGTGACGGCCTACTTCGTGGTCGGCTTGTAGGAAGGTCGAGTGGCCTCGAAGGCCGAGATCTCGTCGGCATACTGAAGGGTGATGCCGATGTCGTCGAGACCGGCCATCAGGCGCCAACGCACGTAGTCATCGACCTCGAACGGAGCGACAAGATCGCCGACTCGCACCTCGCGGGCCTCGAGATCGACAGTCACCGGCGTCGCCGGATCGGCTTCGATGAGCTCCCAGATCTGCTCGACCAGTGACTGGTCGACGACAGCGGTGAGCAGCCCGCCCTTGCCCGAGTTACCCCGGAAGATGTCGGCATAACGTGAGGAGATCACGACCTTGAATCCGAAATCTTGCAGGGCCCAGACCGCATGCTCGCGCGAGGAACCGGTGCCGAAATCGGGACCGGCCACCAGAATCGACACGCCCTGATACTCGGAGCGGTTGAGCACGAAATCCGAATCCTTGCGCCACGACGAGAACAGGCCGTCCTCGAACCCATGACGAGTGATGCGCTTGAGGTACTCAGCGGGGATGATCTGGTCGGTATCGACATTGCTGCGACGAAGGGGCGCTGCGGTGCCGGTGTGAGTCACGAAGGCTTCCATGTGAGTTCCTTTCCGGATCAGGAGGCCGAAGCCAGGTCGGCGGGTGCGGCCAGGTGGCCGGTAACGGCGGTCGCGGCAGCGACGGCCGGTGACACCAGGTGGGTACGCCCGCCTGGACCCTGACGACCCTCGAAGTTGCGGTTAGAAGTCGAGGCACTGCGCTCCCCCGGCTTCAGCTTGTCGGGGTTCATCGCCAAGCACATCGAGCAGCCCGCCTCGCGCCATTCGGCACCGGCCTCGCTGATGATGACGTTGAGCCCCTCGGCCTCGGCCTGCTTCTTCACGCGCACCGAGCCCGGCACGACGAGCATGCGCACACTCGGAGCGACCTTACGTCCTTTGAGAACGTCAGCCACCGCGCGCAGATCCTCGATACGACCGTTCGTGCAGGATCCGACGAAGACGGTATCGACCTTGATGTCACGCAGGGGCATGCCCGGGGTGAGATCCATGTAGGCGAGCGCACCTTCGATCGCGACGCGATCGACCTCATCGACCGCATCGGCAGGCGAGGGGACGTTGCCCGACAGCGGCAGGCCCTGGCCCGGGTTGGTACCCCAGGTCACGAATGGGCTCAGCGTGGCGGCGTCAAGGAACACCTCGGCGTCGTAGACGGCATCTGCATCAGACGGAAGCGTGCTCCACCACTCGACAGCCGCATCCCAGTCAGCGCCGGTCGGGGCATGATCGCGGCCCTTGAGGTACTCGAAGGTGGTCTCGTCGGGGGCGACCATGCCTGCGCGTGCGCCTGCCTCGATCGACATGTTGCACAAGGTCATGCGACCTTCCATCGACAGGCCACGGATGGCCGAGCCGCGGTACTCGAGCACGTAGCCCTGACCGCCACCGGTGCCGATCTTCGCGATGATCGCGAGGGTGACGTCCTTGGCGGTCACGCCGACGGGAAGCTCGCCTTCGACCGTGATGGCCATCGTCTTGAAGGGCTTGAGCGGCAGAGTCTGCGTGGCGAGCACATGCTCGACCTCGCTCGTGCCGATGCCGAAGGCGAGTGCGCCGAACGCACCGTGGGTGGAGGTGTGCGAGTCGCCGCAGACCACGGTCATGCCAGGCTGGGTCAGGCCGAGCTGCGGGCCAACGACGTGCACGATTCCCTGCTCTGGATTGCCGAGCGAGTAGATCGGAACGCCGAACTCTGCGCAGTTGGCACGCAGTGCCTCGAGCTGCGCACGCGAGATCGGATCGGCGATCGGCTTGTCGATGTCGATCGTCGGAGTGTTGTGATCCTCGGTCGCCAGCGTCAGATCCGGGCGACGCACCGGGCGCCCCGCTGAGCGCAGGCCGTCGAAGGCCTGCGGGCTGGTGACTTCGTGCACGAGGTGCAGGTCGATGTAGAGCAGGTCAGGCTCGCCCTCGGCCTGGCGCACGACGTGCGCCTCCCAGACCTTCTCGGCCAATGTGCGTCCCATGAACTCTCCCGGTAGTCGAGTGTGTGTCTTGACATCTCACTATATGAGACACCAGTATCACGTTGTGGACAATAGTAGCAGAGTCGGCGTCATTGACAAGACCGTGGTACTTCTCGATGCGATCAGCCAGAGACCCCGTTCACTGGCCGAGCTCGTCGAGGCCACCGGCATCCCCCGTCCCACCGCCCACCGCCTCGCCCTAGCACTCGAGGCTCATCAACTACTAGAGCGGGATTCCGACGGTCGATTCATGATCGGCACTCGCCCTTCGCGCTGGGCCCTGTCCGTGGATTCCCTGCGAGCCCTGGCCGATGAGGTAGTCATCGCACTGCGTGACGAGAACGGTGTGAGTGCCCAGGTGTACCGCCGTGCTGGTGATGAGCGTCTGTGCATCGCAGCAGCCGAGCCGCCCTCGGGCCTGCGCGACACGGTGCCTGTCGGCTCCCTGCTCACAATGACCGCGGGCTCAGCGGCCCAGGTTCTGGTGGCCTGGATTCCCGCGGAGGAGCGTGCACGCTTTCTGCGCGATGCGGCCTATTCGGACGCCGATCTCACGCTGGTGCGCGAACGCGGCTGGGCGCACAGCTTGGCTCAGCGGGAACCCGGCGTCGCCTCCTTGAGCGTGCCGGCCACGAACGTTCACGGCGAGGTCATCGGAGCTGTGAGCCTTTCGGGCCCCGTGGATCGGCTTGGACGCCCGACTACCTCCCAGCGCACCTCGCTACTTGCGGCGGCTCGTCGATTCGCCGACGCGCACCAGAACATCTGACTTCGGACATGCGAAAGCCCCCCGAGAACGGGGGGCTTTCCTTGGTAGCCCCGACGGGATTCGAACCCGCGCTACCGCCTTGAGAGGGCGGCGTGCTAGGCCACTACACAACGGGGCCGCGCTACCAAGCAATGCTGCTGCTTGCGCAGAGCATGATGTCGCTTATCGAGGAACGGATCAAATCCGGCTACTCACAAACGTCGCTGGGGTACCAGGACTCGAACCTAGACTAAATGAATCAGAATCATTTGGGCTGCCAATTACCCCATACCCCATGGCGCTGATTGCTCAGCGGGGAAAAGTATAGACGTTCCCCCAGGAGAGCAAAATCCGGTGTCAGGATCGGGCGGCACGCAGCCTGGCCAGGGCCACGTCGCGCCCCAGGATCTCCAACGATTCAAACAGCGGCGGTGAGATGCGACGGCCGGTGATGGCCACGCGAACAGGGCCGAAGGCAACCTTGGGCTTGAGCCCTAGGCCCTCGATCAGGGCAGATCGCAGAGCAGCCTCGATGGCCACCGTCGACCAGGGCTCGAGGCGCTCCAGGGCAGCGATCGTCGCCTCGAGCGTGGGCTGGGCTTCGGCACCGAGCATGCCTGCCGCATCCGCTTCGTCGAGCGCGAACCGCTCTTCGGGCACGAAGAGGAAGGCCAGATTCTCGACAGCCTGAGTCAAGGTGTCCATGCGCTCGTGGATGAGCGGCACTGACTGCTCAAGCAGGCGGATCTGCTCCGGAGTCGGAGGCGTCGCGACGAGGTCGGCTGCCTGCAGGAACGGGATCACGCGATCAATGAGCTCGGAGGCACTGAGCTTGCGGATCCAGTCGGCATTGATCGCCGTGCACTTCTTCAGGTCGAAGCGTGCAGGGTTCGGACTGACCCGATCGAGAGCAAATGCATCAGCCATCTCCTGCTTGGAGAAGAACTCGATGTCATCGCCCATCGACCAGCCGAGAAGCGCCAGGTAGTTGAGCAGTCCTTCGGGCAGGTAGCCGTTGTCGCGATACATGTGCAGCGATGACTCGGGGTCGCGCTTCGAGAGCTTGCGATTGCCCTCCCCCATGACGTACGGAAGGTGACCGAAACGCGGCGTCGTGCCGTCACTCACGCCGATCGCGGCGAGTGCCTGGTACAGCGCGATCTGTCGCGGAGTCGAGGAAAGGAGATCCTCACCGCGAAGCACGTGCGTGATGCGCATCAGCGCGTCGTCGACGGGGTTAACCAAGGTGTAGAGCGGGTCACCGTTCGCGCGGACGAGCACGTAGTCGGGCACGTGCTCCTTGCCGAAGGTGATCTCGCCACGCACGAGGTCATCCCAGGTGAAGTCCCGATCAGGCATCCTGAAACGAATGACAGCTTCGCGACCCTCCGCCACGAAGGCAGTCTTCTGCTCGGGAGAGAGATCGCGGCACGTGCCCTCGTAACCCGGCGTGCGCCCTTCCTTCTTGGCGAGCTCACGACGATCCTCGAGCTCCTCCTGCGTGCAGTAGCACTCGTACGCGAAACCGGCGTCCTTGAGCTTGCCGGCGACCTCGGCATAGATGTGCATGCGCTCGGACTGACGATAGGGGCCGTACGGGCCACCGACCTCGGGCCCTTCATCCCAATTAAGACCAAGCCAACGCAGAGCATTCAGGAGTGCGTCGTAGGACTCCTCGCTATCGCGCGCACTGTCGGTGTCCTCGATGCGGAAGACGAAGGTGCCGCCGGTGTGACGCGCATACGCCCAGTTGAACAGCGCGGTGCGCACCATACCGACATGTGGATTGCCTGTCGGCGACGGACAGAAACGAACACGAACGTCAGACACGATCCACCACCGGGTTGCTCAGGATTCCAATGCCCTCGATCGCCACGGCAACTTCCTGCCCGGCCTTCAGGGGCCCCACACCGGCAGGGGTGCCGGTCAAGATCACGTCACCGGGCAGCAAGGTCATGACCGAACTGATCCAGCTGACGAGTTCCGGCACATTGCGGATCATGTCGCCGAGCTCGCCGTTCTGCCGTACCTCGCCGTCGACGATGCAGGCAATGCGCGCGTCATCGAGATCGACCTCGGTGGAGATCCAGGGGCCGAGAGGGCAGAAGGTGTCGAAGCCCTTGGCGCGACCCCATTGGCCGTCGGCCTTCTGGAGATCGCGGGCACTGACGTCATTGGCACAGGTGTATCCGAGGATGACCTCGGGCACGCGCTCGATCGGAACATCGCGGCAAAAGCGCCCGATCACGATGGCGAGTTCTGCCTCGTGATCGACATGCTCCGACTGCCACGGAAGTGCGATCGCCTCATCGGGGCCGATAATCGAGGTACTCGGCTTGAGGAAGATCATTGGCTCGGCCGGGATCTCCTTGCCGGACTCCTTCACGTGATCGGCGTAATTGAGACCGACGGCGATCACCTTGCTCGGCATCACCGGGGCGAGGAGCTTGGCTCGCACCAGCGGGAAGACATCGCCCGTGGGCGAGACCTCGCCAAAGGGGTGGCCATGCAAGGTGGCCACCATGGTCTCGTCAGTGATGTCGCCTGTCTCGGAGACACCCTCGACGACCCCGTAGAGGATCTCGTCATTGATCAGAACTCGGCAGATACGCACCCGGTGAGTCTACGCAGGGCGCGAATCCGGCCTGGTGCGCTACTTCTTGGCGGACTGGAGTAAGCCGAAATTCACGGCATCCTCCAAGGCCATCCACGAGGCGGCAATGACGTTCTCGTGCACGCCGACCGTGGTCCAGTCGGCCTCCCCATTGGTGGTGCTCACGAGCACGCGAGTCACCGCACCCGTTCCGGAGCCGGCATCGAGGATGCGCACCTTGTAATCGGTCAGGTGCAGCTGGGCCAGGTTCGGGTACAGCTGCAGCACTGCGCCGCGAAGGGCATTGTCGAGGGCATTCACCGGGCCGTTGCCCTCGGATGTGGAGATCACCCGCTCACCGCCGAGGTGCACCTTCACGGTCGCCTCGCTCTTCACGCTGCCATCGGGCAGCTGCTCGACAATCGTGCGCCACGACTCGACCTCGAATGTGCGCTCGAGACCGCTCTCAGCACGAAGCAGCAGCTCGAACGATGCGTCGGCAGCCTCGAAGCTCCACCCCTTGTTCTCGAGCTCCTTGACCTTCTCGACGACTCGGGTGACGAGTGCGGGATCAGAAGCAACTTCGTATCCGAGCTCGCGGCTCTTGAGTTCGACAGTGGCTCGGCCGGCCATCTCGGTCACGAGCACGGCCTGGTCATTGCCGACGATCGCCGGATCGATGTGGTTGTACAGATCGGCATTCACCTTGAGAGCCGATGCGTGCAGACCCGCCTTGTGCGCGAACGAGGCCCACCCCGCATAGGGCTGATGCGTGTTCGGCGCAATGTTGGCGAGCTCCGCCAGAGCGTGCGAGATGCGCACGGTCTCGCGAAGTGCACCCTCGGGCAGGCAGTCGATACCGAGCTTGAGCTGGAGGTTCGGGACAACGACGAAGAGATCGGCATTGCCGGTGCGCTCGCCATAGCCATTGGCCGTGACCTGCACGTGCGTGACGCCGGCCTCGACCGCGGAGACGGAATTGGCGATGGCGCAACCGGTGTCGTCCTGGCAGTGAATTCCCAGGCGCACACCCGAGCGCTCGCGCACATCGGTGACAACCTCGTACATGCCATGCGGAAGCATTCCGCCGTTGGTATCGCAGAGCACGCCGACGGAGGCCCCTGCCTCAGCGGCTGCCTTCAGCAGTCGCACGCCGTAGTCGGGGTCATGCTTGTAGCCGTCGAAGAAGTGCTCCATGTCGACGAACACCCGGCGCCCTTCGCCCACGAGGTACGCGACCGTGTCGGTCACCATGTCGACGTTCTCGTCGAGAGAAGTCTTCAGCGCTTCAATCACGTGACGCACATCAGACTTCGCAACCAGGGTGACAACCGGCGCCTGCGAGTCGAGCAGCGCGCGCACCTGGAGATCGTCGGTGACCTTGACGCCTGCCTTGCGAGTGGCGCCGAATGCGCACAGCTCCGCGTTCTGCAGGGTGAGTTCCTTGCGAGCACGCTCGAAGAACTCGGTGTCCTTCGGCATGGCTCCGGGCCAGCCGCCCTCGATGAAGCCGACTCCGTACTCGTCGAGGAGCCGGGCGACCTTGAGCTTGTCCTCCACGGAGTACGAAATGCCCTCGCGCTGGGCACCGTCGCGCAGCGTCGTGTCATATACATGGAATGCATCCGGGCGACTCATGATCCTTCTTCCCTGCTACTTCTACTCAATGAAAAAGCCTCCCGTTTGGGTACGGAAGGCTGCGCGTCGAGGTGAGTCGACGCGCTACGTAATGATGATGGTGCTGGTCACGAGAACTAAGTTAGCAGATCGCGTGCAGCCAGTTATGGGTGTCAGGGCTAGCCCCTGTCTGGATGTCCAGGAGTGCCTGACGTAGCGCCAGGGTGACAGCACCGGACTCGCCGCGGTTGATCTCCCAGGCGCCGCTCTCCCGGCTCTTGACTTCACCCACGGGGGTAATGACCGCTGCGGTGCCACAGGCGAAGACCTCGGTGATCTCCCCCGAGGCACAGCCCTCGCGCCACATATCGACACTGATGCGACCCTCATCTGCCCGAATGCCGAGATCCTCGGCCACCTGGAGCAGCGAGGATCGGGTGATTCCAGGGAGCAGGGAGCCTGTGAGTTCAGGGGTCACGATGCGGGCCGAATCTCCCGTGCCGTAGACGAAGTACAGGTTCATGCCGCCCATTTCCTCGATCCAGGCATGCTCGGTGGCATCGAGCCACACGACCTGGTCGCAGCCATGGTGCGCTGCCTCGGCCTGAGCGATCAGGGAGGCGGCGTAGTTGCCCGCGCACTTGGCCTCGCCCGTACCGCCCTTGGCCGCACGCACGTAATCATCGGAGAGCCAGACGCTGACGGGCTTGACCCCGCGCGGGAAGTAGGCGCCCGCTGGCGAGGCAATCAGGTAGTAGTCGTACTGATTGGCCGGGCGCACGCCCAGGCCGACCTCGGTCGCGATCATGAACGGGCGAAGGTAGAGCGACTTCTCTTGACCGGCCGGCACCCAGTCGCGCTCCTGGCGCACAAGGGCCTCCACGGAACCAAGGAAGAGCTCCTCGGGAAGCTCGGCCATCGCCAGACGACGAGCCGAGGCGGCGAAGCGCTCGGCGTTGCGCAGCGGACGGAAGGACTTCACGCTGCCATCGGCATGACGGTATGCCTTGAGGCCTTCGAATATCGCCTGGCCGTAATGCATGAAATTGGTCGCGGGATCCAGGGTGATCGGGCCATAGGGCACGAGCTCTGCATCGTGCCATCCTTCACCGGCGGTCCAGCGTGCACGCACCATGTTGTCGGTGAAATAGCGACCGAAGCCCGGGTCAGCCAGGATCGCGTCGCGCTCAGCAGCCGGCTTCGGGGTCGATGACGGGTTGAGTGCGATCGGCCACAGTGCCGTACCGGTGTCGAGCGTCATCTGGACTCCTTGCGAGTGCGAGTGAACGGATTACTTGGACAGTGCGACGGCACCGGCCGCGATGGCGTCGCCGATCTCGCTCGTCGAGCGAACGGCAGTACCGCGAGTCGCGAGATCGTTGGCCACTGCGCCCTCGACCCATTGAGAGGCCTCGGTTGCTCCGACGTGATCAAGCAGCATGGCCAGCGAGAGTGCCGTGGCGGTGGGATCAGCCTTGCCCTGCCCGGCGATGTCGGGTGCCGAGCCGTGAACGGGCTCGAACATGCTCGGATTGGTGCGACTCGGGTCGATATTGCCCGAGGCAGCCAGGCCGATACCGCCAACGATCGCAGCACCGATGTCAGTGATGATGTCGCCGAACAGGTTGTCAGTGACGATGACGTCGAAGCGCTCGGGGTTGGTCAGGAAGAACATCGAGGCCGCGTCGACATGCAGGTAGTCGGTCTGCACGCCCGGGTACTCCTCGGCCACCTTGTCGAAGGTGCGCTGCCACAGGTCACCTGCGTAGACCAGCACGTTGGTCTTGTGCACCAGGGTCACCTTGTTGCGGCGACGGGTGGCGCGCTCGAAGGCATCGCGAATGATGCGCTCGGCACCGAACTCCGTGTTGATACTGACCTCGGTCGCCACCTCATGAACGGTGCCCTTGCGCACGGTGCCGCCGGCACCGACGTACGGACCCTCAGTGCCCTCGCGGCACACCACGAAGTTGATGTCCTCCGGACCCTTGCCCGCGAGCGGTCCAGTCACTCCGGGGTACAGGCGCACGGGGCGCAGGTTCACGTGCTGGTCGAGGATGAAGCGCAGCGGCAGCAGCACGCCGCGCTCGAGGATGCCCGACTTCACCGACGGGTCGCCGATGGCGCCGAGCAGGATCGCGTCAGCGCCGCGGAGCTCCTCGACCACGGAATCGGGAAGCAACTCACCGGTCGCGTTGTACCGGCGGGCACCCAGGTCGTACTCATTGGTGGCGATGGTCAGGCCGGCTGCGGGCGAGATCGCCTCGAGGACCTTGATGGCCTCGGCAACGACCTCGGTGCCGATTCCGTCGCCGGGGATGAGGGCAAGATTCAGGGTGCGTGACATGAGCAGAACCCTACCGACGCCCTCCCGCCACGAGGGAAAAGGGTGAGGCAGGTCACCGCCCCAGGCGCGAGCGCCACTGCTACCCTTAACTCACCATGACGTCAGCGCGCCTCCTCCTTCGCTGCCGCAGCGGGGCCTAACACCGGCCTCCCCGCTGCGGGATTCGTCGTTGCCGGTTTCCCCCAGACGAATAAGCCCCAGCAGCAGGAGTAAGAGATGACGTTCAACCGCGAGACTCCCTACGAGGTCCGCAACACCCAGACCGCATCCCAGATGCCGTATCAGCGCTACACCCCCTTCGTGCCTGTGGCCCTGGCAGATCGCAGCTGGCCGACCCAGGTCATCACCGAGGCGCCGCGCTGGTGCGCGGTTGATCTGCGCGATGGCAATCAGGCGCTCATCGAGCCCATGACCCCCGCCCGCAAGCTCAAGATGTTCCAGCTGCTCGTGCAGATGGGCTACAAGGAGATCGAGGTCGGCTTCCCGTCGGCCTCGCAGACCGACTTCGACTTCGTGCGTCTCCTGATCGAGGAGGGCCACATTCCCGACGATGTCGTGATCCAGGTGCTGACCCAGTCACGTGAGCACCTGATCGAGCGCACCTTCGAATCGATCAAGGGCTCCAAGCAGGCAATCGTGCACCTGTACAACTCGACCTCGACCCTGCAGCGTCGCGTGGTCTTCGGCCTCGACAAGCCGGGCATCGTCGACATTGCCGTGCACGGCGCCCAGCTGTGCAAGAAGTACGCTGATGAGATCGCGAATGAGACGGATGTCTTCTTCGAGTACTCCCCGGAGTCGTACACGGGCACGGAGCTCGAGTTCGCTGTCGAGGTGTGCGACGCCGTGACCGATGTCTTCCAACCCACGCCTGATCGCAAGATGATCATCAACCTGCCCGCAACGGTCGAGATGGCCACTCCGAACGTCTACGCCGACTCCATCGAGTGGATGTCCCGCAACATCGCCCGTCGTGACTCGATCATCATCAGCCTGCATCCGCATAACGACCGCGGCACCGCGGTTGCTGCGGCCGAGCTCGGCTACATGGCCGGCGCCGATCGCATCGAGGGCTGCCTGTTCGGCAACGGCGAGCGCACCGGCAATGTCTGCCTGGTGACCTTGGGCCTGAACCTGTTCAGCCAGGGCATCGACCCGCAGATCGACTTCAGCGATATTGATGAGATTCGCCGTACGGTCGAGTACTGCAACCAGATCCCGGTCAATGAGCGTCATCCCTACGGCGGCGACCTGGTCTACACCGCGTTCTCGGGCTCCCATCAGGACGCCATCAACAAGGGCCTGAAGGTCATGGAGGCCGAGGCAGCCGAACTCGGTATCAGCGTCGACGATCACACCTGGGCCGTGCCGTACCTGCCCATTGACCCGAAGGACGTCGGTCGCACCTACGAGGCCGTGATCCGCGTGAACTCACAGTCGGGCAAGGGCGGCGTCACCTACATCATGCGCACCGAGCACAAGCTCGATCTACCGCGTCGTCTCCAGATCGAGTTCTCCTCCGTCATCCAGCGCGTGACTGACGACGAGGGTGGCGAGATCAGCGGCGCAGAGATGTGGAACATCTTCTCCGCCGAGTACCTGCCTGATCCGGCTGCGCCCTGGGGTCGCTTCGCCCTCAAGTCGGTCAAGCAGGATTCCGATGTCGACGGCGAGACCAGCATCGATGCCGTGATCATCGACAACGGCTCCGAGGTCAAGCTCACTGGTACCGGCAATGGTCCGATCGCCGCATTCTGCGACGCGCTGGGCAAGCATGGCGTGGACGTAAGGGTTCTCGACTACGCCGAGCACGCGATGAGCGCCGGTGGCGATGCCAAGGCTGCTTCATACCTCGAGTGCGCAGTCGACGGCACTGTTCTTTGGGGCGTCGGCATCGATCCGTCGATCACGACGTCATCGCTCAAGGCGATCATCTCCGCGGTGAATCGAGCGGTGAGAAACGCCTGAACCTCGTCGAGGGTGCGCTATTCGGCGCTCTCAGCGAACTGGCTCTGGTAGAGGTCGTAGTAGAAGCCGTGGGCGGCCATGAGCTGCTCGTGATCCCCCTGCTCGACGATTGATCCGTCACGCATCACGACGATGACGTCGGCATTGCGAATGGTCGAGAGTCGGTGGGCGATCACGAAGCTCGTTCGGCCCTTGCGCAATTGCGCCATGGCCCGCTGAATGAGCACCTCGGTACGGGTATCGACTGAACTGGTGGCCTCATCAAGGATGAGCACGGCCGGATCCGCGAGGAAGGCCCGCGCGATCGTGAGCAGCTGGCGTTCACCGGCGCTGATGTTCGCCGCCTGCTCGGTGAGCTTGGTGGCGAAGCCGTCGGGCAGGGTGCGAATGAAGTGCTCGGCGAAGGATGCACGTGCGGCGCGTTCGATATCGGCAGGCGTCGGAGCATCGGCTCCGTAGGCGATGTTGTCGTAAATAGTTCCCTCGAAAAGCCAGGTGTCCTGCAGCACCATGCCGAAGCATCGGCGCACGTCAGCTCGCGTGGCGTCACGGGTATCGATGCCGTCGATAAGGATTCGACCGGCCTGGATCTCGTAGAACCGCATGAGCAGGTTGACCAGCGTGGTCTTGCCGGCACCGGTCGGGCCGACGATCGCGATTGTCTGGCCCGGGAGTACCTCGAGGCTCATGTCCTCGATGAGCGGAGTGTCCTCGAGATACCTGAACCGCACGTTCTCGAAGCTGATGCGTCCGGATGGATCGGCGAGCGGAACCGGCTTGTCTGAGTCAGGAGCCTGATCGTCGGCGTCGAGGAGCTCGAATACTCGCTCTGCCGAGGCAGCGCCCGACTGCAGGAGATTGGCGACTCCCGCAATCTGCGTGATCGGCATCGTGAACTGACGCGAGTACTGAATGAAGGCCTGTACGTCACCTAGCGACATCGAGCCACTCGCCACTCGCAAACCGCCGAAGACAGCGATCGCGACATAGTTGAGATTCGAGATGAGCATCAGCGCCGGCTGGATGATGCCGGAGATAAATTGGGCCTTGAAGCTGCTCTCAGCCATCACCTCGTTCGTGCGATCGAAATCGGAGATTGCCTGGTCTCGATGCCCGTACACGCGCACCAGCTCATGACCGGAGAACATCTCCTCGACGATGGAGTTGAGCTCGCCCGTCGACTTCCACTGGGCGGCAAAGTGCGGGCGCGAACGCTTCGCGATGACCATGGTGACCAGGAACGACAGCGGAACCGTGAGGACTGAGATGAGCGCCAGGATCGGCGAGATCCAGACCATCATCGCAAGCACACCGATCACCGTGAGCACAGCGGTCACCAGCTGAGTCAGGGTTTGCTGCAGGGTCATCGAGATGTTGTCGATGTCGTTGGTCACGCGACTGAGGAGATCGCCACGTGAGGTGCGATCGAAGTAACTCAGCGGCAGTCGGCCTAGCTTGGCGTCGACCTCCTCGCGGAGCCGATACATCGTGCGTTGGGTGACGCCCGCCATCAGGTAGTTCTGGGCCCACGAGAGAACCGAGGCCAGAAAGTACACGACAGCGACGAGTGCCAGGAGCTGGGCGAGCGCGGTGAAGTCCACGCCCTGACCAGGGGTGACGGTCATCGCCGCGAGCATGTCGGCCTGACGAGTCTGACCCGTGGCGCGTAGATGATCGACGGCCTGTGCTTGCGTGACCCCGGCCGGGATCTGCGCGCCCATCACGCCGTCGAAGATCAGGTTCGTGGCGTTGCCTAAGAGCTTGGGACCGAGAACTGTGAGAAAGACACTCGCAATTCCGAGGGCGAGGACGAGCACGGCAACACCACGTTCAGGCCGCAGCCGCGACGAGAACCGACGAAGGGATCCCCGGAAGTTCTTCGCCTTCTCCGCGGACGGAACCATGGTCATGCCGGGCGGACCGCCCCCCATCGGGCCACGCGGAGGAGGCGGGCCCGGGCGCTGCACGCTCATGAGACAGCCCCCACTTCGGCCTGGGAATCCACGATCTCCCGATAGGTCTCGCAGGAGAGCAGGAGTTCGTCGTGGGTACCTCGACCCACGATCACGCCTTCATCCATCACCAGGATCTGATCGGCCGTCGTAATCGAGGCGACGCGCTGCGCCACGATGATCACGGTCGCCCCTTCAACGCAGTCGCGCAACGCTCGGCGAAGCCGGGCATCCGTGGCGTAATCGAGAGCGGAGAAGCTGTCATCGAAGACGTAGATGGCGGGGCGTCGCACGAGGGCTCGCGCGATGGCCAGTCGCTGACGCTGCCCACCGGAGAAGTTGGCACCGCCCTGCTCAACGACCGAGTCGAGACCCTCCGGAAGCGTTCGCACGAATTCAGCGGCCTGGGCGATCTCCAATGCCTCCCAGATCTGATCGTCGGTTGCCTCAGGCAGACCGAAGCGCAGATTGCTCGCGACCGTGCCCGTGAAGAGGAAGGCCTTCTGAGGCACGAGCCCGAAGGCGGCCCACAATTCTTCCTGCGGGGTGTCACGGACGTCGATGCCACCGATTCGAACCGAACCCTCAGTGACGTCGAGGAGACGCGGGAGCAGGTTCACCACAGTGGTCTTGCCCGAACCCGTTCCACCGATGATGGCGGTCGTAGTGCCGGAAGGGATTTCGATATTGATCCCGCGAAGGATCGGCTCCTCAGCACCCGGGTATCGAAAGCCCACGTCGATGAATTCGACGTGACCGAGCCGCTCACCGTCGGGTCGCTGCTGATGCGCGGCATCAACGATGTCAGGAACCGTGTTCAGCACTTCGTTGATGCGATCTGCCGACGCAGCCGCTCTCGGCACCATCATCAAGGTCATCACGGCCATCATCACCGAGAACAGAATTTGCATGATGTAGGCGAGGAAGGCAGTCAGGTTGCCGATCGGCATCGAGCCATCAGCCACGAGGTGACCGCCGAACCACAGCACCGCCACCGATGACAGGTTCATCACGAGCAGCAGCATCGGAAGCACCATCGCGAAGATGCGGGTGACCTTCAGGGTCGTGTCAGTGAGATTCGCATTCGCCTCGGCGAACCGGAGTTCCTCCAGCGGGGTTCGATTGAATGCCCGCACCACGCGAATGCCGGTCAGGTTCTCCCTGAGTACCTGATTGACTCGATCGATCTTGACCTGCATCACCTTGAAGAGCGGGATCGCCTTGAAGATCATGATGGAGATGACGCCGAGCATGAGTGGGATGATCACGATCAGCAGTAGCGAGAGCTGGGCGTTCTCGCGAATGGCCATGATCACCGCGCCCACTGCCGTGATCGGTGCGAGCACCATCATGGTGAGACCGGTCATCACGAGCATCTGGATCTGCTGCACGTCATTGGTATTTCGCGTAATAAGCGAGGGCACGCCGAGCGCATTGACTTGGCTCAGCGAAAGGGACTCCACGCGCCTGAACACGTCTCCGCGAATATCGCGGCCGAGTCGCATCGCGGTTCGCGCACTGAAATAGACCGCGATCACTGAGGAGATTCCCAGGATGAGCGAGACGAGCAGCATGACCCCGCCTGCGCGGAGGATGTAGCCGATATCTCCGGTGATCACGCCCTGATTGATGATGTCGGCATTCAGGTTCGGGAGATAGAGATTTGTTACGACTTGAATGAGCAGCAGGAAAGCGATCAGGAGAAGGACGAGACGGTGCGGCCGAAGATATCGACTCAGCAGCGCATTCACCTTTCGACCTTAACCCCCACGAACCGTCCTGAGCGCCCCACTCCCCTATGGGCGAACAACGTCCGACATGCAAAAGCCCCGATCGATGACCGGGGCTCCTGCGTGAGGTTCTGCTAGCCGACGAGGTCGACCGACTCCGCCCAGTTCGCGCCAATGGCGGTCGAGATGCCCTCGAGGGTGGCCTTGTCGACCGCGGAGTCGACAGTCAGCACGACGAGAGCCGAGCCGGCGTTGTCGGGGCTGACCTGCATGCCGCCGATGTTGATGCCGGCCTCGCCGAGCTTCTGGCCGATGGTGCCGACCACGCCGGGGCGATCGCTGTAGTTCAGGAAGATCAGGTGATCACTGACCTGGACGTCGACATCATGACCGTCGACCTCGACCAGCTTGGCGATGTTGCGCGGGCCCGCGACAGTGCCGGCAACGCTGACCGACTTGCCGTTGGTCAGGGTCAGCGTGACGCGCACCAGCGAACGGTGATCGGGGCTGACCGTGTCAGAGGTCAGTGCGACCTCGACACCGCGCTGCTGCGCGAGCACCGGAGCATTGACGAACGAGACCGGGTCATTGACGAGCACCTGAAAGACACCCTTGAGAGCCGAGAGCTCGAGCACTCGGACATCCTCGGCTGCTGCCTCACCGAGCACCTGCACATCGACACGCACGACGGCGTCGGTGGCCAGGCCGCAGGCGATGGAACCGAGCTGCTCAGTCAGCGGCAACAGCGGCTTGATGATCTGGGCAAGCTGGCCACCCTGCACATTGACGGCATCGGGCACGAGCTCACCCGCGAGGGCGAGGCGCACCGAGCGAGCCACGGCGATACCGGCCTTCTCCTGGGCCTCATCGGTTGAGGCACCCAGATGCGGGGTGGCAACGACCTGCTCGAGGGTGAACAACGGAGAGTCGGTGCAGGGCTCCTTGTTGAACACGTCAAGGCCGGCGCCGGCCACGCGGCCCTCAACGAGTGCCTGGTACAGAGCGGCTTCGTCAACGATGCCACCGCGCGCTGCGTTGATGATGTGCACGGTCGGCTTGACCTTGTGCAGTGCCTCGTCACCGATCAGGCCCACTGTCTCGGGGGTCTTGGGAAGGTGCACGGTGATGAAGTCGGCCTCGGCGAGGAGGTCATCGAGGCTGACCATGCGCACGCCCAGCTGCGCGGCGCGGGCCGGCTGCACGTAGGGGTCGTACGCGATGAGCTTGACGCCGAATGCCGAGAGGCGCTGCGCGACGAGCACGCCGATGCGACCGAGGCCCACGACACCCACGACCTTGTCAGCGACCTCGACGCCGGTGTACTTCGAGCGCTTCCACTCGCCATTGGCGAGCGCTGCGGCAGCGGGCACTACGTTGCGCGCGGAGGCGAGGAGGAGTGCTACCGCCAGCTCGGCAGCGGAGACGATGTTGGAAGTCGGCGCATTGACGACCATGACGCCGGCCTGGGTGGCTGCCTTGACATCGACGTTGTCGAGACCGACACCGGCGCGGGCGATGACCTTCAGGTTCTTGGCCGCGGCTATGGCCTCGGCATCGACCTGGGTCGCCGAGCGCACGAGGATGGCGTCGACATCGGCGATCGCAGGAAGCAGCTCGGCGCGGTTGGCGCCATCGCAGTTCACGATCTCGAAGTCGGGGCCCAGGGCCTCGACGGTGGCGGGAGAGAGCTCTTCGGCAATGAGTACGCGGGGCTTGGTCACCCCAGGATCCTATCGGGGGCTGTGAGGGCCGCTCACCGCGCAGGCGGGGCTGTGAACGAGGTCACCTCCCCCGCTGCGGTGGTACCCCGAGCATGCGAAAGGCCCGCCGGATCACGGCGGGCCTTTCGGTGAGTACTAGCGGGCTGCGGTGCCCTCGACGTAATCGTCGTTCTTGTTCTCGACCCAGCTCATCAGCTTGCGAAGCTCGCGGCCGACGCCCTCGATCTGGTGCTTCTCGCCCTTGGCGCGAAGCTCCTTGAACTCATTGGCGCCCGAGAGCTGGTCGTTGACGAAGCGCTCGGCGAAGGTGCCGTTCTGGATGTCGGCGAGAACGGCCTTCATGTTCTCCTTGACGCTCGGGTCGATGACTCGCGGGCCGGAGACATAGTCGCCGTACTCAGCGGTGTCGGAGACGCTCCAGCGCTGCTTGGCGATGCCGCCTTCGTACATCAGGTCGACGATGAGCTTGAGCTCATGCAGGCACTCGAAGTAGGCGACCTCGGGCTGGTAACCGGCCTCGACGAGGGTCTCGAAGCCGTACATGACCAGCTGCGATGCGCCTCCGCACAGCACTGCCTGCTCGCCGAAGAGGTCGGTCTCGCACTCCTCGGTGAAGGTGGTCTTGATGCCGCCCGCTCGCAGTGAGCCGATGGCCTTGGCGTACGAGAGGGCCAGCGGCCAGGCATTGCCCGTGGCGTCCTGCTCGACGGCGACGATGGCGGGAACGCCACGGCCTGCGGCGTACTCGCGACGCACGAGGTGGCCGGGGCCCTTCGGGGCGACCATGCAGACGTCGACATCGGCCGGCGGGGTGATGTAGCCGAAGCGGATGTTGAAGCCGTGGGCGAAGAAGAGTGCGTCGCCTGCCTGCAGGTTCGGCTCGATGGACTCCTTGTAGAGCGCAGCCTGGACGTGGTCCGGAGCAAGGATCATGATGACGTCAGCCTCAGCAGCTGCGGTGGCGGGATCGACGACGCGCAGGCCGGCTTCTTCTGCCTTCTTGGCGCTGGGCGAGCCCGGGCGCAGGCCAACTCGGACGTCGACGCCGGAGTCGCGAAGGCTCATGGCATGGGCGTGGCCCTGGCTGCCGAAGCCGATGATGGCGACAACGCGGCTTTGAATGATGGACAGATCGGCATCGCCGTCGTAGAACAACTCGGCCACGGGGGCACTCCTTTGAGTTTCGATTCGTGCTAACTAAGGGTTGAGGGTATCGGCCCGCCCCGAGGGCGGGTGAATCGGCAGGCTCCTGGCCCGAGGGCTCAGGCCCCCTTCTCGGCCGGGCGCACGGAACGGTCGGTGATGGACCGGGCTCCTCGGCCGACCGCGACGAGACCGGATTGCACGAGCTCCTTGACCCCGAAGGGCTCGAGGACCTTGAGCAGTGCGATGAGCTTGTCGTGATTTCCGGTGGCCTCGATGGTCAGGGCATCGGGTGCGACGTCGACCACCTTGGCGCGGAACATCTGGACGGTCTCCAGGATGCTCGAGCGCGACTCATTGTCGGAGCGCACCTTCACCAGCATGATCTCGCGCTGCACCGAGGACTCCGGATCAAGTTCGACGATCTTGAGAACGTTGATGAGCTTGTTGAGCTGCTTGGTGACCTGCTCGAGGGGGGAATCCTCGACATTGACCACGATGGTCATGCGCGAGATATCCGCGATCTCGGTCGGGCCGACAGCCAGGGACTCGATGTTGAATCCGCGGCGCGAGAACAGCGAGGCCACTCGCGCGAGCACGCCCGGCTTGTTCTCGACCAAAACTGACAGTGTGTGCCTGGACATCAGTCGTCACTTCCCCACTCGGGCGCCAAGTCGCGCGCAATCTGGATGTCGTCGTTGCTCGCGCCGGCTGCGACCATCGGCCACACCATCGCATCACGGTGAACGATGAAGTCGATGACCACCGGTGCATCGTTGAGGCTGAGCGCCTTCTCGATGGTGGCGTCAACCTGATCGGGTGACTCGCAGCGCAGGCCGTGGCAGCCGTAGGCATCGGCCAGTTTCACGAAGTCGGGAATGCGGTACGAGTGCAGGTCAGTGTTGGAGTAACGCGAGTTATAAAACAGGGTCTGCCACTGGCGCACCATGCCCAGGCTCGAGTTATTCATCAGCGCGACCTTGATGGGAATCTCGTTGATTGTGCAGGTGACGAGCTCCTGATTGGTCATCTGGAAGCAGCCGTCGCCATCAACAGCCCAGACAGTCTTGTCGGGGGCCCCGACCTTCGCACCCATGGCCGCAGGAACCGCGAAGCCCATCGTGCCGAGGCCACCGGAATTGATCCAGGTATTGGGCTTCTCGTAGTTGATGAACTGCGCCGCCCACATCTGGTGTTGGCCCACGCCGGCGGCAAAGATCGAGTCGGAGCCGGAGATCTCGCCGAGACGAGTGATGACGTACTGCGGTGAGAGGGAGCCGTCGGACGGCTGGTCGTAGCCGAGTGGGTAGGTCTCCTTCAGGCGGGTGAGCTGCTGCCACCAGGCGCCGTAGTCACCGCGACGGCCCGCCTCGAACTCTGCCTCGAGTGCAACGATGAGCTCGGGGATGATCTCGGAGAGATCGCCCACGATCGGCACGTCGGCGTGACGGTTCTTGCCGATCTCGGCGGGGTCGATATCGGCATGAATGACGGCCGCATTCGGCGCGAAGGTCGAGAGCTTGCCCGTGACGCGGTCATCGAAGCGCGCACCCAAGGTGATGAGCAGGTCGGACTTCTGCAGCGCACCAACTGCTGAGACCGAACCATGCATACCGGGCATACCCATGTGCTGCGGGTGCGTATCAGGGAAGGCGCCGCGTGCCATCAAGGTCGTGACCACCGGAATACCCGCGATCTCCGCGAGCTTGCGCAACGAGTCTGAGGCACCGGCGCGGATCACGCCGCCGCCGACGTAGAGCACTGGTGCCTTGGCATCGACGATCATTCGTGCGGCCTCGCGCACCTGCTTGGCATGCGGTCGAGTGACCGGGTGGTAGCCCGGGAGGTCGATGCTGGTCGGCCACTCGAAGGTGGTCATGGCCTGCAGGGCATCCTTGGAGACGTCGACCAGCACGGGGCCAGGGCGGCCGGTCGAGGCCAGGTGGAAGGCCTCGGCGATGGCGCGCGGTATCTCGTCGGGGTTGGTGACAAGGAAGCTGTGCTTGGTAATCGGCATCGTGATGCCGCGAATATCGGCCTCCTGGAATGCGTCAGTGCCGATGAAGGAGGACGAGACCTGACCGGTGATGGCCACGAGCGGGACCGAATCCATGTTGGCGTCGGCGATCGGGGTTACCAGGTTGGTGGCTCCTGGGCCCGAGGTCGCCATGCAGACGCCGACCTTGCCGCTGGTGTACGCATAGCCCTCGGCCGCATGCCCCGCACCTTGCTCATGGCGTACGAGGATGTGCCGAATCTGGCTCGAATCCATGAGGGGGTCGTAGAGGGGCAGGATTGCCCCGCCCGGAATGCCGAAGATGTCGGTCACCCCTGCCGACTCCAGGGAGTGCACCAGGCTCTGCGCCCCGGTGATCTGCTCGCTCATCAGTTCCTTCTTCTGCCGTGCCTACTCAATGAAAAACCCCCCGACCCGGCTGGGTAACGGAGGGCGCGCGTGGGGTGTATGCGTATCAGCCCACGCGCTCGGTAACTACTACAAGCTTTGCCACGAGACAAACCTTACCCAGCCCGATCACTCCTGTCACCCCCTAATTGGCGTGAGCCAGGACACGACATTGGCCCCCGGCAGGGTGCCGAGGGCCAATTCAGGGGATGGAGGGCGCTAGCCCAGGCGGGAGACGTCGCGCACGGCACCGGTATCGGCCGAGGTCACCATGGCGGCATAGGCCTTGAGGGCATCGGACACCTGGCGATCGCGGCCGATCGGGGTGTAAGCCTGCTTGCCCAGGGCCTCCATGGCCGCCCGGCGACGGGCCAGCACGGCATCGGGGATGTCGACCCGGATGGAGCGCGCCGGGATATCGATGACGATGGTGTCGCCCTCCTCCACGAGTGCGATGGTGCCGCCCGACGCGGCTTCCGGGGAGACGTGGCCGATCGACAGCCCGGAGGTGCCGCCGGAGAAGCGACCGTCGGTGACGAGAGCGCAGGCCTTGCCCAGGCCCTTGGCCTTGATGTAGGAAGTCGGGTAGAGCATCTCCTGCATGCCGGGGCCACCGCGCGGTCCTTCGTAGCGGATGACGACGCAGTCGCCTTCCTTGACTCGGTCGTTGAGAATCCCCTCGACTGCTTCGTCCTGAGACTGGAAGACGCGAGCCGGGCCGCTGAAGGTCAGCAACTCGGTGGCCACGCCTGCGGTCTTCACGATGCAGCCGTCTTCCGCGAGGTTGCCGTAGAGCACCGCCAGGCCGCCGTCCTGCGAGAAGGCATGCTCGAGATCGCGAATCACGCCCTCACTCGCATCGGTATCGACCGAGTCGTAGCGACGATCCTGAGAGAAGGCCACCTGGGTGGGGATGCCGCCGGGTGCCGCGCGGTAGAAGTCGATGACCTTCTGGTTCGAGGTCTGGGCGATATCCCAGTTCTTCAGCGCCTCGGCCATGGAAGGCGAATGAACCGTGGGCAACTGCGTGTGCAGCTTTCCGGCGCGATCGAGCTCGCCGAGGATGCGCATCACGCCACCGGCGCGATGAACATCTTCCATGTGCACGGTCTGGATCGACGGAGCCACCTTGCACAGATGCGGGATCTGGTGCGACAGGCGATCGATATCGGCCATCGTGAACTCGACCTTCGCCTCCTGCGCGGCAGCGAGGAGATGCAGCACCGTGTTGGTCGAGCCACCCATGGCAATATCGAGAGCAACCGCATTCTCGAAGGCATCGAAGGACGCGATCGAACGCGGGAGAACCGAGGCATCGTCGTTCTCGTAGTACTTCTTCGCGATCTCGACGATGAGCCGGCCGGCGTTCAGGAACAACTCGCGGCGATCGGCATGAGTGGCGAGCACAGAGCCGTTACCCGGAAGTGAGAGACCGAGTGCCTCGGTCAGGCAGTTCATCGAGTTCGCAGTGAACATGCCCGAGCACGAACCGCAGGTCGGGCACGCCGATCGCTCCATGGCCGCCACGTCAGCATCGGAATTCTTGGAGTCAGCGGCTTCGACCATGGCATCGACGAGGTCAACCGCACGCTCAGATCCATGCCACTGTACCTTGCCGGCCTCCATCGGACCGCCGGAGACGAAGACGGTCGGGATGTTCAGGCGCATCGCAGCCATCAGCATGCCGGGCGTGATCTTGTCGCAGTTGGAGATACAGACCATGGCATCGGCAGTGTGCGCATTCACCATGTACTCGACGGAGTCGGCGATGAGATCGCGGCTCGGCAGCGAGTAGAGCATGCCGCCGTGACCCATGGCGATGCCGTCGTCAACCGCGATCGTGTTGAACTCCTTGGCCACGCCGCCGGCTTCCTCGATCTCACGGGCGACGAGCTGGCCGAGATCCTTCAGGTGCACGTGGCCGGGTACGAACTGAGTGAAGGAGTTCACGACCGCGATGATCGGCTTGCCGAAGTCGCCGTCCTTCATGCCGGTTGCGCGCCACAGCGCACGGGCGCCGGCCATGTTGCGGCCATGGGTGGAGGTGCGGGAGCGATACATCGGCATGGGGTGACCTCTATTCGGGGGCTGACAGGGCAAGCCTACGCGGGGGTCGGGACAGACGCCCTAGCCCTCGTGGACGACGCAGCCAATCTCGGCACTGGCCTGCCACCTGGCCACCTGCTCCGACACCAGCCGGGTTGCCCGAGGGATGAACGCGGTCGTGTTGCCGCCCAGGTGAGGGGTGATCAGAACGCCAGGTAACGACCACAGGGGGTGATCCGGCGGCAGCGGCTCGGGATCGGTGACATCGAGAGCAAAGCGAAGCCGCCCTGCCTCGGCGAGCATCGCCTCAGTATCAGCCACTGCGCCACGAGAGACGTTGACGAGCAACGCTCCATCACGCATCTGCGAGAGAAATGCCGAGTCGACAAGGTGAAGGGTCGAGTCATTCAGTGGCACGGCGATCACCACGATGTCGCACTGCGGCAGGAGAACGGGAAGCTGTTCAGGCGTGGCGATGCCATCGCGCGAGGTGCGCGCCATCATCCGAATGGCCACCTCGAAGGGCAGGAGTCGATCATGAATCGCCCTGCCTACTCCCCCGGTTCCGATCACGAGAACCCGACGATCCGCCAGGGATGGGTGCGGGCGATGGCTCCAGGTACCTGAGGTCATGTCGCGAGCCGCATCGTCGATCCCGCGCAGGCTCGCGAGAATGAGGCCGATCGCGAGTTCCGAGGTACTCGCATCGTGCACGCCCTTGGCATTGCAGAGGGTCGCCCCTTGGGGCAGGTACGTCATCGCGTGCTCGAACCCTGCGGTCAAGAGCTGGCAGATCTCGAGATTCGGCATTTGCGCCATCAGGTGCAGATTGGGCCGCGGACCCATGTAATGCGGAACGAAGAAGCCGCAGGCCTGAAGCTGGTCCTCCGTGAGCTCGTGATCCTCTCCATAGAGAACGACCCCGGGGCCAGGAGTTCCGACGATCTCAGGGATCAGCGCGACTTTCTCCATGCCGTGACCTGCCTCAGCTACTCAGAGACGCCCAGGCGTTCGAGAAGAAGTGCGCGCACCTTGGCGGCGTCAGCCTGGCCCTTGGTGCTCTTCATGACAGCGCCCACGATCGCACCGGCGGCCTGGATCTTGCCGCTCATGATCTTCTCGGCAACATCCGGAGCCGCAGCAAGCGCTTCGTCGATCGCGGCGAGCAAGGCGCCGTCATCGCTGACAACTGCGAGCCCGCGCTTGGCCACGACATCATCGACCGTGCCCTCACCGTTGATCAGGCCGTCGAAGACCTGGCGCGCGAGCTTGTCGTTGAGGCTGCCCGATGCGATCAATGCCTCGACCTGCTTGATATCGGCAGGAGTCACGCTCAGGGAGTCGAGGTCGACACCGGTGTCATTGGCCACGCGGAGCAATTCACCTGTCCACCACTTGCGTGCAGCAGCAGCGTCGACCCCGGCGGCGATGGTGGCCTCGACGAGCTCGATGGCTCCGGCATTCGCCAGGGACTGCAACTCGAATTCGTTGATATTCCACTCCGCCTGCAAACGAGCACGCTTGACCGCGGGCATCTCGGGCATCGTGGCACGAAGCTCGTCGACCCACTCACGACTTGGAGCGACCGGCACGAGATCGGGCTCGGGGAAATAGCGGTAATCCTCGGCCTGCTCCTTCGAGCGACCGCTCGTCGAGCGACCCGTGTCTTCATGGAAGTGACGCGTCTCCTGGATCACGCGGCCGCCGCTGTTAAGCACGGAGGCCTGCCGCTCGATCTCACTGCGCACGGCGCGCTCGACCGAGCGCAGGGAGTTGACGTTCTTGGTCTCGGACCGCGTGCCCCACTCCGCGCCGGGAACGGCGATCGAGAGGTTGACGTCGCAGCGCATCGAGCCTTCCTCCATGCGCGCGTCGGAGACTCCGAGAGCGATGATGACATTGCGCAGTTCAGTGACGTATGCGCGTGCTACCTCAGGTGCCAGACGACCGGTACCGGTAACAGGCTTGGTCACGATTTCGATGAGCGGGATACCTGCACGGTTGTAATCGACGAGCGAGTAGTCAGCGCCGTGGATGCGACCGGTGGCACCGCCGGCATGCGTCAGCTTTCCCGTGTCTTCCTCCATGTGCACGCGCTCGATCTCGACGCGCACGACCTGCGGACCATCAGGCGTCTCGACCGTGACATCGAGATAGCCGTCGAAGCACAGTGGTTCGTCGTATTGGCTGATCTGGTAGTCCTTGGGCATATCGGGGTAGAAGTAGTTCTTGCGCGCGAAGCGGCACCACTCGGCGATGGTGCAGTTCAGTGCGAGGCCAATACGAATGGTCGACTCGACCGCTGCGCGATTGACGACGGGCATCGAGCCGGGCAGTCCGAGGCACACGGGGCAGACCTGAGTGTTGGAGTCGGCACCGAAGTTCGTGGAGCAGCCGCACCACATCTTCGAGTGGGTGCCGAGCTCGACGTGAGTCTCGAGACCGATCACCGGGTCATAGCCGCTGATCGCTTCGTCGTAATCGAGGTAGACGTCGACCTCGCCATTGGTCATGTTCTGGGTGCTCATAGTGCGGGTGCCTCCTCGATCAGCAGGTGACCCCACTTGTCGGTGAGCGCTGCCTCGAGCGCACCGCCGGCGAGGTAGAGACGGTCATCAGCCATGGCCGGGGCCATGATCTGCATGCCCACGGGCAGGCCGTCCTCGGGAGCCAGGCCGATCGGCAGGCTCATCGCGCCGATACCGGCGAGGTTCACGGGGATGGTCGCGACATCGTTCAGGTACATCGCGAGCGGATCATCGAGCTTCTCGCCCAGTTTGAAGGCCGTTGTCGGCGCAGTCGGCGAGACGAGGACATCGACCTTCTCGAAGGCCGCGTTGAAGTCACGCGTGATGAGCGTGCGCACCTTCTGTGCCTGGCCGTAGTAGGCGTCGTAGTAGCCACTTGACAGTGCATACGTGCCGAGCATGATGCGTCGCTTGACCTCGGGGCCGAAGCCGGCCTCGCGAGTGATTGCCATGACCTGCTCGACCGAGTTCTTGCCGTCATCGCCTGCACGCAGGCCGTAGCGCATGCCGTCGAACCGAGCGAGATTGCTCGAGGCCTCCGAAGGGAGGATCAGGTAGTAGGCACCGAGTGCGTACTCGAAGTGCGGGCACGACACCTCAATGATCTCGGCACCAAGCTCGCGCAGGGTATCGAGTGCCTCGGCGTAGCGCTGCGAGACTCCGGCCTGGTAGCCGTCGCCCATGAGCTCGGTGACTACGCCGATGCGCATGCCGCGCACATCAGCCTTCTTCGCAGCAGCCACGACATCGGGAACCGGCGCATTGATCGACGTCGAGTCGCGCGGGTCATGACCGGCAATGGCCGCATGCAGCAGCGCAGTATCGAGCACGCTGCGCGCACAGGGGCCGGGCTGATCGAGTGAGGAGGCGAGTGCGATCTGCCCGTAGCGCGACACTCCACCGTAGGTCGGCTTCACGCCCACGGTGCCGGTGACAGAGGCGGGCTGGCGGATGGAGCCGCCCGTGTCGGTCCCGATAGCCAGCGGCGCCTCGAAGGCAGCGAGCGCTGCGGCGGAGCCGCCACCGGAGCCGCCGGGGATGCGATCGAGATCCCACGGGTTGTGGGTCGGGCCGTAGGCAGAGTGCTCAGTGGACGAGCCCATGGCGAATTCATCCATGTTGGTCTTGCCGAGAATGACGATGTCGGCAGCGCGTAGGCGAGCGACGACAGTGGAGTCATAGGGCGGACGCCAGCCCTCGAGGATCTTCGAGCCCGCGGTGGTGGGCTCCCCCTTCATCGCGAGAACGTCTTTCAGGCCGAGCGGAACGCCGGCCAACGGACCGAGCGGAGTGCCCGCGGCGACCTTGGCATCGACTGCCTGAGCCTGCGCGAGTGCCGATTCGGCGGTGACATGCAAGAAGGCGTGGACCTTGCCGTCGACCGAGGCGATGCGATCCAAGTGAGCTTGGGTCACCTCGACCGCGGTGACCGCCTTAGTAGCAATCGCGTCGGCGAGCACGGCGGCGGACTGGCGAGTGAGATCGTTCACGACTACTCCTCGTCCAGGATGCGCGGAACACGGAAGCGGTCATCCTCGGCAGCCGGAGCGGCAGCGAGGGCCTCGTCCCGGGTGATGCCGGGCGTGACGACATCGTCACGGAAGACATTGACCATCGGGATCGGATGCGACATCGGAGGGATGTCATCGGCTGCGACCTCGGAGATGCGGGCCACAGACTGCAGGATCACATCGAGCTGCTCGGCATAGTGGTCGAGCTCCTCGGGAGCCAGGTCGAGGCGGGCCAGTCGCGCTAGGTGCGCGACCTCGGGCCGAGTGATCGAGGTCATGCCCCAATCCTATTCAGCGGTTGTGAGGGCTTTCTCGAGGCCATCGGAGAGCAGGAGGAGGAATCCCTCGAGACCAATGACGGGAATACCTAGGCTTTCGGCCTTGTCTCGCTTCGAGCCGGCGTTCTCCCCTGCGACCACGAGATCGGTCTTCTTGGAGACCGAACCGGTGACCTTGGCACCGCGTTCAGCGGCGGCGGCCTCGGCGCTGTCACGGGTGAAACCCTCGAGTGAGCCGGTGATCACCATCGTCAGGCCCGCAAGCGGCTGTGGCCCGCGCTCGATGACCTCGTCAGCCATGCGAACTCCGGCAGCACGCCACTTCTCGATGATCTCCCGATGCCACGGCTCGGCGAACCATTCACCGATCGAGATCGCTGTCTTCTCTCCGATGCCGTCGACCACTGCGAGTTCATCTGTCGAGGCAGCCGCCAAGTCATCGAGACTGGTGAACACCGAGGTGATCGCCTGGGCGGTTGGCGGCCCTACATGTCGCATCGACAAGGAGACGAGCACTCGCCACAGCGGCTTGGTCTTCGCGACCTCGAGCTGAGCCAGGATCACCTTGGCGTTCTCGCTCAGCTCGCCCTCTCCCTTGGTGAAGTACGAACCGCGCAGGAGGTCGGCTTCAGTGAGCGCGAAGAGGTCACCTTCATCAGTGAGAATGCCGGTCTCCAGCAATGCGATGGCTGACTTCTCGCCCAGGCCCTCGATATCGAGTGCCTTGCGACTTCCGATGTTGGCGAGGCGTTCCATGAGTTGACCGGGGCAGCTACGTGCGTTCGGGCACCGAAGATCCTTGTCACCCTCGGTTTCGGGACGCAGCTCGGTGTTGCAGTCGGGGCAATGAGTCGGCATGACGAACGGGCGCTCATCACCGGTGCGGGCCTCGAGTACTGGGCCCAGCACCTCAGGAATGACATCACCTGCCTTGCGCAGGAAGACGAGGTCACCGATCAGCACGCCCTTGCGTTCGACCTCAGAGGCGTTGTGCAAGGTGGCCATCGCGACAGTGGAGCCAGCCACACGCACCGGCTCCATCACTGCGAAGGGCGTCACCCGACCGGTGCGACCCACGTTGACCTGGATATCGAGTAGCCGGGTGCGCACGACCTCGGGCGGGTACTTGTAGGCAATCGCCCAGCGGGGCGCACGAGACGTCTCGCCCAACTGCTGCTGGAGATCGAGGCGATCGACCTTGATGACGATGCCGTCGATCTCATGGATGACGTCATGGCGATGCTCGTGGAAATGCGCAATGAAGGCAGCGACGCCGGCTGACGAGCTCTCGACCTTCGCGTAGTCACTTGTCGGCAGGCCGAGGGATTTCAACAGGGCGTAGGCATCGCTCTGCCTGTCGATCGTGGCGCCGTCTGTTGCGCCGAGACCGTGCACCGTCAGTTGCAGTCCATTGAGGCGACGCACGGAGCGTGCGTATTCCGCCTCGAGTCGCTCCAGTTTCGACTGAGTGCGAGCGGCCGATTGAGTGCGAACCTCAGCGAGTTCTTCCTCGCGCTTGTCGATGCGTTGGCGCAGTGTTCCGGCCGCGGCATTGCGTGGATTGGAGAACGGAGGAAGCCCGGCGTCGTACTGCTCATCGTTGATACGGTCGAAGGCCTCGACCGGGAAGAAGATCTCACCGCGCACCTCGACGAGCGCCGGGACCGAAACGCCCCTCTGCGGCGTGAGCGTCGCAGGAATGCCCGGAATGAATTGCACGTTGTACGTGACGTCCTCGCCGGTCTTGCCGTCACCACGCGTGGCCATCGTGGTGAGCGAGCCATTGACATAGACGAGGTCGACAGCGAGACCGTCGATCTTTAGCTCGCACAGGTACTCAGGAACGAAGCCCAGTGACTTCTCTGTGCGCTCATGCCAAGCAGCGAGCTCGTCGGCATCGAAGACATTGTCGAGCGAGTACATCGGGACGAGATGCGTGACCTCGCTGAACATCGATGAAATAGCCCCGCCGCGCACGCGAGTGGGTGAGTCATCGGAGGCTAGTTCAGGGTGAGCTTCCTCGAGTTCGACAAGTGCGCGGAAGAGGGCGTCGTACTCGGCATCGGAGAGCACCGGCGCATCGAGATCGTGGTAGGCGTGCCCGGCCTCACGGATCTGCACGACCAAGGCTTCCCATCGACGGCGCGCGTCGTCAGCGCTCATCGCGATCGCCCTCCTCATCACCGCGCAGCACTCGCGCCGCGGCCCTGACACTCTCGTAGGCGGTGCGCACCCACTGCGGGCTGGCACCGGCCATGCCGCAGGTCGGGGTGATCACCACCTGCGCCAGGTACTGAGCATCCCCGAGGCCGAGGCGAGAAGCCAGTTCCCGCACGGGGGCACTCGCACGAGTGTCACTCAGGACTCCCTGCCCAACTGAGGGAACAGTGCCGGCCAGCAGGCCGATGCCGCTCTCCCACGCGGCACCGAGCTGATCCTGATCGAGCGCGCGAAGGAAATCCAGGGCCAGGAATGCGGCACCTGTCCCGGCGAGAAGATCAATTGGCGGCTGCGCCGCACAGCAGTGAATACCGGCGGTTGCCCCGGCGTCAGCGATCGCGTGCATGACTCCGGCGAGAATCGGCGAGGCCACCTGCTCATCGATAGCGTTGTATGCCGAGAGCCCGCTCGCCGTGCCGATGCTGCCTTCCAACACCTGCGTGAGTGCAGGTTCATCGACCTGCACGACAATGCTCGCCTTCGGCACTCGCCTGCGCACCTGGTCGATCTGATTGCGGAGTGCCTCCTGAAGGGCTGATGCCACATCACGACAGGCGGAAGGGTCCTTCAGCGCGCGCTCCCCTGATGCAAGTTCGATCACGGCGGCGAGGGTCCAGGGCCCGGCCACCTGGAGCTTGAGGGGACCCTCGTACCCCTGGGTCACGTCCTCCAGGGCATCGAGATCTTCGTTGAGGAACGATTGCGCACGACGGGTGTCCTTGCCGGCGTTGGGTACGAAGCGCCAGCCACGCGGAGTTGTCTCGATCGAGAACTCCTGCGAGACAGCACTGAGCATCCCCCCGGTGCGGCCGATCATGTCGGCGCCGGGCCCGCGTGCAGGCAGCTCGTGCAGATGAATGAAATCCGAGCACTCGCCTGCAATGAGCCGTGCGCTCTCTCGCGAATCGGTGCCGGGTAGCGAACCGACGCCCGTGCCCCGCGAGGCGCTCCAGGGCAGGACGCGCATCACGGCCTCTTGTGCGTGCGATCGACAGTGCCGGAGCCGATCACGCGATCTCCGTCATAGAGCACGACTGCCTGCCCGCTCGCGAGACCGCGAATGGGCTGCAGCAACTCGACATGAATGCGCGCGCCGTCGAAGTGCGCGCTGGCGGGCACCGGGATCGCATGCGCGCGTACCTGAGCCATTACGGCCACTGGCTCAGGGGCGAGCGGCAGATTCGCCCACGTGGGCTTGATGGCCTCGATCCCGATGACATCGAGCCGCTCGGGCGCGCCGACCATGACTCGACGTGTATCAATGTCGACATCGACGACATATCTGGGCTCGCCCCCGCCACCGGGATTGCCCAGACCGAGGCCGCGTCGCTGACCGATCGTGAAAGCGTACGTGCCCGTGTGAACACCGAGAACCTCGCCGCTCTCGGCATCGACGATGTCGCCGGGAAGATCGCCGAGACGACGGGAGAGGAAGGCAGCGGTATTCCCATCCGGAATGAAGCAGATGTCGTGGCTGTCGGGCTTGTTCGCCGTAAGCAACCCGAGCCGCTCGGCCTCTGCGCGAATGTCACCCTTCATGTCATCGCCCAAGGGAAAGAGCGACCGCTCGAGCTGCCACTGCTCGAGAACTCCGAGCACGTACGACTGATCCTTGGCGGGGTCAATGGCGCGATGCAGCTCTGCGCCATGAGGCCCGTCGACGCGACGTGCGTAGTGACCGGTGGCCACGGCGTCGAAACCTAGCGCGACGGCGCGGTCGAGAACTGCGGCAAACTTGATGCGCTCATTGCAGCGCAGGCAAGGGTTCGGAGTGCGGCCTGCCTCGTACTCGGCGTAGAAATCCTCGATGACGTCTTCCGCGAATCGTTCGGCGAAATCCCAGACATAGAAAGGAATGCCGAGCATGTCGGCGACCCGGCGTGCGTCACGAGCATCGTCGAGGGTGCAACAACCACGCGACCCCTGGCGAGACGACTCCGGCTTGCGCGCGAGCGCGAGGTGCACGCCCACAACCTCGTGGCCGGCCTCGATCATGCGTGCTGCCGCGACGGAGGAATCGACACCACCGGACATCGCGGCGACGACTCTCATCGCCTGGCTGCCGTTCCGGCTCGCGAGGCACGCTCGACGGCTCCGGGCAGTGCCGCGAGCAGCGCTTCGACATCGCCTTCACTCGACGTGCGGCCGAGGCTGAATCGCAAGGATCCGCGCGCGGTCGGCTCATCCACGCCCATCGCGAGTAGGACGTGACTGGGCTCGGGGATGCCGGCAGAGCAGGCGGATCCGGTGGACACATCGATGCCCGCTGCGTCGAGGAGCATCAGGAGCGCATCGCCCTCGCAGCCCGGGAAGCTGAAGTGCGCATTGCCCGCAAGGCGATCGGCGCGATCGCCATTGAGCACAGCCGAGGGCACGGCACTGGCTACTCCGCTGATCATTCGATCACGCAGTTTGCGCAGCCGTGCCTCATGTGCCGACTGCTGGGTGACCGCGTGATGGACGGCGACGGCGAAGGCAGCAATGCCCGGCGCATCGAGGGTGCCGGAACGCACCTCGCGCTCTTGCCCACCTCCATGAAGCACGGGCACCAGCCCGAGATTGGTCTCGGCGATGAGAGCACCGACACCGAAGGGACCGCCGACCTTGTGACCGGTAATCGTGACGGCATCGATGCCGGTGAGAGTGAGCGGCAGGACTCCGAGCGCCTGCACGGCATCTGTGTGGAAGGGAACGCCGGCTGCGCGACAGACCGCCGCGATCTCATGCACGGGCTGAACAGTCCCGATCTCATTATTCGCCCACATCACCGTGACTAGCGCAGCGCGACCGTCGGCCGCGGCTATCGCGGCCTCGACGTCAGCGGCACTGACACGTCCGACAGCATCGATGGGCAACCACGAGATCACCGCACCCTCGTGCTCAGCGAGCCAGGTCAGCGGGTCGAGCACTGCATGATGCTCGATGGGCGACGCGATGATCACCGGGGCACCCGCGATCACCTCACGACGCTTCCAGAACAATCCCTTGATCGCGAGATTGTCGGCTTCCGTGCCACCCGAGGTGAAGATCACGGCGCTCGGACGAACACCGAGATCGGCGGCGATCGACTCGCGCGATTCCTCGATTACTCGTCGGGCTTCTCGCCCGGAGGCATGAAGGGACGACGGATTGCCCAGCATTCGTGAATTCTCGACCCAGGCCTCGCGGGCCTGGTCGAGCATGGGAGTCGTGGCTGCGTGATCGAGATATGCGCGGTTAGCCACAGCACCCGATCGTAGTGCCCGAGATCAGGAGGTGCGCTTCTTGATCTCTTCAGTCAGCTGCGGCACGACGTTGAAGAGATCTCCGACGACGCCGTAGTCGGCGAGCTCGAACATGGGCGCCTCGGCGTCCTTGTTCACCACGACGATGGTCTTGGAGGTCTGCATGCCCGCACGGTGCTGGATGGCTCCCGAGATGCCGTTGGCAATGTACAGCTGCGGAGACACGGTCTTGCCGGTCTGACCCACCTGGTACTGATGCGGGTACCAGCCTGCATCGGTGGCGGCTCGCGAGGCGCCGACTGCTGCGCCAAGCGAATCAGCAAGGGACTCGATGACGCCGAAGCCCTCGGCAGCACCGACGCCACGACCGCCGGAGACCACGATGGCGGCCTCAGTCAGCTCGGGGCGTCCGCCCTTGGCTGCGACAGTGCGACCGGTGACCTTGGCCTTCTTGGCCGAGTCGCTCAGCGCGACCGTCACGGGAACCTTGGTACTGGCGCCCGCTGAAGCCTCCGGTGCGACCGAGTTCGGACGCACGGTGATGATCGGGGTGCCCTTGGTGACCTTGGAGTGCACGACGGTCGAGCCACCGAAGACGCTCTGCGTGGCGATGAGGCCGGAGTCGACTGCAACGGCATCGGTGATCACACCGGAGTTCGCCTTGACCGCCAGGCGACCGGCAACCTCCTTGCCCTCGGCATTCGAGGCAATGAGAACGGCAGCCGGGCTCTTCTCGGCGACGAGCTGCGCAAGCACCTCGGCCTTGGGAGCGACGGCGAAGTCGCTCAGTTCGGCACCATCGGCGACGTAAATGGTCGCGGCGCCGAATTCGGCAAGTGATGCGGCAGCAGCGTCATCAAGACCGCCACCGACCCACACAGCGGCGGGCTCGCCCAGTGAACGTGCGAGTGTCAGCAGCTCGGAAGTGACCTTCTTGACGGAACCGTCAAGCTGCTCAACGAGAACGAGAACTTCAGCCATGATCGGGACCTCTTCCTAGATGAACTTCTGAGCGGACAGGAATTCGGCGATCTTGACGCCGCCGTCACCGGCTTCGTCGGTCACGACAGTGCCGGCCGCCTTCGGCGGGCGCACAGCGAAGTCGTTGACACCGGACCATGCGGCAGAAAGACCGATCTGGCCTCCGTCGATGCCTGCGTCGCCAGCACCGAGGGACTCAACCGGCTTCTTCTTCGCGGCCATGATGCCCTTGAACGAGGGGTAGCGCGGCTCGTTGATCTTCTCGACGACGCTGATGACAGCCGGGGTCGACGCCTCGACGGTGTCGTAGCCGTAGTCGGTGGCGCGCTCGATCGTGACCGTCGAGCCAGCGACGCTCACCTTCTGAGCGAAGGTGAGCTGAGCGATACCCAGGCGCTCGGCCACCATGGCCGGCACGACGCTCATGCGCGCATCGGTGGACTCGGAACCGAAGATGATGAGATCGAAGCCGCGTCCCTCGAGCACCTTTGCGAGTGCATAAGAAGTAGCGATTGCATCGGAGCCGTGAAGGCTGTCGTCGACCAGGTGAATGCCCGCGTCAGCGCCCATGCTGAGCGCCTTGCGCACGGTCTCTGCTGCGCGATCCGGACCCATCGTGACGATGGTGACCTCGCCACTGTTTGCCTCAGCAATCTGCAGCGCCTCCTCGACCGCGTACTCGTCGAGCTCGTTCATGACTCCATCGGCGGACTCGCGGTCCAGCGTCGAATCGTCGGAGCGAAGCTTCTTCTCAGCCCAGGTATCAGGGACCTGCTTGACGCAGACTGCGATCTTCACGGCTTGCCTTCCTTGTTCCTTCCGCTCGCTTGGCGATGCGGAGAACGGCGTGGGTGGTCGGACACTCAATATTAATGGACGTCCAAGTAATAATCGTAGCCCCTGCAGGGAATCCGGCAATCCGCCGGTGGGTGATCCCCGCCACTGCCCGCTTAGCGGCCGGTGAAGGTGGCCTTGCCCGGGCCGTTCTCCACGAAGGAGTCCATGCCGATCTTGCGGTCATCGGTGGCAAACAGGGAGGTAAACGCCATGCGCTCGATCTCCAGGCCGGTGACGAGATCGACCTCGAGCCCGCGATCGATTGCTTCCTTGGCTGCACGCAGGGCGAGTGCGGGCCCCTTGGCCAGCTTTGTCGCCAGCTTGAGTGCCTCCGCGTACACATCGGCAGCCGGCACGACCTTGTCGACCAAGCCCATGCTCAGCGCCTCGGCAGCAGGCACGAAGCGACCGGTGAACACGAGCTCCTTGGTCTTTGACGGGCCGATGAGTCGCGCGAGACGCTGCGTGCCACCAGCGCCGGGAATGATGCCGAGCAGGATCTCGGGCTGGCCGAGGGTCGCATCCTCAGCGGCAATGCGGATATCGCAGCACAAGGTGAGCTCGCAGCCGCCTCCGAGGGCGTAGCCGGTGATCGCGGCGATGGTCGGCTTGGGGATGCGGGCCACGGAAGTGAAGGCATCCTGGAGAGGACCAGAGGTCAGCACCATCTGCTGGTAGTCCATGACGGCCATTTCCTTCACGTCAGCGCCGGCCGCGAAGACCTTCTCGCCGCCATAGAGGATGACGACCTTGACGTCCTCACGATCGGATGCTTCGAGGGCGCAGGCCTTGATCTCCTGCTGCACCTGGAGCGAGAGAGCATTCATCGGCGGGCGAGCAAGACGGATGGTTCCGATGCCGTCTCCAACCTCGAGATTGACGAACTCGCCCATGCGTACTCCTTGTTCAGTGGCGTTGAAGAACTCGCCGCGAGCCTAGTGATCGAGGCGGCACATTCCCCCAGACGGTAGCCTCACGGCATCATGCATACGCTTTCATCGAGCCGCCCTGACCCGCTGGGCGTGACCCCAGACGGCCGTGGCGGCGCGAATGTCGCCTTGTGGGCCGCGGGTGCGACGGGCGTGGAACTGTGCACGTTCGACGAGTCCGGGATCGAAACTCGCATCCCCCTGACAGAGCACGTCTTCGGCGTCTTTCATTGCTTCGTCGAGAACCTTCCCGTCGGTACCCGCTACGGATTTCGGGTCGATGGCCCATGGGAACCCCAGAACGGCTTGCGCTGGAACCGCAACAAGTTGCTGCTGGACCCGTACGCCAAGGCCATCGATGGTGAGTTCATCTTCCATTCCGCACTCTTCGCGCACACCGGCGCCGATGACCTGATGATGAGCACCATTGACAGCGCTCCATTCGTGCCCCGCAGCGTGGTCGTCGATTACGACTTCGACTGGAAGGGCGTGACTCCCCCGCGCATTCCGTGGCGTGACACCGTCATCTACGAAGCGCACGTCAAAGGCCTGACCATGCTCAACCCTGAAGTGCCCGAGGAGATCCGAGGTACGTATGCAGGCGTCGGCCATCCGGCCACCATCGCCTACCTGCGCTCGCTGGGCATCACGGCAATCGAGCTGCTCCCCGTCCACCATTTCGTCGACGAATCCCACCTGACTCACTTCGGACTCACCAATTACTGGGGATACAACTCGATCGGGTTCTTCGCTCCGCATGCGAATTACTCGGCCACTGGCACCCGCGGCGAGCAGGTGCAGGAATTCCGAAACATGGTGAAGGCACTTCACGAGGCCGGCATCGAGGTGATTCTCGACGTCGTCTACAACCACACAGCCGAGGGAAACCAGATGGGGCCGACCCTATGCTTCCGCGGCATCGACAATGACGACTACTACCGCCTGGCCGAAGACAAGCGCTTCTACATGGATTTTACGGGATGTGGAAACACGCTCAATGCCGCCAATCCCCATGTCGTCCAGATGATCATGGACTCACTGCGCTACTGGGTGACCGAGATGCACGTCGATGGCTTCCGATTCGACCTGGCCTCGGCGCTGGCCCGTTCCTTGCACGACGTCGACATGCTCGGCACTTTCATGACGACCATTGCGCAGGATCCCGTGCTTCGAAACGTCAAACTGATCGCCGAGCCCTGGGATGTCGGCCCTGGCGGCTACCAGGTCGGGGAGTTCCCTCCGCTCTGGACAGAGTGGAATGACAAGTACCGCGACTGCCTGCGTGATTTCTGGCGCGGCGCAACCGGGATCGGCGAACTCGGCTGGCGACTGACCGGCTCGGCCGATCTCTACGCAAGTGAAGGGCGTCGTCCTTACGCTTCGATCAACTTCATCACCGCGCACGACGGCTTCCCGATGCGAGATCTCACCACCTACGAGCACAAGCACAACGAGGCGAACGGCGAGCAGAATCGCGACGGCACCGACAACAACCGCTCGGCGAATTACGGCATCGAGGGCGAGACTGATGATCCTGCGATCAATGCAATTCGTCGCAGGCAGATCCGCAACATGCTGACCTCACTCCTCCTGTCGACCGGCGTGCCGATGATCACTGCGGGCGACGAGATCGGCCGGACCCAAGGCGGCAACAACAATGCCTACTGCCAGGACAACGAGATTTCCTGGCTCGACTGGAATCTCGAACCCTGGCAGACCGAGCTACTCCACTTCACGCGCACCTTGCTGCGCATCCGAGGAGAGCACCCGGCATTTCGCCAGCGCTACTTCTTCGATGGCCGCCCGCTCCACGAGGGTGGCCCGAAGGATCTCGCCTGGATATCGGCCGATGGCACCGAAGTCTCCGATGACGGCTGGCACTCTCCCGACGCACGCACGCTCGGAATGTTCATCGCCGGCGACGTGAACACTCATGGGGAGGAGAACATTCACGACGACTCGTTCCTGCTCATCGTGCACGCTGGTACCGATGACATCGAGTTCACGCTGCCCGGCGAGATCTACGGCAAGGTGTTCACGCGGGTGCTCGACACGGCAGATACGGGAATCACTGACCCTGCACCCCTCGGAAATGGGGAGTCAATTTCCGTCGCAGCGCGCAGCAGCGTGCTCGTGCAGGTCACTCGGTAGCGCGCCGGAGCCTCACTCAGAGGTGACGCGTCGCGCGTGCCGTCGCGGCGATCGAGATTGCCAGGGGGCTGCGGAGCAATTCGTCGGCATCCACGGGAAGTGCCCAGCGCCAGTTGGGCCACTGATCGATCGTGCCCGGCATATTCGGGCGCTCACGCACTGCGGCGACGTCCTCCAGGTTGAAGACGACCACACGCGACGCGGAATTTGCGACCGATGCACACCGCGCGACTATCGCCGTGGCGATCTCGTCATCGGAGTATTCGTCTTTGAGTTCTAGCCCTGCCTCGAGCGCGAGAGTCTGCTTGCGCTGCTCCTCGGCATCAGGATCGATGGACTTGCCCACCGAGACCATGTCACGCGGATCCTGACCGGTGAGGATTCCGGCGATGGTCGCATGATCATGCGTTCCGGTCGCACCAAGCGTGTTGACAGTGAACATCGAGATCGGCACGCGGCAGGCAGCACGGTAACCGAGCATGTCGATGTCAGCCATCATCGGCTGGACGTTCTCGGGCACCGTGCCCATGTCCTCGCCGACGACCCAGGCGCCGGCGCGGTCTGCCTCAATGCGCAAGATAGCGAGCAGCGCATCATGCGGGTATCGCACGTATCCACCCGCAGCGGGACTGCCGGACTGCGGCACCCAGAAGAGGCGCCACAGCTGCATCACGTGGTCAATGCGCATTGCCTTCGCATGACGCAGACTGGCCCGCACCATCGCCACGAAGGGCGCGAAGTCTGCCTGAACCAGTGCCGCAGGATTGAACGCCGGCAGGCCCCAGCGCTGCCCATCGCGGTTGTGTCGATCAGGAGGGCACCCCACCTCAGCGTCGAACACGAGTAAGTCCTGCCAGCACCACGCGTCGGCTCCGCCGCCGTCGAAGCCGACCGCGATGTCGGCTACGAGATCTATACCCTGGCGCGATGCCTCGGCGAGCTGCTGATCGGCGAGCCACTGCAGCCAGCAGTGGAACGCGATGCGCTCGGCATTGACCGGGTCGGCCGCCCAACGGGCCACTGTTTCCGAACCGGGGTGGCGCAGGTGCTCGGGCCAGGTTTGCCACGGCAGGCCATGCGTGTCGGCCAGAGCCATGAAGGTCGCGAACTGCAGGAGTCCGTCGCCCTGGCTATCGACCCAGTGCCGATAGGAAGGGCCGGCATCACGGCCGAGTGCGACCCAGATGCGCAGTAGAGCTTCCGACTTCAGTGCCCACACCGCACTTCGGTCAATCAGTCGTTCATCGTTGAGTGCGAGGCCGGCAGCCCGCAGATCGGAGAGATCGACTAACGCGGCACCGGGAACGTCGTCAATGGCGATGTAGAGCACCTGAAGCCACTCGCGCGAGGTGGGCGAATAGGGAGAGGACATCGGATGAGAGCCGAGGTTGCCCGCATGCAGTGGGCAGATCAGCAGGAAACCGGCTCCGGTCTCAGTGGCCACCCGGGCGATGGATGAGAGATCGGCGTAGTCGCCGATACCCCATGAGCGCGACGTGCGCGCGGCGTACAACTGGACGGACCAGCCGAATGAACGGCGTGGGACCCGGAATCGATCAGGTGCGCACAGCACGAGTCGTTCCTTGCCGAGTGGCTCGCGCAGGCGCTGATAGCCGACGGAATCCAGGGGCAGGGCACCTTCGACATGCAGGAACCGACCATCGTCGAACTCGACGACTCCGTGCAGTTCGGGATGCCACCGGCCCGGGGTGGCGATGATCGGCGGCTCCATCGGCCCTTGGCCCGCGAACTCGCCCGCCAGCCACTCGAGGGTGGAGTCGGGAAGCTCCTTGACGACCTGGAAGGCATCGACATAGGAAGGTTCGACGCCGTAAGCGGTTACCTGCGCCAGCAGTTCATGCCTGTTCACGCCCCGAAGATTAGCGGTCGTAAACGCTTGCGCCAGGCTGGAATGCGGCAATTCCGACATCGCGTCGCACAATTCTTGCGGATTCACGCAATTTCTTGCGCTCGAGTTCGGATCCACCCCTTCTGGAGCACTTCGGCGCGCTAGCCTTCACGACCATGGCCTCGAAGTCCGTTCCCCCAGCCGTCGCCCCTGCCACGCTGCCGAGTGAGCTGTCAGGCAGATTCCCCATCACGGATATCTCCCCCAGCGTGCTGGGCGGACGCCGCCCGGCCGCCGCGGCCGTGGGCGAACTCATCCCGGTCACTGCCACCTGCTTTCGCGAAGGTCACGACTCCTTGGGCGTTGAGGTCGTGCTCACTCGACCTGACGGCACCGTGGCCACGGTCGAGCGCATGCATCCCACCGGCACGGGCCTCGATGGCTGGGCCGCCGCGATCCGCCCCGACTCCATGGGCCTCTGGCATTTCACCATCCGTTCGTGGGGAGATGCCTGGGGAACCTGGGAGCATCGCGCAGATATCAAGGTGCCGGCCGGTCTCGACGTCGATCTTGAACTCGAAGAGGGCGCACTCCTTCTCGATTCACATGCTCAGACTCTCGCCGACAAAACTCAAGCCAAGGCCCTCCAGCGCGCAGCAAGCACCATGCGCAACACCGATTTCACTCACCTTGATCGGCTGGCCGCTGCGCACGACCCTGTCATCGTGGCGATCATCGCAGCGAATCCGATGCGCGAGTACCCGACTGAGAGCGGCCCGTGGCCACTTCGGGTGCAGCGCCGCCGTGCGCTGTACGGATCCTGGTACGAGTTCTTCCCCCGCAGCGAGGGAGCGTCCACCAACCCGGCGCGGTCCGGAACGTTCAATGGCGCGGCTCAGCGACTCCCGGCGATCGCGGCCATGGGCTTCGACGTGGTCTACGTGCCGCCGGTCCACCCGATCGGGCACATCAATCGCAAGGGACCGAACAACACCTTGACTCCTGGTCCGCAGGATCCGGGCTCGCCGTGGGCCATCGGTTCCATCGACGGCGGACACGATGCCGTGCATCCTGACCTCGGCACACTTGCCGACTTCGACGCCTTCGTGAAGGCGATGAACGACCTCGGCATGGAGATAGCTCTCGATCTCGCCCTGCAGGCGGCACCTGATCACCCGTGGGTCGCCGCACATCCTGAATGGTTCACCACACGCGCCGACGGCACCATTGCGTACGCCGAGAACCCGCCGAAGAAGTACCAGGACATCTACCCGCTGAACTTCGACAATGACCCCGAGGGCCTGTACGCCGAGGTCGAGCGGGTCGTGCGGTTCTGGGTCGAGCGCGGAGTGCGCATCTTCCGCGTCGACAATCCGCACACCAAGCCACTGTGGGTATGGGAGCGCCTGATCGCCGCAATCAACGCGACCGATCCCGATGTGCTCTTCCTCGCCGAGGCCTTCACTCGCCCGCCGATGATGCGCGCGCTTGCCGAGGTCGGCTTCCAGCAGAGCTACACCTACTTCACCTGGCGCACCGACAAGGCGGGTCTCGAGTCCTACGGTCGCGAGCTGGCCGGTCCGGCTGCCGCGTACATGCGTCCGAACTTCTTCACGAACACCCCCGACATCCTTCATGAGTCACTGCAGAAGGGTGGGCCGGCGATGTTCGCCATCCGCGCGACCCTCGCTGCCACTCTCTCCCCCACCTACGGCATCTACAGCGGATACGAGCTGTACGAGGGCACTGCCCTGCGCGAGGGCAGCGAGGAGTACCTCGATACCGAGAAGTTCCAGTACCGCCCGCGCGACTGGGCGAAGGCCGATGCCGAGGGTCGCACGCTCGCTCCCTTCCTCACTGAGCTCAATGAGTGGCGCCGTGCGCATCCCGCGCTGCAGGACCTTCGATCTCTGACCTTCCACCACACCGACAACGACAAGGTCCTCGCGTACTCCAAGTGCGATGGCGACGATCTCGTACTGATCGTGGTCACCCTCGATTCCTTCCACGACCAGGCGGCGACCATCACCTGGGATCTCGGGGCCCTCGGCCGCACCGCGCCGTTCACCGCCCACGATCTCGTGACGGGCCAGACCTGGAACTGGGATGCCACCACTTATGCGGAACTGCGACCGCGGGAGCATGTTGCCCATATCGTTCACGTGAGGTGACTATGACTGCGTATGCACGGATCGACCTGGGCGAACTCGATCGCCTGGTCAACGGCGCCCACTACTCCCCGCACTCGATCCTTGGCGCGCATCCGGAGAGTGGAACTGTCACCGTCCGCACGATCCAGCACGGCGCCGACGAAGTGAGCATCGTCATCGACGGCACTCGTCATCGGATGTCGCATGTGCACCGCGGCGTCTGGGCTGTCGGAATCCCCGGCACGACGGTTCCCGACTATCTGATCGAGACCACGCGCGGCGGCGGAGTGCATCTCACCGATGATCCGTACTGCTTCCTGCCTACTCTCGGCGACATAGACCTGCACCTGCTCGGCGAGGGTCGCCACGAGCAGCTTTGGGATGCGCTCGGCGCGCACGTGCGCACCCTCGACACTGCGCATGGTCCAGTCTCGGGCGTCGCGTTCTCCGTGTGGGCGCCCACCGCGCAGGGTGTACGCGTCATCGGAGACTTCAACTTCTGGGATGGCGGGGGCTCACCCATGCGCTCCCTCGGTTCTACCGGCGTCTGGGAACTCTTCATTCCGGGCGTAGCCGCAGGTGCCCGTTACAAGTTCGAGATTCTCGGCGCCGATGGCGCCTGGCATTACAAGGCCGACCCGATGGCACAAGCCACCGAGATCCCCCCGGCGAATGCCTCCGTGGTCACCGAGTCCCACTACTCGTGGAATGACGAGGCGTGGCTCGCACGCCGTGCGGCCACCGATCAACACAAGCAGCCGCTGAGCATTTACGAGGTGCACCTCGGTTCGTGGCGTCCGCACCTCACATACTCAGAGCTCGCCGACCAGCTCACCGAATACGTGAGCGAGGCCCGCTTCACTCATGTCGAGTTCCTGCCCGTCGCGGCGCACCCGTACGCACCGTCGTGGGGCTATCACGTCACTTCTTACTTCGCACCGACGCCGCGCTTCGGCAGCCCCGACGAACTCCGCTTCCTGATCGACTCCCTGCACCAGGCCGGCATTGGCGTGATCATGGACTGGGTGCCGGCGCACTTCGCCACTGATCCCTGGGCATTGGTGCGCTTCGATGGCAGCGCTCTCTACGAGCATCCCGACCCCCGACGCGGAGAGCATCCTGATTGGGGCTCCTTCATCTTCGATTACGGCCGCACTGAAGTGCGCAACTTCTTGGTCGCCAATGCCGTGTACTGGCTCGAGGAGTTCCACATCGATGGCCTGCGCGTCGACGGCGTCGCCTCGATGCTGTATCTCGACTACTCGCGCAAGGACGGCGAGTGGTACCCGAATGAGTTCGGCGGTCGGGAGAATCTCGATGCTGTCTCATTCCTGCAGGAAATGAACGCCACTGTCTACAAGCGCGTGCCCGGCATCATGACGATCGCCGAGGAATCCACCGCGTGGCCGGGTGTCACCACGCCGACCGAGTTCGGCGGCCTGGGCTTCGGCTACAAGTGGAATATGGGCTGGATGCACGATTCGCTCCAGTACATCGAGCGCGAGCCGATTCATCGCCAGTACCACCACGGCGAGATGACCTTCTCGATGGTCTACGCGTACAGCGAGCACTTCATCCTGCCGATTTCCCATGACGAGGTAGTGCACGGCAAGGGCTCACTTGTCGGCAAAATGCCCGGCGATCGCTGGCAGGAACTTGCCAATCTGCGCGCCTACCTCGGTTTCATGTACGGCCACCCCGGCAAGAAGCTGCTTTTCATGGGCTCGGAATTCGCCCAGTCTCAGGAGTGGGCAAGCGAGCGCGGCCTCGACTGGTGGCTCCTTCAGTTCCCGGAGCACCAGGGCATGCTGCGCATGGTCAGCGATCTCAATCGTGTCTATCGCGACAACCCCGCGCTCTGGCAGATCGATAGCGACCCACGAGGATTCGAGTGGATCGATTCAGATGACGCCGCGGGCAATGTCTTCAGTTGGCTGCGCCGGGATGAGTCCGGAGCACCCATTGCTGTTGTCGTGAACCTCTCCCCCGTCGTGCACCACGAGCATCGCCTTGCACTGCCGAATTCAGGAACCTGGACTGAGCTCATCACCACCGATGCTCTCGAGTACGGCGGGAGTGGAGTCGGAGTCGGCACGGTCACCGCGATCGACGAGCCGTGGCACGGACGCCCGGCCTCGGCAGTGGTGTCACTTCCCCCGCTCGCGGCCACCTACCTCAAGTACTCGGGCAGCTAGTAGAGCGCGCTGGCCAGCGCAGTGCGGGCCGGGGCGACTGCCGGGTCATCTCCGGCAACCTGAAATAGCTGCAGCAGACGCGATCGTGCGGCATCGCGCTCATCGCCGACGGTAAGACGTACGCAGTCAACCAGCAGAGCGAAGGCGGTCGACCAGTCGGCCTCGAGCGCCGCAAAGTCCGCAGCGAGCATCCGTTCATCGATTCCCTGTGGGTCAGCCGGAGCATCCTTGCCATCGGTGCGCTTGTACAGGCCGACCATGGCCAGCCCCGCCTGCGCCTCGGTGTCAGCAGGCGAGGTGTCGAGAACCGTGCGGTACGCCTGCTCTGCGGCATCCCAGTCGGCCGCCTCGATCGCATCGAACGCCGCCTCGAATCTCGGATCGACAGGTTCCTCAACAGGCTCCGCCGACTCCGGCGCATCCGCATCGAGGCCGCCGGTGATGCCGTTCTCCGCGGCGACCCGAAGTACCTCTGTCAGGACCTCGCGAATCTGCGCCTCGGGCTGAGCACCCTCGAAGAGGGGAACCGGCTGACCTTTGAGCACCGCCACCACAGTCGGGATCGCCTGCACCTGGAAGGCCTGAGCGATCTGGGCGTCGGTATCCACGTTCACCAGAGCCAGCACGAACTGGCCGCCGAACTCGGCGGTGAGCTTCTCCAGCAGCGGGGTGAGCTGTGCTGAGGCCGGCGAGCGATCGGAATGCAGGTTCACGACGACAGGAACGGTCATCGAGAGGTTGACGACGTCGACCTCGAAGTTCTCCATGGTCACGGCACGCACGATGCCCTCGGGTGCATTGGCCAGGGCCTTCTCGGCCTTGGCCTGGTTCTCGCGAGCGGCGGCAAGTGCACCGAGATCAACGGCTCCCTGCGTATTGACGCGACCGGACAGCGGGTTGGTTGCCATACGAGCATTCTTCCCGATCCCGCGCAGGTGCAGGAGTCGGGAGGTACTTAGCGCGCCAGGCCGCGGTTGCGCAGCGTGCGCTGGCGCAGGGGCGAGAAGATCAGGCGATCGACCAGCACGCCCACGGCCATGATCATGATGATCGACCCGAGCACGAGCGCCATGTCACCGAGCTGTCGACCAATATCCAGCATCTGCCCGAGTCCAAGACCCAGCGCCGGGGATACCGCAATGAGCTCAGCGGCCATGAGCGAGCGCCAGGCAAAGGCCCAGCCCTGCTCAAGCCCGGCAAGGAAGCCCGGCCACGCAGCAGGGAGGACGATGTGACGGATCTTCTTCCAGCCGGTGGCGCCGAGAACCTGGCCTGCGCGCAAATACAAGGTCGGGATCTGATCCATGCCGGCAATCAGTCCGTTCGCGATCGAGGGCACTGCGCCGAGCAGGATCACCGTGTAAATCGTGGCGTCAGAGAGACCGAACCAGATGATGGCCGCCGGTACCCAGGCGACGGACGGCAACTGCTGCAGGCCGGTGAGCAACGGACCGAAGATCGCGCGCAGGTACTTGTTGAGGCCGAGCGCAAGACCGATAGGTGTTGCAACCAGCAGGGCGATCACGAAGCCTTGCGCCGCCCGCTTGATCGAGCCGAAGGTGGCCTGCCAGAGAATCTCCTGATCGGCCTGCGCACCAAGTGAGTCGAGCACGGCCTTTGGCGACGGAATGATCCACTCCGGCTGCCACTGCAGGTAGATGATGACCTGCCAGATCACGATGACCGCAACGATGGCGATCAGCGGGGACAGCAACTTAAGAATCGAGCTCTTGAGACTCGGGCGCTGACGAGAACCGGTCTCGAGATTATCGAGACCGGACTCGAGCTGACCGAGGTCGTCAGTGACGGGCGTCGTGCCCACGGTTGTCGAGGACTCAGGCATGTCGGCGGATCTCCTCGCGAAGTTCGTCAGTTATGACTCGGGCAAGCTCGGCAACTGGAGGCGAATCGAGTCGACGCGGCTCGGGGATGTCGACATTCCATTCCTGGATGATGCGACCTGGGCGCGACGACATGAGTGCCACTCGCTGACCCAGGCGCACCGCTTCACGAACGTTGTGGGTGACGAAGATGACCGTAAGTCCCGTCTCCTTCCAGATTCGGCTTAGCTCTTCATGAATGAGGTCGCGAGTGATGGCATCGAGTGCAGCGAACGGCTCGTCCATCAGGAGGATCTTGCGCTCCTGAGCGATGGCACGTGCAATGGCAACGCGTTGACGCATGCCACCCGAAAGCTCATGCGGGCGCTGATTGTAGGAGCGGTCGAGGTGGACCATCGAGAGCAGTTGCTGGGCCTTTTCCTTGCGCTCCTTTCGCGGAACGCCGCGGAGCAGGAGTGCGAGCTCGACGTTCTTGCCAGCAGTGAGCCACGGCATGAGCGCGGGCTCCTGGAACATCAGGGTCGGCGCTCCGTCAGTGAGGATCTCACCTGAGGTCGGCTTCTCGAGACCGGCGAGCAAATTGAGCAGCGTCGACTTGCCACAGCCGGAGGCTCCGACCAGGGAGACGAACTCACCGGGGCGCACGCTCAAACTGATGTCCTGCAGGACATCAGGACCATTCGGATTGAACCGCTTGGTCACGTGACTGATCTTGACGTCCAGGCCCTCACTCTCGAGGAGTGCAGTGCCGGGCGCAGTTCGTGCGCCACCGGTGAGTGACATTCGTCGTCCTTTTTCTTTGTAGTGGAGAGCGGTTACTGCAGGCCGAGGCCGCCGGAGATGACCGTGCGCGCCTTCGATGCCTTGAGCACCGAGTTGAGCAGGCGGAGGTCATAGATGCCGTTCAGCGAGTTGGGATTGAGCTTGAGAAGCCCAGCGGTCACGGCATCCTGCGCACTCTTTCGCAGCGTGCCCGCCAGCGGATCCCAGGTGAAGCTCAGGTTGCCCCAGGCGCGATTGATGGCTGCGTCGGGAATGGCCTTGCCTGTCCACTTCACGATCTGCTGCTGAACGAGATCCTTCGAGCTCTGCACGTTGCTGGCGATGTAGCGAATGGCGGTGTTGTTGTCCTGAAGGATGGTGCGCACGGTGCCCGGGTACTTCGCCAGGAACGACTTGCTCGCGATGATGTTTGTCGTCACGAATTGACCTGCGGGCCAGAGCGACTTCTCATCCAGGAACACTCGCGCGCCGGCCTCGGTGACCAATCGCGAGGCCCACGGCTCGGGTAGCCACGCGCCGTCGATATCACCGCGCTTGAACAGGGTGAGGGTCTGGGCGTTATCGGTCGGGATGACCGTGACATCGCCACCACCGGCGAGGTTCACCGCGTAGCCCTGATCCTTCAGGTACGAACGGAGTGCGACATCCTGGGTTCCGCCGAGCTGCGGGGAGGCGAACTTCTTACCCTTGAGATCAGCAACGGTCTTGATCGTGGATTTGGTGACGAACTGTGCACCCGCCGACGCTGCGCCCGAGACGACGTTGAGCAGTTGGCCATTCGTCGAGGTGTAGCCCGCGACGGACGGGTTCGGCCCGATGTACGAGACATCGATAGCACCGCCCTTCATCGCCTCGATTGCTGCGGGGCCGGCGTTGAAGAGCACGAACTCCGCCTTGGTGCCCTCCTTGGCCAGCGACTGCGTGAAAAGCCCGAGCTGCTGAGCCACGAGTGCGGGGGCGTGGGTCACATTGGCAAAGAAGCCAATCCGGACAACCGGAGCGGTCGGAAGCTTGGGCAGGGCAAGCGTGGTTGAGGTGCTGGCCTTCGGCGAGGGGCTGGCCGACGGGGCGGCCACGGCACCTGCGGCACCTGCAGTGGCCACGATGGCCAGGCCGGTGATGCCGGCTGCGATTCGGGTGAAGCGAGACATGTCTTCTCCTTATGAATGTGGGGCGAGATGAATGTGGGTAGGGGTGTGGGTCGAGCGGGCGGACTCAGGTCATCGACAACCGCTGCCCTGGGAGCCGTACTGATGGCGGTGGTGCGCCATTCGCACGAACTCGAGCGCCACCTCGTATGAGGTGTGCTTTACTACCTTCCCTAGCGTCATAATAGGAAAGGTAGGGAATGAGCAACGTTGAGTCAAATCCGCCGCGCCGATCCCCCGAGGACTCAATTCCCTCGGAATCGGGGGGAATACGGCGGGTCGCCCAGCAGCGCCGCCGCACCACGCGACAGAATGCGGGAATGCACGTCTCTGCAAAGGCCGATTACGGCATGCGCGCGCTTTGCGAACTCACGACCGCCTACCGCTTCGACCCCACGAAGTTGATCAAAGGCGAGCAGATCGCGACCGCCCAGGAGATTCCGATCAAATTCCTCGAGGGCATCCTGCGCCAGCTACGCCAGGCCGGCATCGTCGCGAGCCAGCGCGGCGCCGAGGGCGGTTACCGACTCGACCGCAATCCGGCCGAGGTCTCGATTGCCGATGTGGTGCGCGCGCTTGATGGCCCCCTGGCCGCCGTTCGAGGTAAGCGACCCGAAGACATCGAGTACCCCGGCGCGGCCGAGCACCTGCGCGAGGTCTGGATTGCCGTGCGTGCGTCAATGCGCCACGTGCTCGAGCACATCAGTCTTGATGATGTGGCTACCGGCAAGCTTCCGACCGATGTCAGTGAGTTGCTGGCCGAGCCCGGGGCATGGCAGAGGCGCTAAAGCGTCCTCGCATAAGAACGCAACGCAGATAACGGCCGCTACAACTGCTCGAGGATGTTCGCAGCCGCACTGTATGAATCTGTCGTACCGTCGAGTACTGCCTGAGCCGCAGCCGCGAGTCGCTGCGGATCCCCCGCTAGGCGCTGACGCACTGCGCCGAGCACCAGCGCACTGATTTCATCCTCAGCCCGACGAAGCCGACGTGATTCCTGCTCCCCCGACTCGATGAGCCACGCGCGATGCCGATCGATATCCGCGACCAATTCCGCGATGCCCTCGTGTCGCGAGGCGACTGTCTTGAGCACCGGTGGTTGCCATCCCCCACGGACTCCGAGGTCGATCATGTGCCTGATCTCGCGAACGGTGCTGTCGGCACCATCGCGATCTGCCTTGTTAACGACGAAAATGTCGCCGATCTCAAGGATGCCGGCCTTCGCGGCCTGGATGCCGTCGCCCATACCCGGCGCGAGCAGCACGAGAGAGGTATCCGCTGTCGCCGCGATCTCGATTTCCGACTGGCCGACGCCCACGGTCTCGATGATGGTGACATCAAATCCCGCCGCGTCGAGCACTCTCAGCACCTGGGGCGTTGTCGCGGCAAGTCCACCGAGATGACCGCGCGAGGCCATAGAGCGAATGAACACACCCTCATCCGTGGCATGCGCCTGCATTCTCACGCGATCACCGAGAAGGGCACCGCCGGAGAAGGGCGATGACGGATCAACGGCTAGAACGCCGACTCGCTTGCCCTGCTCGCGGTAAGCGGTGACGAGCGCCGAGGTCGAGGTGGACTTGCCGACTCCGGGTGAGCCAGTGATTCCGATGACGTGTGCATGACCGGCAGTCGACGAGAGCTCCCGCATGATCGAGGGAACATCGGGTGCGTCATTCTCGATACGCGAGATCAAGCGCGCGATGGCGCGGGGCTGACCTGCGCGGGCACCTGTGATGAGTTCCACGCTGCCTGGATCCGGCGACATGGCCCTCCGCTCCTCGACTCGAGTTGTGTAGATGACAACATAGTCCCATGAGCTCACACGTCACCCGCATTGATCACGTCGGCTTCGCCGTCCCCGACCTCGACGAGGCCAAGGCCTTCTACGCCGCTGCTTTCGGACTCGAGGTGGTGCACGAGGAGGTCAACGAGGAGCAGGGCGTGCGCGAGGCAATGCTCGGCGTGGGCGGCTCGTACATCCAGTTGCTCGCACCATTGTCACCGGAGTCCACGATCGCCAAGTTCCTCGATCGCTCCGGCCCCGGTATCCAGCAGGTCGCCTTCGGCGTCGACGACGTAGTCGCGACCGCCGATGCCCTGCGTGCGGCCGGCGTGCGCGTCCTGTACGACCAGCCGAAGCGCGGCACTGCAGGTTCGCTGGTCAACTTCGCCCACCCCAAGGACTGCGGCGGAGTGCTCATCGAGCTCGTGCAGTCGGGCGACTCCCACTAGCCGCTCACCCATGGAGCCCTGGAATCCCACCACCTGGGATCTCACCGGTGACCAGAAGGCTGCCGCGGCAGCAGTAGCGGCCGGCGCCCTCGCTGTGATCGTCATCTCTTTACTTCTCAAAAGGGCGCGAAAAGTTCTGATCATTGGCATTGTTGCCCTCACCGCAACAGCAGCATGGTGGTGGTCCTCCGCACACGGAGTCATCGATCAGGTGCATTCACTCATCAACGGCCGATAACTCCTGAGCATTGGACCGAAAAAATGCATGCAATTCGTGACGCAATCATCACCGGCGCTTCCGCTGAGGAATTCGCGGCTATCCCGATTCCCGAGACCTACCGGGCCATCACCGTCCATAAGGACGAAGTCGCGATGTTCGAGGGTGTCGCCTCGCGCGATAAAGACCCTCGCACGTCGCTCCATCTCGATCAGGTGCCGACACCTGAGCTCGCTGCAGGTGAGGCACTCATCGCTGTCATGGCGTCGAGCATCAACTACAACACGGTCTGGACCTCAATCTTCGAGCCCGTGTCCACATTCGGCTTTCTCGAGAAGTACGGCCGGCTGAACTCCGATGCCAAGCGCCATGACCTGCCGTATCACGTGATCGGCTCTGACGCCGCAGGCGTCGTGCTCCGAGTGGGTCCCGGTGTGAGCGCCTGGAAGCCGGGCGATCAAGTGGTCGCGCACTGCCTGAGTGTCGAGCTCGAGTCGCCTCTCGGTCACAACGACACGATGCTCGATCCCGAACAGCGCATCTGGGGTTTCGAGACCAACTTCGGTGGCCTTGCTGAACTCGCGATCGTCAAGAGCAACCAACTCCTGCCCAAGCCGGCACACCTGACCTGGGAGGAGGCCGCCTCCCCCGGTCTCGTGAATTCCACCGCATATCGACAGCTGGTCAGCCGCAACGGTGGCGGAATGAAGCAGGGTGATGTCGTGCTCATCTGGGGTGCCTCAGGCGGCCTCGGCTCGTACGCGACGCAGTATGCACTCAACGGCGGCGCAATTCCGGTGTGCGTAGTCTCGAGCCCCGAGAAGGCTGACCTCTGCCGAGCCATGGGTGCAGAATTCATCATCGATCGCAATGCCGAGGACTACCGATTCTGGAAGGACGAGCACACCCAGGACCCGAAGGAATGGCAGCGCCTCGGCAAGCAGATTCGCTCGTTGACCGGCGGAGATGACGTCGACATCGTGTTCGAGCATCCCGGGCGTGAGACCTTCGGTGCCAGCGTCTATGTGGCAAAGAAGGGCGGCACGATCGTCACGTGCGCCTCGACCTCCGGCTACATGCACGAATATGACAATCGCTACCTCTGGATGAATCTCAAGCGGATCATCGGCAGCCACTTCGCCAACTACCGCGAGGCCTATGAGGCCAATCGCCTCATCTCGAAGGGCATGATTCACCCGACCCTGTCGAAGACTTTCCCCCTCGAGCAGGCCGGCCAGGCGGCCTACGAGGTGCATCGCAACGCCCACCAGGGCAAGGTCGGCGTGCTCTGCCTCTCCCCCGAGGAAGGGCTCGGCGTGACCAATCAGCAACTACGCGATGAACTACTGCCGAAGATCAATCGCTTCCGCAACGCCTGACCGAGTTGGCCCGTTTCGTCCGTACTATTGACGGGTGACCACGCCCACTGCCCAGCAGCCGTGGCACCTCGACAAGGGGCGATCTCGTGGCGAGATGGGATATCTGCCCGGGCTCGACGGCATTCGCGCACTCGCAGTGCTCGGAGTCCTGCTCTATCACGCTGATCTCGGCTGGATTCGCGGCGGATTCCTCGGCGTCGATGTCTTCTTCGTGCTCAGCGGCTTCCTCATCACCTCGCTGATCCTCGAGGAGCTCGATCGCAGCGGCCGGGTGAACTTCACTCGTTTCTACGTCGGACGCGCGCGCAGGCTACTCCCCGCACTTCTCCTCATGCTGCTCATCGTGGGCACGGTCGTAGCCATCTGGTATCGCGACGCCGCCTACCAGTTCGCACGCGACTCACTCGCGTCGGCGTTCTACGTAAACAACTGGTGGTACATCGCGACTGACCTCTCGTACTTCGAGGCGATCGGCCGACCTCCCCTGCTGACGCACCTGTGGAGCCTTGCCGTCGAGGAACAGTTCTACCTGGTCTGGCCTTTCCTTGCCTTCCTCGTCTACCGGAGGTTCCGTCGTCACGGTGTCGGCATCTTCGCTCTCGCACTCGCACTTCTCTCGACGGCGTGGATGATCACCATGTCGGTGTCGCAGGGCTTCCCCGATTTCGCGGATCCCAGCAGGGCGTACTTCGGTACTGACTCACATGCCATGGGCCTGCTGATCGGCGCGGCCTTGGCCACCTTCTGGCGTCCGGGGCGAATGAGTGCCACGGTGAGCTCCGGGGCTCACGCCGTGATCACCGGCATCGGCGTGCTCGCCCTCGTCACGGTGATCGGCTTCTTCGTCCTCGTCGGCGAGTACACCCCCTGGATGTATCGAGGTGGCTTCCTCGGCCTTGCGGTGATCGTCGCCATCCTTATTGCAGCCGCCAGTCATCCTGCCTCGCGGCTTGGCCCACTGATGGGCACGCAGCCCTGGAAGTACCTCGGACAGCGTTCTTACGGCCTGTATCTGTGGCACTGGCCGATCTTCATGCTCACTCGCCCCGCGCTCGACATCGCCCTCGACGGAATCTGGCTTCTTGCCCTCAGGCTGGGCCTGACCATCGCGGTCGCCGAACTCAGCTTCCGCTTCGTCGAGATGCCCATTCGTCGCGGCGTCATTGCGCACTGGTGGCGGGAGGCGAAATCTGCCGGTGGCAGCGCGCTCACACGGGCGCGCGCCCTGGCCGTGGCCGCTATCGCGGTTCTTCTCGCCAGCGTGGTGGTAGTGGGAGTCTCCTTGGCTCAGGCGAGTGAGCCGGCCGTTCCCGCAGATGTTGCTCAGGCCATCGGAAAGCAGACCGAGGTCACCATCGACGGGCCCGACCCATCAGCGAACGACACTCCCACGGCTGAGTCATCCCCCGGATCCACCGCGCCTTCGCGCGCCGGCACCGCAACGGGCATCGGTGACTCTGTCATGCTGGGTGCCCGAGGAGTGCTGCGCAGCACGATCCCAGGTATCAAGGTCGATGCCGCTGTTGCGCGCTACCCCGGCGCCTTCCTCGGTCGTATCAAGAAGATCCGGGCCGCCGGTTTACTGGCAGACACGGTCGTACTCCACCCAGGCACGAATGGGGTCATACCCGAGTCGATGATGAGGCAGATGCTCGATCTACTCGATGACCGAACGCGCGTGGTCGTCGTCAATGATGACGTTCCGCGCTCGTGGAACGATGCCAACAATGACGTCATCTCGACCGTCGTTCCCGATTATCCGAACGCGGTCATCGCCGACTGGAAGTCGGTCTCGAAGGGGCACCCGGAATACTTCGTCTCTGACGGTATTCACCTGACTGCAGCAGGCGCCCATGCGTATGCGAATCTCATCAAGAAGGTGGCCAGGCTCAGTGGCGCTTCACCTTCACCGACACCCGCCACTCAATAACGGGGAGCGCCTGACGAGCGCATGATCCGCGGACCACGATTGTTGCGTGCCGCCCAACAGGGCTTATGCCAGTGACGTCGATGCTCAAGCCCGATCGGATCATCAGCGGACCACGCCACGACATGCGGTGTTCCGGCGGGCACGACGTGATCACATCCCGGACAGCGATAGTCCTTGTCGGACGAGGCTCCCGTGATCTGCCTGACATACCAGTCACCATCGGGATGACTCTCCCGCCGTTGACCACCAAGTGGATTCAGCGGGCGATCGTCATCGCGGCCATCGTTGACGCGGCGATTCTTGCGTCCCACTTCTAGCCCTCGTAGATGCGGAAGCCTCGACCGGTCTTGCGCCCCAGGTAGCCGGCAGTGACCAGGTGCTCCAGACGCGGAGCTGGCGCAAAACCGGGCTCGCGAAATTCCAGGTAGAGGGTGCGCTGGATCTCGAGCGCCACATCAAGACCCACTGTGTCGAGCAGCTCAAACGGACCCATGGGAAGGCCGCAGCCGCGCTTCATCGCTAGGTCGATGTCATCGGTTGAGGCGTAATTAACCTCGACCATACGAATGGCGTCGTTGAGATACGGGAAGAGCAGGGCATTAACGATGAAGCCAGCGCGATCACCGCACACCACCGGATGCTTGTCGAGTTCTTCCACGAAAGCCGTGACCGAATCGAGAGTCTGGCTTCGAGTGGCCACGGTCGTGATGATCTCGACTAGCTTCATGACCTGTGCCGGATTGAAGAAATGAATGCCGAGGACATCGCCGGGGCGTGAGGTGGCGGCAGCCAGATCGACCACGGGAAGGCTGGAGGTGGTCGTGGCCAGAATCGCGCCCGTACGACACACGGTGTCGAGTTCACGGAAGAGTGCGATCTTCGGCTCCGCCTCCTCGATGATGCACTCGATCACCAGATCGCATCCGGCGAGGGCGCTCAGCTGAGTGCTGATGGAGATGCGGGCCAAGGCGGCATCTCGTTCATCAGCCTCGAGCTTGCCCTTGTCGACAGCCTTGGCCGTGCTGTTCTCGATCGTGGCTCGCACGCGCTTGGCACTCGCATCCGTGCGACCGACAATCACGACCTGCTTGCCCGCCTTCGCAATGACCTCGGCAATGCCGGCAGCCATCGTTCCGGTGCCAACGAGCCCCACGGAAGCCAGCGACCGCACGCCGGCGACCTCACCGGCCTCGACGGGAGTGAGTGCATCGGGAACGACGACAGGTGAGTTTGGGGCCTCGTAGGTGTAGAAACCTCGACCGCTCTTGCGACCACGAAGACCGGCGGTCACCATCTGCTTGAGGATCGGCGACGGTGCGTGCAATCGGTCGCGCCCCTGCTTGTACATCGTGTCGAGAATCTCGTAGGAGGTATCGAGGCCGATGAGGTCGACCAGGGCCAGCGGCCCCATCGGGTACCCGCAGCCCAGACGCATCGCGTCATCGATGTCCTCGCGCGAGGCGTACTTCTGCTCGAACATCGAGACTGCGTGATTGAGATAACCGAAGAGCAGGGCATTGGCGATGAAGCCCGCCTTATCGCCAATCACGACAGGCTTCTTGCCCAGTGACTCGGCGAAAGCCACCACGGATTCGATCACGGAGTCATCGGAGATCACCGTGCGCACGACCTCGACGAATGCCTGCACGGGTGCAGGATTGAAGAAGTGGAGCCCCACCACCTGTGCAGGCCGCTTGGTCGCCACTGAGATATCGGTAACCGAGAGGGATGAGGTGTTGGAGGCGAGAACTGCATGCGCGGGGGTGATGTCGTCGAGCTTGCCGAAAAGCTCACGCTTGAGCTCCAGGCGCTCGGGAATCGCCTCGATGACGAGATCTGCCTGCGAGAGATCGCCGAGATGAGTCGTGAAGGTGATACGCCCGAGAAGGGCGTCGCGATCCTCCTCGGTGAGCTTGCCGCGCTTGAGTGCACGCGATGTCGAGCCTTCCACATGGGCCCTGCCGTTGGCGAGCGTGTGCTCTGTCATCTCAATGGCGATGACGCGATACCCACTTCGGGCGATCACCTCGGCAATACCGGCACCCATGGTGCCCAGGCCGATGACTCCGACAGTGCTGATCTCATGCGTCATGGGGTCATCCTTCCACTGTCCTAGAAGAGCCTGAGCCCGGGATCATCTGTGCCCTTAAGGGCGTCGTAGTCGAGAACTACGCATCGAATGCCACGATCCTCGGCGAGGGTGCGGGCCTGGGGCTTGATCTCCTGGGCGGCAAAGATTCCGCTCACCGGGGCCAGGATCGGGTCGCGGTTCAACAGCTCGAGGTAGCGAGTGAGCTGCTCGACGCCATCGATCTCGCCGCGGCGCTTGATCTCAACTGCCACGGTGCCTCCCCTGGCGTCCTTGCACAGGAGGTCGACGGGCCCGATGGCCGTGGGGAACTCGCGGCGCACCAAGCTCCAGTCATCCCCCAGCACGGTGACGTGCGTCGCCAGGAGCTGCTGGAGATGGGCCTCAACGCCGTCCTTGATGAGGCCCGGATCCTGCCCGAGCTCATGCACCGTCTCGCCGAAGGTCTCATGAACGTGAATAACGAGCTGTTCCCCCGCCTTGTTCTCGACTGTCCACACCTCAGCGACATCATCGGGGGTGTCATCAACGTTGATGCGAGTGGTGCACGGAGGACTCATCCAGTTCAGCGGCTTGTACGAGCCGCCATCGGAGTGGATGAGAACAGAGCCGTCGGCCTTCATCATGATCACTCGAGTCGCCTCGGGCAGGTGCGCCGTGAGCCGGCCCACATAATTGACCGTGCAGCGGGCGATGACGATTCGCATGCGGGAAGCCTAGGGGGCGACTCAGCCTGCGTGAGCAGGCGATGAGTCAATGACGACCTGGAGCACCCGGCGCATGATGACGGTGGCGTCGTAGTCCTTGGGCGTGAAGACCGCCGCGACTCCCTTGGACTTCAGCCAGGCGGCGTCGGCCTCAGGAATGATGCCGCCGACCACGACCGGGATATCGGACACTCCTGCACTCGCGAGACCATCGAGGACATCCGGGACGAGCGCGCGATGCGATCCTGACAGGATCGAGAGCCCGATGACGTCGACATCCTCGGCGATTGCCGCTGCGACGATCTGCTCGGGCGTGAGCCGAATGCCCTGATAGATCACCTCGAAGCCGGCATCACGGGCGCGTACGGCAATCTGCTCGGCACCGTTGGAATGACCGTCGAGGCCGGGCTTACCGACCAGGAAGCGCAGCGGTGCGCCCTTGGCTGCGGCGGCTGCCTGCACCTCGGCTCGCACCTCGGCTAGCGCATCGGAGCTCGGCGGAGAGGTGAGCGCGGCCGAGATTCCGGTGGGTGCGCGGTACTCACCGAACACCTCGCGCAGGGCTCCGGCCCACTCACCCGTGGTGACACCGGCACGCGCACAGGCCAATGTCGCTTCCATCAAGTTTGTGTCCGTCGCCGCCTCGGCGATCAGTCGAGCGAGTGCCACGTCAACTGCCGCCTGGTCACGTTCTGCACGCCACGTGACGAGCGCATCGATGGCCTGCTGCTCGACTGCGGGATCAACGCTCTGCACCGCCGTGTCGAGATCTGCCAGCAGGGGGTTTTCCTCCGACGATTGGAAGGCGTTGACGCCCACCACGATGTCATCGCCCGACTCGACGCGCGAGCGACGCATCGCATGCGACTGCACCAATTGGGTCTTCATGTAGCCGGTGTCGACGGCACTGACAGCACCGCCCATCTCGAGCACGCGATCGAGCTCGGCGGTGGCCTTGGTCACGAGATTGGCGACGATGCCATCGACGACGACGGAGCCGGTGAAGATGTCGTCATACTCGAGCAGGTCGCTCTCGTAGGCGAGTACCTGCTGGATACGCATTGACCACTGCTGATCCCACGGGCGAGGTAGGCCCAGGGCCTCATTCCAGGCGGGAAGCTGGACGGCACGGGCGCGAGCATCCTTTGACAAGGTCACCGCGAGCATCTCGAGCACGATGCGCTGAACGTTGTTCTCGGGCTGTGCTTCTGTCAGTCCCAGCGAGTTGACCTGCACGCCGTAGCGGAATCGGCGCTGCTTCGCGTTGGTCACGCCGTAGCGCTCAGCAGTGATGCGATCCCAGAGCTCGACGAAGGCGCGCATCTTGCACATCTCCTCGATGAAGCGCACGCCGGCGTTCACGAAGAACGAGATTCTTTCGACGACCTCCCCGAAACGCTCCTCCGGCACCTGCCCGGACGCACGCACGGCATCGAGCACGGCAATGGCGGTGCTGAGGGAGTAGGCAATCTCCTGGACGGGAGTCGCGCCTGCCTCCTGCAGGTGATAGCTGCAGATGTTGATCGGATTCCACTTCGGAACGTTGTTCACCGTGTAGGCGATCATGTCGGTGATCAGCCGTAGGGAAGGCGCCGGCGGGAAGACATACGTTCCGCGAGACAAGTATTCCTTGATGATGTCGTTCTGAGTGGTGCCGGCCAGCAGCTCGGGCGACGCGCCTTGCTCCTCGGCCACGGTGACATACAGGGCGAGCAGCCACATGGCCGTTGCGTTGATTGTCATCGACGTGTTCATCTCGCCGAGCGGGATCTTGTCGAAGAGCTGGCGCATGTTGCCCAGGTGCGAAAGCGGTACACCGACCTTGCCCACCTCGCCGCGCGCCATGACCGAGTCGGGGTCGTAGCCCGTCTGGGTCGGCAGGTCGAAGGCGACCGAGAGCCCGGTTTGCCCCTTGGCCAGGTTGCGGCGGTAGAGGGCATTGGATTCGACAGCGGAGGAATGACCCGCATAGGTGCGAATCAGCCAGGCACGGTCTTTGGGGTTGGGCATGCTGGGAGGGTATCTAGGCCACGAGTCGCGGGGCAGCCCCTCTCGCGAGACACTGCTCACATGCCCGCCTGGAATGCGTATTCCTACGCCTTCGGACCTGTCTTCGCGGCTGCCCTGCTCCTGTTCTTCGTCTTCTTCCTGCGGTGGGCATTTCGTCGAGGCGCCTCTGTCGTGGCAGCCCCGGCAAAGGCCGGACGCACCGATGAGTACGGCGTACTGACCCCAATCGCCTCCCCCGGCACTTATGTCGAGGGCGAGATCATGCGGCGCCGACTCGAGGATGCGGGCATCAAGTGCACGTTGGCGCAGACCCTCGATGGGCCTCGAGTGATGGTCTGGCCGGCAAATGCCGACCGCGCGAGGGAATTGATTTCCCGCTAGCCCTGCGCCTGCACGCTGGCGCCGAGCGCCGTGAGCTGTTCGACGAAACCGGCATAGCCGCGATCGATATGGGAGGCGCCGTAGACGGTTGTCACTCCCTCGGCAACCAGCCCGGCGAGTACCAGCCCGGCGCCTGCACGAATGTCTGTCGACTCCACAGGTGCCCCGGAGAGTCGATCGACTCCACGTACGAGGGCGTGATGTCCGTCGGTGCGCACGTCGGCGCCCAGTCGTGCGAGTTCCTGGACAAACCTGAATCTGGCCTCGAAGAGGTTCTCTGTGACCAGTGCCGCACCTTCGGCGATCGAGTTCAGTGCGATGAACTGCGGCTGAAGATCAGTCGGAAATCCAGGGTACGGCAAGGTGACGATGTCGACCGACTTCGGTCGCTCGCTCATGATCACGCGGAATCCGTCATCGGTAGTGCTGATCTCAGCACCGGCCGTGGTCAGCTTGTCGAGCGCAATCCGCAGATGCTCGGGGTTGGCATTGCGCACCGTGATGTCGCCGCCGGTGATCACTGCAGCGACCGCCCAGGTGCCCGCCACGATGCGGTCGGACACCGTGCGGTGGGTGACGGGCTGGAGGGCGTTCACGCCGGTGATGGTCAGGGTCGAGGTACCGATGCCTTCGATCCGGGCACCCATCTCGACGAGCATCTGACAGATGTCGACGATCTCGGGCTCGCGTGCCACGTTGTCGATGATCGTGACGCCCTCGGCGAGCACTGCCGCCATCACGATCGTCTCGGTTGCGCCGACGCTCGGGAAATCCAGCCACACGCTTGCCCCGTGCAGAACTGGCGCACTCGCGATCAGGTAGCCGTGCTCGTTGGAGACAGTGGCACCCATGCGCTCGAGTCCGTCGATGTGCATATCGAGTCCGCGCGAACCGATGTTGTCGCCGCCGGGAAGTGCGACGTCAACCTGGCCGCAGCGGGCAAGGAGCGGCCCCAGCACGCAGATCGATGCACGCATTCGCCTGACGAGGTCATAGTCGGCTCGATGCTCGAGAGTCTCGGGGACCGTGATCTCGACCGTGGCCTCGATCTTGTCGTGACCGACCTCGCAGCCCAGGCGCCGCAAGAGCTCGGCCATAATCTCGACGTCGAGGATGTCGGGGACCTCAGTCAGTGTCGTGGTACCGCGAGCGAGCAACGCAGCCGCCATGAGCTTGAGGACAGAGTTCTTCGCACCGGTCACCCGGACCTCACCGACGAGGCGCGAGCCGCCTGTCACCGTCAGGGTTTCCACGCCTGCATTCTACGGACGTGACCTGCGCCTCGCGCTGACTGCGGGCGAACCAGGGCGGAGTCCCATACGCTGTGGAGATGGTCAATCTGACGCGTATCTACACCCGAACCGGCGACGACGGCACGACTTCGCTCGGAGACATGAGCCGCACGGGCAAGAACGATCCCCGACTGAAGGCCTATGCCGATGTCGATGAGGCCAACTGCACGATCGGAGTCGCCCTGGCCACGGCCGAGTTCGACGATGACGTGCGCGGCCTCCTGCTTCGCGTGCAAAACGATCTCTTCGATGTCGGTGCCGATCTCTGCACCCCTGTCATCGACAATCCGCCACACGAGCCGCTTCGGGTCACTCAGGCCTACATCGACGTGCTCGAGGCAGCCTGCGATTCCTACAACGAGATGCTCGAGCCGTTGCGCTCCTTCATTCTGCCCGGCGGCACCATTGCGGCGTCTCATCTGCACGTCGCACGCACCACGGTGCGTCGTGCCGAGCGCTCGACCTGGGCGGCTCTCGATACGTACCACGGCGGCATGAACCCGCTCACAGCCACGTATCTGAACCGACTCAGCGATCTGCTGTTCATCCTCAGCCGCATCGCCAACAAGGACGCCGGCGGCGACGTGCTCTGGACCCCTGGCGCAAGCCGCTGACCTCAGCTCCCGAACATGACTAAGGCCGGCCCCCTTCGGGGCCGGCCTTAGTCTGTGACGAGTGCGCTAGCGCAGGCCCTTGGCCACGCTGGCGACATTGATGCGAGTCTCGGCGCGACGAATGGCCGCCGCCTCGTTCTCGGCACCCGCTGCTTGAGCGGCAGCGAGGGCGGTCTTCGCGCGGTCGAGGTCGATGTCCTCGGCCAGCTCGGCAACCTCGGCAATCACGTTCACCGAATCCTTCGACACCGAGAAGAATCCACCGTGCACAGCGACCAGCAGCTTCGTGCCATCGGACTGCTCGACGCGAAGCGGTCCCTCGACGAGCATCGCCAGCACGGGCTCATGCCCGGGCAGGATGCCGATCTCGCCTTCCGGCGTCTTGGCGACCACGCTCTTCGCGGTGCCCTGCCACAGGGACCGCTCGGCGGAGACAACCGCGACGTTCAGCTCAGCCATGATGGATTAGTTGCCCTTCGCGAGTGCTGCGGCGTTCTTCTCGACGTCGTCGATGCCACCGCACATGAAGAAGGCCTGCTCGGGCAGGTGGTCGTAGTCACCCTCACACAGACGACGGAACGAGGAGATGGTCTCCTCGACCGGCACGAATGAGCCGGGCTGGCCGGTGAAGGCCTCGGCCACGAACATGTTCTGCGACAAGAAGCGCTGGATACGGCGGGCGCGTCCCACGATGATCTTGTCTTCCTCGGAGAGCTCGTCGATACCGAGAATCGCGATGATGTCCTGGAGATCCTTGTAGCGCTGCAGGATCTCCTTGACGCGAGCGGCCACGGCGTAGTGCTCGTCGCCGACGTAACGCGGGTCGAGAATGCGCGAGGTCGAGTCGAGCGGATCCACGGCCGGGTAAATACCGAGCTCGGAGATCGGGCGCGACAGAACGGTCGTGGCATCAAGGTGCGCGAACGTGGTGGCCGGGGCCGGGTCGGTCAAGTCGTCAGCGGGCACGTAAATGGCCTGCAGCGAGGTGATCGAGTGTCCGCGGGTCGAGGTGATGCGCTCCTGAAGAACGCCCATCTCGTCAGCCAGGGTCGGCTGGTATCCCACTGCGGACGGCATGCGGCCGAGCAGCGTGGAGACTTCGGAACCGGCCTGGGTGAAGCGGAAGATGTTGTCGATGAAGAGGAGGACGTCCTGCTTCTGCACATCGCGGAAGTACTCCGCCATGGTCAGGGCGGTCAGGGCGACGCGCAGACGAGTTCCCGGCGGCTCGTCCATCTGGCCGAAGACGAGTGCGGTCTTCTCGATGACGCCCGACTCGGTCATCTCGAGGAAGAGGTCGTTGCCCTCACGGGTGCGCTCGCCGACACCGGCGAACACCGACACGCCACCGAAGTTCTCGGCCACGCGGTAGATCATTTCCTGAATAAGAACGGTCTTGCCGACACCGGCGCCACCGAACAGGCCGATCTTTCCGCCCTTGACGTAGGGGGTCAGCAGGTCGATGACCTTGATGCCGGTCGCGAAGACCTCAGTCTTGGACTCGAGCTGGTCGAAGGCCGGTGCCTGACGGTGGATCGACCAGCGATCCTTGATCTCGAGCGAGGACTCCGGGACATCGAGCGGAACGCCCAGGGTGTTCCATACGTGGCCCTTGGTGACGTCGCCGACGGGAACCATGATCGGGTCGCCCGTGTCGGTGACGGCTGCACCGCGGACAAGGCCGTCGGTGGGCTGCATCGAGATGGCGCGGACCATGTTGTCGCCGATGTGCTGCGCAACCTCGAGGGTCAGCATGCGGTGCTCGCCCTCGGTGATCGAGACGTCAACGTGGAGTGCGTTGAACAGCTCGGGCATTGCCTCGACGGGGAACTCAACGTCGACGACCGGGCCCGTGACGCGTGCGACGCGTCCGACGCCGGTGATCTTCTCAGCCGTTGCGGTCATGGTTGTTCCTTCTCCTACCGTTAAGCGGACAGAGCGTCGGCGCCGCCGACGATCTCGCTGATTTCCTGGGTGATCTCGGCCTGGCGGGCCTGGTTGGCCTGACGTGACAACGTCTTGATGAGCTCTTCGGCGTTGTCGGTTGCACTCTTCATGGCGCGGCGGCGAGCAGCGTGCTCGGATGCTGCGGACATGAGGAGTGCGGAGTAGATGGAGTGCTGAACGAAGCGCGGCAGCAGGCCGTCGAGAACTGCCTCCGGGCCGGGCTCGAACTCGTACAGCGGCGAGGGATTCTCGCTCTTCTCCACGATCTCGTCGACGACCTCGAGCGGCAGGATGCGACGCACACGGGCTTCCTGAGTGACCATCGACACGAAGTGGGTGTAGACGATGTGGATCTCGTCGACGCCACCCTCGGCCGCGGAGGTGAAGAAGGCATCAAGTAGATCGCTGCCGATCTCCTTGGCCTTGGCGTAGGTCGGCTGGTCGGTGAAACCGGTGTAGGTGCCGCCCATCGCGCGCTCGCGGAACTTGTAGTACGCCACGCCCTTGCGACCGACAACATAGGGAATCGCAGTAATGCCCTTGTCGGCCAGGTTGCGAATGAGGCCCTCGGCCTCCTTGATCGCATTCGAGGAATACGCACCGGCGAGACCGCGATCTGCCGTGACGACGAGGACTGCCGCACGAGTGCGGTTCTCGGCGTTGGCCATCAGCGGATGCTTGGACACGTCCGAGGCACCCGTTGCCGCAGCCGAGATTGCCTCGAGCATGTGGTTCAGGTACGGCAGTGACGCATCGAGGCGCTGCTGTGCCTTCACGATGCGCGATGAAGCGATGAGCTCCATGGCCTTCGTGATCTTCTTGGTCGCCTGGACGGAGCGAATGCGCCGCCTGTAGACCCTGAGCTGTGCACCCATCGAGTTAGCCCCGAACCGCCCGCTTGATCTGGGTGGGGTCGATCTCGGAGTCGGCAATGGCCTCAACCGCAGCATCGTTCACGAGGATGTGACCCGCGGACGTGGTGAACTGGCGCTTGAAGTCGGCGATGGCCTTCTCGAGAACCGAGACCGTGTCGTCGGAGAGATCGGTCGTGGTGCGGATCGCGTCGAAGACACCCTTGTTGGTGCGTTCGATGTAGTCGAGGAACTCGGCGTCGAAGCGACGAATGTCTTCGACGGGGACGTCGTCGAGCTGGCCGGTCGTACCCGACCACACTGAGACGACCTCGCGCTCCATGGACTGCGGCTTGTACTGGGGCTGCTTGAGCAGCTCGACCAGGCGAGCACCGCGCTCGAGCTGAGCCTTGGACGCAGCATCGAGATCGGAGCCGAATGCTGCGAAGGCCTCGAGCTCGCGGAACTGGGCCAGGTTCAGGCGCAGACGGCCGGCGACCTTCTTCATTGCCTTGGTCTGTGCCGAGCCACCGACTCGCGACACCGAGATACCCACGTTGATGGCAGGGCGAACACCGGAGTTGAACAGGTCAGACTCCAGGAAGCACTGGCCGTCGGTGATCGAGATGACGTTGGTCGGGATGTATGCCGAGACGTCGTTGGCCTTGGTCTCGATGACCGGAAGACCGGTCATGGAACCTGCACCCATCTCATCGGAGAGCTTGGCACAGCGCTCGAGCAGACGGGAGTGCAAGTAGAAGACGTCACCGGGGTATGCCTCGCGTCCCGGCGGACGGCGCAGCAGCAGCGACACGGCACGGTAGGCCTCAGCCTGCTTGGACAGGTCGTCGAACACGATGAGAACGTGCTTGCCGTTGTACATCCAGTGCTGGCCGATGGCCGAGCCGGTGTACGGGGCAAGGTACTTGAAGCCGGCCGGATCAGAGGCCGGTGCGGCAACAATGGTGGTGTACTCCATCGCTCCGTACTCCTCAAGCGCACCCTTCACCGAGGCGATGGTGGAACCCTTCTGGCCGATGGCGACGTAGACGCAGCGCACCTGCTTGTTGGGATCGCCGGTCAGCCAGTTCTCGCGCTGGTTGAGGATGGTGTCGAGGCAGACGGCGGTCTTGCCGGTCTGGCGGTCACCGATGATCAGCTGGCGCTGGCCGCGTCCGATCGCGGTCATGGCGTCAATGGCCTTGATGCCGGTCAGCAGGGGCTCCTTGACGGGCTGGCGCTCGACGACCGTGGGAGCCTGCACTTCGAGTGCACGGCGTCCTTCGGCGGCAATCGGGCCGAGGCCGTCGATCGGGTTGCCCAGCGGATCGACCACGCGACCCATGAAAGCATCGCCGACGGGAACCGAGAGGACCTCGCCCGTGCGACGCACGGCCTGGCCTTCCTCGATCTTCGAGCCGTCGCCGAGCAGCACGACACCGATCTCGCGAACGTCAAGGTTCAGGGCAACGCCAAGAAGGCCGCCCTCGAACTCCAGCAGTTCGTTGGTCATTGCCGAGTGGAGGCCTTCCACGCGTGCGATGCCGTCACCGGTCTCGATGACGCGACCAACCTCTTCACGAGCTGTCTCCGGCGAGTACGCCGCGACGTTCCGCTCGATCGCATCCCGGATCTCTTCCGGTCGGATCGTCAGCTCCGTCATGGGGTCCTGCTCTCTTTCTCGGCCCGCTTGCGCGGGAATCTGTCGTTTCTGTGTGGCGTGCGGGTGGTGCGGTACTTCTTAGCCGAGGATTGCCCGGCGTGCCTGCTCCAGGCGGGACGCGACAGTGCCGTCGATGACCTCATCGCCGACCTTGACATGTGCGCCGCCCAGGACGGACGGATCGACCGCGACGTTCAGGCGAACGGTACGGCCCTTCAGCGCACTCAGTGCTGCCGTGAGGCGCTGCTTCTGATCATCGGTGAGCGGCGCGGCCACGCGAACCTCGGCCACGAGCTTCTGGCGCTGGGTGGCGGCGAGCTCACAGAGCACGTCGACCACCGAGTCGATGCGACGGCCATGAAGGTGGCCGACCGCGTACTCGAGAACCTGGGTGGTGGTGGCGGTCGTACGCGAGCCGATGAGATCGCGAACGATGTGCGCCTTGACCGTCGCCGGCTGTGACGGATCAGTCAGGGCCATCTGCAACTCAGAGGAGGCATCCAGGGCGCGGCCGAAGAGGAACAACTCCTCCTCAGCGGCGTCGAGGGTGCCATCTGCCGCTGCACCGGCGAACGCCGCCTGGAATGCGAGTTGCTCGATCGACAGGAGGAGATCCTGATCATTCGACCAGCGCTCCGCCACCACATCAGCGAGGACGTCGACCGCGAGCGCTCCGACACGACCGTCGAGGATCTGGCGAACCAGGGCCTGGCGACCGGCGGCCGGCTGACCGGAATCAGCGAGCGCATTGCGCAGCTGCTTCTGGTTATCCAGCAGGCCGGAAACGGAGAGCAGATCAGCCGCAAGCCCGGAAACGCCCGACGTCCCGATACGGGAATCGAGTGCCTCCGACTGGCGTGCGAGGGATCCGCGGCTGGCTCCGAGCATCAGCGTGCCGCCTGCTGCTCGAGATCGCTGATGAAGGCGTCGACGGTGGCGCGCACGCGTGCATCGTCTTCGAGGGACTGGCCCACGACCTTGCCGGCCAGGCCCACGGCGAGCTCGCCCACCTGGCGCGTCAGCGCCGAGGTGGCCTGGTTGCGCTCGGCCGCGATCTGGGCCTCGGCTGCTGCTGTGACCGCTGCCGCTGCCGTGCGAGCCTCATTGCGAGCCTCCTCGACGATGGCGGTGCGATCAGCCTGAGCCTGGGTGCGAATTGCCGCTGCTTCCTCGCGAGCCGAGGCAAGTGCTGCCTTGTACTCCTCGAGGACGCGCTGCGCCTCGGCCTGGGTCTCATCAGCCTTGGCAAGGCCGCCCTCGATGAGCTCAGTTCGCTCGGCGAGAGTCTTCTTGATCGCCGGAAGTGCCAGCTTGCCCAGCACTCCGAAGACGATCAGGAAGGCGATGATGCCGATGATCAGTTCATCGATCGGTACTGCGAGTACCGACGGCATCTCCTCGGCGCCGACCCCTTCGGAACCGGGAACCGCGGAGAGAACCGCTGCAAAAACGTTAATCACGACGTTAGCCCTTCAGAGTCCAACGAGTGGATGTACGAATTCGGAATTACTTGCCGAAGACGAAGGGAACGACGAAGCCGATGAGGGCAAGTGCCTCAGCAAGGGCGAAGCCCAGGAGCATGTTCTGGCGAATGACGCCGTAAGCCTCGGGCTGGCGGGCGATTGCCTGCACGCCCTGGCCGAAGATGATGCCGATACCGATGCCGGGACCAATCGCGGCGAGGCCGTAGCCGACGGAGCCGATCGAGCCGGTGAGCTCTGCGAGGAGCGTCATGTCGTTTCCTTTACTTTTCGGGCCGACGGCCAGTTCCGTCGGTCTGAGGCTTCAAACCAGTTATTCAGTTGTGCGGAGCTCTTAGTGCTCCGCGTGCAGCGCACCGCTGATGTACACAGCGGCGAGCAGGGTGAAGATGTATGCCTGAAGTGCCTGGATGAGCACCTCAAATCCGGTGAGGGCGACAGCGACCGCGAATGAGGCGACCGAGCCCAGGATGCCGACCACGCTCGCGCTGATCAGGTAGAACGCCGCGACCGAGAACGATGCGATGAGCAGATGGCCCGCGAACATGTTCGCGAACAGACGCACTGAGTGCGTGAAGGGGCGCACCAAGATGTTCGAGATCAGCTCGATCGGGGCGAGAAGGACGTACATCGCCTTCGGCACGCCCGGAGGGAACATCATGTTCTTGAAGAAGGGCACGAAACCCTGCTTGTAGATACCGAGGGGCACCCACGTCACGTAGACGATGATCGCGAAAGCGACCGGGATGGCGAAGATCGAGGTCACCGGGATCTGTGCGAAGGGCACGATCGACCAGAAGTTCAGCAGCCAGACGAGGAAGAAGAACGAGAAGAGGAAGGGGACGAACTTGTCGCCCTCCTTGCCCATGGCCTCGCGGGCAATTCCATCGCGGATGAAGAGGTAGCCCATCTCGCCGACGTTCTGCGAGCCGCGGGGCACCAGCTTCGGGCGGCGGAAGGCGTAGAGGAAGAAGCCCAGGATCAGCACGACCGCCAAGAAGAGCAGGATCGTGGTCTTGGAGATGTGGAAGGTGACACCGAGAATGGTCGGCGCCCACACGGCATCGAACTGGAAGATCTCGGCACCGGGCGCGGGAAAGCCGCAGCCCGACATGAGATGGCACGAGAGCCCGCCAGAGGCGAGTACTACATCAGCCGACACGCAGATCCTCCATGAACTGCCACGGTGCGCGATCTGGTGATCACGCGCCCCTCAACTACTACCGGTATTGCTGTCGAACGCGCCCTCGGCGGATCTCATCCGCGTCAAGCGTGGTGTCGTCCTTGCGAAGTTCCTTGAAGATCAGGAAGTACGAGAGCCCGAGACCGAAAAGGGCCCCGATTGCCATCAGAACTGCCTGGTGCCCGACCCACAGGGAAATCAGCCAGCCGATCGCGGTGTAGAGGATCAGACCGGCGATCAAGCGACTGGAGATTGTCCAAGCGGAGTCGGCCATTCTTCGAGATTCCTCGGAAGAAGTAGACCGCTGTGAATCGAGGGAACCGTACCACCACGAGCGGCGTGCACGTGGTGTGGGGGCCGTCACTTGCCGGCTCCGGGATCGACGTACAGAACCTTGGTCCGGGCGAAGATCCAGACCTCAGCGGCCGTCCAGACCAGGGTGCAGACGACAACCGTGATGGCGAAGACCTTCGTGTCGAAAAGCGTTGTATCCGCAAACAAAATGATGAGTACGAACAGGATTCCGATCTTGGCCAGGTAGATGACCAGGGCCACCGACATCGCCAGTTCGGGGTTCGTGCGCAGCACCTTGCCCAAGGTGAGCTGACCTGCGGAGAAGAAGACGACCACGACCACTGTGGCGAAGATCGCACCGATCACGCCCGCCGAGCCCGAGATCAGCCCCGCGATGACCGTGATGACCGCTCCGACCAGGACGGTGAGGACGCCTGCACGCTTGAGGACCAGGGCGTCAATCGTGGCGGGAGGGGTGCTGGACACTCCGCGACGCTATCGCATGGCCGAGGGGGCGGGCGAACTGTCGATGGTGCGGCCAGGGCGCCGTACGGCCCAGACCAGCAGGCCCAGGCCCACGGCGAAGCAACCGAGGGCGTAAGGCACCGGGAAGAAAGCCACGGCTACGGCGGTGAAGGCGATCAGGGCTGTCCACGCGTACATCAGGATCACCGCGCGACGCTGGGAGTGCCCCATCTCGAGGAGCCGGTGGTGCAGATGCAGCTTGTCGGGAGCGAAGGGGCTACGGCCGGCCCGCGTGCGGCGCACGACCGCAAGAAGCAGGTCAACGAGCGGCACAGCCATGACGGCCACGGGAAGCAGGATCGGCAGCAGGGCCGGTAGCAAGGTCGCCTTCCCCACGGCATTCGGGTCGACCTGGCCCGAGAGGGTAATCGTGGCAGCGGCCAGGAGCAGGCCGAGCATCATCGACCCGGTATCCCCCATGAAGATCTTGGCCGGGAAGGTGTTGCTGGGCAGGAAGCCCAGGCACATGCCGACCAGCAGGGCGCTGACCAAGGTCGCCAGCGTGGCCCGCTCGACGCCGAGCTCCACTGACAGCAGGTATGAGTAGGCGAAGAAAGCACCGGCGGCCACGGCCACGATCCCGGCCGCGAGTCCGTCGAGTCCGTCGACGAAGTTGATGGCATTGATGCTCACCAGCACGATCAGGACGGTCACGAGCACGCTGGTCAGCGGGTCGAGCACGAAGGTGCCCCCGATCGGCAGCCAGACGACTGCGATCCCCTGGAAGGCCATCAGGCCGGCAGCAAGCACCTGGCCGGCCAGTTTCACCGGTGCGTCGAGACCCCACTTGTCATCGACGATGCCGAGGATGGCGATGACGGCGACCCCGGAGAGCAGTGCCCACTGCTGGTTGCCCCCCGAGAAGACTGACTTCATCATCGGCAGTTTGCTGGCGAGCAGCAGGCCGGCCAGGAGACCGAGCAGCATGGCAAGCCCGCCCAGTCGCGGAGTCGGCTCGGCGTGCACATCGCGATCGCGCACCTCGGCCATGAACCCCCAGCGGATCGCGAGCGCGCGAATAAGCGGGGTCGTCAAGTACGTGACCGCCGCGGCGGCCAGCAGGCAGAGGACGTATTCGCGCAAGCGACGACTCGTTAGCTCACGGGTGCCGGGTATGCAGGGTGCGCGGCGCACAGCGCGGCGACCTCTGCGGCGATACCCGCTGCCTGACTTCCGTCAGCATCACGTACAGCGCGGCCGATAAGCGAGGCGATGACAGCCATGTCAGGCTCGGTCATGCCCTGGGTCGTGGTGGCCGGAGTACCCACGCGAATGCCCGAGGCCACCATCGGCGGCTGCGGGTCGTACGGAATCGCGTTCTTGTTCAGCGTGATGCGCGCAGCATCGCAGCGCTGCTCAGCCTCGGTGCCGTTCACGCCCAGGCCCTGGAGGTCGATGAGGGCCAGGTGCGTGTCGGTGCCGCCACTGACCGCACGCATGCCCTCGGCCTCAAGACCCTTCGCGAGGGCCTGGGCATTGGAGATGACCTGCGATGCGTACTGCTGGTATTCGGGAGTAGCGGCTTCCTTGAGTGCAACTGCCTTGGCAGCGACTGCGTGCATGAGCGGGCCGCCTTGCATCATCGGGAAGACGGCCTTGTCGATCTTGGCCGCGTGCTCCTCCTTGCACAAGATCATGCCGCCGCGCGGACCGCGCAGCACCTTGTGCGTGGTGAAGCTGACGACGTCGGCGTAGGGCACCGGACTCGGAATTGCCTTGCCGGCCACCAGGCCGATGAAGTGCGCGGCATCAACCATGAGGATGGCACCGACTTCGTCGGCGATCGAGCGGAATGCCGCGAAATCGATCAGGCGCGGGTACGCGGTGGCTCCGCAGATAATCATCTTTGGCTTGTGCTCAAGTGCGAGCGCGCGAACCTCGTCGTAGTCGATGAGTTCGGTGTCCTGACGCACGCCGTACGAGACGATGTTGAACCACTTGCCGGAGAAGTTGACCTTCGAGCCGTGGGTGAGGTGGCCCCCGTGCGGCAGGCTCATGGCCATCACGGTGTCGCCCGGCATCGTGAAGGCGCCATAGACCGCGATGTTGGCGCTTGCACCCGAATGCGGTTGAAGATTCGCGTGCTCGGCACCGAAGAGTGCCTTCGCGCGCTCGATGCCGATGTTCTCAGCGATGTCGACATCAGCGCAGCCGCCGTAGTAGCGCTTGCCCGGATAACCCTCGGCGTACTTGTTCGACAAGGTCGAGCCGAGCGCTGCCAGGACAGCGGGCGAGGTGAAGTTCTCGCTCGCAATGAGCTGCAAGCCGCTACGCAGCCGCTCGAGCTCGGAGAGGATCACGGACGCGATCTCGGGATCCTCGGCCGTCAGTGCGTCGAAGTCGGGGCCCCAGAACGGTGTCGCAGTCATCTCTCTCCTTGTTAGCGCGGTACGCGTCAGCTCAGTGCAAGGCACACTCTACGCAGGGGTAGTGATGCTCGGCACGACCGAGCGGAGCAACTCCAGCGAGACGGCACCCGCGCGCACGAGCACCGGAACCTCACCTGTCGCATCCACCACAGTGCTGACGAGTGCGAGGCTCGGATCGGTACCGAGCGGGCCTGAGTCCAGCACGATGCTCGCCGACTCCCCCAGTGCATCGAGTGCATCGTCGGCGGTCAGCGCCGCTGATGCGCCGGCAGCATTCGCGCCGGTGACGATCAGGGGCCCTGTGATCCGCAGTATCTCCAGGGTCAGGGGGTGCAGGGGGATGCGCACCGCCAGTGGAGCACCCGCCGGGTGATCCCACGCCAGACTGGGCTGCGGGGTCACCAGCACGGTCAGCGCGCCCGGCCAGAACCCGTGCATGAGATCCATGGCGGCGATGGATGGATTGAAGGCGATTCCGGGAATCGTCGTGACACTGGCAATCATGATCGGCAACGGAGTCGTCGGGCTCTGACCCTTGGCCTCCCGCACGGCTCGCGCACCGCGAGCGGAGAAGCCATCAGTGGCCACGGCGTACACGCTCTCGGTCGGCAGTACCACCAGCTCACCGCGCTTGATCGCGGCCACGGCTGCCGTGATACCGCGCGCACGCTCGGTATCCACTGCGCAGTCGAACCGCAGGGTCATGACGCCCCGGCGCGCCGGCAGATCGTGAAGCGCGGCAGGCGATTGAAGTCAATACGATCGACGACATCAGTCCAGACCGGCGCCCCTGCTGCCGTGTGAGAGTGCGCCGCGACGACGTGATCAGCAATCATGGCGCGGGCGACACCGGGTACGCCCGACATTCCGGCGTCGGGCCCCTGCACATCGGCGTGCTCCACGACGAGGAGCCCACCGGGCTTCAGCAGAATCGCGGCGGTGCGCAGCACCCCGCGCACGACATCGAGACCGTCGTCGCCGCCGTAGAGCGCCATCCGGGGCTCGTGGTCACGCACTTCAGGCTCACGCGGGATCATGCCGACCGGGATATACGGCGGATTCGTCACGACGACACTGACCTGTCCGGCGAAGCGAGCGAGCGGCCCGTCGGGCTCAGCGGCAGTGGTGGCATCGTGATGGAACACCTCGACTCGCGAGCCCAGCGAGGTCAGCTGCCCGTCGTAAGCGGCGACATTGCGCTTGGTCCAGCCGATCGCGTCGTCGGAGAGCTCAACCGCGTACACGCGCGAGTGATCGACCTCAGTACCGAGGGAGATGGCGATGGCACCACTACCTGCGCACAGGTCGACCGCGATGCGCGAGGGCACCGGCTGCTCGGCAAGCTCACGAATCGCGGCCTCGGCCACGAGCTCGGTTTCCGGCCGCGGGATGAAGACGCCAGGGCCCACCGCGATGTCGAGATGACGGAAGCCGGTACTGCCCACCAGGTGCTGCAACGGAACGCGAGTGAGTCGCTTGGTGAGCATCTGCTCGATCGCCACGCGTTGTTCGGAGCTGACAGGATCCTGAAGGATCATGCGCCCACGAGTCGTGCCCAGTGCGAAGGCGATGATCTCGGCCGCATCGACATTGGGTGACGGCACACCGACATTGGTGAGCCTGCGCTCGGCATCGACGAGCAGATCGCGTACGGTCTCGCGACCACCCGTGGTGTAGTCGGATTCGAAGGTCATCAGCCCGCCGCCAGGCGAGCGGCAGTATCGGCCTCGGTGCAGGCGTCGATCACTGCATCGAGATCGCCATCGAGAATTTGGTCGAGGTTGTGAGACTTGAATCCGACTCGGTGATCGTTGAGTCGATTCTCGGGGTAGTTGTAGGTGCGGATGCGCTCACTGCGATCGACAGTGCGAACCTGCGAACGACGAGCATCGGAAGCCTCGGCTGCTGCCTGCTCCTCAGCGACGGCAAGTAGTCGCGCACGAAGAATGCGCATGGCCTGCTCCTTGTTCTGGAGTTGGCTCTTCTCGTTCTGGCACGACACCACGACACCGGTCGGAATATGCGTGATGCGCACGGCCGAGTCCGTGGTGTTCACGCTCTGGCCACCGGGGCCAGAGGATCGGTAGACATCGATGCGAAGGTCGTTGGCATCGATAGTGACCTCGACATCCTCGGCCTCAGGAAGCACAAGCACGCCAGCCGCCGAGGTGTGAATTCGACCCTGAGACTCGGTTGCCGGCACACGCTGCACGCGATGTACGCCGCCCTCGAACTTCAGCCGCGCAAAAGGAGCCTGGCCCGGCTCGGGAACTCCCTTGGCCTTCACCGCAACTGCGACGTCCTTGTATCCGCCGAGATCGGATTCGACGGCCTCCAGGATCTGGGTAGACCATCCGTGCCGCTCGGCGTAGCGCAGGTACATGCGCAGCAGATCGGAGGCGAACAACGCGGACTCCTCGCCACCCTCACCGGACTTGATCTCGACGATGACGTCCTTGTCATCCATCGGATCACGCGGGAGCAGCAACTTCGTGAGCTTCTCGGCCGAGATTTTCTCTCGCTCGACGAGATCAGGAAGTTCCTCGGCAAAGGAAGGATCCTCCTCAGCGAGCTCGCGAGCAGCGGAGACGTCATCGGACAGCGCCAGCCACTCGCGGTAGGCCGCGACCACCGCACGCAATTCCGCGTAGCGCTTGCCGTACTTTCGGGCAGCGGCCTGATCTCCGTGCACGGCGGGGTCGGCCAGCTTGGCCTCGAGATCGGAGTACTCCGCGACCAGGTCATTGCAGGACTCGAACACGGTGACACCTTTCTCCTAGGCCGGATTCTCGCCCGCACTGGACAAGAAAAACCCGGGCGCCGGTCGGGGGTCGACCGCGCGACGGGGGAGACACGCGGCCGACCCCGGGCCGGCGCCCGGGGAAGTAACTACTTGGAGGTCGACTTGCCGTAACGACCTTCGAACTTCGCGACACGGCCGCCCGTGTCGAGGATCTTCTGCTTGCCCGTGTAGAACGGGTGGCACTGCGAGCAGACATCGGCGTGAATCAAGCCGTTCTTCGCGGTGCTGCGGGTCACGAAGGTGCTGCCACAGGAGCAGGTCACTGTCGTCTCACCGTACGCGGGATGGATATCTGCCTTCATTGCTTCTCCTTGTCGACCCGCGGGTCGGCCTGGTGCCGTGAACCGCGAGATACCCAGTATGACACCGAGCGGGGAAATCGGGAAAATCGGGCTTTCCCCCGAGGCCAGGGGGCCGAGAACGACTCCCCTGCCCCCGGTGAAGCGGCCTACTCCTCGTCTGAGGAGCCCTGTGCCGACGGAGTGGTCTTTTGGACCTCGAGCAGGAACTCGTAGTTGCTCTGAGTCTGGCGCAACTTGGAGAGCAGGAGCTCGATCGACTGCTGCTGATCGAGGGCATGGAGCACCCGACGCAGCTTCCAGACGATCTTGAGCTCGTCATTGGACATGAGGAGCTCTTCCTTGCGGGTGCCCGAGGCATCGACGTCGACGGCCGGGAAGACGCGCTTGTCGGCCAGGCGCCGATCGAGCTTGAGCTCCATGTTTCCGGTGCCCTTGAACTCCTCGAAGATGACCTCATCCATTCGCGAGCCCGTCTCGACCAGCGCGGTGGCGAGGATGGTCAGCGAACCGCCATTTTCGATATTGCGCGCTGCGCCGAAGAAGCGCTTGGGCGGGTACAGGGCCGTCGAGTCGACACCACCGGACAGGATTCGACCGGAGGCCGGTGCTGCCAGGTTGTAGGCGCGTCCGAGTCGGGTCATGGAGTCGAGCAGCACCACGACATCGTGACCGAGCTCGACGAGTCGCTTAGCGCGCTCGATCGAGAGCTCGGCGATGATCGTGTGATCCTCGGCCGGACGATCGAAGGTCGAGGCGATGACCTCTCCCTTGACCGAGCGCTGCATGTCAGTGACTTCCTCGGGACGCTCGTCGACGAGAACGACCATGAGGTGAACCTCAGGGTTATTCGTCACGATGGCATTCGCGATGGACTGCAGCACCATGGTCTTGCCGGCCTTGGGCGGCGAGACGATGAGTCCGCGCTGGCCCTTGCCGATCGGAGCGACCAGGTCGATCACGCGAGTGGTCAGATTGCCCGGAGTGGTCTCGAGGCGCAGGCGATCTTGCGGGTACAGCGGGGTGAGCTTGCCGAACTCCACGCGGTTACGAGCGGTCTCGGGATCGGCGCCATTGACGCTGTCGATGCGCACGAGCGGGTTGAACTTCTCGCGACGGTCTCCCCCGCCCTCGGCCGGTGCCTGCTGGCGAACCTGGCCGATGATCGCGTCACCCTTGCGCAGCCCGTGCTTGCGCACGAGAGAGAGGGAGACATAGACGTCGTTCGGGCCCGGCAGGTAGCCGCTGGTGCGCACGAAGGCATAGCTGTCGAGGACATCGAGGATTCCGGCGACGGGGACGAGAACGTCGTTCTCGCTGATCTCGAGGTCGACATCGCCGTAGCGGTCGCCGCCACGCGGACGATCACGGCGGTCACGGAAGCGATCACGTCCGCGGCGGCGGCGGTTGCCGTCTCCATCACGGTCATTGCCACCTCGATCGCCACGATCATTGTTGTTGTTATTGCGATCACGGCGCTCGTTGCTGTTGCGGTCGTTGCTGTTGCGGTCGTTGCTGTTGCGGTCGTTGCTGTTGCGGTCGTTGCTGTTGCGGTCGTTGTTGTTGCGCTCGCCACGCTCATTGCCGTTGCGGTCGTTGTTGTTGCGCTCGTTGCTGTTGCGGTCGTTGTTGCGCTCGCCACGCTCCTCGGAGCGGGGGGCCCGCTCGGTGCGCGACTTGCCAGCGCCTTCCTTGCCGGAGGCCGAGGCGTCAGCGCTGCCTGCGGCAGCAGCCTTGTCGGCAGGTGCCTGCTCGCGCTTGGGAGTGCGGCCGGCACCCTTCTTGTCATTGATGGCGGCGACGAGGTCGCCCTTGCGCATCGCGCTGGCGCCGGGGATGCCCAGGCTGCCGGCCAGCTGCTTCAACTCGGGGAGGAGCATTGACGACACGTTGTCGCCGCCCCGCTTGGCCTTGCCAGCGGAGGACGCGGATGTTTCGGTCACGAAGTTTCCTTTAATTGAGGATAAGTACGCATCCAGCGGCCACGGAAGAATCCGGTTGAGCGCTTCGCTTGAGGGAAGTCGGCGAGTGGCCGTAGAGATCTGGAGCTCTTTGAGCATAAACCATAGACCCGGCCAGTGGGAGGCACTGGGGTCACTTTTGCCTCAGGAGTCGGTGACCTGGGCTCCGCTCGAGCGGATAGGCAAGGCGAATGACCGCCACTCCCCTTCGATCATTCCCAGCACGGCATCGACCTCGGCAGCGGTGACGAACGCGATGACCGTGGGGCCTGCACCCGAGATCGCGGCCGCGACTCCGCGGGCTCGAAGGGTGTCCACGAGCTCCATCGACGGGGCGTACATGCCGCGGCGTTGCTCCTGATGCATGCGGTCGGCAGTGGCCTCGAGCAGGAGTGAAGGGTCGGTGGCCATGGCATGCACCAGCAGCGCGGAACGCGCGATGTTGAAGCTTGCCGTCGAGTAAGCCACCTGAGCGGGCAACGCCTGGCGCGCATCCTTCGTCGGCACCTCGAAGGCGGGAATCGCCACGACAGCGCGGAGATCGGGATCGACCTCGATACGCGCGGCATCGGCAATTCCTTCAGGAGACGTCCAGGCAATAGTGAACGAGCCCAATAGCGCCGCCGCAATGTTGTCGGGGTGCGATTCCATGGTCAGCGCGAGCTGGAGTAGGTCGTCATCGCTGAGCCGATCCGTCCCATCGACAACGAGTGCGCGGGCGAGCACCAGGCCGCCGATGATCGCTGCCGCCGATGAGCCCAGCCCGCGACCATGCGGGATGACATTCGTGCAGCGCAGGACGAAGCCGTCGGGCGCCGAACCGAGGGCCGAGAAGCCGAGCGCCATGGCCTGCACGACAAGATGCGAGGAATCCCGGGGAAGATCGTCGCTGCCCTCGCCGCTTACTTCGACGAGAACACCGGGATCGTCGCTCACCATGGCGACGAGCTCATCGACAAGGTCAAGGGCCAGGCCCGCCGAGTCGAAGGCAGGGCCGAGATTCGCGCTGGTGGCTGGCACCAGCACGCGGACGGCATCGCGCCGGAACGCGATGTCACCGCTGACGGGCATCAGGCCTCCAGGCCCAGTGCGCGGGCCGCTGCAGCAGCATTGACGTCGATGACCACCGGCTCCGCTGCTCCCTCGAGCGCCCACTGCGGATCCTTGAGGCCATTGCCGGTCAGGGTGCAGACGATGGTCTGACCCGAGTCGAGTTGACCGGCGCGATGCTTCTTGAGCAGTCCGGCCACGCTCGCGGCGCTGGCCGGTTCGCAGAACAGGCCCTCACTGGACGCAAGCAGGCGGTACGCCTCGAGAATCTCCGCATCGGTCACCGAGTCAATCAGGCCATCCGATTCGTCGCGGGCGGCGATGGCGTAATCCCAGGACGCAGGATTGCCGATACGGATTGCCGTGGCGATGGTCTCGGGATTGCGCACCGGTGCACCGTTGACCAACGGAGCAGCACCCTCGGCCTGGAAGCCCCACATGCGCGGGAGCGAATCACTGATGCCATCGGACTTGTACTCGCGGTAGCCCTTCCAGTACGCCGTGATGTTGCCCGCATTGCCCACGGGCAGGCAGTGAATATCGGGAGCGAGTCCGAGTTGATCGATGATCTCGAAACTCGCGGTCTTCTGGCCCTCAATGCGTACGGGATTCACGCTGTTGACCAGCGCCACCGGATAGTTGTCGGCGAGTTCACGAGCAACGGTCAGGCAGTCGTCGAAGTTTCCGTTGACCTGGAGCAAGGTAGCGCCATGCACGATGGCCTGGGCGAGCTTGCCCATGGCGATCTTGCCCTCGGGCACGAGCACGGCGCACTTCATTCCGGCTTTCACTGCATAGGCAGCAGCGCTGGCCGACGTATTGCCCGTCGATGCGCAGATGACGGCCTTCGAGCCGGCTTCGGCGGCCTTGGAGATCGCCATCGTCATGCCGCGATCCTTGAAGGAGCCTGTCGGGTTCGCGCCGTCGTACTTGAGCCAGACATTGCAGCCGGTCAACTCGCTAATGACGCATGCGTAGACGAGCGGGGTGCCGCCCTCTCGAAGGGTGACGACCGGGGTTGCCGCGGAGACAGGAAGCCGATCGCGGTACTCCTCGATCAGGCCACGCCACTGGTGCGCCATTACTCTCCCGCCTCGCCTTCGACTCGCATTACTCCGGTGACTCTCTTGATGGTGGGAAGCTCACGCAGGGCGTCGACCGTGGCGCGCAGCGCCGCATCGGTAGCCCGATGGGTGCGCACGATGAGCTGCGCGCCATCACCATGCCCATCCTGGCGAACTGTTTGAATGCTGACCCCGTGCTCGGCAAATGCTGCGGCGATCGAGGCGAGGACACCCGGACGATCGGTGACCTCAAGGTTGACGTAGTACCGAGTGTGCGCGTCGCCGATGGGCAGGGTCGGAAGATTCGCGTAGACGCTCTCACCCGGGCCACGGCCACCGGCAACCTTGTTGCGCGCGACGGCCACGACATCACCGAGCACCGCACTTGCCGTCGGGGCGCCTCCGGCGCCACGGCCGTAGAACATCATCTCGCCGGCTGAGACTGCCTCGACGAAGACAGCATTGAAGGCCTCACGCACTCCGCCGAGCGGATGACTGCGCGGGACCATCGCCGGATGCACGCGCACGATGACGCCCTGGGCCACTCCGGCGCTGTCGAACTTCAGTTCCGCCACGGCGAGGAGCTTGATGACAAAGCCCATGTCCTGGGCAGCCTTGATATCGGCGAGGGTGACATGGGAGATGCCCTCGCAGTCGACATCGGCAACGGTGACGCGCGTGTGGAAGGCGAGCTCCGCGAGAATTGCGGCCTTGGCCGCGGCGTCATGACCCTCGACATCGGCCGTGGGATCCGCCTCGGCATAGCCCAGTGCCTGCGCTTCGGCTAGTACCTCGGCGTAGTCGGCACCTTGCTCATCCATCTTGGTGAGAATGAAATTGGTGGTGCCATTGACGATGCCGAGTACTCGGGTGACCTGATCTCCGGCGAGGGATTCGCGCAGAGGACGAAGAAGCGGAATCGCGCCGGCGACGGATGCCTCGAAGTAGAGGTCGACTCCGTACTCGGCGGCGGTCGCGTACAGGCTCGCGCCATCGGCGGCCAGCAAGGCCTTGTTCGCGGTCACGACACTCGAGCCGGCCGACATGGCCGCGAGGATCAATGTGCGAGCCGGTTCGATGCCGCCCATGAGCTCGACGACGATGTCAGCGCCGGATCCGGCCACGGCCTCAGCGTCAGCGGTGATGAGGGCCGGATCGATGCCCGGACGCAGCCTTGTCGCATCACGCACGGCCACGGCTGTCAGCCGAATGGGTGCGCCCACCCGCTTCTCGAGATCGGCGGCATTCTGTACGAGGAGTCGAGCGACCTCGGCACCCACCGTGCCGCCGCCCAGCAGGGCGATGGTGATCGGGGCCGCGGACATGTCACTCCTTCGTCGGGATGCGGGGTGCATCGAGGCCTAGCCTTCCAGGTCATCCCCAGGAGGGCGAAACTGGCACCGTTCGCGCGTCAGGCCGATTCACGGGCGCGAGCCTCGCGGACTCGAGTACCTGGTTCAGGGGACAGCCGCGTGTGGTCCGCTGGGATGAGGGGCGCTCCCCCTAGCGTGTGGGGCATTGCAGGGCCGTCGGGCTCTCGCCACGAAAGGGATCCACACATGAGCAGTTCACTCGGAAAGCGCCTCATCGGCGAGTTCATCGGCACCTTCCTCCTGGTCTTCCTGGCCGTCGGAGCCGCCGTGTTCGGTATCGGCGGCGCACTGGGCGTCGACAAGAACGGCCCCGGCAATGGCATCGTCGGCGTGGCCCTGGCCTTCGGCCTGGTGCTGCTCGCCGTGGCCTACGCGATCGGCCCTGTCTCCGGTGCCCACGTGAATCCGGCCGTCACCTTGGCCATGGTGGTCGGACGCAAGTTCCCGCTCAAGGACGCCGTCGGCTACTGGATCGTTCAGTTCCTCGGCGCGATCGCCGGCGCCGCACTCCTGAAGCTCTTCGTGTCGTCCTTCGGCGTCACCGATCAGACCGGCGGCCTCGGCACCAACAGCTACGACAACGGATCTATCAACCTCGCGGGCGCTTTCGTGCTCGAGGTTGTCCTGACCGCTGCTTTCGTTGCAGTGATCATGCTCGTCACTGAGCGCGTCGCAGCCCCCGGATTCGCCGGTATCGCCATCGGCTTGGCTCTCACCGTCGTGCACCTGGTGGGCATCCCGCTCGACGGCACCTCGGTCAACCCGGCACGTTCCTTCGGCCCCGCGCTGTTCGCCGGTGGCGACGCGATGGGCCAGGTCTGGCTCTTCATCGTGGCACCGCTGGTCGGCGCACTTGTCGCGGTCATTGCGTGGAAGCTGATCAAGAGCGATGACGAGATGCCGGAGAAGCTCGTGGCAGGCGCAGAGCGCGAGTAAGCACGCACTTTCGGATCGACTCTTCGACCCGGGTGTCCGACTGAGAGATCAGTGGGCGCCCGGGTCGAGTCGCAGGAGATCCTCCATCGACTCACGGCGCAGCACCACAGAAGCCTTGCCCGCACGCACCGACACCACCGCCGGCTTCGGCAGGTGGTTGTAGTTGGAGGCCATCGACCTGCAGTAGGCACCGGTTGCGGCTACGGCGAGGAGGTCACTCGCCACGATGTCAGCCGGCAGCATCGCATCGCGCACGACAATGTCGCCGGATTCGCAGTGCTTGCCCACGACGCGCGATAGTCGCTCGGGTGCGACTGAATCGCGTGATGCCAGGGCAACCGAGTACTCGGCGTCATACAGCGCGGTGCGGATGTTGTCGCTCATCCCACCGTCGACCGAGATGTAGGAGCGACTGCCCCCCTCGTCGAGCTCGACCTGCTTGACCGTGCCCACTTCATAGAGAGTGATGCCTGCCGGGCCGACGATCGCACGCCCCGGCTCGAACGCCAGCGACGGTAACGGGATACCCGCATTCGCGCATTCCTTCGCCACGATGTCGCCGATCAGTGCGGCCATGATCGGAACGTCGAGCGGATCATCATCCGGCACATAGGCAATACCCATGCCCCCTCCGAGATCAAGGTGCCCGACCTCCGCGTCAAGCTCTTCCCACACCCGCTTGGCCAGCGACACGAGGCGCTCAGCAGCGACCTCGAAGCCGCGCGCATCGAAAATCTGCGAGCCGATGTGCGAATGGAGCCCCAGGAAATTCAACGACGGGAGCTTGATGATGCGGCGCACTGCCTCGAGGGCATTGCCGTTGGCCACCGACAGACCGAACTTCTGATCCTCGTGCGCAGTGGAGATGAATTCATGGGTATGTGCCTCGACGCCGAGGGTGACGCGCACCATCACCGGCTGGACGATGCCGGCGCGAGATGCCGCGTCGGCAATGCGCACGATCTCCTCGAAGGAGTCGATGACGATGCGCCCCACGCCGACCTCGATGGCACGCTCGATATCGGCCATCGACTTGTTGTTGCCGTGCATGATGATGCGCTCGCCCGGCACGCCTGCGCGCACCGCTACTTCGAGCTCACCGGCCGAGGCCACATCGAGCCCGAGACCCTCCTCGTGCACCCAGCGGGCCACGGCGGTCGCCAGGAACGCCTTCGCTGCGTAGTAGACGATGCCGGCACCTGCAGCCTCGTAGGCCTCGCGGTATCGGCGCGCAGTCAAGCGCACCTGCTCCTCATCGAGCACGTAGAGCGGCGATCCGAATTCAGCCACGAGATCACGGCAGTCGATGCCGGCAATCGACAGGGCTCCGCGCTCGTCGCGCGAGGCATTCATCGGCCAGACGTTGGATTCCACGGCGAAAGGCTAGGGCATCGACGATTACATGCGCTCGGGCGCGGAGACGCCAAGCATGGTGAGACCGTTGAAGATGACCTGTCGGGTGGCCGCGCACAACCAGAGTCGAGCAATGTGCTCGGGTTCGAGTTGCTCGTCGCCGCGAGGAAGCACCCGACACGCGTCGTAGAACCGGTGGTAAGCCGTGGCCGTGTCCTCAAGATAGCGAGCAACGCGGTGAGGCTCACGAAGCTCGGCTGCCCCCGCCACGATGCGCGGGAACTCGCCGAGAGCTCCGAGGAGCTCGCCCTCACGCACGTGCGAGAGCGCCGACGGATCGAACTCTGCGGCACGCCAGTCGATGCCGAGCTCCTCGGCATTGCGTAGGACCGAGCACACGCGAGCGTGCGCGTACTGCACGTAGAACACAGGATTGTCACTCGTGCGCTGCGTGATGACCTCGAGGTCGAGAGTGAGCGGGGAATCGGCGGGGTAACGGATCAGTGAGTAGCGCGCAGCGTCGACGCCGACCTCCTCGACGAGATCCTCGAGGGTCACGATGTTGCCTGCACGCTTGGAGAGCTTGACCTCCTCGCCGCCACGCACGATCTTCACGAGCTGGCCGATGAGCACCTCGACGTTGTCGTCCATGTCATCACCCGCGCAGGCAGCGACGGCGCGGAGCCGATTGACGTAGCCATGATGATCAGCGCCGAGCAGGTACACGCAGAGGTCGAATCCGCGATCTCGCTTGTCGACGTAGTACGCGGTGTCGGAGGCGAAGTAGGTGTACTCGCCGTCGGCCTTGATGAGCACGCGGTCCTTGTCATCTCCGAAGTCGGTCGTGCGCAGCCACGTGGCCCCGTCAAGCTCGAACACGTGACCTTGGCCTCGCAGTTTGTCGAGGCCCCTCACGACGGCCCCGGAGTCGTGCAGGCTTCGCTCGGAGTACCAGACATCGAACTCAGTGTGGAAGATACGGAGCACCGACTGCTGCTGACGAAGTTGCAGGCCATAGGCAGCTTCGCGGAAGGCGATCATCTGCTCGTCCTCGGGCAGTTCGAGGATTCCGGGCTCGGCAGCTGTGATCTCGGCGGCGAGATCGAGGATGTAGCCGCCGTGATATCCGTCCTCCGGAATCGGATGCCCGTGTGCTGCGGCCATCACTGAGGCACCGAATTTGTCCATCTGGACACCACGGTCGTTGATGTAGAACTCCTTGGACACGCTCGCTCCGGCGGCTGCGAGCACGCGCGCGATCGCATCACCGACGGCCGCCCAGCGGGTGTGGCCGAGATGCAGGGGGCCGGTCGGGTTCGCCGAGATGAACTCGACATTCACCGTGCGACCCGATAGCGCGGTTCCCGTGCCGTAGGCCGCTCCAGCGGTGACGATGCCGCGGGCTAGCTCGCCCTGGGCTGCACTGTCGAGGCGAATGTTGACGAAGCCGGGGCCGGCGATCTCGGCTGACTCGATGCCGGCGCACGCCGTAAGTGCCGCGGCCAAGGCCGTGGCGAGATCGCGCGGCGGGACTCCTGCCTGCTTGGCCAGCGTGAGCGCCACATTCGTGGCGTAGTCGCCGTGATCGCGGTTGCGAGGACGCTCGATGTGCACCTCATCGGGTACCGCAATGGCGAGATCATCGCGGGCAGCGAGCTCGGCCAGCGCACCGCGGACAACGACGGCAAGTTCCTCAGGAGTCACGGGGTGAGCGTAACGATCGGCGCCGCACTGCCGAACCACGCCTAGGAGTACTCGTTCCCCTCTGGGCACAGCGAAAGGCCCCGTCCACTCGGCGGGGCCTTTCAGGTGGCCGACAGATCCCCCGATCATCGGCAGGAGCGGCATTCCCCGCCGTGGCCTCGTCAAACGCGCACCACGAAAGGAATTCCATGATTGACACTCCTCGAATGTGACTCCTGATGACGCCCGTGACGGGTGGAGACGAGAGTGAAGGGTGAGGACCAAACCTAGACGCGCGAACCGCCGCCGGCGCGCCTGACAGCTTCCATCTCGGAGCCGAGCAGCAAGCCGAGGAAGCACAGGTAGAGCCACAACAACACGATCACCGGCGAGCCGAAGACCAGAATCGCTGCGCTCAGCGTCGATGAGAAGTGGGCATAGACGCCAACTCCGACGGTGGCGCCGGCAATCACAGTCGTGGCCGCCATCGGGCCGAGGGCACCGACAGGAATGCGCTGCCTCGCCCCCGTGAGATGACCCATGGCCAGGCGTACGAGAAGCCAGGCGGCAAGCACGAGTACCACCCAATCGAGCGCCGACACCCCCGTCATGATGCGCACGTCGTGCAGGCCGAAGGCATCGAGGATCCGAGGAACGAAGGTCAGGGCCACGATCAGCGCCACCACCACGATGAGGGCCACGAGGGTGATGACCGCCGAGATCGCCCTCACGATCAAAGTGCGATCAGTGCTCACCACCCCATAACTGGTGTCCTGAGCAAGTCGGATGCCGTAGACGACCTTCGAGGATGCATAGACCGCAACGAGCACGCTGACGATGGTGGTAATCGTGAAAGCCGTGGTCGAGGCGTTCTCCACCACCGAGATCAGTGCATCGGTCAAGCCGGCCGCATTCGCCGCTAGCGTCGGGGAGGCATCCTGAAGCTGTGCGAAGGCATCGCGAATCTCGGCAGGCGTGAGCAGGAGTCCGGCGAGGGAGCCCACCACCACGGCTGCCGGCGCGATGGCAAGGACGACGAAGTACGCGAGGCCGCCCGCCGAGAGGGACGCACGGTGCCGTCCCATGCGCGAGGAGATCTCGCGCGCGTACGCGACACTCGGCTTCAGGCTCACCGCACCATCATCGCCAATGGCACGGCGGTGAGCCCACTCGCCTCGCGCTGATAGCCTGTGCGCTCCTGACGCCTCCGTAGCTCAGGGGATAGAGCGCCGGTTTCCGGTACCGAAGGTCGCAGGTTCGAATCCTGCCGGGGGCACCACGTGTGAAGTCCCGGGACATCGTTAATAGATGTCCCGGGACTTCGTTTATGTCTGGGGTTTTCTGCCGCCGCGTTGGGGGCTTCCTTTGGGTGGTCCGGGTGGTCTGCCGAGTGGCTGGTAG
>JAHEIZ010000011.1 GCA_024639145.1 Actinomycetes bacterium | reverse complement strand
ACTTCTTCAAGGCCGTCGGCCTGATGATCGTCGGCAACATCGTCATCTACGCGATTGGCTTCACCTGGCTCAAGTACAGCCTGAACGTCCCGTGGTTCGGTGCCGATTCGGCGTGGGCTTACGGCGTGAAGGATTTCATTGCCGGCGACATCGTCAAGATCATCGCGGCAGCGGGCCTGCTGCCCCTGACCTGGCAGGCACTTAAGAAAGCCAAGCTCACCGACTAGAAGCTTTGCGCCTACCTGTGACGCAGCCCGGTCACCAGCAGATAGATCGCAAAGACCGCGCACATCGTGGCCAGGATCTGAAACTGCCTATTGATGACAAACGAATAGATCGCATTCAGCACTCTCTCCGCCCGTGAACCGAGCACCACTCGGAGCACGGGCGGAGCCCATGTGGCGAGCAATGCCAGCACGAAGAAGATCAGCAGGAACAGCCCCTGCCAGATCAGTGCAGCCCTCGAAACAGTGATGTCGTGAAGTGCAGGCGCCATTATCGCGAATGACGATAGGTCGGTAATGCTGAAGTAGAAGGCCATGACCGCGAACTCCCACGGATGAGCCTTATTCTCGACATTGGTGAAGACGCTCTGCGATTTCTTCAGCATCTCGGGATGCGGCAGCAGGAAGAAGAGGGCCGTGAGAGCGAGGATCACCGCGCCCACGAGGCGGATCACCGTGCTCCACTCACTGTGTACGCCTGTGCCGACGTCGGGTAGCTGCGCTAGGCCGAACAGCAGCAGGGCGGCAACGATGGCGAAGGCCAGGAGATTGGCAGCGAAGACAGCAGCGGCTCTCTTGCCCCAACGCGGCCCCGAGACCACAAGTACCTGCAGGGCGATCAGCGCGGGCGTGATGGCCGCGGCGATTCCGAGCGGGATGACCTCGAGCATGGGGTGAACCTAGCGGAGGGTCTCAAGCACCTCTCGGACCATCGCCTCGGTGGTATTCGGATGCAGGAACACGAGTCGCCCCACGGGCTCGCCGCGCCAGGAACTGTGCGCCACGAAAGCGACCTGCTCACTGAGCAGGCGCTGCGCCCAGGCGTTGTACTCGGTGACTCCCCAGCCTGGACGGCGGAAGAGCACGACCGAGAGGCCAGGCTCGCGCACCAGCTCGAGGTGATCGCTCTCGTTGATGACATCCGCCGCGAAATGCGCCATGGAGATCGAGTGCTCGACTGCCTCGCGATATGCGTCGAGACCGTTCACGGCAAGGGAGAACCAGAGCGCAAGCCCACGTGCGCGGCGAGTCAGGTGGTAAGCCAGGTCACTGGGATTGAAGTCATCGTCATGCTCGTGAATGACATCGAGATACGAGGCATCCTGCGTATGCACCGCCCGTGCAAGACGTGGCTCGCGATACATCAGCGCCGCACAGTCAAAGGGCGCGAACCACCACTTATGCGGATCCATGACGACCGAATCGGCATCCTCGATTCCGGCATAGAGATGGCGGACGCTCGAGGCGAGAAGACCTGCACCCCCGTATGCAGCATCGACATGCATCCAGATGCCACGGCTGCGCGCGAATGCCGAGACTGCTTCGAGATCATCGATGATCCCGGCATTCGTCGTGCCTGCAGTGGCGACGATCGCCACCACGTCGTCCAGCTGGTCGTCGGTGACCGAGGCCAGCGCCTGCGCGTCGAGCCGGCCTGTCGAGGTTGGGATGACGACGGCATCCATCGCGACAATGTTGAGCGCATTCTTGATCGAGGAGTGAGCCTGATCGCTCACCAGCACTCGCAGGCGCCCATCGGGAATGCCCGCTGCGGCCCGCGTGCGTCGGGCAGTGTCGCGTGCAACCACGAGCGCTGAGAGATTGCCCGCCGAGCCACCGGAGACGAAGACTCCACCGGCGGTCTGCGGAAGGCCGGCTGCGTCCATCATCACGCGCAGCGCCTGGTTCTCCGCGGCCACGGCACCGGCCGCCTCCAGCCAGGAGCATCCCTGCAGGGAGGCCGCCGAGACCACCATGTCGAAGAGCAGGGCGGCCTTGGTCGGGGCCGCGGGAATGAAGGCCCAGAAGCGGGGGCTGTCAGCCGAGAGGATCGTGTCGGCGATGTGATCGACGTAGAGGCCGAGTACTTCCTCCGCCGGCCGGCCCTGGTCGGTCATCAGGTCGTCGAGGGCGGCATGGAGCTCGGAGCGGACTCCCAGCCCATCGACGGGCGTTTCCTCCAGGGAGAGTCGATCCCTCACGAATTCGAGGATGAGATCAGTCATCTCGGGGTTGAACTGGTGCATGCGTCCTGCGTCGGCGGTCATCCGCGGGCCTTTCATGAGCCTGCGGAACCTCACGCAGGACCGTGCGCCGACAGACTTCCTGCCAGCAGGCACTCATCGAATTCTAGCCAGGTCGCCGTCAATCTGAACAACATCAAGTTCCGTGGCACACTTGTGCCGTGAGCACCGCGACCGAGGCCCCCGAGCACGCAGGCCGCAGCTACCACCACGGAGATCTCCGCTCCGCCCTCGTGTGTGCAGCGGTAGCCCGAGTTGAGCAGGTCGGCGCCGAGCACGTGTCCCTTCGCGCCGTAGCCGCTGAGGTGGGCGTCAGCCCGAGTGCGGCGTATCACCACTTTGCCGACAAGGACGCCCTGCTCGGCGAGGTCGCAGCCACCGGCCTGCACATGCTGGTCGAGTCAGTCGGGGCCGAGGTCGCCGCGATTGCGGGAGACACCCGCGAGGCGGCACGTCTTCGCTTCCGCGCCGCAGGTCAGGCTTATGTGTCCTTCGCGCTCTCTCATCCGCAGTTATTCCGAGTCGCCTTCAGCCCGTACTGCCTCGAGCACCCAGGAGTTCCGACCACCGACGATGGTTCGGTACCGGTGCTCTCCGAGCTACTCAACGACCTCGTCAGCACCGGCGGCATGAATGCCGACGTGCGCGATGACTCAGAGGATGTCTTTGTCGCAACACTGCACGGCCTGGCCACGCTTGCGCTCCAGGGCATGATCCCGGCCGAGCGGGTGCCGCAACTGCTGTCGAAGATCGAGCAGCTGATCGGCGTCGACGACTAGCCCTGAGACCGATTAGCCATGAAGAATGATCAGTCTTTCCTCGGTCATCTCGCGCACTGAGTAGGCCGGGCCTTCCTTGGTATTGCCCGAGTCCCGCAAGCCGCCGTAGGGCATCTGATCGGTGCGCCACGTCGGCACCTCGTTGATGAGCACGCCGCCAAAGTCGAGGACGCGGGCTGCCTTGAGCCCCTTGGCGATGTCAGCGGTGAACACTGCGGCCTGCAGGCCGAAGTCAGTGTCGTTCGCGATGCGCAGCGCATCGTCGAAATCGTCATAGACCTGCACAGCCACGACCGGGCCGAACACTTCCTTGGCACACACGCTCATCGACGGATTTGCGCCGACGATCACCGTGGGCATCAGCACGCCGTTCGCATCGAGCTCACCGCCGCACGCGACAGAGCCGCCATCAGCCACGGCCTCGGCGATCCAGCCCGTGACTCGATCGCGCTCCGACATTGAGATGAGCGCCGAGACATCGGTCGTGTCGTCCATCGGGTCACCGACTACCAGGGTACGCACGCCCTCCACGAGCTCCTCGACAAATGCGTCGGCGATGGACCGGTGCACGAGGATCCGCTGCGTGGAGATACACGACTGTCCTGCATGCGAGAAGCCGGCGATCTTGATCTTCGCCGCCGCGCTCTTCCAGTCGCCGTCAGCCTCAATCACGACAGGAGCGTTGTTCCCGAGCTCAAGGCCGACGCGCTTGCGCGGTGCACGCGCACGGATACCCCAGCCCACGTCAGGGGAACCGGTGAAGGTGATGAGTGCGATGCGCGGGTTGTCGACGAGTGCATTGCCTACCGTGCCTCCGCCACCTGTGACGACCTGGAGGTAACCATCGGGCAGACCGGCCTCTTCGAGAAGTCGGGCCAGCAGGATCGAGGAGAACGGTGTCTGCGAGGCGGGCTTGAGAACGACCGGGCATCCTGCGGCAATGGCCGGGCCCACCTTGTGCACGACGAGATTGAGCGGGAAGTTGAACGGTGCGATGGCGCCCACCACTCCCACCGGAACACGCATGATGAAGCCGATTTTGCCGACACCCACGGGTGAGGCCTCCATGGGAACGACCTCGCCAGCCAAGGTGCGAGCGACTGCGGCGGAGAACTGAAGCGTGCTGACCGCGCGATCTACCTCGACGCGTGCAGTCTTGATCGGCTTGGCGGACTCACGTGCGATCGCGATACCGAACTCCTCGCGACGTGCTGCGAGAAGCACCGCTGCGCGATCGAGGATCTCCGCACGCTGCCACTGGGGCAGGGGTGAATTATCGAGCGCACGATGTGCGTACTCAACTGCGGCGTCAACCTCAGCCGGGCTGAGTGCAGGAACGGAGCCCAGAAGTGCGTCATCAAAGGGTGAGCGCACCTCAAGGGAAGTTCCCGAACCGGTGGTCCAGGTGCCCGTCACAGGAACAGGGGTCACAGTTGACTGGTCAATGCCCGGGATGAGTGATGTCGTCATATCGGGAATCTAGCGGGGTAATCTCCTCTTATGACGGGGAATTCAGTAGCGCTCGAAGTTCGATCACTGACCAAGGTGTTCGGGCGTGGCGAGGGAGTGCGGGCCGTCTCCGATCTCTCCTTCCGCGTCGAGCCAGGCCGAGTCACCGGCTTCCTCGGCCCCAATGGCTCGGGCAAGACCACCACCCTGCGCTGCCTGCTCGGCCTGGTGAGCCCCACATCGGGCGACACCCTCGTCGGTGGTCATCCCTATCGAGAACTGCATGATCCGCTCCACACCGTGGGCGCCGCCCTCGAGGCCAGCGGCTTCCATCCGGGCCGCACGGCGCGCGGGCATCTGAGCGTCGTGGCTGCCTCCGCAGGTATCGCCCGCGCGCGCGTCACTGAGGTGCTCGAGCTTGTCGGGCTCGCCGAGGCCGGCAATCGCAAGGTCGGCGGATACTCACTCGGCATGCGCCAGCGACTTTCACTCGCCACTGCACTTCTCGGCGATCCCTCCGTGCTGATTCTCGACGAGCCGGCCAATGGCCTCGATCCCGAGGGCATTGCATGGCTGCGCAACTTCCTTCGCTCACTCGCAGCCGAAGGGCGCACTGTGCTCGTCTCGAGCCACGTGCTCTCCGAGGTGCAGCTCACGGTCGATGACGTCGTCATCATTCGCAAGGGCGAGCTCGTCAGCTACGGCTCGCTCAGCTCCCTGAGCTCAGGGATGAATGCGACGGTCATCGTGCGCAGTCCTGATTCGATTCGCCTCGCGGAGTCGATCGGGCAGCAGGCCTCGGTCACGGTCACGACCGACACCACGGGTGCTCTCCTGGTCACCGGCATGAGTGCAGCCGAGATCGGCGCCCTCGCCTTCGCGCAGAACGTCATGCTCCACGAGCTGCATGCGCAGGAGCACGACCTGGAGGCCGTCTTCCTTGAGCTCACCTCGAGTGAGGGAGGTGCGGCATGAACGCTCTAAGAGCAGAGTTCCGCAAGGTGCTCACCACCAAGCTCGCCCTGTGGTTACTGGCATTCTCTGTCGCCTTCACGGCTCTCAATGTGTTGCTGATGGTCTACCTGGTGCCCACCAGCGCACGCATGGTCAACAGCGGACAGCTTCTCCAGATTCCCGCCTACGTGAACAGCATCGTGGCGTCCTGCGCTAATGCCTCGGTCTTCGTGCTCATCATCGGCATTATCGGCATGACCGGCGAGTACCGTCACATGACCATCACGGCGACCTTCCTTGCCTCCCCGAGACGTGCGCCCGTGATGGTCGCCAAGGCCGTGACCTACGCCGTCATTGGCGCGATCTTCGGCATCATCAACTTTGCCGTCTCCCTGGGTCTCGCCACGATCACCCTTGCGGGCAAGGAGCACGCCGCCATCGTGCCGTCCGAATCGCTGCAGACGCTGGGCGGCGTGATTCTCGGATTCGCGATCTACGCCATTCTCGGCGTGGCCGTGGGATCACTGATTCGCAACCAGGTAGCCGCGCTGATCATCGCGCTCGTCTTCGTCTTCCTCATTCAGCCACTGCTCAGTGCCTTCGTCGACTGGACAACCGCATGGCTACCCGGTGGTGCTCTCGATGCCGTGATGAACATGACCTACCGGCAGGGCGAGGCCACAAGCGGCCTTCTGACGGCCTGGGCCGGCGGATTGCTGCTCATTGGCTACGCGGTCGTGCTCGGCGTGATTGCGTCCATCACGACCCTCAAGCGCGACATCACGTAACGCCGTTACCAGGGAACGACCTGACGGTCCTCCCAGAGAAGACCGGTCTCGACGGCCATGCCGTTCGGGTTCACTGATTCACGCGTGGCCAGCCACACGATCGTCTCGGCACCCTCGGCAGCAGAGCGCGGAGCCTGCGGTCCGCCCATGTCCGTGCGGCAGTGGTTCGGGCACATGGCATCGACGAGAACCCCGCGCTTGCCGTGCATCAGCTCAGCAGCCAGGTTCTTGGTCATGGCATTGAGCGCGGCCTTGCTCACGCGGTAGGGGGCGAGGCCACCTGAGGTACCGGGGCCGCTGAAACGCCCCAAGCAGGCCGAGACCGTGATCACCCGGCCATCGCGACGCTCGGCCATGCCCGGGACGAACAGGCGCATGGCATGGAAAGCGCCATCGAGGTTGACCCCGAGAACGCGATCCCACTCCTCGGCTGACGTGCGCAGGGTCTTCGAGGCCTTGTCGCTCATCACCCCGGCCGAGATCACCAGGATGTCGGGAGAGGCCAGCGACCCGAGACGGGCGGCCAGGTCATCCATTGACGATGCGTCAGCGACGTCCGCGCTCTCTCCCACGGCATCGATCCCCTGGGCCACCAGTGAGTGTGCCGCCGCTGACACTCGTCCTGGATCCATGCCGATCACCACGACTGTCGCACCCAGCATCCCGAGCTCACGGGCCGCCTCGAATCCGATCCCGCGCGAGCCACCAGTGACGAGCGCCACACGGCCGGCGAGCGGCTCCGGGACAGAGGAATTCGGCATGCGGACAGCCTTGCGGATAAACGAGATCACGCAACCTGATCACCCATTCGGCGCTCCGATGGCGACCACAACTCGGCGAGTGCGCTGGCATAGGCTTAGGGCGTGTCGAATGAGCCTGCTGCTGCCGCCGGATTCGGACCGAATGAATGGCTGGTAGACGAGATCTACCAGCAGTTCCTGACCGATAAGAGCAGCGTCGACCCTGCCTGGTGGGAGTTCTTCGAGGGCTACACCCCCGCTGATCAGTCACCGCATGCCACCAAGGCCGCGCAGACGGTGGCCGAGCAGCCAGCACCCCCGACCGCGCCTGCGGCTGCCGTTGCAGCACCCGCGCCCGCCGCTGCACCTCACGCCGCGAAGCCCGCAGCAACCCATGCGCCCAAGGCCGACGACATCAATATCCCGCTCAAGGGCGCAGCAGCTCGCGTTGTCGCAAACATGGAAGCCAGCCTCACGGTTCCCACCGCGACGAGCGTGCGCTCGATCCCGGCCAAGCTGATGATCGATACGCGCACCGTGATCAACAACCATCTTGCGCGCGGCCGCGGCGGCAAGGTGTCGTTCACCCACCTGATCGGCTACGCGATCGTGCGTGCCACCTCCGAGATCCCCGCGATGAATCGCAGCTTCGCCGAGATCGACGGAAAGCCGGTCATGGTCGAGCACGCCGATGTCAATCTCGGCCTCGCAATCGACATCGCAAAGCCCGATGGCACGCGCCAGCTTCTCGTGCCTGCGATCAAGGGTGCGCAGGCCATGGATTTCGCCCAGTTCTGGGCGGCCTACGAGGAGGTCGTGCGCAAGGCGCGCGCCGGCTCACTGACGGCAGACGACTTCGCCGGCACGACGATCTCGCTCACCAACCCCGGTGGCATCGGCACCGTGCACTCCGTGCCGCGATTGATGCCCGGCCAGGGCTGCATCATCGGCGTCGGCGCCATGGAATACCCCGCCGAGTGGCAGGGGGCCTCGCCCGAGTCGATCGCCCGCAACGCGGTCTCGAAGATCATGACCCTCACCTCGACCTACGACCACCGCATCATCCAGGGCGCTCAGTCCGGTGAATTCCTCAAGCGCATCCACGAACTGCTGCTCGGCGGCGACGACTTCTACGGCGACATTTACCGCTCACTCCGCGTGCCCTACGAGCCCATTCGTTGGGCCCAGGACATCTCCGCAAGCCACGAGACCGATCTCGACAAGACCGTGCGCGTACAGGAGATCATCGACGCCTACCGCGTACGCGGTCACCTGATGGCCGACACCGACCCGCTCGAGTATCGCCAACGCACCCATCCCGATCTCGACGTGCTCACGCACAAGCTCACCCTGTGGGATCTCGATCGCGAGTTCGCCACCGGCGGCTTCGGCGGTAAGCCACTCATGAAGCTGCGCGAGATCCTCGGCGTGCTGCGTGACTCCTACACCCGCACCGTCGGCATCGAGTACATGCACATCGAGGACCCCAAGCAGCGCGCCTGGATCCAGAAGCAGGTCGAGCAGCCGCACTCCAAGCCCGATGCCACCGAGCAGTTGCGCATCCTGCACAAGCTCAACGAGGGCGAGGCTCTCGAGTCATTCCTGCAGACCAAGTACGTCGGCCAGAAGCGCTTCTCCCTCGAAGGCGGCGAGTCGCTCATTCCTCTGCTCGATGCACTCCTGATCGAGGCCGCGCACCACGAGATCCTCGAGGTCGCCATAGGCATGCCGCATCGCGGCCGCCTTAATGTGCTGGCCAACATCGCCGGCAAGTCGTACGCGCAGATCTTCCGCGAGTTCGAGGGCCACTATGGCGAGGAGTCCGTGCAGGGCTCCGGCGACGTGAAGTACCACCTCGGCACCGAGGGCACCTTCGTCGCCGACGACGGCGCGCAGACTGCCGTGTACCTGGCGGCCAACCCCTCTCACCTCGAAGCCGTGAACCCGGTACTCGAAGGCATCGTCCGCGCGAAGCAGGATCAACTCCCCCGCGAGCGAGTATTCGACATCCTCCCGGTGCTCATGCACGGCGACGCGGCATTCGCGGGCCAGGGCGTGGTCGCCGAGACCCTGCAGATGTCGCAGATTCAGGGGTATCGCACGGGCGGCACGATTCACATCGTCGTGAACAACCAGGTCGGGTTCACCACGTCGCCGAAGTACAGCCGATCCTCGTACTACTCCACCGATGTTGCGCGCATGATCCAGGCACCGATCTTCCACGTGAATGGCGACGACCCCGAGGCAGTCGTGCGCGTGGCCGAACTTGCCTTCGCCTACCGCCAGGAATTCCACAAGGACGTCGTAATCGACCTGGTCTGCTACCGCAAGCGCGGCCACAACGAGGCCGATGATCCCTCGCTGACCCAGCCGCTGATGTACGCGATCATCGATCAGAAGCGCTCAGTACGTAAGAGCTACACCGAGGCACTCATCGGTCGCGGAGATATCTCCCTCGACGAGGCCGAGGTGGCCTTGAAGCACTTCCAGGAGCAACTGGAGCGCATCTTCCAGGAGACCAAGTCGGAGGATGACCACGAGGAGTTCAGCATCTCCTCGGCCGACATCATCAGCACCGGCCAGCACACACTCGCCCCGCAGGGTCTCGCCGCCGAGATCGAGACTGCAATCACTCACGAGCAGATCGACACCGTCATCACCTCACAGATCGAGATGCCTGCCGACTTCACCATTCATCCCCGCCTCGCACCACAGCTGCACAAGCGCGCGCAGATGGTGGCTGATGACACCATCGACTGGGGCATGGCTGAGGCGCTGGCCTTCGGCTCACTGTTGATGGAAGGCCGCACAATTCGCCTCGCAGGCCAAGATGTGCGCCGAGGAACCTTCGGACATCGCCATGTGGTCATCGTCGACAAGGAAACCGGCTGGCAGTACAAGCCGCTCAAGCAGTGCTACCGCAACGGCGCGAAGCTCTACGTCTACGACTCCCTGCTGAGCGAGTTCGCGGCAATGGGCTTCGAGTACGGCTACTCGGTGGCACGCCCCGATGCGCTCGTGCTGTGGGAAGCTCAATTCGGCGACTTCGCCGACGGCGCGCAGACCATCATCGACGAGTTCATCTCCTCGGGTGAGCAGAAGTGGGGCCAGAAGTCGGGTCTCACCCTGCTGCTTCCGCATGGCTTCGAGGGTCAGGGCCCCGATCACTCATCAGCACGAGTCGAGCGCTTCCTGCAGTTGTGCGCGCAAGACAACATGATCGTGGCGATGCCATCGAACCCGGCGTCGTACTTCCACCTGCTTCGCCTGCAGGCGAATGCGCACGTGCAGCGTCCACTCGTGGTGTTCACCCCGAAGTCTCTGCTCCGTGCGAAGCACGCGGTGTCGCAGAAGGCCGACTTCACTAGCGGCTACTTCCACCCAATGTTGCCCGATACCCAGTACCCGAGCGGCGGCATGCGCAAGGTGCTGCTGTGCGCGGGCAAGGTCTACTACGACCTGCTCGCCCATCGCGAGGCGAACAACATCACCGATGTCGCGATCGTGCGCATCGAGCGTCTCTACCCACTGCCGGCTCGTTCGCTCCCGCCGACCATCGCGGGCTACCCCGATGCCGAGGTCATGTGGGTGCAGGAGGAACCGATGAACCAGGGTGCATGGAGCTTCATGGCGATGCACCTGCCGCAGCTCATCGAGCGCCCGGTCACTGCAGTGGCGCGCCCTGCGTCTTCGTCACCCGCTGTAGGTGCCCATCACCGTCACGATGCCGAGCAGAAGGCCATCGTGGAAGCGGCGTTCGCGTAGCCATGTATTTCACTGACCGTGGCATCGAGGAGCTCCAGAAGCGCAGGGGTGAGGAAGAGGTCAGTCTCGACTGGCTGGCGGAGCGGCTTCGCGAGTTCGTCGACCTGAATCCGGAGTTCGAGACTCCCATCGAGAGACTCGCGAGCTGGATCGCCCGCCTCGATGACGATGACGACGACTGACGAACGCCTGCACTAGTCGCGAGTGAGCACGAGCTTGCCGTGCACTGCGCCGTCATTCATGACGGCGAAAGCCTCAGCGGCTCTCTCCATCGGCAGCACGCGATCGATGATCGGACGCACGCCGGTGCGCACGAGCAAGTCGATGAGTTCTCGCAGCTCACCGATGCTCCCCATCGTCGATCCGACGATCTCCAGTTGGAGGAAGAACACCCGGTTGAGCTGCGCAGGCGGCATCTGACCCGACGTGGCGCCCGAGATCACGATGCGACCGCCCGGGCGCAGTGACTTCAACGAGTGATCCCAGGTCGCCTCACCCACGGTCTCCATCACCGCATCAACGGAGCGTGGCAGGCGAGTGCCGGTCTCGAACACCTCATCAGCACCAATCGACGTCGCCCACTCGCGCTTGGCCTCATCACGCGAAGTAGCCCACACCGTGAACCCCAGGGCCTTGGCCAACATGATCAATGCGGTCGAGACTCCCCCTGCCGCACCCTGCACCAGCACGGTGTCACCTGGCCGGAGCCCGGACTTCGAGGCCAGCATGCGATAGGCCGTCAGCCACGCGGTCGGCAGGCACGCGGCTTCCTCCCAGGACAACTGGGCCGGCTTGTCGACCAGGTTGTGCGCGGGCACGCGCACGACCTCGGCGATCGTTCCCGGGTAGATCTCGCTCAGCAGCGATCGACGAGGATCCAGTGTTTCATCGCGGCCATGGGCACCGGCATCACCGAGCACGGCATGGACGATCACTTCCCGGCCATCGTCGGTCACACCGGCCGCGTCAGAGCCGAGGATCATCGGCACCTGATCAGCCTTCAGAGCCACGCCCTTCAGGGCCCAGAGATCATGGTGGTTCAGGCTCACGGCTCGCACCCGCACGTTCACCCACTCCTCGGGGGTACTCGGCTGCGGCAACTCCCCCACTCCCAGGCAGGACAGCGGGTCAGCGGGGTCGACGGCGGCGGCGTAGACGGCGAACATGAATTGAGCCTAATGGCGAGTTGGTAACGTGGAGGGCATGCGCTCCCTGGCCAGTGACAACCATTCCGGAGTGCACCCGCGCGTGCTCGAGGCGATCAACGCGGCCAATGCCGATCACGCCATTTCCTACGGCTCCGACCCCTGGACATCGCGGGCACTCGAGCTGATCCGCACTGAATTCGGCGGACAGGCCGAGGTCTTCCCGGTCTTCAATGGCACCGGCGCCAACGTCGTCGGCATGCAGTCGATGCTGCATACCTGGGAGAGCGTCATCTGCGCCACCACGGCCCACGTGAATGTCGACGAGGCAGGCGCACCGGAGAAACTCCTCGGCTCGAAGATCATCGCGGTGCCGAGTGCCGATGCAAAGATCACCCCTGATCTCATCCGTGCCCAGCACTGGGGCATCGGCGACTTCCACCACGCACAGCCACGAGTCGTGCTCATTACGCAGTCGACCGAATACGGCACGCGTTACTCCCTCGATGAACTGCGTGCGATCACTGCGACCGCACACGAGCTCGACATGTACGTCTACCTCGATGGCGCGCGTATCGCGAATGCCGCCGCAGGCCTGGGATGCACATTCAAGGAGATGACGACCGATGTCGGCATCGATGCACTCTCCTTCGGTGCCACCAAGAACGGTGCGATGGGTGCAGAGGCCGTGGTCGTGCTCAACCCCGCGCTCAAGTCGAGCGAGACCCTCGGCTACATCCGCAAGCAGTACATGCAACTAGCCAGCAAGATGCGCTTCGTCTCGGCCCAGTTCATCGCGCTCCTTGATGATGATCTCTGGCGCGCAAATGCCGAGCACTCCAATGCGATGGCGCAGTACCTCGCCACCCAAGTCACGGGCATTCCCGGAGTCTCGGTCACGCAGGCCGTGGAGGCTAATGCCGTCTTCGCGATCATTCCCGCCGCCATCACCCCTGCGCTGCAGGAGGTCATACCGTTCTATGTGTGGAATGAGAGCACAAATGAGGTGCGCTGGATGTGCTCCTGGGACACCACGACCACGGACATCGAGACCTTCGTGTCTGCACTCACATCCCTTGCCGCCGGAAACCACGCATGAGCGGTATGCGCGAGCTTCGCGACGATCAGGGCTCGAAGGTCTCCCTTCCTGAGCAGGTCACCCGCATCGTCAGCCTGGTGCCATCCCTGACCGAAGCGGTCGAGGCCACGATGCCCGGCACGATCATCGCCGCCACTGACTGGTGCACGCACCCCGAGGGTCTTGATGTGCCGCGCATTCGCGGCACGAAGAATCCTGACGTGGCCGCGATCATCGCCATGGCACCGGATCTCGTCATCGCGAACGAGGAGGAGAACAAGGTCGAGCACATTGCGGAACTGCGCGATGCCGGCCTTGCCGTCTGGGTGACCGAGATCCGCAATGTCGATCAGGCAATCGCCTCGATGACTCGACTCTTCGAGGCGCTAGGTCACGCCCAGGTGCCCTGGCTCGAGCAGGCACGCGCGAACTGGGCGAATCCCGAGCCGGTATTCGACTATCCCGTCACCGCTCTGATCCCGATCTGGCGAAAGCCCTGGATGTTCGTCGGCTCCGACACCTATGCGGGTGAATTGCTCGGCAGGCTCGGCATCTTCAACGCACTGGGATTGCACCCGGACCGCTACCCCAAACTCGAACTCACTCAAGTGCCCGATACCGAGTTGGTGATCCTGCCCGATGAGCCATACCTGTTCTCCGTCGACGACGGCCCCGAGGCCTTTGCCGCCCATGCGGCACTCGTGAGCGGTCGCCTGCTCACCTGGTACGGCCCGGCGATGGTCGATGCACCGGCAGAGCTCGCCTGGGCCATTCGCTCGGCGCTCAGCTAAGCGGCGACAGCGGGCTGTCACTCCAGGGCACAAGGGATTTCTCAGGCGCCATGTACCCGTAGGCCGTCGCACCACGTACCCAGCACCTCGATGGACTCGATCTCCAGCGGAGCAACCACACGTGGATCACGGCCGAGCAGCACGACATCTGAGCGAGCGCCGACTCGAAGTACGCCGCCACGCTCGTCGCCTGCCTGAAAGCTCACGCCGGACGTGTACGCCGCGAGAGCCTGTTCTACGGACAGCCGCTCATCCGGCATCCAGGAATCACGGAAATCACCCTCGGTCATCTGGCGAGTGACTGCCACCTGAATGCCGGCCAGTGGAGCGAAGGTCGTGACCGGCCAGTCGCTGCCGAAGGAGATGCGGGCACCGGTCGCGAGGATGGTGCGGATCATGTACTGGCGATCAGTGCGCTTCGGGCCCAGGCGCGGGGCAGTCAGCTCGGTCTGCCACGAGTCGTACTTCGCCCAGTACGGCTCGAAGTTTGCGATGACGCCAAGCTTCATAAATCGCTCGATGTCGTCATCGCTCACTAGCTGCGTGTGTGCGATGGTCGCCCGACGATCCCGCGCGCCATTGACGGCGTTGGCGTGCTCGATGGCATCGAGGGCCATGCGCACTGCTGCATCACCGATGGCATGGATGTGCGGGCTGAAGCCGAGGGCATCGACGGCCGCGACCGCGAGCTTGAGCTCCTCTGGCTCCCAGTTCGGCATTCCCTTGGAATGCGGGCAGTCGCAGTACGGCTCGAGCAGAGCACCCGTTCCGGACTCGATGACGCCATCAGCGAAGAACTTGACCGTCGTGGCCGACAGTCGACCTGGTGCTGCCTGAGCGACGCTCTCGCGCGTGGACGTGAAGTGATCGAGCTGATCGCGCCACGTGTTCGCGTCACACCACAGGCCCAGATCGGCACGGAAGTCGAGGATTCCCTGCTCCGCCGCCGCGAGCCACGAGTCAACGTCATGCGCTTCGATCCAGGCATCTTGCACCCATACGAGACCGGCGGCTACGAATCCCTCGGACGCGAGGGTCAGTGCCGAGAGCGCCTCATCGCGAGTCATCTTCGGCATCAGGTCATAGAAGGGGCGCCACGCTCCCCACTCGCGCATGGTGCCCACCGGATCACCCGCAGCATCGCGGACGATCTCGCCGTCATGCGGCTGAGGCGTGGCCGCGGTGTAGCCCACGCGTCGCATTGCCTCGGAGTTCACCCACACAGTGTGATAATCGGTCGCTCGCAGCACTACCGGTCGATCTGGCACCTCGGCGTCGAGCCACGCTGCCAGGAAGATGCCTTCAGGGGCGAGTGAGTGATCGAAGCCCTCACCGCGCACCCATTCGACGTCAGGATTCGCCGCCGCCCATGCACCTACCGCTGCCGCGATCTGCTGGGGCGTCGAGTGATTGCGCACTGGGGCAATCGCGTGTTCGAATCCGCCGGGGATGGCATGCACGTGACCGTCGCGAAATGCCGGGCAGACGAAGCCCCCCTGCGCATCGATGACGTGATCAGCATCGATCAGAGCAGAAGCGGCATCACCCAAGGCGAGAATTCCCTCGTTGTCGAAGGCCACCGACCCTGCCTCGAGGTAGTTCCCGTCGGCCGACCGCTCGCCTGTCCAGACGGTCGCATTCTCGATACGGGTAACGGGCACGAGCACTCCTCGTCAGTGGTGATGCCGGACAACCGGCGAGTAGCGGAAGACAAGCCTGCCGAGCACGGTGTCGACGGGGCCAAAACTACGACTGTCATCACTCGAATCGGGGTTATCCCCCTCGACCCACCAGCCCGAACCCTCGGCCCTCATCACCCGCTTCACGATCTGCAGGTCAGGGCGCAGCGGATGGACCGCCAGTACGACGTCGCCCACCGACACCCGGCCGCCGAGGCGCGCCACCCAGCAGTCGCCGTTTCTCAGGGCAGGCTCCATGGATGGACCGATGATCCTGACCGTGGTCAGATGTGAGCCAATCCCCATGAGGCCATCCTGCCGCCTCGGCGGGGCGAGGGTAGGCTCGCCTCATAGCCACACGGGGCACCCCGGGGCTGTTCCGCCAACCGAAAGGGTTCACATGCTCTCGCGCATCTTCACCCCCAGCACCACCGCATACGCCCACTGCGATCTGCCCTGCGGCGTGTACGACCCCGCTCAGGCTCGCCTCGAGGCCGAGTCCGTCAAGGCGTGCATGGTCAAGTACAACGACTCCTCTGACGCTGACTTCAAGGCCCGTGCGATCTCCATCAAGGAGGACCGCTCGACCATGGTCAAGGAGCACCTCTGGGTTCTGTGGACCGACTACTTCAAGGCCCCGCACTTCGAGAAGTACCCGAACCTGAACACCTTGTTCAACGAGGCCACCAAGCTCGCCGGTGCCGGCGGCACCAAGTCGACCACCGATGTTGCAGTCGCTGATGCGCTGCTCGCCAAGATCGACGAGATCGCCGCAATCTTCTGGGAGACCAAGAAGGCGTAGTCCCACCCTCATTCATGATGAAGCCCTCGCCGAAATCGGCGGGGGCTTCATCTATGCGCGAGAGGCAACAACTACTTGGCCTGCAGGGCCGCGTAGTACTCCGGGAAGGCAACCGGCCCGATGGCATCGTTGAGGAACAAGCTGCCCTCTGTGGAATTGACCGCCCATGCAGTGACTGCACCGGTCTTGGGATTGCACGAGACGTTTGCCTCGTAGCCAATCGCCTGACCTTCATGGCTCAGCCAGTCTCCCTGCTTGATGATGCCGCGGCCGTACTTGCCGACATCGATCGAACTGAACACAAGTCGCTTGGCGACCACGGACTTCGGCAACAGCGAATTGCCCAGGCAGGTGCCGCCCCATGTGGCGAGATCACCGATGGTCGAATACGCACCGCCGCCTTCACGACCCCAGTAGAACGCCCAGTCGGTGACGTCCGTCGTGGCAACAACTGCCGGGTTGAGCTTCACGAATTGCTCGCCGTAGATGTTGCCGACGTAACCGTGCGCGGCAGGTGCCGGCATAGCCTTCGACGGGCCAGGTAGAGCGGACTGCGTCATCCCGGCCTGGGCGAAGACACCGTTCACGAGTGCCTCGGGCGTCTTGCCAGTCAACTTCTGCATGATCAAGCCGAGAATGATGTAGTTCGTGGTCGAGTAGCCGCCGGCAGTCGGCAACGACTTGCCCTTCGCGAGGCCGAGAGCGATGAGCTCCTCGCGCGTGAAACGCTTCTGCGAGTCAGCCACCATTGCCTCAACCGCTGCTTCTGCATAGTCGGGAATCTGAGTCTTCATGCTGAGCAACTGCGCGACCGTGTACTTCCCGATTGAGGGAAACTGCTTGGCCAGTGCCGGATCGAGCTTCTTGACGGTGTCGGCGAGCGCGAGCTTCCCCGCCGCCACCTGCTCGAGCACTGCCGTCGCGAAGACAGTCTTGGTAATCGAGCCGATGCGGAAGTGGTCAGCCCGAGTTGCCGGAGTACCCGGGATAACGGCATTGCCGTATGCCTGCTCGTAGTAGCCCTTCTTCGGATCCCAGACGGCAAGCCACAGCCCTGGAGCGGCATCGGGTGAAGCAGCAAGCGCTTGCGCAGCCGCAGCATCGATCGCTGCCTTGTCGGCAGCGGACATCGACTGCTTCTTGTTGATCGACGAGATCGGGGCCTTCTTGGCCGTCACGGCAGTCGGCTGTGCCAAAGCGGTGCCTGCACCGGTGCCAATCAACAGCGCACACGACAGCCCAATGCCCACTAGTGCGTGAGTGCGGCGGATCTTCATGGCGAGCCCTTCCCTGGTCGTTGTTCGGCGCTCGATCAGTGCGGATTGAGGCCCTGCAGTCCAGGGTACGTCACCTCCCACGATGGAAGGTTGATTGGCTATCGCCGTTTCGACTTCGGGACGATCTGTCCGCCCACGCTGCCCGAGGGCACCCGAGTCAAGATCCCCCGCTGCCGGGCCTTCTCCACCCAGCTCACGACAGTGCGCTCGGAAACCTTGCGCTCGGCCGCCATCGCTCGCGCATAGCCTCGCCCGATTGCCAGGTACTCACGCGCAATTCCTTCGAGGAAATCGTCACTCAGCGGCTCATTGATCGGCCTGGAGAAAGTCGCCGCTTCCGGGAAACCAGTGAGCGGGAGATCGATCGCGAACGGATCAATTCCACGCGCAAGGAGTTCGGGCACACCTACCGTGATGACATCGAGGGGTGAGGCCCAACGAAATTCACGCTGCATCCAGTGCGGATTAATTCCGCCAGGAGAATGCGCATTCATGCGAATCAGAGCGGGAGACCCTTCTACCAGCCCAATCGTCGCCTCGATAAGCCACACCAGTTCCCGGCTCTCCGGATCAACGCACATGTGATCGACGATGACGGGAAGGGGGAAAGAGTGCGTCGGGGTCGCCTGCCACATGCGTTTTCTTCCGGGCGCCGGGCGCACGCGTGAGGTCACACCGAGGCGTTCGACACTCTTCGCAGCCATGCCACCCATCCTTCCAGGGCCCTGCCTCAACCTTACATAGCGTAGGCTTTTTGAGGAATCCATAACGAGGGAGAGTTCGTGAAGCGTGTCATCGCAGGCCTAGTTGGCGTAGTCCTGATTGCAGCAGGCGCTGCGGGTATTGCACCCGCGGCACATGCGGCCACCGTCTGGGACTTCCCGGCTGGCACGATCACCCTTCCCGAGGCGTTCAGCAGCAACACCGCGAATCTCGCCATCTCGAGCCTGCAGATCACCGACGGCTCGATCACCAGCGCCTCGATGACACTTTCCTCGAACGCAGGGATGTTCTGCCGCCCCAACGGCTATTCGGGGAGCGTGGCCAGCTTCGCCGATACTGGCTTCGCCGGGTGTGTGGGCAATCTGTCCTTCGCGGTCGATTCCCAAGGGCGACTTACCGTCTCCTCCCAGGCACTCGGCAACAGCCACTTTCTCTTCAACTCGAGCGTGACCAGCAGCCTCGTCGGGACTCAGCCGATTCCCGTTCCGGTGGACCTCGCGGGCAACTGCCCTGCGAGCTACGACGCCGCGGGCGGAGTGATCAAGTTCGGACTAGCGACCGGGCACCCCGACGCCACCGCATGGGAACTCGTCGTCAACGGCGCACCCTCGCTGCCTGCTGAATCCTTCGCTCCCGGAACTGAACTCGAGATTCCCATCGCGTACCTGGAATCTGGCCAGGTCTATTCGGCCACGATCACCGGTACTCGCACTGACGGAAAGGTCGTGGCCTTCTGCACGACCCCGGTTGTCACCGCACCCCTTCCTGGTGCTCCGTCAGTCGACGGCGACGTCATCACGCCGATCGGCAGCAGTACCGCAACGGCGAACTACTCGGTGACTGATCCCCTCACCGTGCAGGGCATCGAGTACCAGATCGATGGGGCCGGCGGTTGGATTCGCCCGGGCGGCAACCCGCCGACCAATGGTGCAGGCGGAAGCTTCACGCTTTCGGGTCTCGCCGATGGCAAGCACTCGATCCAGCTGCGATCCGTGGGTTTCAATTCCACCACGGCGATTACTGCCGGCAACTCGAAGGGCTTCGTCATTCGCCAGTCCACGAAGACAGGAAGCAATTCGAATCGCCCGTCTCAGGGCAGCACTTCACCTGCCATCGGATCGTCACCGACCAAGCCGGTAGCCGCTCCCCCCGCGCAGCCTGTCTCGACTGTTGCCGGAACGAGTAATGGTGCAGGCACCGGAACTAATGGCGCACTTGCCGCGAACACCGGTGATGCCGGTATCGATGCGCCGTGCCTGGCTAAGGACGGCACTCTCTACCCGAACCAGTACTCGACCGTCGGCTCGCAGTTGACCATGGCACCGAATACGCATGGCATGGGCGCAGCGCGCTCGTTCATCGTGACCGCAGGGGCACTGCCGCCGGGAGTTCAGCTTGATCGTGCTTTCGGCGTTCTTTACGGCGTCACAACAGTTGCGGGTTCATGGGTGACCACGGTGCAGGCGACCTTTGCTGATGGCTCCACCAAGTCGAGCCAGTTCACGACGCGGGTCGATGCTGATGCTCAGACTCTGCAGTACGCGGCCCAGAACATCGGTGTCGTCGGCTCGCGCGTGGCAATTGCCGCGAGCACCAACGCGCCTGTCACGGGCACCACCTACAAGCTGGTCTGCGGTGAGCTGCCGACAGGCACGAAGTTCGACTCGCGCACGGGCACCATCACCGGCACTCCCACTGCAGTTGATCTGATGCCGATTCCCCTGCGCGTGGCCGAGAGCAGCGCCTCGGGCAAGGCAGCCGCATCGTTCCTGTTCGTCGTCCAGAAGACCGGGTTCACGGCGATCAGCTACCCGGCGCACCCGCACCTGCGCGCCGGGCACACGGCTCGCGTTCGCCCGACCATCACTGGCGTCGGCGAGATCGCGCTGTTCCGGATGTGGAAGGGCAAGCTGCCGCGCGGACTGCACCTGAACGCCGCCACCGGCCTCATCTGGGGCAAGCCGCTCAGCGCAGGGCCGACCCACACCATCACCCTGCATGCCGTCACCAAGGGTGGGGCCCTGCTCACCTCCAATCCGATGCGCATTAGCACCCGGCGATAGCCAGGTTCTGGTCTGTGATCCGAGATCCTCGGATCCTGGCAATACTTGGGTCATGAGCATTCGCCCCGCCGAGCCCCGTGATGTCCCGGCACTGATCACGATGGTGCGCGAACTCGCGGAGTACGAGAACGCACCCGAGCAAGCCATCGCTACCGAGGCCGACTTCATGCGAGATCTCTTCGGCGATAGCCCGCGAGTACATGCCCTCGTCGTCGAGGTATCCAATGAGGTAGTGGCCTACGCGTTCTACTTCCTGAACTACTCCACTTGGCTCGGTTGCCATGGCATCTATCTCGAGGATCTCTACGTACGACCCGCCTTTCGAGGCGAGGGCTATGGCAAGGCGCTCCTGATTCGGCTCGCGCAGGAATGCGTGGAGAAGGGATACGGCCGCCTCGACTGGAGCGTGCTCGACTGGAATACCCCCAGTCGCGACTTCTATGCCGCACTTGGCGCCGAGGGTCTGACCGAATGGGTGCCCTATCGTGCTGAAGGCGACGCACTGGCGAACCTGGCCCGGCTGGGCAACTGAAGCCTGGATACTTGGGCCTGAGAAGGAGTGACATGACCAACGCCGTGACCGTGAGCTTTCCCGCACAGACCCAGTACGTCTCGCTGGCCCGCACTATGGCCGCGGCAATGGCCGTGCGTGCCGATCTGCCGATCGACCAGCTCGAGGATCTCCGTCTCGCTGTCGACGAAGCAGCAGCGCAACTCGTGCTCGATGCCGTTGTCGGCAGCGAGATGCGTTGCGTGTTCGTCGAGGCTCTCGGATCCCTGCGCATTGAGGTGCGCGGTATGACGACAAGTGGAGTAGTGCCCGCTACGAATACTTTCGGCTGGACAGTTCTCACCGCCTTGGTCGATGACGTCACGGCGTCCGTCGAGAGCGGCGAGGTCTGCCTCACCCTGCACGTCAAGCGTCACGAGCCGGTCAGCGCGTGACCTCAGTCGATACCAGCCCACCCGGTGACGAGAGGTGGGGTGATGAGCAGCGTGCGCGTGAGCGCGAACTGCTCGACACTTTGTCGACTTCTGGCGAAGGCTCCGCGACGTTCACCGCTGCCCGCGATGAGCTGATCACCATGCATCTTCCCCTCGTGCATCACATTGCGCGTCGCTACCGCGATCGTGGCGAGAACTACGACGATCTCGTGCAGGTCGGCACGATCGGCCTGATCAGCGCCATCGACCGCTTCGAGATCGAACGCGGCCTGGAGTTCAGCACTTTCGCGACACCGACGATCGTCGGAGAGATCAAACGGCACTTCCGCGATCGCACGACGACTATTCGCCTTCCGCGCAGGCTGCAGGAACTCCGTGGCCCGATCTACACCGCGACCGAGGATCTCACCGGTGAGCTGCATCGCTCCCCCACTGTCAGGGAGATCGCCGACCGCGTGGGCGTATCGCCCGAGGATGTTCTCGAGGTACTTGAGGCGCAGGCGGCATACAGCGCCAAGTCACTGGATGACGATGGCGATGAAGAGCGCGGCGGTGTCGCATCCACCCTCGGCTTCGAGGATCCGGGCATGGAAGAGGTCGAGTATCGCGAGTCACTTCGCCCACTGCTCGACAAGCTGCCCGAGCGCGAGCGTCAGATCATCATGATGCGGTTCTTCAAGAACATGAGCCAGAGCGAGATTGCCGAACAGGTGGGCATCTCGCAGATGCATGTGTCACGACTGCTCGCTCGAGCCCTCGGCGAGCTGCGCGAGGGTCTCACGGCCGATTAGCGGCGCTGCGCTTCTCGGAAGACTCGAAGAACTCCCGGCGTGAAGACAAGGACGATGCCGGCGATGGCCATCAAGAAGATGAAGAGGCCCACCGTGCGCGGCATGCTCTCGCTCGACTGAGTGAGATCGAAGAAGACGAGCACTGCGATGACCTGGGCGAGGATGAAAGCACCCCGCTGCCAGGTGCGCATCAGCCACCAGGCGCGCGCCACGAGCAGCAGACCAATTCCGAGCACCAGGTAGATGACGATAAGCAGGATCAGCGCAGCAGGATTCGAGACATCTGCCGGGCCGGTGATGCCGACCCGTACGGCTTCGATGATGTCGAAGATTGCGTAGACGATGAGCCCGAGACCCTCGATCCCCGCGATGACGGCAAGGGCAGCGAAGGATCGAGTCGGGCGAGGCATGGGAGCAGCCTAAACCGCATAGATCGAGAGCTAGGGTGGGGAGCATGCGCGGGCTCTTGGTCGTCAATCCCCGCGCAACCACGACCTCGACTCGCGTCACCGACGTGATCGTCAACGCACTCTCCAATGAGCTCGATCTGCAGGTCACGATGACCACGCACCGAGGCCACGGATTCGAGCTCGGGCGCGCTGCTCGCTCACAGGGCCTCGACATCGTGATCACCCTCGGGGGCGACGGAGTCGTGAATGAAGTCGTGAACGGAATGCTCGAGGAGGGTGTCGGTCCGGACGTCCCGATCCTGGCCACGGTGCCCGGCGGAAGCGGAAACGTCTTCGCACGAGCGCTGGGCTTCCCCCTCGACCCGGTGGAGGCCACCGGCGAGATCATGGAGGCGATCCGCGCGGGTCACACCCGCACGATCGGGCTCGGTCAGGTCAACGGACGCTGGTTCACCAGCAATGCCGGTGTCGGCCTCGATGCCGAGATCATCTCCGCAATGGAGGAGCAGCGCAGCGCCGGGCGAACCGCCTCCCCGACCCGGTACCTCATGACCACCCTTCGCCAGTATTTCGCCCGCACCGACCGGAAGAACCCGGCCCTGACCCTGGCCTCCGCCAAGGGCATCGATGAGGGGGTCTTCCTCGCCGTCGTGCAGAACACCGCGCCCTGGACCTACTTCGGCTCCTGGCCCATTGACCCGTGCCCCCAGGCATCCTTCGACTCCGGGCTCGACGTCTTCGCCTTGCGCAAGCTGCGAGTGGTCTCGGCCATGAGGGCTGCCCGGCGCATGCTCGCTCATTCGACCGCCGGTTCCACGAAGGAATCGATCATCGTCCACCACGATCTGGACTCATTCACCATCACATGCACCCGACCTATGCCCATGCAGGTCGATGGCGAGTCCACTCCCGAGGTGAGCGTGGCGGAGTTCCGCTCCGTATCGGCCGCACTTCGAGTGATAGCCGTTCAATAAACGGACAAATGCCGCACTTGTGACCAACCTGACAAGTTAAGCATTCAATTTTCGGTGATTCCCCTTGTTCACAGCAGCAACATCTGCGAACCTATGAGGGCCCTTTGCAGGATCGGGCTGGCTTTCTTCCTCCGGGGACGACCGGGAGACCCCTGGGTCGCCCCCTTTGATGTGCCAGTCTCGTGAAAGCAATCACGAGTGTCGGTAACCCCGATGCCCTCGCCTAATGGAGTGATCCGCATGGACTGGCGCCACGAGAGTGCCTGCCGTGACGAAGACCCGGAGCTGTTCTTCCCGATCGGCAACACCGGCCCCGCGCTGGTGCAGATCGAAGAAGCCAAGGTCGTCTGCCGTCGCTGTAGCGTGGTTGACGAATGCCTGCGCTGGGCCCTTGAGTCCGGTCAGGATGCCGGCGTCTGGGGCGGTCTCTCCGAGGACGAGCGCCGCGCTCTCAAGCGCCGCAACGCCCGCCTGCGGGCTCGCAGCAACGTCTAACTGACCCTCACTTCCCTGCCCTGACCTCAATACGGGCGGCTGTGCCATGCCCGTCACTGGGCATGAGCCGAAAGTTTCCGCGTGCCTCGTTCTGAACCAAGGACTCCACGATCTGCAAGCCCAGGCCTGCAGACTCCATGGTGAAGCCCTCAGGCAGACCGGCACCATCGTCGAGGACATCGATGCTGATGCCGGCAGGACCTTCGCTGATCACCACCCGAATCCGTGCGGCCTTCGCATGCTCGACGGCGTTCTGCAACAGCTCGGAGACCGCCATAGCCAGCGGAGTGACGAGTTCCTCGGGCATCGCCGAGCACTCCCCCTCGCGCTCTATCACCGGAGTTACCCCGGCGACCGCAAAAGCCGGAGCGAGGTCACGCACCAGGGAGATCACCCGGTCGACGACCTCCTCGAACGGAACATCCTCGCTGCCGGCCTTCGAGAGACTTTCGTGCACGACCGCGATCGAGGCCACCCGGAGCTGAGCCTCGGCCAGGGCCTCGCGGGTCTCCTCGCTCTGGGCGCGACGCCCCTGCAGACGCAGCAGTGCAGCCACCGTCTGAAGATTGTTCTTCACCCGGTGATGAATCTCGCGAATGGTCGCGTCCTTGCTCATCAGAGCACGCTCACGACGACGGATTTCAGTGGCGTCCTGGAGAAGCACGATGGCGCCGCGGCGGATCTCACGATCCAGGAGGGGAATGCCGCGCACCAGCACCGTGGCCGTTCCATTGTCGACATCTGCACTGCCGCTCACCTGACCGCTGGCCACCTGGGCGAGCGCCTCATCGACCGGACCGTGCTTGTGCGAGAGCTTGATGAGCAGGGCGCACAGATCAGCACCGATCAGCTCGGTGGCCAAGCCCAGTCGACGCATGGCGCTGACAGCGTTAGGGCTGGCGAACTCGACGAGACCGGCGTGGTCGAGGCGGATCAGGCCATCACCCACGCGCGGTGAACCCGTAGCGCCGGTGACGATCTCCGTCGACGGGAACGTGCCGGCGACGAGCATCGCGAGCAGATCGTCGGCGGTCTGCAGATAAATCTCCTCGAGCCGCCCCGCCACGCGTCTTGTCGACGAGGAGTGACGCTCGATGATGCCGATCACTCGGCCCTGGAAGTTCACGGGATACGCATCACCGGAGACCCGACCGAATGCAGCGGCTTGATCGAGGTGCGGGGATCGTCCCTTCGCCACGAACGTGCCCACGACATCGTCCGGCATGTTGGTCGGAGCGGTGGTGGCGCGAACCTGGGCGACGGCGAGCAGCCCACCCTCATTCCAGGTGGGGAGCCACAGCACGAGATCACTGCCGGCGAGATCGGCGATCAGCGACCATTCGGCCACAATGAGATGAAGCCGATCGATCTCGGCCTCAGTGAGGTCAGTGCGCTCTTCTGCCAGCCGATTGAGGATCGCCACGCCCCGAGATTACCTGCGAGGGGCCATGGCTGAGACGAACACTCCGAGCGAAGTCAGGGAGGAAGGATCAGATGATGATCGCAAGGACATCGCCCTCGCGGATGACGTCTCCGGGTGCGACCGCGATCTCACTGACCGTGCCGGCAGTCTCAGCCAGCACGGGGATCTCCATCTTCATGGATTCGAGGATCATCAGGGTGTCGCCGACCTCGATGACCTGACCGGCCTCGACCAACACGGAATGAACAGAGGCCACCATCTCGGCACGCACGGTCACTGACATGGGGGCTTCCTATTCGCTTCGGTAGTACGTCGCTCGAATCGAGGTGACGATCGAGGTACGTAGTGTCTCAGGTGCTTCGGCGCATTCACAGGAACTCTTGACGCGTGCCTTGATCACGCGCTCGACCCGAACGATCTCAGCACAAGGGCCGCACTCCTGGAGATGCGTGGTGACCTGGACGCTCTTGACCTCGTCACACTCGTTGTCGATGTAGACGTAAACCAGCGAGAGCACCTCGGTGCACGGAGTGGCGTGGTGATTGCCGCAGCTCATGACTCGTCACCCCCGCTCGCGGATGCAGCGGGCGCGTACCCGCGTTCGACTGCGTATTCGGCCAGGGAGTCGCGCAGCAGCTTGCGGCCGCGATGAAGTCGCGACATCACCGTGCCCACCGGAGTCTCCATGATCTCGGCGATCTCCTTGTAGGGGAATCCCTCCACATCGGCCAGATACACGGCCAGGCGGAACTCCTCAGGAAGTGCAGCCATCGCCTCGACGATGTCAGTGTCAGCGAGGCGATCGAGTGCTTCCATCTCGGCCGAGCGGAGCCCGGTTGAGGTGTGCGACTCGGCCTCGGCTAGCTGCCAGTCGAGAAGCTCGTCAGCCGACGACTGATGCGGCTCGCGTTGCTTCTTGCGGTAGGTGTTGATGTACGTGTTCGTGAGGATGCGGAACAGCCATGCCTTGAGGTTCGTGCCGTCGGTGTACGAGTCGAAGGCAGCGAAGGCCTTGACGAAAGTCTCCTGCACGAGGTCTTCGGCATCAGTCGGATTCTTGGTCATCCGCATTGCCGCGCCATAGAGCTGATCGAGATAGGGCAGCGCATCGCGCTCGAAGCGGGCAGTGTGATCCTCCGCCTGCTCCTCGGTGCCCGCTACCTCGCTCATCACTAATGAGCCTACTGACTCGGGATCGCCCACTACGAGTGGCACCGCATCGGGCCAGCCCACTGCCCGGCAGCCTGATTTCCGCTCACAGGTGATCACATGCAGGTCAACAGCGGCCGAGCCCCGCCCATTCCCTAGAAGAGGAGCCCCTCGTCGGGGGAGATCGGGGTGATGAGGGACGGGCCGTTATTGCGTACGTTCCCGACAGCCGCTGAGACTGGCTCCGCCACCAGCCCCAGACGAATACCCCCCTCAAGCATTGGGGGCGACAACTCCTTGCCAGGCACAGCCGGATCGAGCCACTCGCCCCAGTCGGCCGACTCGATCATCACGGGCATCCGGTCATGGATCACCGCTAGCTCAGCCGTCGCGGCCGTGGTGATCACCGTGCAGGTCAGGCGCGGTTCCTCCTCGGGATTCGCCGGGTCACGCCACCACTCATAGAGCCCGGCCATGGCGAGCGAACGACCATCAGAGCGATGGATATAGAAGGGCTGCTTCGCACCCTTCTCCGGTCGGTACCACTCGTAATATCCGTCGGCCGGGATCAGGCAGCGGCGCTTGGCAAAGGCCGAGCGAAAGGATGGCTTCTCGGAGACCGTCTCCACCCGGGCATTAGTCAGCTTCGCCCCGACTGACGACTCCTTCGCCCACGACGGGATCAGGCCCCAGCGCGCGATCTCCATGCGTCGGACGGGCTGGCCTTCGCTCTCCCCCGCCGCAACGAGATACATCTCCTTGGTGGGCGCGACATTGAAGTCAGGAGCGAGCACACGCTCAGGCGCAGCATCAACCTCGAACTCCTCCACCCAATCAGCCGCGGTCGTCGCGGCTGCGTAACGGCCGCACATCAGACATCCCCCTGTTCGCTGTCGAGGGAATCATCAGTCCAGGTGCTGTAGATCAGCAGCTGCCGCCGAATGTGATCGATGCGACCGAGCAAGGCGATGGCGTCGATGACCGCTTGCACATCATCGGCGTGCACCATCACGTGACGAGCTGCGGCATCGAGAGCTGCCGTGAGCTCACCGCTCTCCCGTTCGACTGACTCGTGACCGGCCTGGGTGAGGGCTGAATCCTCGTCACCAAGAGTGACGCGAGCCATGCGAGCCGTCTGGTCGATTAGTTCGCCGAAACGGTCAGGCGTGAGCGGCTGAGTCACTCCACGATCAAAGAGAAGGTTTGCCGCTCCGGCGATACCGCGCACCTGAACGCCGATTCCCCCGAGCCGGCGAAGGCGTCGGGCATCCTCGTCGAGTCGCGCTGCAACCTCACGGCCGCGCGGATTCCAAAATGAGCTCTCCGCGAGTTTCACCAGTGCCTGGCGCGCGGAGTCGGCCTCGTCACGCAGCGCGCGACTTGCGTCGACATAGTCATGATTGACGCCCGGCTCGAGCAAACGCCCTTCGGGGCCATTGCCATGCCCGACGAGATCGAGAACGCGGATGATCGCATCGCGGTATCGAGTGAGCGCCGCTTCGAATTCCGCGGGCCGCGGCTTTGCGGGATACAGGTACACCGCCAGCAAACCGATGAGTCCGCCGATGACGACATCGAGCACGCGCCAGATGTCCTGCTGCATCGATCCGGAGCCGAGGGCGAGGACGAACACGACGGCAATAGGAATCTGGATCTGGCCGGCGATCGACCACGGGATCATGCGTGCCACGAAAAGGGATGCGACAACAGCGATCAGGAAGGACCACCAGCTCAGCCCAACCAGGTTCACCCAGATCGAGGCCGCAAGTACGCCGAGCCCCGTACCGAGGATCCGCTGGAGAGAGAGTCCGAGAGTGCTCCACGGCGAGGACTGCAGCACGAGCAGGGTGGTCACGGGAGCGAAGATGCCCAGGGAACTGCGCGAGAAGGTGATGGCGACCAGCCAGGCCACCGTGACGGCTATACCCAGACGGATGATGTGAGCCGGGGTGCCCAGGCCGCCATTGCGCTGCTGGAGCACATCACCCAGGCGAAGTTCGGGCAGAAGCCCTCCTCCACCGCTCGACTGCGCCATGTCCACCAGGCTAGTGCGATTACGCTGGGGGTGATGAGTACTGAGAGCGCGTTCTGGCCGGCACCCCATGCCGATCATCCGATCCATGCCACCGTCTCGGTACCCGGCTCCAAGTCAGCATCCAATCGCGCCCTCGTACTTGCCGCCCTTGCCGACGGTCCGAGCACCATTACGGGCCTGCTCGATGCACGCGATACCCGCTTGATGATCGCGGCTCTGGAGAGTCTCGGCGCGATCATCGAGATCCTGGGCTCATCACCGGTCGGCAACATCGACGTGCGAGTCTGTCCTGCCTCACTCGCCAGCGGGTGCAGCATCGATGTCGGCCTGGCCGGCACCGTGATGCGCTTCCTGCCACCGCTTGCCGCACTGGCGTCCGGCGAGGTCGCCTTTGACGGTGATCCCCATGCCCGTGTGCGACCGATGTCGACCACGATCGAGGCCTTGCGCCAACTCGGTATCGAGATCGATGACGAGAACCGCGGCACGCTGCCATTCACCGTCAAGGGCGCCGGCGGTGTCGCCGGTCGAGAGGTGCGCATTGACGCCTCGTCGTCAAGTCAATTCGTCTCGGCACTCTTGCTCACCGGTGCACGATTCGCGAACGGTCTCGTCATCACGCATGTCGGCCCGCCGGTGCCGAGCCAGCCGCATATCGACATGACTATCGCGATGCTCGCCGAGCACGGCATTGTCGTCGACATCTCGACGCCGAACACCTGGGTCGTCGAGCCAGCAGTTATTCGCGCCGTCGATCGCGCGATCGAGCCTGATTTGTCCAACGCGGCACCCTTCCTCGCCGCCGCCATGGTCACCCGCGGCAGCGTGACCATTCCCGGCTGGCCCGTCTCGACCACGCAGCCGGGTGATCAACTGCGCGCCTTGCTTGCGCGCATGGGCGCCGAGGTCGTGCTCGACGATCGAGGCCTCACCGTCTCGATGACAGGCGAGATCCAGGGCATTGATGCAGACCTCGGCGATGTCGGTGAACTCACCCCGAATCTCGCGGCGCTCGCAGCACTTGCCACCACGCCCAGCACCTTCAGCGGCATCGCTCACCTGCGCGGTCACGAGACCGATCGACTCGCGGCCCTCGTGCACGAGATCAATCACCTTGGTGGCGACGCGCACGAGACCGATGACGGCCTGCGCATTCACCCGATGATGCTTCACGCCGGCCGCTTCAGCACGTATGCCGATCACCGGATGGCTACGAGTGGCGCGATCATCGGCCTGCACGTGCACGGCATCGCGGTCGAGAACATCGACACCACCGCCAAGACCCTTCCCGGCTTCGCCGATCGCTGGGCCGCGATGATCGACGGGAACCCGCAGTAGTGGCACGCAGCCTCGATGAGGACGACGTCCGGATCCGCCCCGGTCGCGGGAAGTCACGCCCGCGCTCGAAGGATCGTCCTGCTCATACCGAGGCAATAGGCGGCATGGTGCTCACTGTCGATCGCGGCCGCTTCACCGTGGCCCTCGACGATGGCACCGAGATCTACGCGATCAAGGCGCGCGAGCTCGGCCGCAAAGGCATCGTCACCGGCGACATGGTGCAGATCGTCGGCGATACATCAGGCGACACTGACACCCAAGCTCGCATCGTGCGCCGCGATGAGCGCAGCTCGAACCTTCGCCGCACCGCCGATGACTCCGACCCGGTCGAGAGAGTCATCGTCGCCAATGCGACCCAGCTCGCGATCGTCACTGCCACCACGAACCCTGACCCCAGCATTGGGCTCATTGACCGTGCCCTTGTCGCGGCTATCGATGCAGGCATCACGCCAATCCTGATCATCACCAAGAGCGATCTCAGGCCCGCCGATGAATTGCAGGCGACGTACGCGGCTCTCGGCGCCGACTGCTACGTCGTGCGCGATCGCGAGCCAAGCCCCGAACTCGTCACCGCACTGACCGATCACCTCACCGTGCTCATCGGGCATTCCGGTGTCGGGAAGTCCACGCTTGTCAACGCACTCGTGCCCGGCGCCGATCGCAGCACCGGCCACGTGAACGTCAACACCGGCAAGGGCCGGCACACCTCGACCAGTGCAATGGCACTGCCGCTGCCCAGCGGCGGCTGGATCATCGACACCCCGGGCATTCGCTCCTTCGGTCTGGCACATGTCGACTTCGAGCGCCTCATCCACGCATTCCCCGAACTGGCCGATGGCGTCGTCGACTGCCCACGGGCCTGCTCGCATGATGAGGCCGAGTGCGCCTTGGATGCCTGGGCCGAAAGTCACGGCGTCACCGAGAGGCTTGACTCACTTCGCCGGCTGCTCCGCAGTGCGAAGGAAACCGACAAGTGGCCGGATCAACGCTCCGGCGACTAGTTCGTTCCGCTCAGGATCTGCAGCCACACGACCTCGGCGCCGCTGTGCCCGACGGCGTACACCTGAATGCAGATCAGTACTGACGCGATCGCCAGCAATACGCCGAGGATGACGACGAAGGCCGGGCGGCGGCGATTGCCGGGTATGCCTCGATCCAGAAGCCAGAAGCCGAGCAGCAGCAAGAAATAGAGACCCGCGTATAAAGGTGTGCGCGACCCGAGTTCGATGTGGTGGGCAGATGCCTCCACGTGCCGGAGCAACTGCTCCCCCGATTCCTTGGCCACCAGCGCCGCCCCCACCGCAATGAAACCCAAGGCGACCACGATCGGGCCGAAGCGGCGTGAGAACCGGGAGCTGATCACCATAAGGATCGCGAGCACAGCGACCAGGGGCATGAGCACCACGACGGCGTGCACGACCACTGGGTGAACTGGCAGTCCATTGAACGTGTCGAGGAGCGAGCCCATGGCTGAAGCCTAGGAGTGGGATAGGTTCGCGGCGTGACGAATCACTGGGATGCCGATCTCGAACTCGCCCGTCGACTGGCCGATGCCGCCGATGCCATCTCCATGTCGTACTACCGCTCTCACGATCTCGTGATCGAGACCAAGCCTGATCTCACGCCCGTGACCGAGGCCGATAAGGCCGTCGAGCAGGGCCTACGCGACATCCTCGCGGCCGAGCGCCCAGGTGACGGCATCCTCGGCGAGGAGTTCGGGGTCAGTGGCAGTACCGAGCGCACGTGGATCCTCGACCCCATCGATGGCACCAAGAACTACTTGCGCGGCGTGCCCGTGTGGTCGACCCTCATCGCACTGCGCGTTGCCGGGGTTCTCGAAGTCGGCTTCGTCAGTGCCCCCGCACTTGGCCGACGCTGGTGGGCAGCCACCGGCCAGGGCGCCTGGTCGATCGGCCCAGGCATGAGCGAGCCCACGCGCATCCAGGTGAGCAAGGTCGCGAAGCTTTCTGACGCCTCGTTCTCCTTCTCCGACAGTGTCGGCTGGGCAGAGCGCGATGCTTCGCAGGGTCTCGAGACTCTGACCACAGAAACCTGGCGGCATCGCGCCTACGGCGACTTCTGGTCGCACATGCTCGTCGCCGAGGGCGCAGTCGACATCGCAGGCGAACCCGAGCTCGCCACATACGACATGGCCGCGCTTATCCCCGTCATCCGCGAGGCCGGCGGTATCGCGACGGGCTTCGACGGCACCGATGCAATCGAGTTCGGTGGACTCGTCACGACCAACGGGGTTTTGCACCCCGAGGTTCTCAACGCATTACGCGCCTGAGCGCGCACGCACACGAAGGTGCAGGCCGTTCGCCGGCCTCATCGTGACAAGAGGCACGGCAGGCGGGCAGTTCTCCCCTGCCGGGAATTCGACATCAAACTGCGCCACGAGTGAGGCGAGCAACAGCACGGCTTCGACATAAGCGAAGTCGCGCCCAATGCACTGGCGCGGGCCGGCACCGAAGGGAATGAACGCCGAGCGATCGATGTCACCGTCGATGAATCGCTGCGGATCGAAGCGATCGGGATTGGCCCAGATGCCGGGGTGACGATGCAGCAGCCACGGACTCATGATGATCAGCGAGCCCTCAGGCACCTCGTAGCCACCGAGCACGTCATCACCTAGTGAGTTGCGCGTGATCAGCCAGGCCGGCGGGAACAGGCGCAGGGTCTCGTCGATTACGGCACGGGCGAACGGCAGGCGCTGGTAGTCCGCGAATTGCGCGGCGTTGCCACCGAGCACAGCATCGACCTCTGCCTGCAAGGTGCGCATGATCTCGGGGTTCTCGGCGAGCAGGGCGAAGGTCCACGTGAGGGCACTGGCCACTGTCTCGTGCCCTGCGACGATGAAGGTGACCACCTGATCGCGGATCTCGGTCTCGGTGAGCGCATGGCCTTCGTCATCACGGGCGGTGATGAGCAGGTCGAGCATGTCAGCAGGCACCTCGCGCACGCCGCGCGAGTCGAGCATCGAATGAACCGCGCGATCAAGGGCAGCGACTGAGCTGCTGAGCTTGCGATTGCCCGGCGTGGGCACCCAGGCGGGGGGCGTGATTGGCACGCGGGCACGGGCGATCACGACATCGAGGGCATCGAGGGTCGCGGTGGTCAACGCGTCGGCATCGGTGGAGAGATCGGATCCGAAGAGCGCGTGCCCCACGACCTCAAGGGCCGCATTCATGATGGCCGCATCGATGTCGACGACTGAACCCTCGGGCAGTGCATTCCAGTCATCGATGATGCGTTCGGCGGCCGTGGCCACGTGCGACACGATCGTGGTCAGAGTCTCGCGATGGAATGCCGGCTGCACCATGGGGCGCTGGCGCTTCCATTCCGCCGTGTCAGCGGAGAGCAGGCCCTCCCCCGTGACGAGTGAGAGCGCTGAGTACTGAATCGTCGACTTGCCGTAGTTGCGCGCATTGGTCACGAGCACGCTGCGCACGCCGTCAGGATCATTGACGAGATAGCTCGGCGGCTTGGGCACCGGGAACTGCACCACATCGCCGTAGGTGCGCCAGACGGAGTCGAGATAGGCCAATGGATTCCTGCGAATGGCCCCGAAGGAGCCGAGCATCGACTGTCCGACCGGACCGGGGGCCGTGCATGCGGTCGTCACATAGCGACGATTCGGGATCGCACGCATCACGGGGCAACGGCTGCGGCGGCGATGCGCTCGGCGGGAACTCCGTAGAGAGTGGTGCGTTCGCGCAACGTGCGACCGATGGGCTCGACCACCTCGCGGAATTCCTCTGCAGTAATTCCCTGGCCGTGGGTCGCGCCAGCAGCGCGCGAGATGTTCTCGTCCATGAGGGTGCCACCGAGGTCATTGACGCCAGCCTGAAGCAACTGCTGCGCACCATTCACGCCGAGCTTGACCCACGAAGCCTGAATGTTGTCGATAGACCCGTGGTAACCGATGCGACCCACCGCATGCATGAGCACAACCTCGCGCCAGGTGGGCCCGCGGCGGGCGCGGCGCTTGAGATAGATCGGCGAGGCCATGTGCACGAAGGGCAGCGGCACGAACTCGGTGAAGCCACCGGTGCGCGCCTGCAGCTCGCGCGTGCGCGCGATGTGCTTGGCCCAGTGCCGCGGATTCTCGACGCTGCCGAACATGATCGTGACGTTGGAGCGCAGGCCCACCCCGTGCGCCATCTCGTGAGCATCGAGCCACTCGCTGGTGGTGATCTTGTCGGGGCAGATGATCTCGCGAATGGAGTCGTCGAGAATTTCGGCAGCAGTGCCGGGAAGTGAGCGCAGGCCTGCCTCGCGAAGTCGAGTGAGGTACTCGGGAAGCGGCTCGCGGAGGCGCCGCGCACCCTCGGTGACCTCGAGGGCCGTAAAGCCGTGCACGTGAATGTCGGGAACGGCTGCCTTCACTGCTCGGCAGACATCGAGGTAGTACTCACCGTCAAAGTCGGGATGGATACCGCCCTGTAGGCATACCTCGGTCGCGCCGAGGGCATCGGCCTCGCGCACACGATCGGCGATCTCTTCATTGGTGAGCAGGTAGGGCTTGCCACGAAGATTCAGTGACATCGGGCCCTTGGAGAAGCCGCAGAAGGCGCACTTGAAAGTGCAGACATTCGTGTAATTGATGTTGCGATTGCGCACGAAGGTGACGTCGTCGCCGTTCACCGCACTTCGCAGCTCATCGGCGAGCTGCGCGATGGCAGCAACCTCGGTTCCACGCGCACGGAAGAGAGTCTCGAGCTGATCGACATCGGGTACCTGCCCGGCACGCACGCCGTCGAGCACCTCGCGCACGGCGCCCTCGGCCTTTGCGGGGGCCGGAATGAGGATCGGCGGGAGGCGATCTGAGCCGGAGTACCAGGCGGTCGAGCGACGACCCACCTGAATGACCTCAGCGCCAGTGCCGACATTCGCAGCGGCCTCGTGCTTCTCCGGGAAGGTCGCGCCGACATCATCGCGAGCGAAGGATGCGGCATCGGAGCGGTCGAGTACAGCGAAGCGCACGTTGTCATCGAGCCACTTTCGCGGGTTCGAGGCGAATTCAGGGTGAATGGTCAGGCGCGGCACGAGTGCCTTGCCGCGTGACTCAGCGATTGCGCGCAATGTCTCGATCTCGGGCCACGGGCGCTCGGGGTTCACGTGATCGAGGGTGACCGGCGAGACTCCCCCGAAGTCGTCGATCCCCGCATCGATGAGCAGCCCCGGATCGTCGACCAGATTCGGCGGCGCTTGCAGGTGAATGTCGGCGGGCAGGATCTCGCGTGCGAGGCGAATCGTCTCGAGAAGCTCGTCGACCGAGCACGCAGGCTCATTGCGCATCAGCGTGCCCGGCTTGGGCATGAAGTTCTGGACGATGACTTCCTGCACATGCCCGAACTCGCGGTGCGAGGCCGCGATCGCCTCGAGTGCATCGATGCGGTCCTGCTTCGACTCACCGATGCCGATCAGGATGCCGGTGGTGAACGGGATCGCGAGTTCGCCGGCCCAGCGCAAGGTGGCCAGGCGGCGCTCGGGCGTCTTGTCGGGTGCACCTCGGTGAGCGACGAGATCGGGGTTCAGTGACTCGATCATCATTCCCTGACTCGGTGAGACTCGGCGCAATAGCGCGAGGTCGTCCTTGCTCAGGGCGCCCGCGTTGGCGTGGGGCAGCAGGCCCGTCTCGTCGAGCACCAGCTGGCACATCGCTGCGAGGTACTCGACCGTGGAGGCATAGCCGCGCTCGGCCAGCCACTGGGCGGCCACCTCATAGCGGGCTTCAGGGGCCTCGCCGAGCGTGAACAGCGCCTCGTGGCAGCCGGCGGCGGCGCCGGCCCGGGCGATCTCGAGGATCTCCTCAGGTGAGAGGAAGGGAGCCGGCAGGTGGGCCGGGGCCTGGGCAAAGGTGCAGTAGCCGCACTTGTCGCGGCAGAGCATGGTGAGAGGAATGAAGACCTTCGGGGAGAAGGTGACGTGCCGATACATGAGCCTTCCCTTCCCGTGAGGCCTCAAGCGTGCTCGGTCATCGTGGCACACCCCTATGTTCAGCAGATTTCGGGCTCGACATCGGGCATGTGATCTGCCCGACAGGCCTACGCAAGATCTTGCGTTAACTCGCAAAATGATGCACAATTGTTATGTGGAGAGGGAGACCCCCTCGAAGCACAACTGAATATCCATCCATGAAGCAACGATTAGGAGTGATCCTCCATGACCACGTTGGCCAAGGTGTTCTCATCAATGTTCGACCGCCAGCCCCTCGATTCTGAAGGTGCTCGCCGTCGGCAGATTCACCGGGAATGGGATCGACAGCGCACACTCGCGGTGTCCCCCGCTGATCTGGCAGAGATCGACGCGATCTTCGCCCGCAGCCTCTAACCGGTTCCCCGCGGCAGTCGCCGCACGAATCCACATAAGCAAGGCCCCCTCACTCGTGGAGGGGGCCTTGTGTGTTCTCGGAGAGTGCCGAGCGGGCTAGATCGACGCCCAGTCGGTCTCGGCCGCCACCCTCAACGCCTGGGCCCCGATGGTCAGGGCCGGATTCTGGGCTGCTGACGACGGGAAGAAGGCCGAGTCGACCACGAGCAGGTTTCGCACGTCGTGCGCACGGCACCAGGGGTCAAGCACGCTGGTAGCCGAATCAGTACCTGCCACCACGGTGCCACACATGTGGCTATTCATGTCGATGGTGAAGCGCTGCTGGAAGAGCCCGACATAGCCGGCCTTGCGGAAGGCCTTGGTGGCCTTGTCCAGTAGCAGTTCGTGACGGTCATAGTTGGTGCGATTCCAGGCGACGCGAATGCGCCCGTCACTGCCGACTGTGATGCGGTTGTGCGGCGCAGGGGTGTCTTCCGTCATCACGAGGAATTCCAGGCTGCGCTCGGCCATTCGCTTGAGCATGATTAGCGGCGCATGGGTGGCATGGGTCTTCATCATTGACGCTTGTACCTTGCCGATCATCTGGATCGTGCCGCCGGGGAAGCCGTCACCCAGGTCGTCATAGAAGTCGTTCATGGCAAAGGTCTTCTGGAACACGACATCGTTCTTGCGGCGCGGATCGATCGCGGCGATGTGAGTGTTGTTATGCATCATGAAGTTTCGGCCGACGAGCCCGGTGCCATTGGCCAGACCGTCGGGGAAGCGCTCACTGCGACTGCGCAGGAGCAGGGCCGCCGAGTTCGCGGCGCCTGCCGAGACGACGAAGGCATTGCCGGTTATCTCGACGCGCTCGCCGTCCTTCTCCCCCACCGCGCGGACAACGCGGTCGGTGCCATCAGTCTCGAGCTCGGTGACGCGCACGCCGGTGAGCAGGCGCACGTGACCGGTCATCAGCGCCGGACCAAGCGCGCAGGTCTCGGCATCGGACTTCGCGCCGAGTCGGCAGGGGAAGCCATCGCAGGTGCTACAACGGATGCACGAGCCACCAGGCTGCAAGTCGACACCGATCGCGGTCGGTGACGGATGCAGGCCCTGGGCCTGCAGTCGCATCATCGTCTCCTCAATGTAGGCCTCCTGGGCCAGCGCGGGGTACGGGTAGGGCTGGCTACGCCACGGCTCGGTGGGATCCTCGCCCGTCGTGCCGTGCACCTTGAACAGTGCCTCGACCTGTGAGTAGTACGGCTCGATATCCGCGTAACGGAAGGGCCAGGCCGGCGAGATGCCGTTCGGGTAGATCGTCTCCTCGAAGTCGCGCTCACGGAAGCGCGGAAGGCTCGAGCCATAAACCTTGGTGTTGCCACCGACTACGTAGTGGACCCCCGGGCCGAACTCGCTGTCGTCGGCGTCGTTCACCCAGGTCTCTGTCGGCTTGTAGCGCTTCTCAACGAAGACGGCCTGCGGCGACCAGTTCTCGGGCTCGCGAGGAAGGAAGTCACCACGCTCAATCACCAGCACGTCGATGCCCCGATGGGCGAGACCCCAAGCGAGGGTGCCTCCGCCCATTCCGCTTCCGATGATGACGACAGTGGCGGAGTCGGTGATCACCGGATCATTCCATCACTTCGTGACGATGAACTGCGGCAATCGATCAATAGGACTTATCCAGCGAGTCACGAGCAATGCGACCAGCGACTGAGCCAGCAACAGGCCCATGAGCACGAGAAGTTGAATCTGCGCGGCAAGCATCGGGCTCGCCCCACCGAGCAGAAGCCCGACGAAGGCACCGGGCAAGGTGACGAGCCCCGCGCTCTTCGTCTGATCGAGCGAGGGCACGAGTGAGCGCTGGGTCGCGCGATTGGCGAATTCACGGCCTGCGCGGTGGGTGGTGGCTCCTAGTGCTAGGTAGCCCTCGAACTCATTCCAGTTCGATCGAATGTCATCGCGCAGGCGAAGACCCGCGAGCGAGGCGGCCGTCATCGCGCCACCAATCATTTGCGCCGAGAAAGGCAGCATGCTCTGAGCCGTGCGCGGAAGGGCGCCCGAGAGGAGAACGATCGAGATCGTGGCACCTGCACCGAGGGCGATGGCGAGAAGCACGACCAGGTAATCACGTCGATCCCCGCCAATTCGACGGGTCGAGGTCCATGCCGCCACGACCAGCATTACCGCCAGGTAGACGAGAGCACCTTCGGGATGCCGGAAGATCCAGGCAATGATGACCGCGACGAGAGCGAGCTGGATGAGCGCACGAAGTGCGGAGATCAGCAGCTCACCCTTGAGCCTTAAGGCCCCCAGCCGAAATACGAGGAGAGTTGCCCCGGTCAGGAGGATCAGGGCAATGCCGGTGCGGATGATCTGCTCGATCTGCCCCGCATCCACATCTTGATACTAGGGAGCGCTCGGCGGCTGCCGCCGCCTCAGGCACCTTCCGCTCCTCTCAATAGGATTTCCCCCATGAGTACGAGTGCGCGACTGCCCGAGAAGCCGACCCTCGATGGCGTGGAGGCCACCTGGGCTGCCGCCTGGGAGGAGCAGGGCACCTACCGCTTCGACCGCAGCAAGACCCGTGAGCAGGTGTTCTCGATCGACACCCCGCCGCCGACCGTCAGTGGCTCCCTGCACGTGGGCCATGTGTTCTCGTACACCCACACCGACTGCATGGCTCGCTACAAGCGCATGCGCGGCTTCGAGGTGTTCTACCCGATGGGCTGGGACGACAACGGCCTGCCGACCGAGCGTCGCGTGCAGAACTTCTTCGGCGTGCGCTGCGATCCGAGCCTGCCGTATGACCCTGCTTTCACTCCGCCGGCCGAGCCTGACGCCAAGCATCAGATCCCGGTCTCGCGCAAGAACTTCGTCGAGCTGTGCGAGAAGCTCACGGTCGAAGACGAGGTCGTCTTCGAGGAACTGTGGCGCCGGATGGGCCTGTCGATCGACTGGTCGCAGACATACCAGACCATTGATGCCAATGCGCAGCGCGTGAGCCAGCTGGCTTTCCTGCGTAACCTCGCGCGCGGCGAGGCGTACCAGTCCGAGGCACCGACCCTGTGGGACGTCACCTTCAAGACCGCTGTTGCTCAGGCAGAGCTAGAAGACCGTGAGCGCCCCGGTGCGTACCACCGCATCGGATTCCCGACGACCGCCGACGCATCCAATGTCATCTTCATCGAGACCACGCGCCCCGAGCTGCTCGCCGCGTGCGTGGCTCTCGTCGCCCATCCCGATGACGAGCGCTACCAGCCGCTGTTCGGCACCACGGTCACCACGCCCGCCTTCGGCGTCGAGGTCCCGGTGCTCGCGCACACCCTTGCCGACCCGGAGAAGGGCTCCGGTATCGCGATGATCTGCACGTTCGGCGATCTCACCGACGTCACCTGGTGGCGCGAGCTCCAGTTGCCTACCCGCCCGATCATCGGCTGGGACGGCCGCATCCTCCCCGACGTGCCCGAGTGGATCGTCACACCCGAGGGCATCACGAACTACGAGACCATCAAGGGCGCGACCAGCCACACTGCCAAGGAGCGCATGGTCGAGATCCTGACGACCAGCGGCGCCATGGTCGGCGAGCCCAAGCCGATCACCCACCCGGTGAAGTTCTTCGAGAAGGGCGACAAGCCGCTCGAGATTGTCACCACGCGCCAGTGGTACCTCACCAACGGCGGCCGAAACCCGCAGTTGCGCGATGAGCTGCTCGAGCGCGGTCGCCAGATCACCTGGCACCCCGCTCACATGCAGGTGCGCTACGAGAACTGGGTCGAGGGCCTCAACGGTGACTGGCTCGTCTCGCGCCAGCGCTTCTTCGGTGTTCCGATCCCGGTCTGGTACCGCCTCGACGAGGCTGGTAACCCGATGTACGACCAGATCCTGGTTCCGTCGGAGGCATCACTGCCGATCGATCCATCGAGTGATGCCCCCGAGGGCTTCACCGAGGCGCAGCGCGGCGTGCCCGGTGGATTCATGGGCGACCCGGATGTCATGGACACCTGGGCCACCAGCTCGCTCACCCCGCAGATCGCCGGCGGCTGGGAGCGAGATCCCGATCTCTTCTCCCGCGTGTTCCCGATGGACGTCCGCCCACAGGCCCACGAGATCATTCGCACCTGGCTGTTCTCGACCGTCGTACGCGCAGATCTGGAGGAGGATCGCCTGCCGTGGCAGCACGCGGCAATCTCCGGCTGGATTCTCGATCCCGACCGCAAGAAGATGAGCAAGTCGAAGGGCAATGTCGTCACGCCGATGGCACTGCTCGATGAGTACAGCTCTGACGCCGTGCGTTATTGGGCTGCCTCCGGCCGCCCGGGCACCGATACCGCATTCGATGTCGGCCAGATGAAGATCGGTCGCCGGCTAGCGATCAAGATCCTCAACGCGAGCAAGTTCGTGCTCGGCTTCGATGCTCACGAGAACCCGGCAGCGATCACCGAGGCCGTCGACAAGGCACTGCTGGCCCGCCTGGCGACGACAGTCGAGCAGGCCACGCGCGCCTTCGAGGACTTCAACTACGCGAAGGCTCTCGAGCTTGCCGAGACCTTCTTCTGGAACTTCACCGACGACTACGTCGAACTGGTGAAGGAGCGCGCCTACGGCCAGCAGGGTGAGGAGAAGGCCGCATCGGCCAAGGCAACTCTTGCTGCAGCGCTCAAGACTCAGCTCGCGCTGTTCGCGCCGTTCCTGCCCTTCGTCACCGAAGAGGTGTGGTCGTGGTGGCAGGAGGGCTCAGTGCACCGCTCGTCTTGGCCGACCACTGAGGGGCTGACCTTCGATGGTGCTGACGCTGACCTCATCACCGATCTCGCAGCCGTGCTCACTCAGGTGCGCAAGGCCAAGAGCGAGGCCGGTGCCTCAATGAAGGCCGAGGTGACCTCGGCAGTCATCACCGCACCTGCTGCATCTGCCGCACGCCTCGCACTCGTCGAAGGCGATATCAAGGCCGTGGGTCGAATTGCCGAGCTCTCGCTCGCCGAAGGTGCGCAGATCGACGTGGCGGTCACACTCGCTCCGACCGAGTGACTCACTCAGTACGACGAAGGCCGACGCAAGCGGGCTTTCCCCTTCACGAATTCGCACATGTCTGCAACGACAGCGACGCTCTGTGAGTACAAAAGCGATAGCCTTTCGTCCGTGACGACGAGAAGACGACAGCTTGTTTCTGCAGCAAGTGCGGCTGCCGCACTGATGTGTAGCCTCTTCATGGCCACTGAAGCTTCGGCGGGTGTCTGGAATGGGGACCCGCAGGTCATATTCACCATGAATACCGGGGGGTACCCCTTTGCCGATGCGCTCTCGCCCGACGGAGCCTTCCTCTACGTGTCTGATCAGTCGCTCAATCTCGTCACGACTTTCGATACCGCCAGTGGTGCCGTTGTCCGAACCGACTCTGTGGGCTCCTCGCCGGCTGGACTCGCTCTGACACCTGATGCTCAGTACCTCTTCGTCGCCAATACAGCCAGCAATTCAGTCTCGGTTATCAACACCGTCACGCATGCAGTCAGTGCCGTGGCGACTGGTTCCTGCGCTTTCGCCAACCCACTCGCAGTGGCAATATCCCCCGATGGAGCAAAGGCCTACGTGGCCAATAATCAGCTCAATGCCGGAGTCTGCATCGTCGATGTGGCCACGCGGGCTACCACAGGTTCAATTGCCCTCACCGGCGAGATTCCCTCGGGCGTCATCTTCTCCGCCAGCGGGCTACGCGCTTACGTGACGAATGAGGCCAATCCCGGTGGAAGCGTTTCGGTTATCAACACCGCGAACGACACGAGCATTGCCAGTACGGCCGTAGGAACCACACCTCGCGGAGTCGCGATGTCTGGGGACGACGCATTGCTCTTCGTCGCCAACTACTCGGACGCGACAATCTCCGTGATACGAACCTCGGACAATACGGTCACGGACACAATTGCGCTGCCTTCCGGCGCGGGCCCCTGGGGGATCAGCGCTTCGCCGGATGGAACAAGGGTTTATGCGTCAAGTGTCGGGCTGAACACGATCTTCGCGGTGAACGTCACCACTTCAGCAGTCACACCGATCAACGTCGGAGGAATCACCACCTGGATTGCGACCTCACCTGACGGCTCGCGACTGTATGCCGTCGTCTACGGAACTGGTGAGATTTCGGTGCTCTCCTCCGGCTATACCCCTGGCTCTAACAGTTCAGATGGCCCGCCTCCATGGCTTCAGGCCTATGGACGATTGGAAGGCGAATCTTGCGCTGCGGGTTGGCATGCGTCGTGGGCAGAATGGCCGAACTCCCACAGTGGAGGCTGGGTGTGTAATCGAACCGTGTATTGGAATGGCACTCAATGGGTGCAGAATCCGAATGCCTTCTGGGGAGCCAACTGGGCTGGCCAGGACTCCAGCTGGAATGGTCGCTGACAACCCGATCCCCGATCATCATGAAGGCCCGCAGCATTCACTGCGGGCCTTCATGATGATCGGGTCGCGCTAGGCGGTCTTCTCGCCTCGCACGCGTCGCGGAGCCTCGCGAGCTATCAGGGTCGGATTCACGTTGTGCTTGACGACCTCGCCGGTGATGACGACCTTGGCGACATCCTCGCGACTCGGCACGTCGTACATGACGTTGAGCAGTGTCTCTTCGAGGATCGCGCGGAGGCCACGAGCACCGGTGCCGCGCAGAAGTGCGAGGTCAGCGATCTCGTCGAGGGAATCCTCGGTGAACTCAAGCTCGACACCGTCGAGCTCGAACAGGCGCTGGTACTGCTTGACCAGCGCATTCTTGGGTTCAGTGAGCACAGACACGAGTGCTTCGCGATCGAGCTTGGCCACGGCAGTGAAGACAGGAAGGCGACCAATGAACTCGGGGATCATGCCGAACTTCAGGAGATCCTCCGGCATCGCGTACTGGAAGACATCAGTCATATCGCGCTCGTCTTCCTCGCGCTCACCGTCAACGAGGTCGAAGGTGAAGCCGAGAGCCTTCTTGCCCAGACGCTGCTCGATGATCGTATCGAGACCGGCGAAGGCGCCACCGACAATGAACAGCACGTTGGTGGTGTCGATCTGGATGAACTCTTGATGTGGATGCTTACGGCCACCCTGCGGCGGAACGGAGGCGGTGGTGCCTTCGAGGATCTTCAGCAGTGCTTGCTGCACGCCTTCGCCGGAGACATCGCGGGTAATCGACGGGTTTTCGCTCTTGCGAGCAACCTTGTCGATCTCATCGATGTAGATGATGCCCTTCTCGGCCTTCTTGACGTCGTAGTCAGCGGCCTGGATGAGCTTGAGCAGGATGTTCTCGACATCCTCGCCTACGTAGCCGGCCTCGGTCAGGGCCGTGGCATCGGCGATCGCGAACGGCACGTTGAGCATGCGCGCGAGGGTTTGGGCCAGCAAGGTCTTGCCCGAACCAGTGGGGCCGAGCAGGAGGATGTTGGACTTCGCGAGCTCGATGTTGTCGTCCTTGGGGCGATCACTCTCGCCGGCCTGAACTCGCTTGTAGTGGTTGTAGACGGCAACCGACATCGCCTTCTTCGCGACGTTCTGGCCGATCACGTACTGATCGAGGAATTCGAAGATCTCGCGCGGCTTGGGCAGATCGCCCCACTGCACATCAGAGGCCTCGCTGAGCTCTTCCTCGATGATCTCGTTGCAGAGGTCGATGCATTCGTCGCAAATGTAGACGCCGGGGCCGGCAATGAGCTTCTTGACCTGCTTCTGGCTCTTTCCGCAGAACGAGCACTTGAGCAGATCGCCACTCTCGCCGATGCGTGCCACAAGTGCTCCTTTCGCGCCCGAAGACGCCCCGATAACCCAGAGGGGATCTGGGCTGATTAGACCGTATCGCGAGGGAGTGACGAACGCGCGTCATGAGCGGCCGACACACCCGGGGAAGTCGGGCGAAAGGGTGCGAATTCAGGCCTTGCGCGAGGAGATGACGGCGTCGATGATGCCGTACTCCTTGGCCTGATCGGCCGTGAGGATCTTGTCGCGCTCGATGTCCTTGGCCACCTGCTCGGCGGTGCGCCCCGTGTGGTGGGCAAGGATGCCCTCCATCTCGGTGCGCATGCGGATGATCTCGTTCGCCTGGATCTCGATATCGGAACCCTGGCCACCGCCCTCGGTGTACGGCTGGTGAATGAGCACGCGTGCATGCGGCAGGGCGAAGCGCTTGCCGGGGGTGCCGGCGGCGAGCAGCACGGATGCTGCCGAGGCGGCCTGACCGAGGCAGACAGTCTGCACCTGGGGCTTGACGAACTGCATCGTGTCGTAGATCGCGGTCATCGCGGTGTACGAGCCGCCGGGCGAGTTGATGTAGATCTGGATATCGCGATCGGGATCCATGGACTCCAGGCAGAGCAGCTGTGCCATGACATCGTCGGCCGAGGCATCGTCGATCTGCACGCCAAGGAAGATGATGCGCTCCTCGAAGAGTTTGGTGTACGGGTTGTGCACGCGCTCGCCCGTGGCCGAGCGCTCGCGGAACTCAGGGAGGATGTAACGGGAGACCGGATCGAGCATGCTCATGGGGTTCATCACTTGGTCTCTCCCTTGCCCTTGCGCGCTGCTGCACTCGGCGCATCGGCCGAGGTTGAGTACACGTGATCGATGAGGCCGTACTGCTTGGCCTCCTCTGCGTCGAACCAGCGATCGCGATCGGAATCCTTCTCGATCTGCTCGATGGTCTGGCCGGAGTGCTCGGCGATGAGAAGTGCCATGCGCTTCTTGATGAAGAGCATCTGCTCGGCCTGGATCTTGATATCGCTGGCCGTTCCGCCGAGGCCGCCGGACGGCTGATGCATCATGATGCGCGTGTTCGGGGTGGCGAAGCGCTTGCCGGCGGTACCGGCGACGAGCAGGAACTGGCCCATCGATGCCGCCAGGCCCATGGCCACGGTCGCGACATCATTGGGGATCAGCTGCATCGTGTCGTAGACGACCATGCCCGCACTGATCGAGCCACCGGGTGAGTTGATGTAGAGGGTGATGTCCTTCTCGGGATCCTCGGCGGCAAGCACCTGGAGCTGCTTGGCGATGCGGTTGGAGTTCTCGTCCATCACCGGACCCTCGAGCCAGATGATGCGCTCGCGCAGCAGTCGCTCGTCGAGCATGTCTCCGAAACCGGACATGCCGCTGGCACCGCGCATTTGCGGAACGTAGATGTCGCTCACCGTGCCTCCTGTACTTCCCTGTTGGCCGTCACTAGACCCTAACGCGGTCGACCCCGAATGACTTCCCGTGACAGTGCGTGTTCGCCCGAGGCCAAATAGGCAGCGAAAAGGGGCGGTGGTTGCCCACCGCCCCTTTCACGAATTCACGTAGTGCTACTCCGCGGCGAGTGCTCCATTGAGCTCTGCATCCAGTGCCTTGAGATCGACCGTGTTGCCATCGGCATCGACCACGGTTGCCGTCTCGAGCACGACCGCGAGGGCCTTCGCGCGACGGATGTCCTGGATGGCCATCGGAACCTGGCCGGCCTCGACGAGTGCCTGAGCGAACTGATCGGGACTCATGCCGTAGCGGGGAGCCTGCTGCACCAGCCAAGCGGACAGCTCGGACTCACCGACGGAGACTTCCTCCTGCTCGGCGATCTTGTCGAGGATGAACTGGCTCTTGAGTGCCTCGCGGGCCTGCTGCTCAACCTCGGCGCGATGCTCCTCGCCGCTGTCATGGCCATCCTCGAAGTGCGCCTCAACCTCAGCGGTGATGACGCCCTCGGGCAGCGGGATGTCGATGGACTCGACGAGAACCTCATGCACCTTGTTGCGTGCCTCGGCGCCCTGCTCGAGTCGCTTGAGACGGACCAAACGGGTCTTGACGTCGTCCTGGAGCTCGGCGACGGTGTCGAATTCCGACGCAAGTTGGGCGAAGTCGTCATCGAGTGCCGGCAGTTCGCGCTCGCGCACGCCCTTGACGTCGACGTTGACCGTCAGCGGGATGCCCGTCCAGTCACCGTTCTGCGGGGTGAACTCAAAAGAGCGAGTCTCGCCTGCCTTGGCGCCGCGCACTGCATCGTCGAATCCGGGGAGCATGCCCTCGGTACCGAGCTCGTAGGAGAGCGCGTTGCCGATGAGATCGTCGACAGCGTCGCCCTCGGGGGTGGCACCGGCGATGTCGACCAGGAGCACGTCGCCATCAGCGGCGGCGCGCTCGACATCCTTGAGCGTCGCGAAACGTGAGCGCAGGGAGTCGACCTGGGCAACAACATCGTCATCATTGGGAACGGCATTGCCGACCTCGACGCGAAGCGAGGAGAAGTCGGGAAGATCGAACTCGGGGCGCACGTCGACCTCTGCGGTGAAAGCCAGGTGCTTGCCGTCTTCGAGCTCGGTGACGTCGACGGTCGGCTGGCCGACCGGGATCACCTTGTGCTCGCGCACTGCTTCGTCGTACGCCTTCGGGAGTGCGTCGTTGACGGCCTCCTCGAGAACGGCACCGCGACCGAAGCGCTGCTCGATGATGCGCGCAGGGACCTTGCCCTTGCGGAAGCCGGGGATGCTGACCTGCTTGCCGATGCGGCCGTAGGCGGCATCGAGGCTGTCCTTCATCTCATCGAAGGGCACCTCAACGGTGAGCTTGACCCGGGTCGGGGAAAGGGTCTCGACGTCGCTCTTCACTGCAGATCAATCTCCTGTGTTGATGGGTCACGCCTCGAGGAATCGGTGCGCTGGGAGTCGGGGCGGGGAGATTCGAACTCCCGATCTCCTGCTCCCAAAGCAGGCGCGCTAGCCACTACGCTACGCCCCGCGCTGGCCCACCGATCTTAGAGGTGGCACTCCCCTGCCGACGAATCGGCGAGCTCCCGCGGGGAACACAAGCGTGAATCAGCCGATCGAGCAGCGATCAGGCGGAAACCTTCTCCTGCGCAGCCGAGGCTGCTCTTGCCACGGGGCGCTTATTGCGCCGGATCACCCAGAAGAACAGCGGCATGACGATCACGATGTACAGGGCCCAGGCAAGGATCTCCAGAGCGGTCATGGCCGGCACGAGGTTGAAGAAGGCCCTCACGAGGGAGGCCAGGACGCCGGCCGGGTCGACCGAGCCCGTGAGATCGAGGACGTAGTTGTCCTTGCCCGGTAGCACGCCGGTCTCCTGGAGCTCGTGAACCCCGTAGCGCAGCACACCGGCGGCAATGACGACCAGGAGCGCACCTGTCCAGGTGAACAGTGCCGAAAGGTTGAGGCGTAGTGCACCCTTGTAGAGGAGCAGGCCGATGACCACGGCGACGCCGAGGCCCAGCAGGGCTCCCACGAGCGGGCCGACCCCGGTTTCGCCCGATGACTGCGCACCGGCGAAGAGGAAGAGGGCGGTCTCGAGGCCCTCGCGGGCTACGGCGATAAAGGCGACGATGGCAATACCCCAGGTGCTGGCGGCCAGGGCCTTGTCGACCTCACCTTGCAGGTGACCCTTGATGCTGCGGGCATGGCCTGCCATCCAGAAGATCATCCAGGTGATCAGACCGACGGCTGCCAGGCTCATCACGCCGGCGAAGTTCTCCTGAGCCTCGTCAGAGAGATTGGCGCCCGTGTAAGTGAGCACCGCGCCGAGGCCCACCGAGAGCAGGACGGCCAGGGCTACGCCCGACCACAGACGCGGGAGCGCTTCGCGCTGACCCAGCTTGACCAGGTACGCCACCAAGATGGCGATGATCAGGGCTGCCTCGAGACCTTCACGAAGGCCGATGAGGAAATTGGCGAACATGAGGCTCCCGGTGCGTTCGAGGTTAGGTAAGACTTAGTAAGGGTAGCCTAACCCTCTTGCGCTCGTCTACACAAGTCGGGCTGTCAGCCCCGCGCCATGGTGGCGATACACTTCCTGCGCTGGGGGTTGCCCCCGCACGCGGGCGTTGCATAGTGGTAGTGCCCCACCCTTCCAAGGTGGAGGTGCCGGTTCGATTCCGGTCGCCCGCTCCGACGACGAAGCCCCCTCATCGAGGGGGCTTCGATCATGTCGGGGTGCTTAGCGGCTGACGTCCCACCACACGGTGGCGATCTCGACCGGAGCCTCGGGATGCTCGGCCAGATATGCAGCGAGCTCCTCGGCGCGATCAGCGCTCAGGCACAGGCGACGCCGAGCCAGCACAAGCCGCTGCTCCTCACTCTTCACATTGCGCGAGCCCCACGAGACAGCATCGGCCCAGACCTCAATCTGCGCATCAAAGCCCATCTCGCGGGCGATCTCGACGAAGTCATGCGCGCTCGGCGCAGTCGGTCGCTCGAGATTCCAGAAGTGCTTCCACATCGGCGACAGACGCGACATCGGATGGAACATCGGCATCTCGAGAACAACGCGCGTGCGGGCATGCCAGTCCAGTTGCCGAATGAAAGGCTCGAGATCCGGCACGTTGAACGCGACGTGATGACACACGACAACATCAGCCTCGAGGACTTCATCGGCGACGGCAGGCCAGGTCCCGAGGAATTCACGGTGGTGCGCACCGAGGCGGGTGGCAGCGAGCGCGTACTGATCCAGCATCGCCTGGTCATTGTCGACACCGATGACCGTGCCGGCGGGCGGGATCAGCGCCATCGAGGCCACCCCACCGCCACAGCCGACATCGAGCACGCTGCCGCCCTCATTGAGGGCTGCACGCGCCGTCGCATGGGAGAAGGTGTCGGGAATCTCGGACTCGACAGTGAAGAGTTCGACCGGATGAATCCACGGCGCTACCTCGGCCTGATCGAGGATCTCCTTGGGGATGGCCCACGCACCGAGGTTCGTGCGCCACATGTCCAGCAGGGTGGTCAGTCGATCCGAGTTCTCCATACCCCTCAGGGTATACCCCATCGGTGGAGGAGACATCAGGACTTCTGGCACCTCGGGCACCAGTAGAGATTGCGACCCTGCATCTCCGCGATGCGAATCTCGCTGTCGCAGAGATAGCAGTGCATGCCCGCTCGGCGATAGACGTAGACCTCTCCTCCGTGCCGATCCACGCGAGCATCTCGGCCCATGACCGCCGGCATGTGCTCGGGGCGCACCGTGTCGATGCGGCCGTTCTTCGTGCCCTGCGTCATGAGCAGAACGAGATCCGCCCAGATCCCGTCGAACTCGGCACGCGAGATCTCCTTGCCCGGCCTGAAGGGCGAGATGTCGTGACGGAAGAGCACCTCAGCGCGATAGATATTGCCAACGCCGGCAAAGATGCGTTGGTCCATGAGCAGCGAGCCGATGCTCTGCGAGCTTCGATGCACCTTCGCCCAGGCTGCCTCAGGATCAGCATCGGCGCGGATGGGATCGGGCCCGATCCTGGCGACCGACGCCTTCTTCTCCTGCGGCGTCAGGACCTCGCACACGGTCGGCCCGCGCAATTCGGCAAACGACTCGTCGGTGCGAATGCGCAGACGCAACTGCCCCTGAGGTTCGGGTGCCTCGCCCTTTCCCATGCGCCACTTTCCGAACAGACCCAGGTGAATGTGAATCCACAGGTCATTCTCGAAGCCGATGTACAGGTGCTTACCGTGCGCCTCCACCTTGCGCACGACGGTGCCACTCACTCGTGCAGCGCCGTCCGCGAATCGACCTTGCGGGCTGTCGACGACGACGACCTTGCCTCGGAACGCCCGCGAGAGCCGACGCGCCTGGTTATGGATGACATTGCCCTCAGGCATGGTTCACCGATCAGCCGCGTGCATCGCGTGCACGCGCACGCGCGGCACGCTCGACCCCATCGCGCCCTTCGGCAAGCAGTCGCTTCGGAGTTGCACCGAGATCACCCGCGGTCGCGGCATCAGTGAGCGCGATGGTCGTGTCGTCGACGAGAAGGAACGGGTAGAGCCCGACCGTGACATTGGTGGCTGTCTCATTAGTGCGCGACTTCCACAGTTCGCCCAGGATCGCGAAATAGCGATCGCGATACGGCGTGAGCAGCTCGATCTGATCGGGATGCATGAAGCCGCCGATCGTGGCCTCGAGGATCGCGTTCGGAAGATCAGTGCGCTCAGTGATGTCGGCCCAGGCCTCGGCCTTCGCCGCCGCGGTCGGGCGCGCGGCGCGTGCGACCGCAGCCTGACGGCGGCCCGTGGCGGTGTCATCACGCACGAGCTCGGCATCGATCTCGGCATCGCCGAACCGGCCGACGCAGACGAGTCGCTGGATCAGCGACCAGCGCAGGTCGGTATCGACAGCAAGCCCGGGCCACACGACGGAGCCCTCGAGCAGGCCCTCGAGGATTGCCAGCTCATCGGTCGTGCCGGCGGAGCTGATGAAGGAGCGAGTAAAGGCCAGCTGATGATCGCTGCCCGGCTCGGCGCGCCGAGCGAATTCGAGGAGTGCCGCCGCGATGCGCTGCACGTAACCAGCACGGTTCGCCGGCGCGGAGAACTGATCGATGGCCGCCTTGAGCTGGCGCAGCACTCCCTGCACCACTCCGACATCGGATTCCTTCTCGATGCCCGAGATGACGAGATCAAGGAAGTCGCCGGTGCTGACCTCGGCGTCGCGAGTCATGTCCCACGCCGCGCCCCAGATGAGGGCACGTGCAAGTGACGAGTCGATGTCACCGAGATGCGCAACAGCGGTCTTCCAGCTGCGCTCGTCAAGACGGAACTTGGTGAAGGTCAGGTCATCGTCGTTGAGCAGGAGAAGATCAGGTTGCTTCACACCGACGAGGGACGTGACATCGGTGCGAGCACCGACAACATCAAGCTCCAGCCGATCGCGACGAGTGAGCACACCGTCGACAACGTCGTAGAGGCCGATGGCCATGCGGTGCGAGCGCAAGGTCGGCGCGATGCCAGCCGGGCTGCTCGGCGGCTCCTGCTCGATCACCACAGAGGCGTACTTGCCATCTGCGTCAACGGCCACGAGCGGGCGCATCAGGTTCACGCCACTGGTGCGCAGCCACTCGGTGGTCCAGCCCGAGAGATCGCGACCGGAGCTCTTCTCCAGCTCGACGAGCAGGTCATCAAGTTGGGTGTTGCCCCAGGCGTGCTTGGTGAAGTACTCGTGAATTCCGGCAAGGAACTCAGGCTCTCCCACCCAGGCCACGAGCTGGCGAAGCGCCGAGGCACCCTTGGCATACGTGATGCCGTCGAAGTTCACGCGCACCGCATCGAGGTCGGTCATGTCAGCGGCAATCGGATGAGTCGAGGGCAGCTGATCCTGGCGGTAGGCCCAGGCCTTGCGCTGGTTGGAGAAGGAAGTCCAGGCATCAGTGAAGCGCGTGGCATGCACGTTCGCGTAGTGCGCAGCCCACTCGGCGAATGACTCATTGAGCCAGAGGTCATCCCACCAGGTCATGGTGACGAGATCGCCGAACCACATGTGAGCAAGCTCGTGCAGGATCGTGTTCGCACGCTGCTCGTAGGCGGAATCGGTCACACGGGAACGGAAGACGAGATCCTCGAGGAAGGTGACGCAGCCCGCGTTCTCCATGGCACCTGCGTTGAACTCCGGCACGAAGAGCTGGTCGTACTTCACGAAGGGGTAGGCCACGCCGAACTGCTTCTCGAAGAACTCGAAACCCTGCTTGGTGATCAGGAAGATGTCGTCAGGGTCGAGGAACTCCGCGAGCGACGTGCGGCAGAAGACACCGAGGGGGTAGGTGCCGAAGGCACCCGTATACGAATCCCGCACCTCGTAGTAAGGACCTGCCACGAGTGCAGTGATGTACGTCGACATGCGCAGGCTGGCCGGAAAGTCCCAGCGGGCCTTTGCATCGCCGAGCGCCGATGGCGCAGGCGTCACCGCATTGCTGATCACCTTCCAGTGATCAGGTGCGATGACGCTGAGCTGGAACGTGGCCTTGAGGTCGGGCTGCTCGAAGCAGGCATACATGCGACGGGCGTCGGCGGACTCGAATTGCGTGTACAGGTAGGTCTCGTCGTCGACCGGATCGACGAAGCGATGAAGACCCTCGCCGGTGTTCATGTACGCGCAGTCAGCAGTGATCACGACAGTGTTCGAAGCCTGAAGGCTCGGCAGCGTGATCCGCGCGCCGGACACGACATCAGCGACGGAGAGTTCTACGCCATTGAGCACCACGGAGCGCACCGTCGGAGCGATGAGATCGATCCAGCTCGACTCCCCCGGCGTGCGGCAGTCGAAGGTCGCCGTCGTGGTCGACACGAAGGTGTCACCGGGCTGCGTCAGGTCAAGGAGAACCTCATAGGAATTCGAGTGCAGAAGTGCCGATCGGTCGGCAGCCTCGGCCCGGTTGATGTTCTCGTTGTCGCTCACGCGATGACCTCCTTAGGATGAGACAACCCTATGCGTCCCGCGCACTGGAGCCACCCGAGGAGCCCGCGTGAGCATCACCGCTGATTTCTGGTTCGACCCCGCCTGCCCGTGGGCCTGGATGACCTCACGCTGGATGCTCGAGGTCGAGCAGGTGCGCGAGGTCTCGGTGCGCTGGCACGTGATGTCACTTGCCGTGCTCAATGACGGGCGTGATCTTCCGGAGAAGTACGTCGACCTCATGAAGAAGGCCTGGGGGCCGGTGCGAGTGATCATCGCAGCACGCAATGCGCACGGCGATGACGTCATCCTGCCGCTCTACACGGCCATGGGCACCCGCATTCACCCCGGAAACAACGAGAACTTCGATGCAGTAATCGCCGAGTCGCTTGCCGAGGTCGGCCTGCCCGCTGCGCTCGCCGAGTTCGCTCACTCCGATGCGGTCGATGATGACCTGCGCGCCAGTCACGCTGAGGGCATCTCGCTTGTCGGCGAGGATGTCGGAACCCCGGTGATCGCCGTGCCGGGTGCCGATGGGAAGCAGATCGCCTTCTTCGGCCCGGTTGTCACCCCCACGCCGCGCGGTGATGCCGCAGGCCGACTGTGGGATGGCACGCTTCTCGTCGCCGGAACTCCCGGCTTCTACGAGATCAAGCGCACGCGAACCGCAGGCCCCTCCTTCGAGTAGGCCGAAGGCGAGCCTCGGCTAGGCCGGCTCGTTGAGGTGCAGAACGCGTGGAGCGCGCGCATGCTCCGCCAGGAGCATCGCTCCGGAGCGAATGCCACCGACGAGATCATCGGCGGCAAAGTTCGAGCGCATCGCCAAGATCGCGAGTTCGCACGAGCGGTCGTCAATGTCGATAGCCGCCTGGGTACCGGTGACGATGTCAATGGTGCGCGCGATCGGGTCAACGGCGATCAGCACGGCGGTCTCCGCACCGGGAATCATGGCGTGCTTGGCGATGGCCGAATCGCGACCCTGCTCGAGCGGGCCGACGTAGGCAGCGAAGCATCGGCCGGAGATCTCACGGGCAAGCTCGAGCGCATCGGTGATCGCCACTCGCTGCTTGGGGGTCAGGTCAGAAGCTTCCATGTGCGCCACCTCCGGCAACTGAGTACGAACCGACGCCGAGCTCACGCGGAATGATCGACGGATCGGGCGCGGAACCGGAGCTGGCGATGAAGACGGGCCCTTCGGCCGTGGGCTCGCCTGGCAGGCCGGAATGCCGATCACCGCGCATCCAGCTGGACGCCGAGACGGCGATGACCACGAGCACGGCGAAGCCGACCGGGATACCGATGAAGAGTGCGAGTGCTTGTCCTGCGTTCACGCCGCAATCCTAGAGGGCTAGTGCCGCCGCACTGCGTCGACCATAGGGCCGAGCGGCTCCGGGCCCGCGATGATGTCTTCGAGGAGGACGGGCTGCCCGGCGGAATCGGTCATGGGAACCCGCCAGTTCGGGTATTCGAGATACGAGCCCGGCTGGTTCTGGGCGCGCCGATCACCCACGACATCAGGAAGACCCACCCCCACGAGACGCGCTTTCGTGGAGCCCACGGCCCGATGCAGGGCGATCGCCAGGGCATCGAGTCCGGCATCGGTCTCGATGTCGACATCGGGAGCCAGGAAGCCGGCCTCGCGCAGCAGTGCGGCCCACTCCTGGCGCTCTCGACGAGCATTGGCGTACTCCGCTGAGGGATCAGTCGTGAGCAAGCCAAGGCTCTCGCGAATGCGCACGTGCTCATCGCGCAGGAAGCCCGCGGTCGGCGGCAGATCGTGCACGGTCACGCTGGCGAGGATGTCGGTGCGCCACCTGTCGAACGGGGTGATCGCGCCGTCGGTGCGTTCGAACCAGGAGATGACCGTGCCGAGGATGCCGCGAGCGGAGAGAACGTCACGGACCCACGGCTCGACAGTGCCGAGATCCTCGCCGACGACGATCGCGCCCGCTCGCTGCGCCTCGAGGCACAAGATGCCGATCATCGCGTCATGGTCGAAGCGCACGAAGGTGCCATGGCGCGCCCCCATGCCCGCCGGAACCCACCACAGCCGAAAGAGGCCGAGCATGTGATCGATGCGCAGGCCGCCCGCATGACGAAGGATCGTGCGCAGCAGGTCGCGATACGGCCGATATCCGGCCTCGGCCAGCGCATCGGGTCGCCACGGTGGTTGCGACCAGTCCTGACCCATCTGGTTGTACATGTCCGGCGGGGCGCCGACGGAGACTCCGCGTGCGAGAACGTCCTGGAGTGACCATGAGTCGGCGCCGGAGGGATGAACTCCAACAGCCAGATCGGCCATGACGCCGATGGCCATTCCCGCATCTCGCGCCGCCTTCTGAGTGGCGGCGAGCTGTTGATCCATCTGCCATTGCATCCACATCTGGAATCGCACCGCATCCGCGTTCTGCTCGCGGAAGGCCACGACCGCGGCGGAATCGGGACGTGAGAAGTCAGCAGACCAGGCAGCCGGGTCACTTCCGAGAACCTCGCACATTGCGCACCACGTCGCGAAATCGCGGAGACTGACGCCTTGCTCAGCGCAGTACTCGTCGAACTCCGCGCGGCGCTGCTTCGATAACCCGAGGTCGAAGATCTCGCTGAATGCCTGTCTCTTGACCTCCCACACCGCATCACGATCGAGCAGATCTGACGTGAGGTTCATCGCGCGCAACGAAGCTGCGCTTTCCTCCAGTTGCTTGCGCTGCTTCTTCTTCAAGTTCTCGAACTCGGGAATGTCCTCGACATGCAGGTAGATCGGGTTCGTGAACCGGCGCGTGACAGGCAAGTAGGGAGAGTTCTCGATCGGCGAGACGGGAGTCGCCGCATGGAGTGGGTTGATCAGCACGAATCCGGCACCGAGATCTCGGCCGCTCCATGTGGCGAGAGTCGCAAGATCATGGAGATCGCCAATGCCCCACGATTCGCGAGAGCGAGTCGCATACACCTGCGCCATGAATCCCCACTGGCGATCTCCGGCAATGGCTTCGGGATCAAGGCGTGCCGGGGTCATGACCAGCGTGGACTCCCACGCCGTGTCATCACTCTCGGCATGGAGCGCGTGCCAGCCGAGCGGAAGGTCAGCAGGGATTGCGAAGGAGGCCTCGCCGATCAGGTGTCCGTCGACTTCGGTCGGTGAGTTCCAGTTATCGATCTGCGCGAGATCAATGCGCTGGCCCGTTTCAGTGACGACATAAGCACTCGCCGGGGCACCATCACGCACGTGCACCCACACGGAACTCTCGATGCCCTGCGTGGTCACGACTACCGGCGGCAGCATTCGGCGCCAGTCACGAAGTCGCATGTCTTGCGCGGCAGCCGAGATGGCAGCCGGGCGATCGTCCACGTGGCGAAGATCGGTCCCGAGCGCGGCGAGCACCGCGAGCACGGTGTCTTCACTCACATCGACGTGCACACCGCCTTGATCGACATAGGAGGTCGCCACTCCGTATGCGGTCGCAAGGGATTCGAGGTTGGGATCCACGGCCACACTGTAAGCGCTGTCATTCGTGCGCGCCAAGGGCTGCCCCCGAGCCTGATCCCCCACGTAGGCTCAGTCCATGCCCGATCGCCCCGTATATCCCGCCGCCGAGCGGCTGCCCCTCGTCGATGTCCTGCACGGAACTGACGTGCCCGATCCCTATCGCTGGCTCGAGGATGCCTCCGATTCGCGGACGCAGGCCTGGGCGGCGGCTCAGTCAGAGCTGCTCGCTGCCGAGCAGGCCGACTGGGATTCACGCGAGGGTTTCGCGACCCGAGTCGGCGAACTTCTCGGTGCCGGCACCGTGTCCCCGCCGTACTGGCGCGGTGACCGCTACTTCCTGACCCGCCGCGAGCCCGGCCAGCAGTTCTCGGTGCTCTACGTCATCGAGGCAGATGGCACTGAGCGCACGCTCATCGACCCGATCGCCATCGACCCGACCGGGGCCACGACCCTCGATTCCTGGCAGCCGTCGAAAGAAGGCGACCGCCTGGCCTACCAGCTGTCAGTCGGGGGCAATGAGGAGTCACTTCTCTATGTGATGGACGTCGCGACAGGTGAAGCGATCGAGGGCCCGATCGATCGATGCCGCTACTCCCCGATCGCCTGGCTGATCGGCGGCTTCGCCTTCTATTACGTGCGTCGCATCGCACCCGAACTCCTGCCTGAGTCCGAGCAGAACTTCCACCGTCGCGTCTACTTGCACGTCGTCGGCACGCCTGCCGAGTCTGACGTCCTGGTGTTCGGCGCCGGCATGACAATGACGAACTACTACGGCGTCGAGGTCAGCCGCGACGGTCGGTGGCTGCAAGTCTCGGCATCCGAGGGCACCGAGCCTCGCAATGATCTTTGGATCTCCGATCTCGATGCCTGCGATCCTGCGCATCCGTCCTTCACCCTCATCCAAGGCGATGTCGATGCACAGACCTCGCTTTCCTTCGAGCGCGATGGGCGCATCTACGTGAGCACCGATCTCAATGCCCCGTACACACGCCTCGCTGTTGCTTCGCATGAGGATCCCTTCACCTGGACAGACCTCATCGCTGAAGATCCTGACGCGGTGCTCGATGGTTACGCACTTCTCGATGGCCCTGAACTCGATCATGACGTGGTTCTCGTCGTGCGCACCCGGCATGGCGTCAGCGAGATGAGCCTTCATGCGGCGAAAGACGGGACGTTCATCGAAGGCGTCCAGTTGCCCGGTGCCGGCACGATCGGTGGCCCCGTCCAACATCTCGATGGCGGCCCTGTGTGCTGGTTTGTCTACACCGACCACACGACAGTGCCACACGTCTACACCTTCGACGCGCGCACGCGTGAGGTTGCGCTGCATGCCTCACCCCCCGGCGCCGTTGAGGTGCCGAAGGTGTTCTCGCGCCAGGTCGAGTACATCTCCAAGGACGGCACAGTCGTGCGCATGTTCGTCATCGCGCCCACCGAGAATCCCGATAAGCCTCGTTCGACAATCCTCTACGGCTACGGCGGCTTCGGCATTCCGCTGACACCTGGCTATTCCGCGGCGATCCTTGCGTGGGTCGAGTCCGGCGGAGTGTGGGCGGTAGCCAACCTTCGCGGCGGCGGAGAGGAGGGCGAGGACTGGCATCGGGCCGGCATGCTCGGCTCGAAGCAGAATGTCTTCGACGATTTCCATGCCGCAGCCGAATTCCTCATTGCCGAGGGCTACACCGATTCGTCGAAGCTCGGTATCTATGGCGGCTCCAATGGCGGACTGCTCGTCGGTGCGGCAATGACCCAGCGACCTGATCTGTACAACGCGGTGGTCTGCGTGGCTCCCCTGCTCGACATGATCCGCTACACCACCTCCGAGCTAGGACCGACCTGGACAGTCGAGTACGGCGACCCCGAGATCCCCGAGCAGTTCGGCTGGCTCATCGACTACTCGCCGTATCACAACGTGCACGAGGGCACTGACTACCCGGCCACGATGTTCGCGGTGTTCGACAATGACACGCGTACCGATCCGATGCACGGACGCAAGCTGTGCGCGGCAGTGCAGCACGCCACGTCGGGCACCCGCCCTATCCTCATTCGCGCCGAGGGAAACGTGGGCCACGGCGCTCGCTCCATGGACAAGTCGATCGAGGAGACCGCCGACACCCTGGCGTTCTTCCGGAAGTGGACCTCATGATGATTGCCGCGGCAACCAAGCCGAACTGGTACGACGGGCCGGTCGAGTGGGTACTGGGCACTCCCCTTCAGGTCATTCTCATCATCGTGGTCGCCCTGGTGGTTCAGGTCGTACTCGTGCGAGTGATTCATAAGATCGTCAAGCGCACGTCCGAGCGCGCTCGAATCGAACGACTCGAGCAGACCCGCAAGTACACCCGCACCGCGGAGCTCTCCGAGATGCTGCTGAACCAGCGCACCGAGCAGCGAGCCGCCGCGATCGGAACACTTCTCACGAGTTCGGTCTCCTTGATCGTCTGGACCGTGGCAGCCCTGATGGCGTTGGAAGCCCTCGGCGTCAACGTGGCACCGCTTCTCGCGAGCGCAGGTGTCGTCGGTGTCGCACTGGGCTTCGGCGCCCAGACAATGGTCAAGGACTACCTCTCGGGAATCTTCCTCATCGTCGAGGATCAGTTCGGCGTGGGTGATGTCGTCGACCTCGGGCCTGTCATCGGAACTGTCGAGGAGGTCGC
>JAHEIZ010000078.1 GCA_024639145.1 Actinomycetes bacterium | reverse complement strand
GACGATGAGTGCGATGAACCCGGCCGCGTAGAGCACGCCGCCATCAATGCCCACGGCCTTCATGCCCGCGCGCCACAGCCCGAACCACACGAGGTGGGTCATGTACAGCGAGTACGAGATGAACCCACCGAGCACGAGCGTGCGAGTACCGAGGGTGCGAGCAAGTCCGCGGCGTGAAAGCGCGAGGGCGCCGATCCAGATGATGAGCAGCGGCACGAGTAGCAGGTGGTAGTACGGGGGCAGCGGTTCAGCATCGGCGCCGAGATTCGTCTGTAACGGCTGCGCAGCGGGAAGGTTGCTGAGAAACACGGCGCCAGCAATAACCAAGATCGGCAACACAGCAGAGAGAGTCGTGGCAAGTTTTTCCACCCGTGGACGCGGATCAACCGCACCGTCGGGCAGCAGCCGGCGGACTACGAGATAGGTAACCGCGCCGGCGGTGAACTCAGTGAGAATTCGGTACGTCGAACCCCAGCTTGACGTGTAGTACGCATCACCGGTCGTGAAGGCGTAGATCACGAGCGGTGCCATCACGATGCACCAGATCACCACTATCCAGCCGGTGCTCAGTCGCTTGTAGAAAACCCAGATCAGCAGAATCAGAAGAGGGAAAATCAGGTACGCGAGCCACTCCATTGACAACGACCATGCGACGAAGTTCCAGCCACGTTGCGGGTTCGGGCCCCACTCCTGCACGAGTAACAGGTTCTTGCCGAAATCGATCGGGTTCAGCCAGTCACGGTTGAGTGAGTCACCCGTGACCTTTGCTTGTGCGACGACGGCGATGCCCGCGATCACGAGCATCACAAGATGCACCGGGTACACGCGGGCAAGTCGCAGCCACCAGAAATCGACCGTGCCACGAGCCTTTAGCTTCGGACCAAGACGAGTGAGGTAGGTGTGGGTCAAGATGAACCCAGAGAGTGCGAAGAAGAGGTCAACGCCAAGGCGACCCACGCGCAGTACATCCCCGAACACCGGGATACCGAGTAAGCCGAGAGTGTTAAGCGGTCCCTGCAGGTGGTAGAGCAGCACCCAGGCAGCAGCAATGAATCGAATGCCGGTCAGCTGCCGGATGAAGACGTTGTTCACGCCTGCATCGTGTCACGTTGATCACCTCAGCGTCCGCAATGGCGCACGGATCAACGCGCCGCAATAGGCTCGGGCTGTGTCTAGCCGCGAACTCCTCAACGACCTAATTCTGGCTCGCGGCACTCTCGATCGAGCAGCCCAGTTCCGATCCGATCAGGCGTGGCAGAACATTCGACGTGCTGATCCCACTTCCCAGGTCATGTGGGTGTGTGAGGGCGGCAGTCCGATGCATGTCACCGACACCTCAACGCAGTTAATCCTCACCCGCGCCGATGAGGTTGATGCCGAGCTGACCTTCCTTGGCCTCGATGCCGACGACGTTGCCTACTTCGCGGCACATGTCGATGACTACCAGGATGCACGTGTTGATCCGAATGTGCCCTGGAAGCATCTGCGTGCCGCGGGAGCGCTTCTCTCCGATCGCGATGCGGGGATGATGGTCACGGCTGTGGCAATCGATAACTGGATGCGCACACATCGTTTCTGCCCGAAGTGCGGTGGAAAAACTCAGATAAGCAATGCCGGCTGGAGTCGTACCTGCCTCGTCGAAGGATCAGAACACTTCCCGCGCACCGATCCGGCAATCATCGTGTTGGTCACCGACGGCGATGATCGTGCGCTGCTTGGGCGTCAGGCCGTATGGCAGGAAGGTTTCTTCTCCACGCTTGCCGGGTTCGTCGAGTCGGGGGAGTCTGCTGAGGCAGCGCTTCGACGCGAAGTGTTCGAGGAGTCAGGCGTCACGATCAGTACCGACCCCGCTGACATCGTGTACCTCGGCAGTCAGCCCTGGCCGTTCCCGTGCTCGCTGATGCTCGGCTTTCATGCGAAGGCCACGGATCCCACGATCAACGTCGATGGCTCCGAGATAGTCGAGGCGATGTGGATCAGTCGCGACGAACTACGTGCGGCGTGCGAGAAGGGCGACGTGCGTTTGCCACCGTCCATCTCCATCGCACGCAAGCTCATCGAGCGTTGGTACGGCAGCGCACTGCCTGAGTCTTTCTCTCGGGCCTAAGAGGCCTCAGCCGGGTAGCGATACCCGCAGAACCGGCAGACCCGCGCCTCGAGGGCGATCTTCTCGGCACAGTCTGGGCACTTTTTGCGTGACTCGTTGCGACCAAACCAACGGCGCGGATCAACGAGTGACGAAATGGCGTCATGCGGAGCTTGGGCACTGGCTGAGCAGTACGCCGAGAGCCGTTGAGCATCCTCCGCAACCTTGCCTTGGGCGTCGAGGGAGATTTCTGCAGCCATCAAGGCGAGGGACTCAATTGCCTCGGCGTCGCGCTGAGTAGCACTGTCGCTCGCGAGCGACCAACCCATGCTCACTGCGCTCGAGTAATCCCCGCGATCGATGGCGATGCGCACATTCGCCAGGGAGTCCTTGGCCATGGCTGAGCCGGGCTAGAGCCCGAGCTTCTCCTTGACCTGCTTGGCGGTGGGGTTGGTCATGGCCGTGCCGTCGGCGAAGACGACGGTCGGCACTGTCTGATTGCCGCCGTTGACAGATTCGACGAATGCCGCAGCATCGGCATCATTTTCGATGTCGATCTCGTTGAAGGTGATGCCCTCGCGGCCAAGCTGCGCCTTGAGGCGCTGGCAGTAGCCGCACCACACGGTGCTGTACATGGTGGGCTT
>JAHEIZ010000071.1 GCA_024639145.1 Actinomycetes bacterium | reverse complement strand
GGGCGACCTGTCGGGATCGAGTCGATCACCGAGCGCTTGAAAACGTAGCAACCGGCATTGATCTGGTCGGTGACGATTTCCTCAGGTGTCTGCGGCTTCTCGAGGAACTGGGTAACACGACGATCAGCGTCAGTCGGCACGAGACCGAAGGCACGCGGATCCTCGACAGTCGTCAGGTAGAGCGATACATCGCTGTTCGTCTCCTGGTGCGTGCGCACGAGACCGGCGATGTCAAGGCCGGAGAGAATGTCACCGTTGAAGACGAGCACCGGCTCGTCGGCACCACTTTCGAGGTACGGCAGCACGTGTCGAATAGCACCACCGGTACCCAGGGGCTCGTCCTCGGTAGCGATGACGACCTCGATGCCGAGATCGCTCGCATCGATGAACTCCTTGAAGACATCGGCCTTGTAACTCGTGCCGAGCACGATGCGCGTGACACCCGCATCTCTGGCGCGAGTGATCTGGTGCACCGTGAAAGGCACACCGGCCACCGGCAGCATCGGCTTGGGAGTGTTGATGGTGAGCGGACGCAGGCGCGTGCCCTGGCCACCGACGAGCAGAACGGCTTCAGTCATGCCGACAGGGTGCCACATGCCGCCATCGCGGCCCGAGACGCGGTCATGTCGTGCTCGTCATAGTCTTCGCCTCGTGACCAATGCTGACCTGTGGGGCCTGCTCACCGCCCGCCGCCGCACCCATGGTGCTGACCCGCTGCTCACGTATGTCACCGGTGATGAGCGAATGGAGCTCTCGGCGATCTCTACCGAGAACGGCGCCGCGAAGGTTGCCGGGGCACTTGCCGACGAGTTCCTGCTCGACCCAGGGGCCCGCATCGCCGTGCATCTGCCTTGGCACTGGCAGCGCAGCCTGTGGATCGGCGGCATTGCCGCCATCGGCGGGCAGTGCGACCCCTTCGGCGATCCCGCATCTGCCGATCTCGTCGTGTGCACCTCTGAGGATGCTGAGTCGCTCGCCTCGACTGCCACAGGCGACGTCGTCGTCGTCTCACTTCACCCCTTCGGTCTCACCGTTCCCGGCTCAGTCCCCAATGGATGCATCGACGCCTCAGTCGTCGTGCGCATGCAGCCCGACGGCTTCGCCGCTCGCGGTCGCTTCACGACTGACGTGCCCGATGTTGGCGCGACTGCAGAGCGCACCGTGGTGGTGTGCGCAGATCAGCGCAATGCGGACTCATGGACGTGGGCGCTGCCGGCACCGCTCGTGACGGCGGGTTCGATCATCATGTGCGCCGATGCCGATGCAGCAGAGGCCATTGCCGAGCAGGAGCGCGCGACCCGCATCGTGGTGCTCTAGCTACGGAGCGACGGTGATCGTGGTGGGCTCGCTGACGGCGAGCACCTGCTTCTTCTTGAAGACCACGACTCGGTACTGATACACCGCACCCGCGGGCACGGCCTTCTGAATAGTGAAGGTGAAGGTGCCCTTCTTCTTCGTCTTCGCCTTGGCCTTCGTGTGCCAGGTGCCGTTCTCGAGGATCTGCCGCTCGATGCGCAGGCCCTTCTTGCCGGTCGAGAGTGCGCCACGGAAAACGACCGAGCTGCCCGCATTCGGCGTCGTCGTCGGACCTGCGTTCAGTGAGACCGTGACGGCGGGGTTCACGACGGGCGCGGGAGTCGTCGGCGTCGTGACCGCAGACGCACCATCGGGCGTTGCCGGCACTGCGGGGGTGATCACCGTCGCGCCCACGGTCGGCAGCGGAGTGCCAACCTGACCGTCGACAGCCTGGATGTAACGCGACTTCGCGCCGATGGCCGACATGAATGCCGTGCCGCCCTTGGTCACCGTGCGACCGTCGGGGAGCGTGGCGGTTACCTGCTTGAGGGCACCTGATCCAATGCGATCAGTGATGTTGACGCTGGTGACCTGCCCGACGCCGAAGATCTGCGCCATCTTCGCCTGGCTCACCGGAATCGTCCATGAGCGATCAGGATTGGGGGCGTTCAATGACCAGTGATCGTCGACGACCTGCGCGTATGGAAGATCGCCGCCCCACTGATCCTTCGACGAAGTCGTGAGACCGCCGGTGGACGCCGTGTAGAAGGCCTTGATCGGCTTGCCGGTGCTGTCGAGCAGCGCGAGGCCTGTCGTGTCTGAGGCGAGCGTGCCGTTGACGGCCGCCACCCAGTTGTCGCCTTTGGCCGCGCTGGCCTTGCTCCAGCCGGTGAACGTCTGGTCGCTGTACGGGCCCATGCCATCGTCGAGGTGGCAGGCGCACGGCTTGCGCACTCCGGCATCGATCTTGCTCAGCGCATAGGAACGCGCGGCGATGATCTGCGCCTGAAGTGCGGCGGTGGGCCACGCACTGGTGACCTCGGAGATTCCGTACAGGTACTCCTCGTGCAGGCGCAGGGCATTGACGACATTGAGCGTGCGACCGGTGTCGCCGTTGAACGGGACGATCTCGACGGAGCCGAATCGGTAGCGATGCCCGGACGAAGCGAGCGTTCCCTTTGGGCCGGTGATGTTGAGCAATGTCGCGCCGCCAACAGCCGTACCTGGGGTCTTCGTTCCCGCCCAGCGCACGCCGATCTTCGGTGCCGTACCGAGGTCGGTCGCCGCACCGCCCGTCGTCTTGATGACGCGCACACCCTCGGGAACCAGCTCAGTCGTGAACGTGTCACCGGGACCACCCAGGACGATGTTCGGGCCTATGGTCAGCTCGATTGCTCCCCCGCCGGCCTCCAGCGGTTCAGTTCGGAACTTGGCATTGGCCACGTGATAGAGC
>JAHEIZ010000055.1 GCA_024639145.1 Actinomycetes bacterium | reverse complement strand
GCTCTTGACCGACTTATTGCGAAGGCGTGCCTTCTCGTTGGTGAGAATGCGCTTCTTCTGCGACTTGATGTTTGCCACGGAGCAACCTTTGTGTCTTCGGGCTCGGGTGAGCCCTGGGTGGGAACTGCCAGGTGTTACGGCCTCCTAGATTAGCCGTAGGCTGGCCCCAGACCCAAATTGGCCCCCTTGGCCCCCTCGGGGGCCCCTTTCGTGAGGACATCCGTGCCCGTCCAGCAGCCTGGTGCCACCGATCCGTCGGTGATCCGGAATTTCTGCATCATCGCCCATATCGACCACGGGAAGTCCACCCTGGCCGACCGGATGCTGCAGGAGACGGGCGTCGTCGATCCCCGCCAGATGCGGGCCCAGTACCTCGACCGCATGGATATCGAGCGCGAGCGAGGTATCACGATCAAGAGCCAGGCCGTGCGCCTGCCCTTCGTGGCGGCCGATGGGGTCGAGTACGTCCTGAACATGATCGACACCCCCGGTCACGTCGACTTCACCTACGAGGTCTCGCGCTCCCTGGCCGCGTGCGAGGGTGCGATCCTCCTGGTTGACGCCGCTCAGGGCATCGAGGCCCAGACCCTGGCGAACCTGTATCTCGCCCTCGAGAACGACCTGATGATCGTTCCTGTGCTCAACAAGATCGATCTGCCGGCCGCACAGCCTGAGAAGTACGCGGCCGAGCTCGCTCGCATCATCGGCTGCGATCCCTCCGATGTGCTGCTCACCTCCGCGAAGACCGGTCTCGGCGTCAAGGAAGTTCTGCAGCGCGTGGTCGAGACCGTGCCTGCTCCGATCGGCGACGCCGATGCGCCGGCTCGCGCGATGATCTTCGACTCGGTCTACGACACCTACCGAGGCGTCGTTACCTACGTGCGCGTGGTCGACGGACGCATCGGCACTCGCGAGAAGGTCGAGATGATGTCGACCGGCGCGATCCACGAGCTGCTCGAGGTCGGCATCATCAGCCCCGAGCCGATCGTCTGCAAGGGTCTCGGCGTCGGCGAGGTCGGCTACTTGATCACCGGCGTGAAAGACGTGCGCCAGTCGCGCGTTGGCGACACCATCACGTCGGCGCAGAAGGGCGCTACCGAATCGCTTGGCGGCTACCGCGATCCGAAGCCGATGGTCTACTCGGGCCTTTACCCGATCGACGGCTCCGATTACCCCGAGCTGCGCGATGCCCTCGACAAGCTCAAGCTGAACGATGCCGCGCTGGTCTACGAGCCCGAGACGTCCCTTGCTCTCGGATTCGGCTTCCGCTGCGGATTCCTCGGCCTGCTGCACATGGAGATCGTGCGCGAGCGCCTTGAGCGTGAAGCGAATCTTGATCTCATCTCGACTGCACCCAACGTCATCTACCGCCTCATCGACGAGACCGGCAACGAGATGATCGTGACGAACCCGAGTGAGTTCCCGAACCAGAAGATCGCGCACATCTTTGAGCCGGTCGTCAAGGCCACCATCATCTTGCCCACCGAGTTCGTCGGCACGGTCATGGAACTTTGCCAGCAGCGTCGCGGCACCATGCTTGGCATGGATTACCTCTCCGAGGATCGCGTCGAGCTGCGCTACACCGTGCCGATGGCCGAGATCGTCTTCGACTTCTTCGATCAGTTGAAGTCCAAGACTCGCGGCTACGCGTCACTCGACTATGAATTGACGGGCGAGGAGGAGTCCGACCTCGTGAAGGTCGACATCCTGCTGCACGGTGACGCCGTTGATGCCTTCAGTGCGATCGTCCACCGCGATAAGGCCATGGCCTACGGCACGATGATGACGGCCAAGTTGAAGGAACTCATTCCTCGGCAGCAGTTCGAGGTGCCGATCCAGGCGGCCATCGGCTCGCGCGTCATCACCCGCGAGACCATCCGCGCGATCCGCAAGGACGTCCTTGCCAAGTGCTACGGCGGCGACATCAGCCGTAAGCGCAAGCTGCTGGAGAAGCAGAAGGAAGGCAAGAAGCGCATGAAGATGGTGGGCCGCGTCGAGGTGCCGCAGGAGGCATTCATCGCCGCACTGTCGACCTCTGATGCTCCGGGCGCCAAGAAGTAATTCGTGCCCTTCGGCATCTACGTCCACGTTCCGTTCTGCGCAAGCCGCTGCGGATACTGCGACTTCAATACCTACACGTCGACCGAGCTCGGCAACTCAGTCACGCGTGACACCTTCCACCAGGTGCTCATCGACGAGATGCGCTACGCACGGAGCATCGCGGGGGATCGAGAGGTCGACACCGTGTTCTTCGGTGGCGGTACCCCGACCTTGCTGGAGGCCGGTGCGTTGAACGGGATTCTCGCCTCAATTCGCAATGAGTTCGGCGTGGCAGTCGATGCGGAGATCACGACCGAGGCGAATCCCGATTCCGTTGACGCCGCAAAGCTCGCCGCACTTCGCGAGGGCGGCTTCACCCGCATCTCGCTGGGCATGCAGAGCTCGGCTGCGAATGTGCTGAAGGTGCTCGAGCGCACGCACACGCCGGGCAGCAGCTCTGCAATGGCGAAGGCCGCTCGCGCTGCAGGCTTCGAGCACGTCAACCTCGATCTCATCTACGGCACGCCAGGCGAGAGCGACGACGACCTGCGACGCTCGCTTGACGAAGTCCTCGATGCCGGTGTTGATCATGTCTCTGCGTATTCGCTGATCGTCGAGCAGGGAACACCGCTTGCGCGCAAGGTCGCGCGCGGCGAGATCGTCGAACCTGATGACGACATTGCCGCTAGTCGGTACGAGCTGGTCGATTCAGTGCTTCGCAATGCCGGCTTCGATTGGTACGAGGTCTCGAACTGGTCCAAGCTCGGAGGCGAATGTCGGCACAACCTCGCCTATT
>JAHEIZ010000050.1 GCA_024639145.1 Actinomycetes bacterium | reverse complement strand
GCTGATTGGCCCCCCAGGAGAAGCCCGATGCAGGCCACGAGGGTGACCGATGCCACAGGAACTAAACGTTGCTGCAACGCCTCTCCTCCGCCTCTATAGCCTGTCTTCATAAGAGTATGGCAACGGCAGCAGCCGTGAAGAGGTCGCATCAGCGACCGCACACCAGGAAGGCGCCCCATGGAACCCCTCACCTTCGATGTCACCATCGAGATTCCTGCGGGCAGCAAGAATAAGTACGAGATCGACCATGAGACCGGGCGCATTCGCCTCGACCGCATGCTCTTCACCTCCACTCGCTACCCGCACGATTACGGGTTCATCGACAACACCCTCGGCCAGGATGGCGATCCGCTCGACGCCCTCGTACTGCTCCAGGAGCCGACCTTCCCCGGCGTGGTGATCCGCTGCCGCGCCGTGGGCATGTTCCGTATGACCGACGAGGCCGGCGGTGACGACAAGGTGCTGTGCGTTCCGCTCGACCCGCGTCTTGAGCACTTGCGCGATATCCACCACGTGCCCGAGTTCGACCGTCTCGAGATTCAGCACTTCTTCGAGGTCTACAAGGATCTCGAGCCCGGCAAGAGCGTCGAGGGCGCAACCTGGGTGGGCCGCACTGATGCGGAGGCCGAGATCAAGGCCTCGTACGAGCGCGCGAAGGCCACCGGCTACAACCACTGATCGGCCGCACGGCCCGACTACTGCGCTCGTCGGTAGTCGAGGCGTGCGCGGGCGATGACCTCGGTGCGCTGTGCCAGGAGTTCGCCGAGAAACGGCACCGAGATGGGCGCACTGAGGTGCACGCTCACGGATTCGCCATCACTCTCCACTCCATTGAGGCGTAGGCCGCTCAGTTTGTCGGAGGTCACGACGGCAGCGATATTCGCTCGCACCACCTGCGCCACGATCATCGGGTCGAGGGCAGTTGCCCGTCCGGCACCATGCGCGTAGTACTCATCGAGATCCACCGCCTGGGCGCCCGCGAGGGCCGAAGCGTCAGCGATTGCCGCAAGATTTCGGCGCTGAATGAAGAGCGCGGAGACATCAGCCACGACCGCGAGCGCCAGTAGGCACACGGCTACCAGCACCACTCCGAGCAGCAGAACGCTTCCTGCGTCATCTCTCGTGTCAGGGATCATTGCTCGCCCCGATAGGTATCGACCGGCATGGTGCGCCGGGCCGTGATCGGAATCGAGGTGCGTTCCTTGCCGAGGAACTCTGGGATCCACGGCAGATCGACTGCCCAGTCGAGTTCGACGTGCACGGTGGATTCCGGATCGAGGCACTGACCGGTCGAGCAGTTCACGCGAAGGGAGCGGACAGGCAGGGTGAATCCTTGGTCGGAGAGCGCGAGGGACGCCGCCGCAACAGCCCTCGCCTGTGCATCAGTGACCGTGTCGGCAGAGACAAAGGCCCGACCAGCCTCGCGCACGGCGAGCGAGGATGCGACTGATGCGGCCTGCACCCGCATGACGCACATGGCGATGTAGGAAAGGGGTATCAGGACCAGCACCCCGATCACGATGAACTCGATGACGGCACTGCCGCCATCTCGACCGGTAACCGAGGCATTCGACGTGCTCACGCGCGCTCGAGAAGGGAGTGCCCGTGCACGTGAAGTGCCGTGGGGCCGAGGAGCCCGAGAAGTGGAAGGCGCGCATCGATGTCCAACGCCATGACCACCGCACTTCCGAGTCGACTCGCATGCACGTCGATGCGCTGCACCATGGACGACGCGAGTGACTCATCGATGATTGCCCGAGCCCTGCGCTCACCGGCCCGGGGATCTGCGTCGGCCAGCGCCGCTGCGCGAGCACCCTCGGCTGCCGCGGACACCAGAACGGTGCGCACGTGCATGACGAGAGTGATCTGCAGGACAGCAAGAGCCACGGCAACAAGGATGGGCACGACTAGGACGAAATCCACGATCGCGCTCCCCCGTTCATTTCGCACGCGATGAGTCACGGCGTGGAGACGGAGGTCAGCGCTCGATCGAGAACGCCGGTGAGCTGGTCATCGGCGATGAGCCAGATGGCCGTCACGAGACCGGCGGTCATGACGGAGACGAGCACCCAGCCGGGTACGTCTCCGCGATCCTCCGAGGCCTGAATCGCAAGCCGAATCGAGTAGTGACGCAGTCGAGTGAGCATGGTGCACCTTTCGCTAGTTGATGAACAGATGAAGACTTCGGAATCCCGGGAAGAGCGCAATGAGCACGACGGTGGGAAGAACGAGAAAGACAACAGGAATGAGCATCGCGACGTCCTTGCGGCCTGCGGACTCCATCAGCCGACGTGCTTGCGCTGCTCGAGCATCGGCCGCCTGAGCGCGCAGCACCTCAGCCAATGGGGTGCCTCGTTCGATGGCGATCAGCAGTGCGTCTACGAATCGCTCGACATCAGCCGACTCGGAGTTGCTCACGAGATCGCGCAGGGCGAGCTCGAATGGCGTTCCGAGTCGTACCTCCGATGCAGCGCGACCGATGAGGGAACCGAGCTCACCACCCGCCATCCCGCCGATTCGTGCGAGTGCCGCAGGCGGTGACTCTCCTGCGGCAACAGCGAAGGCCAGCAGCTCCGCGAGGTCGGGCAGCTCAGAACTCAGCCGCTGCGCGCGAACGCGCCCCGCATGCGCACGCCACGCGGATCGGGTGAGCTCGGAGACGATGCCGCCTACGACGGCAAGCAGGGGAACAAGGAGACCTGAACTTCCGCGAAGTGCGAGAAGGAAACCGAGCACTGAGCCGATGCCGACCCCCGTGGCTACTGCCGTCACCTGCTCGAGACCTCCGTGACGGGCACTCTCACGATCCCTCACTGAACCTGCGCGCCCGGTCGGCAGCAACGCGAGAAGGGTCTGCGCCGTGGTCGGCTGTTGATCGCGCGCCTGGGCAGTCAAGTGCGGAACGAACGGGGCTATGCGCTCACGCAGGGTCAGCGGTGCCGTGGCCCGAAGCCGGGTGAAGACCAAAGCGGAACCGCAGGCGATGACGAGCCCGAGCAGTGCGCCACCCCACGAGGCGTTCACGCGAGGGTCCGCGGCTCGGAGGGAAGTCGACCGATGAGCAGCATGACGCGGTATGCCAGCAGCGTGAGAGCGGCTGCAATCACGAGAATGATCGCGCCCAGGGCTGAGCGATACGCCGACGCGGCCTCCGGCCTGGTGCACAGTAGGGCGAGCGTGACCCAAGGTGCGGCAACCGCAAGCCGTGCCGCTGAGACTGTCCAGCTCTGGCGGGCCTCGATCTCCCCGCGGGTGCGCATGTCGGAACGCAGAAGTGAGCTCAGGGTGCGCAGGACGAGCCCGAGATCAGTGCCTCCCACCTCGCGAGCGATGCGCATCGAGGCAATCACTCGATCGGCAACCGGATCGGCAAGGGCTCGTTGCAAGGAATCCAGGGAAGCGCCGAACGAACCCGACACCCGGTACTCCGAGGCAAAGCGCGCGAAGGCCGGACGAAGGGCGGCGGGTCCTCGCGCAGCGAGGTCCGAGAGAGCCTCGGGCAACGACATTCCGGCACGCACCGCGGAAGCGAGGGCGTCGACTGCCTCGGGCCAGGCGCCGCGCACGGCCCGCGCACGCCGGCGTGCGCGCCGCCGCAGAATCGCGAAGGGAAGCAGTGCGGCCGCGACCGCGGTGATCAGCGCGACGATGGGAATGGAAGTCACGAGCAGCGCGCAGGCGCCGCAGATCAGTGCTCCGACTCCGGCAGCGGAGATCACCGTGCCCGGCGTCGCATGCGTGAGCGCTGCCTCATCGATCATCGTCTGCATTCGACCTCGACGAGGCCTGCGGTACGCGGGATGACTGAACGACATCACCACGAGAAGTACACCGATGCTGACACAGAGTCCGATCAGCGCACCCATCAGGCGGCGCTCATTCGGGAATCCGAGTCATGGAGAAGCCGGGCAATGTCGAATCCGGCTCTGTCGAATCGCTCGCGATGCGGAGGGAAGCCGCGTCCTCGTTCGAGCCCAGTGCCCGGATCACCGAAGATCTCGGCCAGCTCGATCACGCCCTGCTCGACCCGGCCGGAGAGTGCGGAGATCTCGCGCACCGTGCGACGACCGCTGGCGAGAGTGGCCACGTGGACCACGAGATCGACACTGCCGGCAACCGTGGGAACGACGAAGTCACCTGGGATGTTCTGCCCTGCGAGCAGAGGCAGCGTGCAGAGCTTCGTGATGGCCTCGCGCGCACTGTTGGCGTGAAGTGTCGCCATCGACGGCATCCCGCTGTTCATCGCCACGAGGAGATCGAGCGCCTCTGCCTGGCGAACCTCTCCCACGATCAATCGAGTGGGTCGCATGCGCAGCGCCTCGCGCACGAGTCGACGAAGGCTTACCTCACCGGTGCCCTCGAGACTGGCATCGCGTGTCTGCATTGGTACCCAGTCAGGATGCAGGGTTCGAATCTCGAATACTTCCTCGCAGCTGATGATGCGCTCCTGCGAGGGAATGCAGCCGAGGAGTGCGTTGAGCATGGTGGTCTTGCCTGCCTGGGTGCCTCCGGCAACGATGATGTTGAGACCGCTCACCACGGCGGCCTCGAGAAACGCGGCGGCTTGCGCCGTGAGGGTGCCCAAGGGCACCAGCTCTTCGACATGCGCCGCGCGTACGACGAAGCGCCGAATGTTCACCGACCAGTGCGCCCGGGTGATATCCGGGATGACGACGTGAAGTCGACTGCCGTCAGCGAGCATTGCATCCACGAATGGGTTCGAGAGATCCAGCCTGCGACCTGAGGACCGCAGCATGCGCTCGACGAGATCGCGGATCTCGATCTCGCTCAGCACGATGGTGGTGAGTTCACTGCGGCCGCCTCGAGCGACGAATACTCGCCCTGGCTCGTTGATCCAGATCTCCTCAACACTCGCATCGTCGAAGAGTGGCTGCAGAACTCCGTAGCCGGTGAAGGCAGCGAGAAGTGCGCGGCGCGCAGTGACAACTTCCGACGAGGGATCGACGGTGACCAGGCATTCGTCAATGACCGACCGCACGCCTGCGAGATCTGTCATGGGATCAATGGATGCCTCGAGCAATGCTGAGCGCACGCGCGCATGGAGTTCGTCAAGCATCGTGGCCCCCGTCCGAGTGATAACTCGACGACGGTAGGTCGATCAGTTCAGGTCCACCAGGGGCACTTCAGGAACTGTGGATAACTAGGAATCGATGAAGCGATCCCACGCAGCCTTGACGAACTCCGGGTGCTCCATTTGCGCCACGTGACCTGAGTCGGGAAGCACGACGACATGCGCATTCGGGAAGTACTTGGTGACCTTGTGCGCAGCCGCGGGATCGATGAGTGGATCCTTGCGGCCGTAGATCACCAACGTCGGGCAAGTGATCTTGGCGGCGAGCTTCCACGGACGCTGCGGACCGCGATCGAGGAAGGTCTTCATCATCCCGCGCAGCGAGGCAAGGAATGCATCATTGGCATACGGGAAGTGCTCGCGGGCCTTGGCCTCGGCCACGGCCTCCTCATAGCGCTGCGGTGCGACGCGAGAAGGATCGGCGAAGCAGAGATCAATCGAGCCCTGAACGCGCTGCTCAACCGGAACGTTGAGGAACTTCTCGACGAGTTTCTCACCGACACCCGGCACCGCGATCACGGGCAGATGCACATTGCCCTTGCCGATACTGAAGGTCGGCAGGGCGGGCGAGGTCATGGTCAGCGAACGCACGAGATCCGGGCGTCGAGCGGCGATTTGCACGGCTACTGCACCGCCGAGGGAATTTCCGAAGAGATGGACGGGGCCACCGCCGAGATGATCGATGAGATCGACGACAGCACGCGCATGCCCGAGTGGCGTCATGTCGCCATCGCGCGGGGGCGGCGATTGGCCGAATCCTCCGAGGTCTACCGCGTAGCCGTCGACCTCGCCGCGCATGGCGTCCATGAGGTCGGTCCAGTTCAGCGAGGAGCCGCCGAGACCATGGATGTAGATCGCCAGGGGAAGCCCCGACTTCGTCGGCTCAGCGTGACGTACGGACAGCGTGCGATGCGCCAAGGCCACGTCAGAACGAGGCCACGGCGGGGCGAGCACGGAATCTGTCACGCCCTCAGGTTACCGAAGACCTCCCCCCGAGGGTTACCCGTCGGTAGTGTTCCAATCATGACCGCCGAAACCAGCCGTCCCGCTCGCCTGCCCAAGGCAGAGCGTCGCGCGCAATTGCTCGAGGCGGCCCTCGAGGTCTTCTCTGCCGACGGCTATCACGCGGCGGGGATGGATCAGATCGCCGAGCGCGCGGGTGTCACCAAGCCGGTGCTCTACCAGCACTTTCCGAGCAAGCTCGACCTCTATCTCGCCCTGCTCGACTCGGCGATTGCGGAGTTGCTGACGGCAACGAATGCGGCGATTGCCTCCACCACCGACAACAAGGAGCGTGTGCGAGCAACCCTCGATGCCTACTTCGGGTTTGTCGATGCACGCAAGAGCGGTTTTCGCCTCGTCTTCGAAAGCGACCTGATGAATGAGCCTGCCGTGCGCGAGCGCGTCGAGAAGGCAGAGGCCGCGATTGCCGAGTCGATCGCCCAAGTCATCGCCGCCGATACCGGCCTGCGCGAGGACCAAGCTCTCCTGCTCGGCTCCGGCCTGCAGGGCACCATGGAGATCTCCGCGCGCCGCTGGGTCCGCGATCCGGGCGAGATCAGCCGCGATGAAGCGGCCGAGCTCGTGGCCACCTTGTGCTGGCGCGGCATCGGCGGATTCCCGCTCACCCACCCGCCGGCCTAGGCCCGCTGCAGTTCATCCATGGCGTAACCCACCCGACTGCGTTTCGGTTGCCTGCGTGAGAGCATGGAGGAAGGCGTCCGAATGAACGTTTGCTGATTCAACGAAGGAGATAAGCCGTGGAGATCAAGGTCGGTGTCGAGAACACCCCGCGCGAGGTCGCACTCGAGAGCGAGCAGACACCCGAGCAGGTCACCGCAGCAGTCGAGGCCGCACTGGCCACTGGCACCGTGCTGTCACTGACCGATGATCGCGGTCGCACCGTGCTCATCCCCGGCGCGAAGATCGCGTACGTCGAGATCGGCGCACCGTCATCGCGCCGCGTGGGCTTCGGCTCCTAGTAGGCGGTCTCACACGGTCTCGCTATGCAGCGAGACCCAGTGCAGTCATGCGCCGAGTGTGGTTCTCGGTGAGGCGCGCGAGCATGCGACCCATCTCCGCGAGGTCAGCACCCGGACGATCAACGCCACCCACAATGAGTGACGAGAGCGCATCGCGCTCGGCAGCCACGCGCTGCGCCTGCGACAGCGCTTCACCGACGAGACGACGGCCCCAGAGCGCGAGTCGCCCCGCAACGCGAGGATCAGCATCAATAGCGGCGCGCACGCGATCAACGACGAATGCTGAGTGGCCCAAGTCCTCGCATACTGTCTCGACCAGCTCACGAGTGCTGGCATCGACGTACCGTGAGATCTCGCGATAGAAGTCCATGCCAATGCCATCGCCGACATAGGCCTTGATCAACCCCTCGAGCCAGTCACTGGGCATCGTGTGCGAGTGGAACTCGGCGTAGGAGGTCTTGAAGGGAGTCATCGCAGCCTCGGGATCAACGCCCATCTGGATGAGCCGGTCGCGCAGATGACGGAAGTGGCGGAACTCGGCATTGGCCATCTCGGCCAGTGCTGACTCATCCCCCACTGTGGGCGCTAGGGCAGCATCCGAGGCAGTGCGTTCGAAGGCCGTGAGCTCGCCGTAGGCAAGAACCCCGAGGAGGTCGATCACCGCCTCGCGGTAGACCGGATCAGTCTCCAATGCGGACGGATCGGGCGCGGTGAAGTCGTCAGCCGGCTCCCCTAGGGGCATTTCCTGCTCAGCAGTCATAGTGATTCCAGGGTATCGGGGGCTGACGGGTAGAGTAATCCGTAATTACAAGGAGAATTTTGACTACTGACAGCGTTTCCGCCGTCGACCCCACCACTGCACCGACCTTCGCAGAGCTGGGCACCGACCCCCTTATTTCCGCCGCACTTGCCGCTGACGGCATTCACACGGCATTCCCCATTCAGGCTGCCTGCATCGGCCTCGCCCTCGAGGGCAAGGACCTGATCGGCCAGGCCAAGACGGGCACCGGCAAGACCCTCGGCTTCGGCATCCCGCTGCTGCAGCGCGTTGACATGACCAACGATGGTCGTCCGCAGGCACTCGTCATCTGCCCAACCCGTGAGCTCGGCCTCCAGGTCGCAACCGACCTCGAGCGCGCCGGGCGCGAAAAGGGCGTGCGAGTTCTCGCCGTCTACGGCGGTCGTGCCTACGAGCCACAGATCGAAGCACTGCGCAAGGGCATCGACGTTGTCGTCGGCACCCCCGGTCGCATCATCGATCTCGCGCAGCGTCGCGACATGGATCTCTCCCAGGTCAAGGTGCTCGTGCTCGATGAGGCCGACGAGATGCTCGACATGGGCTTCCTGCCCGACGTCGAGCGCATCGTGGCGCTCGTGCCCGATGTTCGCCAGACAATGCTCTTCTCGGCCACCATGCCCGGCACGATCCTGAACTTGGCACGTCGCTACATGACTCAGCCGACTCACATCCGCGCCGGCGAGATCGGTGACGACAACGCCACCGTCGATGCGATTGAGCAGCACGTGTGGCGCGCTCACCCGATGGACAAGGTCGAGCTCGTTGCTCGCATCCTGCAAGCCAACGGCCGTGAGCTCGCGATGATCTTCACTCGCACCAAGCGCAAGGCTCAGAAGATCTGTGACGAGCTCACCGAGCGCGGCTTCGCCGTCGGCACCGTTCACGGTGACCTCGGCCAGGGCGCACGCGAGCAGGCCCTGCGTGCCTTCCGCAATGGCAAGGTCGACGTTCTCGTCTGCACCGACGTTGCCGCCCGCGGTATCGACGTCGACAACGTCACCCACGTCATCAACTACGAATGCCCTGACGATGAGAAGACCTACCTGCACCGCATCGGCCGCACCGGCCGTGCCGGCGCAACTGGCACCGCGGTCACCCTCGTCGACTGGGAGGACATCGCCCGCTGGCAGATGATCGATCGTGCCCTGAAGCTTCCGTTCAAGGATCCGATCGAGACCTACTCCAGCAGCGATCACGTGTACACCGGTCTGAACATCCCGGCCGGCACCACCGGCAAGCTGCCCAAGTCTCAGCGTTCACGCGAGGGCCTGGGCGCAGAGGCTGTCGAGGATCTCGGCGAGACTGGCAAGAAGCCCAAGTCAGATGGCGATCGCGGGCGTGGTCGTGGCGGCGATAAGCATGGTGGCCACAAGGGTGATCACAAGAAGCATGACGATCGTCCGAAGTCAGACAAGCCCAAGGCAGACAAGCCGAAGTCTGATGCCGACCCCGATGCCAAGGCCAAGCAGGCTCGTCAGCGTCGTCGCACTCGCGGTGGCAAGTCATCTGACGGCGCTGCCTCCACTGAGGGCTAGTTAGCCAGCCTGACTGAGATCTCCACCCGACGGTCGCGGTAGCGATCACGCACCGCGACTCGTCGGACGCTCGAAGTCACCTCGCCCGACATTCCGTGTGACTTCAGGAATCCCCTGACTACTGCTGCACGCTTGTTCGCGAGTAATCGATCCAGTGCCGTGGCACCGCTGGCCCTCAACGCACCAGTCACACGGGCGCTCACCGCTTGCCCAGTCGGCACCTGCGCGATCATCGCCATGAGGGATCGCTTGGCCTTCGCTGTGAGCGCGGACGACTTGTAACCGAAGTAGATGCGACTTCCGATCGACACGAATTCCACCCTCGTGGGACTCAACACGTGCACGCCCAGTGAGACACTTCGTACGGAGCGATCCGGTGTGAAACCGTTGATCTGCAGGGTGTCTGGGCCGATGGTCGAGTCGGTGGGCGCGATCACGGTGCCCGCGAAGTCGCCCGACTTATCGGTCATCAGTGCACCGAGATGCGTGCTGCGCGACATCAGGTAGATGCGCACCTGCGTGAGCCCGTCGAATCCGGAACCACTGACATCGAGCTTGGATCCCGCCGTTATCGCCATGATCCCGCCGGGCTCGAGCGACCGCGGGGTGCCATCAATGGCGTGGGTGACAATCTGAACCCGCCAACCCGTGCCGATCACGTCAAGCCCCGTGCTCTCCGCATTCGCTTCGACGCGAACGGGGGTTACGTGCCCATCGACGGTCACCACATCCATACCAGGCGCGAGCCCGGCGTTCTCGGCGATCGGGTCGAGGGAACGCTCCCTTACCCCGGTCGTTGCTGATGCCGAAGCGATGAAACCTCCGGAGGAACCTCCGGAACCGCCACTGCTCGGAGCCGGAGTGGTCACGGTGATGCTTATCGTCGTCGATGCTGCCGCATAGGTACCGTCAGCAGAAATGGCTGCTGTTATCACGCACAAGCCGTCGGCCACTGCGAGTACCGCGACACCGCTGAGCGTGCACACGCCAGCCCCTGTAGTCAGTGTGAGAGTGACGACTCCTGTGCCGGAATACCCTGACGTTGTCAGCGTCGCATAGCCCAACGGCGCCAGCGAAGTGGAAGTTGACGTAACGGTCACTGACTGAGTCGCCAAGGACACCGTGAAGATCGCGCTCACCGACGCAGTCGCAAAACGTGGGGTGGCTGCAGTAGTCGCAGTGACACGACACTGCCCGACGCCGGCGTACGACAGAGCTCCCGTCAAGGCATTCACTAAGCAGCTCGTTCCTGAATCCGAGGTGACCGCATAGGTGATCGCGCCAAGTGAGTCGGAGGTTGCCGGCATCGGATTGATCATGGCTGAAGGCATTGATTGTGCGAGGACGGGTGACCATGCCATCACCGGAGTAGAGAGCAAGACGGTGAATGCGACCGACTGCGTGAATGCCGCATACTCGTCAGTCTGCGCCACGATGGCAGTGACCGTGCAGGTTCCCGCCGTCGAGACGGTCACCACGGGAAGCGTCGCATCCGCGATCGCGCATCCTGCACCGGAATCCGCACTGACGGCATAGGTCACGGCGCCCGTCGAATTCGTGGTCGCTGAACTGATCGTGATGGGCGAGGCCCCCGCGTAGATCGTGGTGTTAGGCGCCCAGGAAAGTGTCGGGGTATCGCGCGTGACGGCGAAGGTCGAGACCGAGTTCGCGGCGTCGTAGCCACTGGCCGCAGCAACGGATGCGGTCACCTGACAGGAACCCGCTGCATTGAAGGTAAGTGTTCGTGTTCCCGAATCGACAGAGCAGCCGGTGGTGCCTGCGCCAGTGACGGAATATGTGATCGTGCCTGGGCTAGCTGCTGAAGCGGCGGCGAAGACTACGGAACCCGAGGTTGCGACAAGTGCAGTTGAGGGTGACCACGTGAGCCCCGCGGCCGCATTCGAGATCGTGAACGTCACATCACGAGATCCGGCAGCATAGGAGGCAGTCGCGGTCGCACTCGCGCGAACGGCGCAGGAGCCAGCGGCCGAATAGGTGAGGACACCAGTAGCCGAGTCAACCGTGCAACCTGTCGAACCCGCCGACGTCACCGCATACGACACCACCGCGCCGCCCAGAGCCGTCGCCGACGAGGATGGGGTCAACGGCGAGGACGGCACGGTGACAGCAGTCGTAGGCGCCCACGTCACGGTCTGCGTGGCAAGGCTTATCGTGAAAGTCACATCTCGAATTCCTGCGGCGTACGCGGAAGTTGCAGCAGCATTTGCGCGCACAGTGCAGGAACCCGCCGAAGAATAGGTGAGGACTCCCGTGGCCGAGTCGACCGCGCAACCAGTCGCGCCGGCCGAGGTCACTGCGTAGGTCACCACCGCGCCGCCCAGAGCCGTCGCCGACGAGGATGGGGTCAACGGCGAGGCCGGCACGGTGACAGCAGTCGTAGGCGCCCAGGTCACCACCTGCGTACTCAGGGCCTGGCCGGTTGATGTCGCGGAGCCACTGGAATATGCGGATCGCGTGCTTGTCACGGTAACCGTGGCCGATGCTCCAGCTGCAAGTCCGGACACCGACACGACCGACCCGGAGATGGAGGCCACCCCTGCTGAGGTTGTCACGGCCCATCCATAGGCGGCGTCGTAATTCGAGATCGGCACCGTGAAGCCATCCGCGGTTCGAGTGACGGTGCCGAAGGTCGGCGTGAGACCCGGCGTAAGGCTGGAGACTCCGGCGGCTTGCACCACAGTCATATTTGGTGTCCCCGAATTGCTTCCCCATACGGCAGCCACGACTGCTCCATCAGCGGAACCTGCGATGTGGGGATCCCAGTAGCTGTAAGAGGTCAGGAGCGATACCTCCACGACCGTCGCCCACGTGGCGCCAGAATCCACGCTGGCGCGCGACTGAATTGCCTTCCGGTCGTATGTGCTAGGCCTGCTCCACACGGCGGTGAGTTTCGTGCCATCGGAAGAGCCGACGATCTGGGGCGTTTCAGCATTCTTCCCCGTGTCGGTGAGATCGGTCGCTGCGCCCCAGGTAAGTCCAGCATCAGGACTTGAGCTGGTCTGCACGATGGTGTTTGTGCCGTTGCTCCGTTGCCACACCGCAGAGAGCGTCGCTCCATCGGAGGATGACGTGATTCGTGGCTCGGTGGCGTCCTGCCCGGTAGCAGAAAGCGTCGGAATACTCGCACCCCAGGTCACGCCTCCGTCAGTGCTGGAGCGGGTTCGCACCACGTACTTCCCGCTCGCATTGCCTGTCCAGATCGCAGTCACCTTCAGGCCGTCGGCTGATGCCGTGACCTGCGGCGCTGTCGCGACACCCTCCGCCCCGATGAGATTCGTTGCCGGCGAAGTCCACGTTGAGCCCGAATCCGCACTGGACTTCGACTGGATCATGTAGTTGCTACCGCTCGCGATCCGCCAGACAGCCGTAAGCCTGGTTCCGTCGGCGGATGACGCGAGCTGTGGGTTGCTGCCGTTACTCGCCGAGAGCACCGTTGCGGCCGAGGGCCAGGTAGCACCGGAGTTGGTGCTGGTCTTCGACTGGACTGCGTATGAAGTTCCGTCGTACTGCGCCCAGACTGCAGCGATCCTCGTACCGTCCGCCGACATCCGTAACTGAGGGTCTGCCGCGAACTGCCCATACGTCGAGAGTCCGGTTGCAACAGACCAGGAGGCACCCGAAGTCGAACTCGTGATCATCTTGACTTGGTAATTGGGATAGGCCTGCGCCACCCAGGCCACGGCAATCTTCGTGCCGTCAGCGGATGAAGCGATCTGCGGCACATCAGTGTACGAGCCCCAGTCCGAGAGAACGGTTCCACCCGACCACGTCACGCCGCCGTCCGTGCTCCGACTGAATCGAAGCAGGTCGTACGAACCGTCCAACCGAACACTCCGGCTTTTGTACACCGACACCACCTTGCTGCCATCTAACGATGCAGCCACCCGTGGTTGCGAGGCCGCGCCCCCTCCCCCTCCGTATCCGTCGGTCGGTGAATAAAGGGTGACCGGAGTCGACCACACGCCCACCGTGGCCGAAGCCAGCGGCGCTCCGACGAGCGAAGTGGCCATCAATGCGAAAACCGCCATGAGCGATGCGAGCACACGTCGCCCAGCAGTCAGAGGGCCGACGCCCGACATCTCTTCTGAACGGTGGCAGGGACGCATCTTGGGACGTTACGTCGCATAGTGACGAGGTCACAAAGATTCCCACCCCGCTGACGTGAGTTGGGGGGACTGCACCATGCCGCACCTGCTGCGCAGGGTGCTAGCACCCCATCAATACCGCGAAGCTTCGAGGCTTGCGAGCGCTGTTCGCGAGGGCCGTACGATGGCAATAAGCGATCGGGGGAGGTGCTATGCCGCAGGGAACTCGAGTTCTGCTCGTCGATGATGACCCCTTCACGCGCATGATGCTGACCACGACCCTGCGAACGCTGGAATGCGATGTTGTGGGCGATGCGTCAAGCGCGGCAGTTGCCCTGCGTATGGCCCGCGAACTTCGACCTGCCGTCGCCGTTCTCGATCTCGATCTGGGCGAAGGGCCGACCGGCATCGATCTTGCCCATGGCCTGCGCACCTTCAATCCGCTGATCGGCATCGTGATGCTCTCGACCTACGAAGAGCCGCGCCTCATGGGCTACAACCAGCCTCCACTACCTGAGGGCTCGCTCTATTTGGTGAAGAAGACCGTCGTGGACCCGGAGGTTCTCGGTCGAGCGATTTCAATGTCGATCGATCCGATGGTGCGCGACGGCCGCATCAGTCTCGACCTCTCCCCCGAGTCACAGGTGCCGCCGAAGCTCACTGATCTGCAGATAGACATCATGCGTCTCGTCGCAGCCGGTCATTCGAATGCGGAGATTGCTCGCCGTCGGTCATTAACGGTGCCGTCAGTCGAGAAGGCGGTCGCGCGCCTCATCAAGCAGCTCGACCTGCAAGCCACCCCTGACAAGAACCAGCGCGTGATGATCGCTCAGGTGTACTACCAGCTG
>JAHEIZ010000075.1 GCA_024639145.1 Actinomycetes bacterium | reverse complement strand
ACAACTACGTCGATGCCGATGCGGCTCGCCGCGCGGCCTTCGATCACTCCGAGCCGACCGTCGCGATCATCAAGCACGCCAACCCGTGCGGTATCGCGATCGGCAGCGATATCTCCGATGCCTACCGCAAGGCCTTCGCCACTGATCCGGTCTCGGCCTTCGGTGGCGTCGTCGCCGCCAATCGCGCTGTCACCGCCGAGATGGCCACGGCCATGGGCGATGTCTTCACCGAGGTTCTCGTCGCGCCTGCCGTCGAGCCCGCTGCCCGCGAGATCCTGAGCGCCAAGAACAACCTGCGCGTGCTGATCGTCGAGCCGCCGGTCGCCGGCGTGCGCGAGATGCGCATCATCAGCGGTGGCATGCTGCAGCAGAACGTCGATGCGGTCGATGCTTCAGGTGATGACAGCTCGACCTGGACCCTCGCGTGCGGTGATGTTGTCGATGCGGCGACCCTCGCCGATCTCGAGTTCGCCTGGCGTGCGTGCCGCTCGGTGAAGTCGAACGCCATCCTCGTCGCCAAGGACGGCGCTGCTGTCGGCGTCGGCATGGGTCAGGTCAACCGCGTCGACTCCGCGAAGCTCGCCGTCGATCGCGCCGGAGATCGCATCCAGGGCTCGGTCGCTGCCTCCGATGCGTTCTTCCCGTTCGCCGACGGCCTCCAGGTGCTCATTGATGCCGGCGTCTCAGCAGTCGTGCAGCCCGGTGGTTCGGTGCGCGACGAGGAGGTCATCGCCGCGGCGAAGGCGGCGGGCGTGACCATGTACCTCACCGGCACGCGTCACTTCTTTCACTAGGATCGCCGCATGAGCCGACTCCTGAGCACCCGCCTGACCATGTCCGTCGCTGCTGCTGCCGTAGTCGTCAGCGCCCTGGCCGCACCGGCCTTCGCGGTCGATCCGACCCCGGCGCAGAACGCCAAGCTGCTGCAGGCGAGCGATCTGCCGTCGTCGTACGGCACGCCGACCGATCAGTCGTTCACCAACGTGCAGAAGGGCGCCGAGTTTGCCGACGCGTGCTTCACGGCCACCGGTGATGCGCCGGGTACCACGGTCGGCGATCAGCTCAACATGTTCTCCGAGATCGACTACTCCTCCGGCCTGAACTGGATTCAGGACATCTACGTGTATGCCTCGAAGGCCAAGGCCGCCAAGGCGTTCACCCAGATGACCGCCAAGGCCGTGCCGATGTGCCAGGGCACCGACACCACGACCAAGGGCGACGACAACGTCCCGATGCCGCCCCGCACCACTACGGTGACGGCGAAGGTCACCAATGGCGTCATCGTCGCCACGCTGAAGGCCACGAGCAAGCCCGGTGCCAAGGCGCGTTACGCCGATAGCTACAGCCGCAGGCTGACCGCGCGAGTCGGCACGGGCATCGAGGCGCTGCAGCTGAATTCGACGAAGCCGATCACCGCGGCGCAAAAGCGCACGCAGGATTCCACCTTCGCCAATTTGCTCGCTCGCTATAACGGCTGATCGAGGTGACCACCCGCCGGCATCTGGGTTTCGGCACGTTCGTCGTCATCTGGATCTTCGGCGGTTTCAGCGTGGCCATTCAGGCACGTGCGAATGGCGAGCTCACGCATCACACCGGCAATGGCGTGCAGGCGGCTCTCATCTCATTCGGAACCGGGTTCCTGATCATTTCGGTTATTACCCTCGTAACGCCCTCCGCCCGAAGGGGAGTTCGACGGATCGGGGTGTCACTGCGCACACGCGCGCTGCCGTGGTGGGCGCTGCTGTCCGGAATTCTTGGGGGCATCTTCATCGCCGCGCAGAGTTTTACGGTGGCGCTCATTGGTGTTGCAATGTTCTCGGTCGGGATCGTCGCCGGCCAGACGCTGAACTCTCTTGTCGTCGACCACTACGGGCTAGGCCCCACTGCTCGCCAGCCCATCAACCCTCGTCGGGTCTTCTCCTCAGTTCTCGCAATTGTCGCCGTGGTGGTGGCTGTCTCGAACCGCCTTGGGGTCGGTGATGCTCGCTATTGGGCGATTCTCCTCGCGCTCGTGGCCGGAGCTGCGGTGGCGGTTCAGCAGGCGCTGAACGGACGCACCAGCGTGGCGGCCCAGCAACCATTTGCGGCCACGTGGGTGGCTTTCTTGGTGGGTACGTCCACCCTGATCGTCGGTGCCGCGGTGGGGGTCGTCTTCTTGGGCGCAGAGGCTCAACTGCCGACAGCCGGACCGTGGTGGATGTTCGTGGGTGGAGCGATGGGGGTCACGTTTATCGTGACGGCGTCGTGGGGCGTACCCCGACTGGGGGTGCTCGTGTTCGGCCTCGTATCGATCGCGGGCCAACTCTCGGCTGGCCTAGTCCTCGATCTCCTCGTTCCCGTTACGGGCACTCAGGTCACGACCAATCTCGTCGTGGGGGTCGTCATGACTCTGGCCGCTGTCGCAGTGGGGGCCCTGAGACGCCGTACCCCCTGAGGGCGGCACGGGCTCCTGGGCAAGAATAGGCAAGTGACCGCGAAAATCCTTGATGGGAAAGCAACTGCCGCTGCCGTGAAGGCCGAACTCGCCATTCGCGTGGCGGCTCTCAATGCCAAGGGGTTCTACCCGGGCCTGGGCACTGTGCTGGTGGGCGATGATCCCGGAAGTCACGCTTATGTGGGTGGCAAGCACAAGGACTGCGCCGAGGTGGGCATCGCCTCGATTCGGGTCGACATGCCGGCGGACTCTACGCAGGAAGCGGTGAACGCGAAGATCGCCGAGCTCAATGCCGACCCCGCGGTCACTGGCTACATCGTGCAGCTGCCCCTGCCCAGGCACTTGGATTCCAACTCGGTTCTCGAGCTGATGGATCCGAACAAGGATGCCGATGGCCTGCATCCCACCAACCTCGGTCGCCTGGTGCTCGGCACCGAGGCACCTCTGCCCTGCACTCCGCGCGGCATCGTCGAGTTGCTGCGTCGCTACGACGTCGCCATTGA
>JAHEIZ010000074.1 GCA_024639145.1 Actinomycetes bacterium | reverse complement strand
ACCAAGCAGCAGGCTGAGTACCTTGGCGTTGATGTAGCCGGGCCATACAAGCCGGAGTTGTACCGCTACTAGTGCACCATCAATGATGGCCCGCCTGTATGTATGGGCGGGCCATCTGCATGTTCCGTGGCAGATCCGCTCAGACGGTGCTCGTGGCTGGCTCGCTCGTTACCCTCGACGTGGGGGATTCCCCAGCCTAGATCGGCGCGTGAGATGTCAGGATTGAGACTAGTCGCAGTGGGGAAGATGCTTCCGGAATGCGAATTCATCAGATAGTTACCGCTACCTCTTTCGTTCTCGCGGGAGCATTGGTGGTGAGTCCGATAGCTGCTGCTTCTGGAACCCTCGACCAAGCTGTTGAGACTTCGAACGGGTCATACACGCCAACTATCGTTGGCCAGATTCTTGGCCAATCTTTCACGGCGGGAATCTCGGGTCAGCTCAGTCACGTGGAACTCTCTGTGACTGTTCCTGCAACTCCGGCGAATCCGTTCACTCTGTACCTGTACGAATCACAGGCTGGGCTTCCGACTGGTTCGCCTCTAGCGTCGGCAGCCGTGCCGGCAAGTGCCTTCGCCGTGACCGTGAACATCACTCCGACCTGGGTTGATTTCGAGTTCGCTGCGCCCGCCTCTGTCACGTCCTTCCAGGCGCGGTCGGAGCGAACACCCCGACTCCTATCCTGCAACAGTTCGAGATGAGGGCCTCGGGCTCGCGAGCCTCGGACACATGTAACTCGAGCGCATCCGTGGACCTCAACTGGGGTGGTGCGGTCTCCGGGAATTGGGGAGACTCCTGGGCTCAATGGGCAAATGGCGGAAGGGGCGGGCCGGTCTGCACGCGCACTTTGAACTACAGCAATGCCCTGGGTCATTGGGTTGTGTCTTAGTTGAAGACTGCTGAACTGGGGATGCAAACGATTCTGCTAGGGCAATCCCTAGATCAGATGGGTATTGCTGAGGCAGTTATTGATTGACCCGAGTCACATTGCCACCATGCCAGAATGAGAATGAGAAGACTGGTGGGCACACTCCTGGTGGGAATCGTCTCGATAAGCCTGTCGAGCCAGCCAGCGGAGGCGGCTGGATTCCTCGATCAGGAGTTCCTGATGTTGCCGGTTGTCTCATCCGCTCCCATCACCCCAGCCTTGTACTACGCAACAGCAGTGACCCCTCAGTTGTCGGGCCTGTTGAGTGAAGTTGACATCTATGTCGATCGCCATTTGAGCGCGGCCACGGAAAACCTCACAATGTCAATTTTCGCAACCTCTGGCGGGCTGCCCACTGGTTCTGCACTCGCGACATCCAGTGTCCCTGCTTCCTCAGTCTCTGGAAGTTATGCTTGGGTCGCGTTCAACTTCCCGGTCCCAGCGCTAATCCAGGCAGGCATTCAATTCGCCATAGTGCTGACCACTCAAGACACCCATGCGAATGCCTACTTGTGGGCAGGGACAGATGGCATTACGAGTTCTCCCTACCCGGGTGGTAACGCGGCGTACTACCAGTCCGGCTCCTGGACCAGTATCCCGACGTATAGCCAAGCCTTCAGAACGTACGTCACGTCATCAGATTCGGGTCCGACCCCACCGCCCGTGATGCAGCAGTTCGGCAAGCCGGCGTCGGGTACCTGCGACGCAGCAGCCCCCATCGTGCTCAATTGGGGCGGTGCAGGTAGCGGTGGCTGGGGCAACTCATGGGCGCAGTGGATGAACGGCGGCGCCGGCGGTGCAGTCTGCACTCGCACGCTCGTGTATAGCCCCTCGCTTGGGCATTGGGTCGCCTCGTAGACCCTGTGTTGGCTGGCTCCTGGGCGTCATGGCTACGACGACGCCCGTAAGTAGTTCAGTGCAAGCCGGGTCCAACGGCGTCGAAACTGTCGCGATGCTTATCACGCAAACGGATGCGGGAAGGCATTCTTCGGATCGGTTTCTGATGCCGCGCTGAGCGAACCAGTCTCATTCGACGTCGGAACCACAGTTCATGTCCTAACTCACCTAGCGTGTAAGACTCCAGAAGGAGACTTATGCGCAATCCCCCCGGCGAATACGTGCCGCAAGCAGTGTCGAAGTCCGCGCGGCCATTCGTCCTCACCGCCGTGATCGGTGCCGTTGTGTTCCTCGTGCTCGCCGTGATCGTCAGGGCGAATGGGGGAGTGACCTCCTTCGATACCTCGGTAGCGATCTGGTTCGGTGACACGCGTACCGGGGTAATGGAGTCCCTCGGAACGCTGATCGCCTCGCTCACCACCCCGTTCGTGCTCGTGGCGGCAACTCTCATCGCGGCCGTGGTGCTGTGGTCTCGTCGCCGGCGCTCAGATGCCGTGATCCTCGCAGGCTCGGTCTTCGTGGCCTACCTCCTCGGCTCGATCGCGAAGAGGCTCGTTGATCGCCCCCGGCCGATCGCGCCGATCAATCTCTCGCCCGAGTCCGAGCCGGCGTTCCCCTCCGGTCACGTGCTGGTGGTCACGACCATTGCCTTCGTTGCCCTCGGCCTTGCCTGGGCATACCTGGATCGCACCGCGCGCCTCGTCTGGACCAGCGTCGCCGTCGTGGTCGTGGTCGTGGTGTCGCTCGACCGGTTGGTGGTCGGGGCACACTGGCTCTCTGACGTGCTTGGAGCGCTTGCCCTCGCTTGCGTCATCGGCTCGTGCGCGATGATCGTGAAAGCGCGAATCAGGGCCTGAAGGTGCGCTCGATCATCCGATTGATGAGTTCGAGCCACTTCGCGTCGTCGACGGGCTCGGGAGTGATCTCATCGATGATCTTGCCGATCGTGTACGCCTGGATGAACACTGCGGCGGCACCCGGATCGATGTCTGCTGTGACCCAGCCCTGGTTCTGCGCCTCGCGCACGAGGTCGGCAAAGGCGTAGGTGAGTCGCTGCTGCTCGACCCCGAGAGCTTCCTTGAATTTCGGGGATGTGCCGGCATGGCCGATGGCGCG
>JAHEIZ010000073.1 GCA_024639145.1 Actinomycetes bacterium | reverse complement strand
CCACTCATCACCAGTGATGAGCCGCGGGACCAAATCCATGGGAAGCGGTCGTTCACGCTCGCCGAGGGTGAAGGTGATGCCGTGACGATCCAGGTACGCATCACGTTGTTTGGCTCTCTCGGCGAGGCCTACGGAGCCCACCGAATCGAGCGCTCTATGCAAGGCGGCATGAGTCGCACGCGGCACGCCGGCTTCGGTCATCTCGTCGAAGGGAGTGGTTATCTTCGCGCTGGGAGCCCCCGTCATGGAGCCGACGCTACGAACCTCGTGTTTCGAGCACGAGGCTCAGTGTTTCGCTTGTGTATCGATTCGCGGTGAAACTAGATCGCCTCGTTGATCACCCGGGGTTCGCGCAGCAGCTTGGTCAGGTAACTGTTCAAGATCTCGCCGACCTCCTTCGCCGCAGCACCTGGGATCGCCTGAACTGGGGCCCCGGAGCCCTCGGCCTGCTGAAAGACCATGCGTTCGGGAAGCAGCGGCTTGAGGATCGTGCGAGCGCCGACGATGTCGGTGAGTTCGCTTAGCCGGTAGTTGTGCTCTTCGGCGGTCGGCCTGAAGCGGTTCATCACCACGCCGGCAAACTCTAGGTCGGGGTTCGTGGACTTTTGGATCTCGGTGATCTCCGCGAGTGACTTCTCCACTCCTTGGGCACCGAAGTACGAGGGAGTGGTCACGATCAGGGCCTTGTCGGATGCGGTCAGAGCCTCGCGGGTCAATGCGCCGAGCGACGGTGGGCAGTCGATCAGCACGAGGTCATACCCCTCAACGTCTTTCATAGCGCGGCGCAGCTTTGTGGTGCTGCGACCAGGGCTCCAGGCATCGAATCGAATGATGTCTGGGTGCGAGGGCAGTACGTCGACCTCGCCAATGCTGGCGTCCCAATCGCAGATGCTGATGGCATCGACGAAGGTTTCGGGAAGTGGGGAGGCGAGGACGTCAGCAAGGGACATGCGCCCCTTGCGAGTTTTCAAGTGACTCGTGGCATTGCCTTGGGGGTCGAGGTCGATGACGAGCACTGCCAGGCCACGATGAGCGGCCGCACCGGCCAGCCCCAGGGTGATTCCGGTTTTGCCTACGCCGCCCTTATTGGCCATCACTGCGATTGTCTTCACGGGCACATTCTGCCGATTCGCGGCAGCTAGGTCACCCCCGATCCCCTGGTTGGGGAGGAATCGCGAGGTGCTAGTCAGCGTCGACGCATACGGGAGTTGCTGATGATGCCAATGAGGAGAGAGAGGATGCCGGCCGCGCCAATAGCAAGCAAGGCGCCGGTGCTCGAGAGATAGTCGGTCTCCGGGGGATCCGCGGGGCACATGCCCACTCCGCACATCGTGAAGGTGAAAATCGTGATGATCACCAGGTAGATCGAGTACCACGCGGCGACCATGATGGTGAGTACTCGCATGACCCCAGGAGAACCCAGGACGCCGCCATCGTTACCGGCAAATTGCCCGGGCCACATCAGCAGGAGCGCCACGCCGACGATCGCGACGAGGAAGGTGATGTCGGCCCAGGTGTAGAGGTGGAAGCCGAGCACCTTGGGGCCGTATCCCGGGTCGCCCGGGGTGGCGATGTGAAGCAGGATCTGCCGAACGCTTCCGGCGCCACCGACGCAGGCGGCCAAGATAGTGAAGGCGTAGTTGCGCAACTTAATGCCGGTGAAGATGTTGAGAAACGGACCAACGGCAAGTGCGACCATGCCTGAGCGCTGCACCAAGCACAGTGGGCACGGAGGCTCGCCTTGACCAAATTGGAGATACAGCGAGCCAGTAAGCACGCCCAGAAGTACAAACAGTGCAAGGAGATTAACGCCTCGCGCGATCTTCACCTGTGTCGTCATTGTGGCCTCAGAAGTTCAGCGGAATTGTCGAGTCCATGTTCATCTTCAAGAACACGACTGTGGCCAAGAGCCCGACGATACCGAGGGGCAAGGTCCAACGCTGACGCCAAAAGATGCCGATGAACACGATGATCCACAGAAGAAATATCCACACCACGCTCATACGGTACTGGCTTGTCACCAATGACGCGGGACATCTGAGCGACTAGAGCGACTGTGCGGCTTTCAACTCGCGCAAGCAATCGACCAAGAACTCGTGGTCCTCGGTATCGGGAAGACCCGAGGCGTAGACGCTGCCCACGATCCCGACGTTGGCTACCGCTATTGGCATGCCGCCACCGTGAGCGGCGTACTTCTGCTCATCGAGCCCGGTCGCCTCGGAGAAAGTTGTGCCTCGTTCTAGGTATCGCAGCTTTTGGTACATCGTCGAGGTATCGAACTTCTCGACAACCGCGGCCTTTCGGATAATCCAGTTCTCGGAGTCTGCGTGAGATCCCGGCAGCGAGACCATAAACGCGATACGACGGCCATGGCGCACCTGAATGATCAACGGCATCTCTTCGCTCTCGGCACGCGACTGCGCGATGGCGCCGAGACCGACGGCATCGGCGAGGGTGAAGGAGCTCAGGATGAGCGAAGCCTCTTGCTCGGCAACGCTTGCCGAGGTCAACGACGTCATGACTATTCGGCCAGTCCGAAGAGGCGATCGCCTGCATCTCCAAGCCCGGGCACGATGTAGCCCTTTTCGTTCAGATGATCGTCGATTGCCGCGGTGACGACAGTGACATTGACGTCGCGATCGCCGTAGGCCTTCTCGAGCATCTCTACTCCTTCAGGAGCCGCGAGAAGGCAAATCGCCGTGATATTGCGGGCTCCGCGTTCGAGCATCAGATCTATCGCGGCGACGAGTGTGCCGCCGGTCGCCAGCATCGGGTCGAGCACGAACACTGTGCGATTGGAGAGATCGTGTGGCAGCCGATCAGCGTAGGTCGTAGCGAGCAAAGAGTCGTGATCGCGCACCATGCCGAGGAAGCCCACCTCGGCAGTGGGCATCAGCTTCACCATGCCGTTGAGCATGCCGAGCCCCGCCCGCAGGATCGGCACAATCAAGG
>JAHEIZ010000048.1 GCA_024639145.1 Actinomycetes bacterium | reverse complement strand
GCTACGGCGACATCGTGCCCGTGTGCGAGTCATCGCGACTGGCGAACGTCCTGCTCATCACCCCGCTGCGCTTCCTCTTCCTCATCGTGCTCGTCGGCACGACAGTCGAGGTTCTCACCCGCCGTACGCGCGAGGAATTCCGCGCATCCCGTTGGAGGAAGAACGTGAAGGACCACACCATCATCATCGGCTTCGGGGTCAAGGGCCGCAGCGCCGCACGCACCATCGCCGACTCGGGCGTCTCCCCCAAGGACATCGTCATCGTGGCCGATGACCGCATATCCATCGACGAGGCCACTCGTCTCGGCTACGTAGGTGTCATCGGCGACGGACGTCGCGAGGACGTCCTGAACGATGCCGCCATCGGCTCGGCATCGCGCATCGTCATCGCCGTCGACGAGGACGACACCACCGTGCTCTGCACGCTGACCGCTCGGCGCCTCGCGCCCACCGCAACAATCGTCGTGTCGGCTCGCGAGAGCGTGAACGCCGACATCCTGCGCCAGTCGGGCGCGAACACGGTGATCCCGACGGCAGAGTCTGCCGGTCACCTGATGGGCATGTCGCTCATCGCGCCCACGGCCGGCGAGCTGATGGAGGATCTCCTCGACTCGGCCCGTGGCCTCGACGTCACCGAGCGCGATGTGCTCCCCTCCGAGATCGGTCGTGATCCGCAGTCCCTCGAGCCCGATGGCCAGCTCGTGCTCGCCATCGTGCGCGGCGGATCCGTGCTGCGCTTCGACGAGCCGGGAGCGCAGACCCTGCAGGCCGGCGACCGTCTGGTGGTCATCCGCTCCTCGAATGGCCGCGCGGCGACCCACTAGCTCTCTCCCCCGCGGCCGAGCGCACGAGAGCACTCGACTACTTGAACTCGGTGGTGCTCTCCTCAGGCCAGCCCGGCTCACGGATCGTGTACACCGGCTCACCCGGCGGCGCCGTGAACGAGTCCAGCAGCACGGCGTCCTCGGTTCCCTCGTTGTCCGCCGACATGAGCGTGTTGGCCGGCATGTAGTAGCAGGAGCCTGCGGGCCAGACCATCGGCTCATGACCCTCGACGTAATCGGTGATCGTGCCCTTGAGGACGCACGTGTGGCCGCCGTACTTGTGCGTGTGAATTGCCACGCGGGTTCCCGCCTTGCGAACGCCACGACTGACCATCAGGTGATTGCCCTGCGAGTCGACGGTGTCGATGAGCATCGTGAAGTCCTGCATGGGCAGCAGCCGGCCCGGCGGAGTGATGCCGTTGATGGTCGTCACGTCGAGTGCCGTGGGATACGGCGAGGGCGTGGAGCTCACCGCGGACGTGGACGACGATCCGCAGCCGGTGAGCAGGAGCACCGCAGTCACCATCGAGAAGCCGAGGAGTGCTCGTGCTCGCGTCGTCATTCCCTCAGCGTAGCCAGCGGCGCCCGGCATTCCTCGCCTCGCACGTGACGCTCGCTAGCCTGGGAGGATGAGCATGAGAGCGATCGAGGTCGACGGCGGCAAGGGCGGCCCTGAGGCCATGCACTGGGTCGAGGCCGATGCGCCCGAGCTCAACGCCGGCGAGGTGCTCATCGACATCACCGCGACCGCGGTCAATCGAGCCGACCTGCTGCAGCGACAGGGCTACTACGACCCGCCGCCGGGTGCCACGCACATCATGGGGCTCGAGTGCTCGGGCACCGTCGCCGCGGTCGCGCCCGGCGTCACGAATCCTCGCGTCGGCGATCAGGTCACGGCACTTCTCTCCGGCGGCGGCTATGCCGAGCAGGTCGCCGTTCCCGTAGGCCAGGTGATGAGCGTGCCCGCCGGCATCGATCTCGTCACCGCCGGCGGGCTTCCCGAGGTCGCCTGCACGGTGTGGAGCAATCTCGTCATGACCGCGCACCTTGCCGAGGGCGAGTGGGTGCTCATCCACGGCGGCGGCTCGGGTGTCGGCACCTTCGCGATCCAGGTTGCGCGCGCCCTCGGTGCGCGCGTGGCGGTCACCGCCGGCAGCCAGGCCAAGCTCGATGCGTGCGCAGCACTCGGCGCCGAGGTTCTCATCAACTACAACGAGCAGGATTTCGTCGAGGTCATCAAGGCCGAGACCGCCGGACGCGGAGTTGACGTCATCCTCGACAACATGGGCGCGAAGTACCTCGAGCGCAATGTCGAAGCGCTGGCTCGCAACGGACGACTCATTGTCATCGGCCTGCAGGGCGGCATCAAGGCCGAGCTCAATCTCAACACCATGCTCCGCAAGAACATCAGTGTCACCGCCACGGTTCTTCGTGGTCGGCCAGAATCGGAGAAGGCAGCGGTCTGTGCGGCGGTCGAGCGGAATGTGTGGCCATGGATCGCGGCCGGCATCGTGAAGCCCGTGATCGATCGCGTCATGCCGATCGACGACGTCGGCGATGCACACTCGCTCATCGAGGTCGGCGCCATCACCGGCAAGCTCGTGCTGCTGGTTCGTGCCTGACCGCCGCGAAGAGACTGCGCTGCAGGCGCGATCAGGCGTCGGGCAGGCCGACTATTCCCGTTCCAACGACATGGACGTCTCCGGAGACGGTGATCCCGTGCGAGGTTTCCACATGCAGCCGACTCGGCTCCCCCATGTCGACCCCTTGCGCGATGCTCACCCAGGTGACGCCGAGTCGCTCGCGCAGGTAGGCCCCGAAGGGCCCGGCGGCCGAGCCCGTGGCCGGGTCCTCGCCGCCGACGACATCGAGGCTGAAGCTGCGCGCCGACCACTCGCCGGCGGATTCCTCCGCGACCACGTAGCAGTTCAGCGACATGGCGCTCTCCGCCGAGACGGAGCGCAGTGCCTGCTCGAGAGCGTCTCGATTCAACGCGGCCGCGTGAAGTGGAGCAGGCGAAGCGAGCGGGATGACGATCATCGGCAGACCCGTGGAGAGGACCTGCGCAGGCAACGCAGGGTGCAGGACATCGCTCGCGAGACCCAGTGCCCGGACGATCTCGCCGGCATCGATCACCTCGCCGAACTCGCAGTCGCTCTGCTCCATCTTGACCGTGCCGGAGTCCCCGTCGAGTCTCACGCTCACCGCATGAACTCCGTGCGCTGACTGCTGCACGAGCTCACGGACGGGAGTGCCGGCGTGATGGCAGAGCGCGGCGGCGGCTCCGAGCGTCGGATGGCCGGCGAAGGGGATCTCGGACTCGATCGTGAAGATGCGATTGCGGTAGTCCGCGCCGCTCACTGTCGGCGACTGGAGGAATGAGGTCTCGGACTGCCGGGTGCGGCGCGCGAACCCCGCCATCGTGATCGCCGAGAGGACATCGGCGTCATGCACGACCGGCAGGTGATTGCCCTCATGAGGACGCGCCGCGAAGACATCGACGTAGGTAATCGGGAGTCGAGGCATGCCTAGACTCTAGAGGTGAAGAACCATGGCTCGCGTCGCGCTGTGACCGTCACATTGGTCATTGGTGCCGCGGTCTCGCTGCTCGTGGAGGGCTGCTCGAGTGCCGCGTCGGCGAGCACCGCATCCGAGAGCGCATCGAATTCAGCGGTCACGGTCACCGCGCGCAGTGCGAATGCCCAGACCTGCAGTGCGACTCCCGGCCTGTTCTCCGCCTATGACCGCGGAAGTCTCTTCGGCCTCGCCGAGACCAAGCTCGCCGCGGCCGCAGACTTCAACCCGCGGAAGTACCCGATTGGCGCGCTGACGAAGCAGTCGTCCTACGAACGCACCGGTCCGCGCGCCTGGACTTCCGGCTTCTTCCCGTCCTCCTTATGGATGATGTACCAGCGCACCGACGAGAAGGCGTGGCTCAAGAAGGCCCGCACCTGGACAAAGGCCCTTCTTCCGCTCGCCGGCTGGGAAGGCACCCATGATCTCGGCTTTATGGTCGGCATCCCGATGGAGCTCGGCATGCGCCTTGATCCGAGCGCGAGAAAGCGGGCCGAGTATCGCGATGCCTTCCTGAACGCGGCACGGTCACTGTCGACTCGCTGGAATCCGAATGTGAAGGCAATTCAGTCGGGCACGTACGACGGCCAGTGGGGCCTGATCATCGACTCGGCGATGAATGCTCCGTTGCTGATCGAGGCCGGCATGATCTTGGGCGGCTCCGAGGGCGATGAGCTGCGCTCGCGCGGCGAGCAGCACCTGATGACTCTCATCGACACCTTCATCCGCGATGACGGCTCCACCTTTCACCGCATGACCTTCAATCCCGACACTGGTGCACTGATCGGGCCCGTCGCCGGTCAGGGCCTGGGTGTCGACAGCACCTGGTCGCGCGGGCAGGCCTGGGCGATCTTCGGATTCGCCCGCGCCTACCAGCTCACCCGGAACCAGGCATTCCTTGATGCGGCCGAGACAACCGCGCACTACTGGATGAGTCATCTCGATGCGCAGTGCGTGCCGTCCTGGGACTTCGATGCCGCAGCCGATGCACCGCGCGATTCCTCGGCCGCGGCCATTGCTGCCAATGGCTTCATCCTGCTGGGCCAGTTCGCGAAGCAGCAGCAGCTGCGCACCGCTGACTACGAGCCGTATGCCCGCACGATGCTGCATGCGCTCTCGACCGTTCCCGTGATCGCGAAGGACTCATCGAATCCGGGCGTGATGCTTCAGCAGACGGCCAACGTGAACAAGAGCGCGAAGGAGGGCTCCTACGTGTGGGGAGACACCTTCGTGCTGATGGCAGGGATCAACGCTCTGTACTCAGGCTCGAATGCGACGACCGACTACACCAGTTCGGTGACGTCAGGATTGACGAACGGCTAGTCCAACGCCTAGACAGTCGGAAGCGCGGCGATGCGCTTCATCAGGTAGGGCGAGAAGAAGCCCATGTACTTCGCCTGCACAATCGGATCGCGCCAGTCCGCACCAGTGACGATCCCGCGGCACGCGGTGGAGCCGCATAGGCAGGTGAACTCGTCATAGTCGGAGGCATCGCACATTGCGTAGTCAAAGGTGAGTTCCTCGCCGACCTCGATGTCGCGCATGGCGATCAGCAACTGGGAACCCGAAAGGCCGCAGTTCGGATCGCAGGAGTGGTTGAGCATATCTCCGGGCTCGCGCACGTCGGAGGAAACGAGATAGAGGTCTTCGTCGACCTGGATCGACCTGGCCTGACGATCGGCTGAGAGAGTGGCGAGGACATCCCGCGGGATCATCCATCCGCCGAAGCCGGCGACGGTCTCGCCTGCGCTGATTCGCTCCACGACGAAGGAGCCCCATCCCTTGCCCCCGGCGGGTTCTGCGATCGCCTTCGGGGTCAGCCAGTTGTAGTCCACTCGACTCGCATACCTCTCCGCTAGAGCCCACCGTGCGCAGGCAAAGCGCGAAAAGTGTGACACAGGTAGGTGAACGGTCAAAATGCCTGCCGACTACCCCGTGTTCGCCCTCATGAAAGCAGGAGCCACTCGGCCTGCACGGTCAGGTGCGGCTCAGGACTCCGGCCGCCGCCTCGAGGATGCACAGGGCGGCCAGTCGCACCGTGCGCTCATCGGCCGAATCGATGGTGGCGTCGATTTCGGCGAGGTCCATCGAGCGCACGCGCGCATCGGCCCCCGCGAGGCTGGCCACCTGGCGCAGTTCATCCGCGCTGATACCTCCAGGCGCTGCCGCCGGGCAGGCCGGCACCACGGCGCGATCGCACACATCGACATCGAGATCGACGTGAATGCCGCCCCCGCCAGCGTCGGCGATCTCGAGTGCCTCGGCCATGGCATCTGAGATCGGTCTGGTGCGCAGTGCGCCGCGCGTGATGACCGTGATTCCCATGTCACGTGCACGGGCCGAGTACTCGGCGGAGTTCGCGAAGTCGGAGATGCCGATCTGCACGACGCGCGTGCCCGCGAGCCCGGCTTCGACGAGTCGGCGCACCGGCGACCCATTGCTCACTCCATCGCGCAGGTCGTGGTGAGCATCGAGGGTGATCAGCCCGGCGGTGCCGAGATCACTGTCGAAGGCTCCGAGCATCACCGAGTGAGTGATCGAGTTGTCACCGCCGATCGCCATCACCATCGTGGCAGCGCGTAATTCAGCTAGTCGATCGCCGACGCGCTTCTCTCCCGCGTCTCCGTCGGGATCGACGACGTCGCCTGCGTCGAGCAGTGTTAGATCACGGATGTCTTGCCCGAGTGACGCTGCGTAGGTCGAGTAGCGCAGCAATGCACCCCGCACGGCTTCGGGGGTTCGATGCGCGGAGGTCGTGCTGATCGAGGTGGTGTGCGCGGGCACTCCGAGGATCACGAACGAACCTGGTGCGGCTGATTCACCTTCGGCGAGCGAGGTGAATGCATGCCCGGCGCGGGGCCAGCGATCATCGACCGGAAGTGTCATGGTGTCCGTTTCTCCTGTGGGACTCTCGTCACTCACCGTATCCATTCATCTGTTCAGTTTCCGTGGATCCGTCGCGAGAGTTGTGCGGCCGTCCGACTGATCGCCTCGACGAGGTGATCACGTTGCCCGCGATCAGCGGATTCCGATCGGAAGCTCAGCCCGATGGAGGCCACCGGGTGCTCGAGTTGGTCGATGACTGCCACGGCGACGGAGCTCACTCCCTCCGTGATGAAGCCATTCTCCTCACTGAACCCGGCGTGCAGTTCGGAGTTGAGCAGTTCGCGCAACTGGCGCAACGTCGTCGGCCCGGAGCCGGTGCGATCGACAAGGTGTGCGTTCGGTGGCAGCGAGGCGCGCAGCTGCGCGGCGGGCAGCCGCGCGAGCATCGCTCGGCCGGAGGCGGTCAGCGAGGCCGGAAGTCGCACGCCGACATCGGTGATCAGCGTCAGCGGCTGGCGCCCTGACTCCTTGAGCAGATAGAGAACCTCATGCCCGTGCAGGATCGCCAGGTGGGCGACCAGGGGCATCGAGTCGAATCGGGTGATGAGCTGGGCGAGCAGGGGTCGGGCGAGACGCTCCATCGGGTCGTGGCGCAGGTAGGCCGAGCCGACTTCGAAGACCGCAAGGCCCAGGCCCCACTTCTCCTCCTCGGGGTAGTGCACGACGAAGCCCTCGTCGGCCATGGCCGCGAGTAGGTGGTAGGTCGACGACCTCGGAGTGCCGAGCTGGCGGGCCAGATTCGCAGCGGTCATCGGGCCGGGGGCGCCGGCCAGGATCCGCAGGGCGTGTAGGGCCCGAGTCGCTGCCGGGGCATTTGTCCGCAGGGCACTCACCTCCAAATCTCGTATCTCAGACTCTAATGACTCTTCAGCCATGTCAGCCCCTGCCTCCATCGACTCCAATAGGCCCATGACTGCATCGATCGGCGCCCGCCCTGTCTTCGCCCCCACCGGCTCCACGCTCACCGCCCAGAACTGGCAGACCGAGGCTGCCCTGCGCATGCTGCAGAACAACCTCGACCCGAACGTGGCCGAGCACCCCGATGAGCTCGTCGTCTACGGCGGCACCGGCAAGGCGGCCCGAAACTGGGCAAGCTTCGATGCGATCGTCCGGACCCTCACCACTCTCAAGCAGGACGAAACCCTCCTCGTGCAGTCCGGCAAGCCCGTCGGCGTCATGCAGACCCACGAGTGGGCGCCGCGCGTGCTCATCGCCAACAGCAATCTGGTCGGCGACTGGGCCACATGGCCGGAGTTCCGCCGACTCGAGCAGCTGGGCCTGACCATGTACGGGCAGATGACCGCCGGATCGTGGATCTACATCGGAACGCAGGGAATTCTGCAGGGCACCTACGAGACTTTCGCCGCGGTGGCTGCGAAGAAGTTCAACGGCACCCTCGCCGGGACGCTGACTGTCACCGCGGGCTGCGGTGGCATGGGCGGTGCACAGCCGCTCGCCGTCACGATGAACGAGGGCACCTGCCTGATGATCGATATCGACCCATCGCGACTTCGTCGTCGTGTCGAGACTCGTTACCTCGATGAGCTCGCCGACAATCTCGATGACGCCATCGATCGCGTCGTGAAGTACACCGCACAGCGCAAGGCCATCTCGGTCGGTGTCGTCGGAAATGCGGCGACGATCCTGCCCGAACTACTTCGCCGCGGCGTGCCCGTTGACATCGTCACCGATCAGACCAGCGCGCATGATCCCTTCTATTACATCCCCGAGGGCATCGAGCTCGAGGATGCACGCGAGTTCGCGGAGAAGAAGCCCGAGGAGTTCACCGATCGGGCCCAGGAGTCGATGGCCAAGCACGTTGAGGCCATGGTCGGCTTCATGGATGCCGGCGCTGAGGTCTTCGACTACGGCAATTCGATTCGCGATGAGGCACGCAAGGGCGGCTATAACCGCGCCTTCGACTTCCCCGGATTCATCCCTGCCTACATTCGCCCGCTGTTCTGCGAAGGCAAGGGCCCCTTCCGCTGGGTCGCGCTCTCCGGCGATCCGAAGGACATCTACCGCACTGATCAGGCCGTGCTGGAACTCTTCCCCGACAACGTGCACCTGCAGCGCTGGATCAAGCTCGCGCAGGAGCGCGTGGAGTTCCAGGGCCTGCCCGCACGCATCTGCTGGCTCGGCTACGGCGAGCGCGACAAGGCCGGCCTGGCCTTCAATGATCTCGTCGCCCGCGGTGAGGTGAGTGCCCCGATCGTCATCGGTCGCGATCATCTCGACTGCGGATCGGTCGCGAGCCCGTATCGCGAGTCCGAGGCCATGCTCGACGGCTCCGACGCGATTGCCGACTGGCCGCTTCTCAACGCGATGGTCAACATCGCCTCCGGCGCCTCGTGGGTCTCGATCCATCACGGTGGCGGCGTGGGCATCGGTCGCTCCATCCACGCCGGCCAGGTAAGCGTGGCTGACGGCACACCGCTCGCAGCGCAGAAGCTGGCGCGCGTGCTTACCAACGACCCGGGCATGGGCGTCATTCGCCACGTCGATGCCGGCTACGACATTGCCGACGAGGTTGCCGTCGAGCGCGGGGTGCGCATTCCCATGCAGGAGGGCGCGGGTGCCTGATCCCCATGGCCTGACGGGCATCGGATCACTGATCACCAATGATCCGAACCTCGGCGACGGGCCGCTGGGCATCATGCGTGATGCCGCAATTCTCATCGACGGTGATCGCATTGCCTGGGTGGGTCCGGCAGGCGAACTCGATTCCTCGGTACCCGTCGTCGATCTCGAATCACGGGCGGTAATCCCCGGCTTCGTCGACTCGCATGCGCATCTCGTGTTCGCCGGGGACCGTTCCGCGGAGTTCGCGGCACGCATGACAGGTGAGAGTTACGCCGCGGGCGGCATTCGCACGACTGTCATGGCCACGCGCGCCGCGAGCGATGATGCACTGCGCGTTCGCACGCGTGATCTCGCCGATGAGCTCGCACGCAGCGGAGTCACGACCTTTGAGACGAAGTCGGGCTACGGCCTCACCGTCGAGGATGAAGCGCGCTCGCTGCGTATTGCCCGTGAGTTCACCGACGAGACCACATTTCTCGGCGCCCATGTCGTGCCCGAGGGCATCGACGCCGACTCTTACGTAGAGCTCGTCTGCGGAGCGATGCTTGAGGCCTGCGCTGACAATGCCCGATGGATCGACGTGTTCTGCGATCGCGGTGCCTTCGACGTCGATCAGGCGCGGCAGATTCTCAGCGCGGGCATGGCGCGTGGGCTTCTGCCGCGCATACACGCCAATCAGCTGCAGCACGGCGGCGGCGTCCAGCTTGCTGTCGAGCTCGATGCGGCATCTGCCGATCACTGCACGCATCTCGACGACGCGGATATCGAGGCTCTTGCCGGCAGCAAGACCGTCGCCACCTTGCTGCCCGGAGCCGAGTTCTCCACTCGCGCCGCTTACCCCGCGGCTCGTCGGCTTCTCGATGCCGGCGCCACCGTCGCACTCGCCACGGACTGCAATCCCGGCTCGAGCTATACGACGAGCATGCCGCTGATGGTCGCGCTCGCCGTGCGCGAGATGCGCATGAGCCCGGATGAGGCTCTGTGGTCGGCTACGGCAGGGGGCGCCCGAGCCCTTCGACGCACCGATGTCGGGGTGATCACCTCGGGCGCGCGTGCCGATCTCGTCAGCCTCGACGCTCCCGACCACGTGCACTTGGCCTACCGGCCCGGTGTCGATCTGATAGACCGTGTCTGGGTATCCGGGCACCTTCGCCCCACCAGGAAGCAGCGGTAGATGACTGTCACGATCAACAGCAGCGGCATGACCCTCGACGATGTCGTGGCGGTGGCACGCCTCGATGCTCCTGTCGGCCTCTCTGCCGAGGCACTCGAGGGAATGGCCCGCACCCGTGCCCAGATCGACGCCCTCGCGCAGGCACCCGAGCCCGTCTATGGCGTCAGCACTGGCTTCGGCGCCCTGGCCACCCGTCACATTCCCCTCGAGCAGCGCGTTCAGCTGCAGCGATCACTCGTGCGCTCCCATGCAGCCGGCCTCGGCGAGCCGGTCGAGCGCGAGGTGGTGCGCGCACTGATGCTGCTTCGACTGAAGACTCTTGCGAGCGGTCGCACGGGTGCTCGCCCGGTCGTCGCCGAGACGATGGCCGCGGTTCTCAATGCGGGTATCACCCCGATCGTTCATGAGTACGGATCATTGGGCTGCAGTGGCGATCTTGCCCCCCTCGCCCACTGCGCACTCGTACTGATGGGCGAGGGTCGCGCCACAGGGCGTGACGGAGTCGAGCACCCCGTCGCAGACCTGCTCGCCGACGCCGGCATCACGCCGGTCGAGCTGCAGGAGAAGGAAGGCCTCGCACTGATCAACGGCACCGACGGCATGCTCGGCATGCTGATCCTCGCGATCGCCGATCTTGAGCATCTCTCCAATGCCGCTGACGTCATCGCGGCAATGAGCGTCGAGGGTCTGCTCGGTACCGACAGTGTCTTCCGCCCGGAATTGCATCTGCCCTTGCGCCCGCATCCCGGTCAGGCCGAGAGCGCAGCGAACATGTACTCCGCACTCGAGGGCTCCGGCATCGTCGCCTCCCACAAGGTCGACGACACTCGCGTGCAGGATGCCTACTCATTGCGCTGCGCTCCGCAGGTCACCGGCGCGATGCGAGACACGCTCGCGCATGCGCGCCTTGTCGCCACCCGAGAACTCGCAGCCGCGATCGACAATCCCGTCGTGCTCGGCGATGGCACCGTGACCAGCAATGGCAACTTCCATGGTGCGCCAGTGGCCTACGTCCTCGACTTCCTCGCGATCCCGACCGCCGATCTCGGCTCGATTGCCGAGCGTCGCACTGACCGCATGCTCGACAAGAATCGCTCGCACGGCCTGCCGCCATTCCTCGCCGACGATCCCGGTGTCGATTCCGGCCTCATGATCGCGCAGTACACGCAAGCGGCTCTGGTCTCCGAGAACAAGCGCCTTGCCGTGCCCGCGAGTGTCGACTCGATCCCCAGCTCGGCCATGCAGGAGGACCACGTGTCCATGGGCTGGCATGCCGGCCGCAAGCTGCGCAAGGCAGTCGAGAACCTCACCGGCATCCTCGCCATCGAACTGACCGCCGCCGCTCGTGCGATCGAGCTTCGTGCGCCACTGACCCCTGCACCCGCCACCGCCGCGATCATCAGCCAGCTGAGAGCCACCGTGCCAGGCCCCGGTCCTGATCGCTTCCTCGCCCCAGAGCTCTGCGATGCAGTCGAGGTCGTGCGCACCCTGCGCACCTCCTAATTCGAGAGCTCGGCCGCCGACGCCTGCGAGCCGCCTCATGCGACACCCGTAGGCTGGGCCCGTGATCGATCCCCAGATTCTGCGCACTGACCCCGACCGCATTCGTGAGTCCCAGCGCCGCCGCGGCGAGGATGTCACCGTGGTCGACCGCCTGATCGAGGCCGATACCGCCAAGCGCGCCGCCCAGGCCCAATTCGACGAGCTCCGCAACCAGCAGAAGCTGATCGGCAAGGAGATCGGCCCGCTCCAGGGTGCGCTCAAGAAGGCGTCCGACGACTCCGCGAAGGCCGCCGCCCAGGCAGAGCTCGATGCCCTGATGGCCAAGGCCACCGATCTTGCCGAGCGCACGAAAGCCGCTGAGGCCGCCGCGAACGAGCAGGGCGAGGTCACTGATGCTCTCTGGCTGCAATTGGCGAACCTTGTCAATCTCGACTCCCCCGTCGGCGGCGAGGACGACTTCGTCACCCTCGAGCATGTCGGTACCCCGCGAGATTTCTCCGCTGACGGATTCGAGCCCCGCGATCACCTCGAGATCGGAGAGATGCTCGGCGCGATCGACACAGTGCGTGGAGCGAAGGTCTCCGGCTCGCGTTTCTTCTACCTTCGCGGTGTCGGCGCACAGCTCGAATTCGCGCTACTCAACATGGCAATGGCGCAGGCCGCGGCCAACGGCTTCATCCCGATGATCACGCCAAGCCTGGTTCTTCCGAGCGCAATGGACGGCACCGGATTCCTGGGCCAGGCCGCTGAGAACGTGTATCGAGTCGAAGCCGACGATCTCTACCTCGTCGGCACCTCCGAGGTGCCGCTTGCTGCGTATCACTCCGACGAGATCATCGATGCGAAGGAACTCCCGATTCGGTACGCGGGCTGGTCATCCTGCTTCCGCCGCGAGGCCGGCACCTACGGCAAGGACACCCGCGGCATCATTCGCGTACATCAGTTCGACAAGGTCGAGATGTTCGTCTACTGCGATCCCGCTGATGCCGAGAACGAGCATCAGCGTCTGCTTCAGTGGGAAAAGGACTTCATCGATGCTCTCGAGATCCCGTACCGCGTGATCGATGTCGCCACCGGCGATCTTGGCAGTAGTGCGGCACGCAAGTTCGACATCGAGGCATGGATCCCGACCCAGGGCACCTACCGCGAGGTCACCTCAACCTCGAACACCACGGAGTTCCAGGCACGTCGCCTGAAGATCCGCATGCGCGATGGCGATAAGACCCAGCCGCTCGCGACCTTGAACGGCACGCTCGTGGCCATGCCTCGCATCATCGTGGCCATTCTCGAGAACCATCAGCAGGCCGACGGCTCTGTTGTCATCCCGCAGGCACTCCGCCCTTTCCTCGGCGGAGTGAGTGCGTTCACCCCGAAGGGCTAGTAGCCACTGTGCTGAAGGATTTCCCGCGCGATTTCGAGCCCGAGCTCATTGCCATCGACTTCGATGACACCCTTGTCGAGCATGGCGATGTCGTGCACGAGCGGGTGCGTGATGCGATTCTTCGCGTGCAGGCTGCCGGTGCCACCGTCATCCCCTGCACCGGTCGCTCGCTCAGCCTAACCACCGGAGTCGCGAAAGCAGCGGGCATGAACGGCTGGGCGATCTGCTCCAACGGTGCCGTACTCGCGACCATCGACCCAGAGTCGGTCATCGAGGCCACCACCTTCGATCCTTCCCCATTGCTCTCCATGATCACTCCGATCCTTCCTGACGCTGTCTACGCCGTCGAGGACATCGACGGCACCCTTCGCACGACGAGCCTCGTCGGTACCGACTACATCTCGAAGCAGGTTCTCGAGGTTCCGTTCGAGCACCTCACCAGTCGGCCGGTCACGCGCGTGGTCGTGCGCAGCGACGCTCACGTCAATCAGGGCTTCGGGGATATTGCCCGCTCCCTTGGCCTGCACTCCGTCGTCTTCGGTGTCAGCGACGTGGCCTGGATGGATCTCGGGCCGCAGAACGTCAACAAGGCCACCGGCCTGGCCGCGCTGTGCACGAGGCTGGATATCAACCCCGCGAAGACACTCATGTTCGGCGACTCATTCAACGATCGCGAGGCCCTCAAGTGGGCGCGAGTCGGCGTCGCCATGGGCGATGCAGAACGCGACACGGCCGCCTGCGCTGATTACATCACCGGCGATGTTGCCGGCGAGGCAGTCGCCGACGTCCTCGATCTCCTCTTCCGCTAGCACGAACGAGGCCGGAGGGAGGCCGCGATGTCCGAGCACACTGTCGCGCTGATCGCCGGCTTCATCGCCGCACTCTGCACGATCTCCATGGTGATCCCGCAAGCACACAAGGTCTGGCGCGACAAGTCAGGCATCGGCGTCTCGCTGCTCACCTGGGCGATGTTCCTGTGCACTTACGCGATGTGGTTCGGCTACTGCATCCGATCAGGGAATGTGGCAGGCACCATCTCGAATATTTTCACCAACACGATCCTTTGCGTGCTCGTGCTCGGCCTCCTTCGCGCGAAGGACAGCACGACATCCGCTGGGATCGGGGTCGGTATCTACGTCCTCGCGGTGGTCTTCTTCATCATTGGCATTCTCTTCCCAATGCCCATCGTGCTTACCCTGATGCTGGCGGCGACCATCATTCGCGTGCCCCAGGTGGCGAAGTCGTTCCGGACGATGCGAGACGTAACACCGTCGGAGGTGTCGATCCTTACCTGGTGGATCGGCATCTGCGCGTCAACCGCGTGGGTGATCCACGGGATCCTGCTGCCCGACTACTTGTTCGTCATCACGTCAGGCGTGGCCTTCGTGCTGGCCATCGGCGTGCTCGTGCCGGAGTACGTGGCGAAGGCGCGTCGCGCCGCCGCATAGGCCTCACGCACTGAACTCACCGGCGCTGCGTCGAAGCGCTCACCCCCCGAGCCGAGTCCCCACGAAGGCGGCTCTGCCGCACCGCTCAGGGCCCAGGCTGCCTGGCGAGCTGCTCCATCGGCCACGTACTCGCCCGGGGTCGGAATCTCGATCGGCGCATCGAAGAGCGTCGCGGCAATCTGGGCCACGGCCGAGTTCGCTGCCGCGCCGCC
>JAHEIZ010000062.1 GCA_024639145.1 Actinomycetes bacterium | reverse complement strand
GCCATAACGCTCGGCAAGCTTGCCCGACCAGCCCGAGGAATCCTCGAGGAAGCCGTCGAGCTCTGAGTCGAGCAGCATGAAGATGTGCTTGGCATCGGAAATCGCGCCACGCTCGACCATGCGACGCCCCAGCTCCTGGAAGGCCAGCTTCGGCTCACCGAAGAGCTTCACGGCCGCGTTCTTGCCGGCCTCGCGATTGCGGTAGGCCGCCTGGCCGGCCGAGATACCGGCTGCGAGCATGCCCGCCGTTGCCTCGTCACCCGCGACTGCTGCGGTGAGCTCAGCCTCAGCAGCCAGTCGCTGCTCGAGTGCGATTGCGGTGCGCACGGACGGCGACATGCTTTCGTCCTGCTGGCGAACGCGATCGATCATCGCGTAGGCGAGCTTGGGATTGATGGCCCACGTATCGGCGCTGAGTTCCCACTCATTGACGCCACGGTGGCCGAAGTCCTTGATCAGGGCATCGAACTTGGCCTTGAACTCCGGGGAATCCTGCGGCAGGCGCGAGAGATCCCAGACTCGCTCGGGCAGGCCCGCGGAGGCCACCTCACCGAGTGCCGCGAAGATGCGGATGGCGAGCTCGGGCTTGCCGACGGCCTCGGCGATGCCGGAGACGATCGCCGGGCCAACAGTGGCGCCGATGACGACTTGCGCGTAGACATCCCAGGTGCGGTTCTGGCGCTTGGCCATCACGCGGCCGTACTCGACGAGCTCTGCATCGCTGATCGAGGAGAGATCCGGACGTGAGGCCACCCACTCCTCGACCTGCGCGAGGAACTCATCGAGCATCGGCTGCTGGCTGCCACCGAGGATGCCGCCGAAGGTCTCGCCGAGTGCGGCCGAGCACTCCTCGTCGTTATCGCGGGGATCCTCGACATAGGGCGGCACGACCGGGTTCTGGCCGAAGAAGGTGACGTCGATGGCATCGGCGGTCAGGCCGGGCATGCGATGGCCGAACACGCGGCCGACCGACACCTGGTTGTAGAAGTAGCCGCCCCAGGAGCCGTAGGTCTCCGGCTTTGTCCAGAGGAACTCGTTCTCCTTGAAGGTGCCCATGTGGATCCAGCCCCAGGCAGTGCCGGGCACGACGCCCTGCTCCCAGGCGAGAGTCCAGTTGAGCGGGCTGAACGGATCGGGGCCCACCTCGTCGGCGTTGCCGCGGGTGAAGATCGGGAACCGCTCGAGGGGCTCGGTATCGGCGATCCAGCGTTCCATGGTGACTCCTTATTTCCGTTCGGTGGGCAGTTCTGACGAAGGTAAGTGGGGTGAGACTAGCCGCGGGCGATGACCGCGCGATCGCCCTCTTTCCACATGCGATCAAGTCGACGATAGGCGAACTTCCAGCCCTGGGGGGTGCGAACAACGTGGTCGACGTACTCGGCACCGATGAAGTAATGCTTGACCTCAGTGGGAGCTGACTCGCGGATGTGCTGGCTGATCAAGTAGGTGCGCACATCGGCGGTATCACCGTGCACCTCGATCAGGCTCTTGGCGACCAGGTGCTGGGTGGAATCGACGGTGCTGAGGGCACCTTCGATCATCTGCCGCACGGCCTTGCCGGTCGTCGGGTGGCCCAGGGAGCCGGCGTCGTACTCCCCGTCGACTGTGAAAGTCGCCTCGACGGCATCCCAATCCTTGGAGTCAACAGCGCGGGAATAGCTCTGGAGCAGGTCGTCGATCTCCATGCGATCGGAGATGGTCTGGAGGTCGAGTGCCATGGGGCTCCTTCTAGCCGCGGGGGTGCTCGATGACCCTAGGAAGCCCGGGGACTTTATGCAAGGTATCTATAGAAATTACCTCAAATCCATGAGACCCTACGGACGACCCGTTTCAGGGCATTTCGAGAGGGAAATCATGGCTGCCGAGCAGGCGAAGAACTGGGAAAACGTCAAGAGTTACTCCCTAGATTCTGGTACCGAACTTGAGTTACTCGATGCTCAGACCGAGTGCACCATGATCTGGGCCGGCAAGGACGGCTGGCCGATGGGCGTGGTCGTGAACTTCATCTACCGCGAGGAGCGCTTCTGGCTGACCGTCAGCGAGGAGCGTCCGCGAGTGAAGTCGATCCGCCAGGACCCCCGCATGAGCATCGCGATCTCTTCCAAGGGATCACGGGTCACCGAGCGTCAGTCGATCACCTACAAGTGCGAGGCGATCATCCATGACGATCGCGAGACCCTCGATCGCATCCTTCCTCAGTTCGCCGACGCCATGCGCCCGGGCGAGCCGGAAAAGGCTGCTGCCTTCCTCGCCATGATCGACTCCCCCGGTCGACTGGTGCTCGAGCTCGTTCCGCAGACCCGCATCGGCTTCGACAGCGCCAAGATGTGGGCTAAGGCTGAAGGTGCACGCCCGAGCGACTCGCCCACCGGCTCCGACCACTGATCGCGAGCACTCAGCACGACAACCCACCAGCACCCCTCACCAGAAAAGGCAATACGTGTCGAACCGCTTCGAGAACAAGGTCCTCTTCGTCACCGGCGGCGCCAGCGGCATCGGCCGTGCCACCGCTGAGCGCGTAGTCGCCGAGGGTGGCAAGGCTGCCCTGGTCGACCTCGACCTCGCCAAGGCCCAGGCCGTCGCGGCAGAGATCGGCCATGGCTGCATTGGTCTTGGCGCCAATGTGGCTGACGAGAACCAGGTGAAGGCCGCCGTTGACGCGACCGTTGCTGAATTCGGCGGCATTGACCTCGCACTCGCCGCGGGCGGCCATGCCGAGTTCGGCCCCATCGCCGAGTGGGATGCGGCTCGTTTCACGAAGATGCTCGAGGTGCATGTAGGCGGCACGTTCTATGTGTGCAAATACGTCACACCGGTGATGAAGGCACGCGGCAACGGCTCGATCGTCACCATTGCCTCGACTGCCGCGTTCATGGCCAATAACAACAACGTCCCCTACGGCGCAGCAAAGGCCGGCATCACCGGCATCACTCGCCAGTTCAGCCTAGAAGCCCTGCCCGAGGTGCGCATCAACTGCATCGCCCCCGGTCGCACCATCACCGG
>JAHEIZ010000047.1 GCA_024639145.1 Actinomycetes bacterium | reverse complement strand
GCTCGGATTGACCCCCGGAAGCTCGCACACCTTCGATATCTATGTCGTCAACGGAGCAGGCACCTCCCCAGCCCTCTCCGGCAGCAGGTCAACTCTCGCGACAATTCCGAATGCCCCCACCACCATGCTGTTCTCTGGGGTGACATCGACGTCCATCACCTTTTCTTGGACACCCCCAGTGGATACCGGTGGCTCTCCCATCACCGGCTACGAGGTGAGTTTCGATGGTGGTTCGCTTATCAATGTCGGGCTTTCAACAACGTACACAGCCACGTCGCTCGCTTCAGCGTCGTGGCACCTCTTCTCAGTACTCTCGACGAATGTCATCGGCACGTCGGATCAAGAGCTCATCGGCTGGCAGGCAACTCAGGCTCCCCCAAACTCACCGATCCTGTCCGCGAACTCGGTCACGGTGGGTTCACCCACGACCATCACGCTCACTGATTTCCCGGCTAATTCAACTCAGACAGTTATTGTCACGAAGCCCGACAACTCGATGTCGAACGTCAGCGTCACGGTCAATGGCAGCGGTGCTGGTACCGGCACCTTCGTACCCACTGAAGCCGGTACCTACACCCTGGTCTCGAGCCCTGATCCACGGTCGGCTTCTTTCACGGCCACGAGCGTTCCCGGCCCGAATCCTGGTCCCGCGCCTGATTCAAGTTCAAGCACGCCGACAGTAACTGGATCCACATCTGGCACCACGACGACTGTGCCAGTCACCGAAGTAACTACCGCCATCGAACGCACACCTGCGAAGACGACCATGTCGATCACTGGTCGCGCAGGTCGCGGTCGCTACGCCGGTCGCATCTATCTGAGCGGTCGAACCTCAGCAGCAGCAGGAACCCTGCTGACGGTTCGCACTAGGGTGGCTGGCACGAAGGGTTACACGACCAGCGGCACAACTCGCGTCATGACCAACGGACGATTCAGCTGGCAACAGGTGGCGAGTAAGCCTGTTTACGTCTACGTGCGCATTTCTCTCGGCCAGCACTCGAATCGGGTGTTGATTCGACCCGTGCGCTAGATCGAGAAGGTGTCGTCAGCCTGATTGCGCTTGCGCGCCGCGCTGAACCAGTCAGCCGCCGCGACAATGGAGATCACGACAGCGGCCGTGAGCGGCCAGATCATGATCATCGCCGGCAGGGTGAGCTGGAGAGGTGCGGTCACGGTGACTTCTTCGGTGCCCGAGAGCCCGGCGATATCGACACTTCCGAGACGCGTGCCGACGAACCACATCAACAGTGCTCCGACGAATCCGGAGAGCACGGAGGAAGCAAGAGTCGAGAGCAGATGCTCGCGGCGCATGTAGATCAAGGCGATGGTAAGACCGAGGCCGGCCAGTAGCGCGAGTGCGCCGAAGGCCACATCGGCACCGAGATCCTCATCCGGCTGGTAGTTCGCCGGCCAGGTCTCGCCTGACTTGACGATCACGGTGACGCGCGGGGCGAGCTTCCACCACACGACGCCAAGAGCCGCGCCGAGCACGACCGCCGAGATGAGCCCGGCAGTGAGTACCGCTGAGGCGCGTCGAGCGATGGACGTGGAGTTCAGCTCAGACATGACGGCCCCAGCAATGCCTTGAGGTCGCCGTAGAGCGACGGCGACGGAGTGACTCGCAGCTTGTCGTCGAGCTTGAGCACCGTGGTCTTCGCGCCACCGGTGAGCATGAGATGCACCTCGGTGGTTCCGGGGTGACCACCGAGCACCTCCTTGAGTCGCTCGACCAGCGGCGGGATGCAGCGCGCGGCCGGCATGGACAGTTTCACGGGGCCACTCGTGGCCTCACTCATGTCGGGCGCGCTGACTTCCATCGCCACCAGGCGCAGGCCATCCTCATCACTTCGATCGACGCGGGCCTTGATGATGATGACCGCGTCGTCGACGAGCAGCGTGCTCGCGGCCTGGTAGCTGGCCGGGAAGACCATGACGTCAACTGAGCCTTCGAGATCCTCGAGGGTGAGGATCGCCCATGCCGAGCCCTGCTTAGTGGTCTTGCGCTGCACTCCAGTGACGAGGCCGCCGACGGTGACCACTGTGCCATCGGTGCGCTCATCAGCGAGCAGCGAGGCAATGGTGCGATCTGTCATGGTGGCGAGCACGTGCTCAGTGCCATGGAGTGGGTGATCGGATACGTAGAGGCCGAGCATCTCGCGCTCATGGGCGAGGAGCACCGACTTCTCCCACTCGCCCTCGGAGATTTCTACCGTGGGCACGAGTGAGTTCTCGGCCTGGGCATCAAGACCGCCGAAGAGGTCGAACTGGCCAATGGCCTCGGCCCGCTTGATATCGACCGCAGTGTCGACGACGTACTCATGCACCTGCACGAGCCCCTTGCGAGTGTGGTTCAACGAGTCGAAGGCACCGGCCTTGATCAGCGACTCGACCACGCGCTTATTGCAAACCGAGCCCTCGACCTTGGCGATGAAGTCGTTGAAGTCGTTGAAGCGTCCGACGCGCTTGCGCGTGATGATGATCGACTCGACGACGTTGAAGCCGACGTTGCGGATGGCCGAGAGACCGAAGCGGATGTCCGTGCCTCGGGGGGTGAAGTCAGAATCGGAATCGTTGACGTCAGGCGGCAGCACCTTGATGCCCATGCGGCGGCACTCGTTGAGGTAGATCGCCGACTTGTCCTTGTCATCCTTCACGGAGGTGAGCAAGCCCGCCATGTACTCGGCCGGGTAGTTCGCCTTCAAGTACGCCGTCCAGTACGACACCAGGCCGTAGCCGGCAGTGTGCGCCTTGTTGAACGCGTAGTCGGAGAAGGGAACGAGGATTTCCCACAGCTTGGAGATGGCGTCGAGGCTGTAGCCATTGGCCACCATGCCGTCGCGGAAGGGCACGAACTCCTTCTCGAGGATCTCCTTCTTCTTCTTACCCATGGCACGACGAAGGAGATCTGCTGCGCCAAGCGAATAGCCCGCGAGTTTCTGCGCGATGGCCATGACCTGCTCCTGATACACGATCAGGCCGTAGGTATCACCGAGGATGTCGGCCAGCGGCTCAGCGAGCTCGGGGTGAATCGGCACCACGGGCTTGCGTGCGTTCTTGCGATCGGCGTAGTCGTTGTGCGCGTTCGCGCCCATCGGGCCTGGTCGATACAGCGCGAGAACTGCGGAAATATCCTCGAAGTTGTCAGGCTGCATCGAGCGCAGCAGGGCGCGCATCGGGCCGCCGTCGAGCTGGAAAACACCGAGGGTGTCGCCACGCGAGAGCAATTCATAGGTAATCGGGTCATCGAGGGTGAGCTCCTCGAGGACGATCGTCTCGCCACGATTGCTTTCGATGTACCGCAGGCAATCGTCGAGCACGGTGAGGTTGCGAAGGCCCAGGAAGTCCATCTTGAGCAGGCCGAGGCTCTCGCAGGCACCCATGTCGAACTGGGTGATGACCGCGCCGTCTTGCTCGCGGCGCCAGATCGGCACGACATCGAGCAGCGGCTCGCGACAGAGGATCACGCCGGCTGCGTGCACGCCCGGCTGGCGCTTGAGGCCCTCGAGGCCCTTGGCCGTGTCGACCACGCGGCGCGCATCAGCGTCGGCCTCGTAGAGCGCACGGAACTCAGACGCCTCGCCGTAACGGGAATCCTTCGGGTCAAAGGCGCCCTTGAGAGTGATGTCCTTGCCCATGACTGACGGTGGCATTGCCTTGGTGATGCGATCACCGAGGGCGTACGGGTAGCCGAGCACGCGGGCAGAGTCCTTGATCGCTGCCTTGGCCTTGATCGAGCCGTAGGTGATGATCTGCGCGACGCGCTCCTCGCCGTACTTCTGCGTGGCGTAGCGGATCATGTCGGAGCGACGACGCTCGTCGAAGTCCATGTCGATATCGGGCATCGAGACGCGCTCGGGGTTCAGGAAGCGCTCGAAGAGCAGGCCGTGCTTGATTGGATCAAGCTCGGTGATGCCGAGCGCGTAGGCGATCATCGCACCGGCGGCGGAGCCACGGCCCGGGCCCACGCGAATGCCGTTGTCCTTCGCGTATTTCACGAGGTCAGCGGTCACGAGGAAGTAACCGGGGAAGCCCATCTGGCAGATGACGCCAACCTCGTATTCCGCTTGCTTGCGGACGTTCTCGGGAATCACCGCACCGAAGCGCTTATGCAGGCCGAGTTCAACCTCCTTGACCAGCCATGACTCCTCGCTCTCCCCCTCGGGGATCGGGAAGGCCGGCATGAGGTTCGCGCCCTCGGTGAACTCGACATGGCAGCGCTCGGCAATGAGCAGCGTGTTGTCGCAGGCCTCGGGCAGCTCGCTCCAGACCTTGCGCATCTCCTCGGACGACTTCAGGTAGAAGTCGCGGGCGTCGAAGCGGAAGCGCTTGGGGTCATCCATCGTGGTGCGCGTGCCGATGCACAGCAGCACGTCGTGCGTATCTGCATCAGATGCGTGCACATAGTGAAGGTCGTTGGTCGCGATCAGCGGAAGATCGAGGGCGCGCGCGATCTTGAGGAGGTCATGACGAAAGCGGGTCTCGATCTCGAGCCCGTGATCCATCAGCTCGCAGAAGTAATTGCCTGCGCCGAGGATGTCGCGGAAGTCTGCGGCAGCAGCGAGTGCCTTGTCGTAGTTGCCCGCCTGCAGCCAGCGATTGACCTCACCGCTCGGGCAGCCGGTGGTACCGATCAGGCCCTTGCCGTAGCGCTCGAGCAACTCTCGGTCGAAGCGCGGCTTGTGGTAGTACCCCTCGAGGCTGGCGAGTGACGACAGACGGAAGAGGTTGTGCATGCCTGCGGTGTTCTCCGCCCACAGGGTCATGTGCGTGTAGCTCTGCTTGCCGCGACCGGCAGTGGGATCCTCGGGAGTGCCTTCGTCGAAGCCCCCGCCGAAGTCGAAGGGACGACGCTCGAATCGACCTTGAGGTGCGTAGTAGCCCTCGAGTCCGATGATCGGATTGATGTCGTACTTCTTGGCTGTCTTGTAGAAGTCGTAGGCGCCGTAGAGGTTGCCGTGGTCGGTCATGGCCAGGGCCGGCATGCCGAGTTCCACGGCCTTGCTGAAGAGATCATCGAGGCGGGCGGCACCGTCGAGCATCGAGTACTCGGTGTGCACGTGCAGGTGAGCGAAGTTGCTCCCTGTAGTTCCCGCGCCGCTCACCTGACAACCTTAGGACGCCAGGCTGACACAGCCGTGAAGGCGCGGCTGCGCGAGAAAGAAGCCGAGAGCGGAAGCTCGACGCACCCACCACGAGGACATTCGGACGCCGTCATGCACCCTGTCGGAACTGCTCGAGGGCGGCCTCGAGATCGGCCGGGTACGGGCTAACGAACTCCACGTACTCCCCCGTGGACGGGTGATGAAACCCCAGGCGCATCGCGTGCAACCACTGCCTCGTGAGCCCCACCTTTTTCGACAGCGCCGGATCAGCGCCATAGGTGATGTCACCGGCGAGCGGGTGGCGCATGGCGGCCATGTGCACACGAATCTGGTGCGTGCGGCCTGTCTCCAGATGCACCTCGACCAGGCAGCCGTGACTGAAGGCCTCGAGGGTCTCGTAATGCGTGACCGAGTCCTTGCCACCCTCGACCACTGCGAACTTGTAATCGGCATTGGGATGACGACCGATCGGCGCCTCGATGGTGCCCTTCAGCGGATCGAGCAGACCCTGCGCAATCGCGTGATACACCTTCTCGACCGTGCGCTCCTTGAACTGGTGCTTCAAGGACGTGTACGCGCTCTCGCTCTTGGCCACGACCATCAGGCCGGTCGTGCCGACATCAAGACGATGGACGATGCCCTGGCGCTCGGCTGCACCGGAGGTCGCCACGGCATACCCCGCGCCGATCAGGCCGCCGACCACGGTCGGGCCAGTCCAGCCCGGGCTCGGGTGCGCGGCCACGCCGACGGGCTTGTCGACCACGATCAGGTCATCGTCGTCATACAGAACGTGCAGCCCGGGCACCGGCTCGGTGTCGATCTGCATCGCGACCGGCTCGAGCCCGACCTCGGTATCGATCTCGATGACCGAACCTGCCAGCAGCCGATCGCTCTTCATCGCCGGCGATCCGTCGAGAATCACGGCGCCCAGCGAAATGATGTCGACCGCGCGCGATCGCGAGAGCCCGAGCATGCGAGTCAGGGCGATATCAATGCGCTCGCCGGCCAGGCCGTCGGGAACGGTGAGAAAGCGGGCGGCCATTACTTCGCGCCGTCAGGCGCAGCGTCGGTGATGCGCGAGCTGTTGCCGCGGTAGTCGACGCCGAACAGCGTCAACAGCACCATCAGCACCGCCGAGCAGGTGATGAACGAGTCGGCCACGTTGAATACCGGGAAGTTCGGGAACTGGATGAAGTCGACGACGAAGCCGCGACCAAAGCCGGGCTCGCGAGTGAGGCGATCAATGAGATTGCCCAGCAAGCCGCCGAGCAGGCCGCCGAGGGCAATCGCCCAGCTCACGCTGCCGAGCTTGCGGGCGGTGCGCAGGATCACGATGGCGACCACAATCGCGATCACGCTGAAGATCCAGGTGTAACCCGTGCCCATGCTGAAGGCAGCGCCGGTGTTCTCGGTGTAGGTGAGCTGCACCCACGAGCCGATGACCTGGATCGGGCCCTCGCCGCTTTGCAGGCGAGTCAGCAAGGTGTCAATCGCCCACTGCTTGGCCAGGTGATCGAGGATGATCGCGCCGAGAGCGACGCAGGCCAGGACGATCAGGGCCTTGCGATGACGCGAGGGCGAGACCGTGGGCTCCGCGGAAACGGAGTCCGATGAAGAAGCCGAAGCCAGATCAGGCTGCGCATTCTCGGGGGCGTCGGACACCCCACCACCTTACGCGAGTTATGCACAGGTCTTCTTCGCCCAGCAGCGATGCACCCAAGGAAGAGAGCACAGTTGCCTCTCACCAACATTCACTCCAGCTCGGAGGATGATAACCTATGGTTATGTTGCTTGATCAGCAGTACCGCGAGGCTCGCCAGGCCGAGACCATCGCCCGATTGCGACGAGGTCTCACCCTGCGTGCCATGCAGGTCACCGGATCAACCCAGCGCGAAATCGCCAAGGCATTGGGCGTGAGCCAACCCGCAGTGAGCAAGCAACTCGACTCTGCCCTCGACCCCTCGAGCGTTTCCCCCGAAACCCTCATCGAGGCTGCAGGCCCTGTGCTGCGAGAAATCGCCCAAGCCCGCGGATTTGCGAAGCTGGCGGTGTTCGGATCCATCGCTCGTAAGCAGGCTCGCAAGGACTCCGACGTTGACCTGATCATCGACGCTCCTAAGGGCACGACGATTGGCGATCTCGTAGATCTTCGGGAGACATTCGCGAGAATCCTGGAGAGATCAGTCGACCTGGTGACCTACAAGTCACTCACGCCGGGTATCGACGACGACATTCGACGCGAAGCAGTCCTGCTGTGATGTCGCGACGAGTCGCGAAGGAGTACTTACACCTTCGCGATTGGATCGCTCGCGCCAACGAATTGGTCGCAAATGGAGAGGCCGCCTATGCGAATTCCCACCTCTTGCCGGAAGCTGGCGACTCGCTGCTGATGAAGATCGGCGAGGCGGCGAATCGACTCGCAAAGCTTGACGTCGTTCCGCCAACGGGCATCGACTGGGCCAGTGCCATCGACCAGCGCAATTGGCTGATTCATCAGTATGACCAGATCGATCGCGACGTCACATGGGCAACGTTGACCCAAGACATTCCGCGATGGGGAGCCGTTCTGCAGCCGACCTTCAGGGAAGCCGAAGCCCGACTAGCCGACGAATCGGACTGAATCACTGGTCGCCTGGACTCGGAAACAACTTCGTGAACACGGTGCATGTCAGTGACGGCACGATCTATGCCGGCACCGCCATGACCGGAAATCCTCTGACTGGCGGCGGACTCAGCATCTCCACCGACGGTGGCACAACGTTCGCCAAGTACACCATCGAAAATGGGCTTGCCGACAACGACGTGCAGGGGATCGCCCTCAGTGGCAGCACTATCTATCTCGCCACCTGAGTCGGACTGAGCTTCTCCCTCGCTCCCCCATCATCGGTGCCGATGTGGCAGCAGGCCATTGGCCGTGCATCAGTAACTGACGCCTGCCCCGAGGACTACACCCCGTCGTGGGCGATGTGGCCCAACAACGGCACGGGTGGCTACGTGTGCAACAAGTTCGTACCGATGTACGGCAACTGAACTGAACTCTTCACGACAAAAATTCGCGTGGCTCAGCCCGCTTGGCGTCTGCTGCCACGTCCCCAGTTCGACCAATTCAGCTTGGACCCTCGCCACCAGTTGCTGATGCGAGTGCCCATGCGCGAGAAGATCCCGGGCTTCTTCGCGGGAGCCTCCTGGAGCCTGCCGCGCGTGCGCGGATCACCCGGCTTGAGCACCTTTCCGCCATCCTTGTATTTAAGGCTTTGGTAGACCTTCTGGCGCTCCTTGGCCTCGCGCTGCAGCGAACGGGCGGGCAGGGCCTCCTTCGGGTAAAGCCCACCGTTGTAGGTCCGGCCGTAGCCACTTTCGCGTCGCGGTGCCTTTGCTCCGAGAGTCGGTGCTAACGGATTGTCGACCTTCCGTTGGGCCTCGCGAGCCCTCACCTCCTTTTCGTCGAGATTCGCGTCATCCAGAGGTGCGCCGGAGGTGAACTCCGCGTCGAAATCATCGAGCATCCCGCGGTCGTCACCCGCATCGCTCTCAGACTGCTCTGAGTACTGATCGCGCAGTTGCGTGATGTGGGGGTTCTCACGGAGTACGTCGATCGCGTCGAGCTGCACAGAGGGCTCGGCCTCGGCGAGCACAGCCGGCATAGGAGTCTTGCCCGTGTTCCGCGCGAGGCTCTGCCACTGGGTCATCGGCCAGTTCCCGGCACGACGTGAGGACACCCGACGTCCCTCATGCTCGTAGTCCATGGCCTCGAACTGCCGACGCTGCTCGGTCTCCTCCTCGGCGATGGTCGGTGCCTGCGGTCCGCCGCCGAACGCCCTGGTCTTGTCCATCCATCTCTGCTGCGGATCCGCGGCGAACTCCGCTTCAAAGGAGTCGAGAAGCCCGCCGCTCTTAGAGGAGGGGCCCAGGTCGGGCGCGTCGCGACGGAAGTCCCCGATGTCGTGACCCGGGGACGATCGAGGCGCGGCCATGGACGACCGCCGAATGCCACCCTCGAACTCGGAGAACACGGGCGACATGTGCAATTCCTATCACCCGCCAGCGCCGGACTGCACGAAGTACTGGCGCCGCTCGACGAGCGGCGCACGACACTTCTGTCGCGGGGGATGCGTTAGTAGCGCTCTTCCGCCTGCTTGCACGCCATGCAGAGCGTGGCCCGCGGGAAGGCCTGCAGGCGCAGCTTGCCGACCGGCTTGCCGCAGTTCTCGCAGGCGCCGTAGGTGCCCTTGCTGAGGCGATCGAGGGCATGATGCACCTGGTCGAGCATGTCGCGGGCGTTGTTGGCCAGTGACATCTCATGCTCGCGCTCGAAGGTCTTGCTGCCGGCATCGGCCTGGTCGTCGCCGGCACCATCGCCGGAGTCGCGGATGAGGTCCGCCAGGCCAGCCTCGGCAGTGACGATCTCTTCCTCGAGGCGCACGACCTCGAGGTTCAGTGCAGCACGCACGCCCTTGAGCTCAGCCGGGGTCCAGGGGCTCTCGTCCTCGCGCACGACAGGGCGCGGGGGTGCGATCGGGCTCATCTTGGCTGCGGGAGTATTCGGCTTCTTCTTGACGATCGACTTCTTCGCGACCTTCTTCGCCGGGGCCTTCACCTCAGCGGGGGCAGGTGCGACAACGGCAGGAGCAGCAGCCTTCTTTGCCGCGGGCGCAGCCTTGGCAGGAGCAGCAGCCTTCTTCGCGGGAGCGGCAACCGGAGCGGCCTTCTTCGCAGGAGCCGGAGCTGCCTTCTTCACAGGCGCAGCCTTGGCCGGGGCCGCCTTCTTCGCAGGAGCGGCAACCTTCTTGGCAGCGGGTGCAGCCTTCTTCACGGGGGCAACTGCCTTCTTGGCCGGTGAGGCCTTCTTCGCGGCAGCAGGAGCCGCCTTCTTCGCAGGGGCTGCCTTGGCAGGCGCGGCCTTCTTTGCGGGTGCAGCCTTCTTCGCCACGGCCTTGGTGGCCGGCGCGCTCTTCTTGACTGGCATCTCGCCCCCTCGTACTCGCCTCAGGCAGGTGACCCTAGGCAACCGCGTCAGGATAAGGGGAAATTCCCCCAAATTGGGGCTCCCGCGCCGCAGGGAGGCGGCCGCGCAGCCCTTGCCCCGTCCCCCGATATTCTTGGGCCTCCCCCCTCAAAGGAGCATTCATGTACCGGGCCGTGCCAGCGCAGGTCGATCTGCCGGCCATGGAGCATGCCGTGCTCGATATGTGGGAGTCCGAGGGCGTCTTCGAGGCCTCGGTCGCCGCCAGCGCCGGCCGCCCCACCTGGGTCTTCTATGAGGGCCCACCCACGGCCAATGGCACCCCCGGTGCCCACCACGTCGAGGCTCGAGTCTTCAAGGACGTCTTCCCGCGCTACCGCACGATGAAGGGCTTCCACGTTCCGCGCCAGGCCGGCTGGGATTGCCACGGCCTGCCGGTCGAGCTCGCGGTCGAGAAGGAGCTCGGGTTCAGCGGCAAGCAAGACATCGAGAAGTACGGCGTCGCCGAGTTCAACGCGAAGTGCCGCGAGTCGGTCGTGCGCCATGTCGACGAGTTCACCGAGATGACCCGCCGCATGGGTTACTGGGTCGATACCGACAGTGCGTACTGGACGATGAACGCCGATTACGTGCAGAGCGTGTGGTGGTCGCTGAAGCAGATCTTCGACAAGGGCCTGCTGGTGCAAGATCACCGCGTTGCGCCGTACTGCCCCCGCTGTGGCACCGGCCTCTCCGATCACGAGCTCGCGCAGGGTTACGAGACCGTGGTCGACCCCTCGGTCTATGTGCGCTTCCCGATCACTGATCCGAAGTGGAATGAGCGCTTCCCCGGTGCATCACTTCTTGTCTGGACGACAACTCCGTGGACCTTGGTCTCCAACACCGCTGTCGCAGTCAAGCCCGACGCCACCTACGCGGCCGTGCGCACCGAGACCGGCGAAACGCTGATCGTTGCCGAGTCACTCGCCGCCGGCCTGTTCGGCGAAGACTTCGAGATCCTCGCGACCTTCCCGGGCACCGAGCTCGAGCGCGTGACCTACAAGCGCCCCTTCGACTACGTCGAGATCCCCGACGCTCACTTCGTGATCCTCGCTGACTACGTGACCACCGACGATGGCACCGGCCTCGTGCATCAGGCCCCTGCCTTCGGTGCCGACGACCTCATCGCCTGCCGTGCCTACGGCCTGCCGGTCGTGAACCCGGTGCTGCCCGATGGCCACTTCGCCCCTGATGTTCCTGTTGTCGGCGGACTGTTCTTCAAGAAGGCTGACGAGACTCTCGTCGATGAGCTGAAGAAGAGCGGCGTGCTGTTCAAGCACCTGCCCTATGAGCACTCCTACCCGCATTGCTGGCGCTGTCACACTCCGCTGGTCTATTACGCCCAGCCGAGTTGGTACATCCGCACCACCGCGATCAAGGATCAACTGCTCGAGCAGAACACCAACACGAACTGGTTCCCGCAGACCATTCAGTGGGGCCGTTACGGCGATTGGCTGACCAACAATGTCGATTGGGCGCTCTCGCGCAATCGCTACTGGGGCACCCCGCTGCCAATCTGGCGCTGCGCCGAGGGTCACCTCGTTGCTGTCGGTTCACTTGCCGAGCTCAGTGAGCTCAGTGGCACCGATGTCTCAGCACTCGATCCCCATCGCCCGTATGTCGACGATGTCACGATTCCGTGCCCGACCTGCGGCGAGACCGCCACGCGCGTGCCCGAGGTCATCGACTGCTGGTACGACTCCGGCGCCATGCCCTTCGCCGCTGTGGGCTACCCGCATCGCAACGCTGACACGTTCAATACCCAGTACCCCGCTGACTTCATCTGTGAGGCCATCGACCAGACCCGCGGGTGGTTCTACACCCTCATGGCCATCGGCACGCTCGTCTTCGAGCAGTCGTCGTATAAGAACGTCGTTTGCCTTGGTCACATCCTCGACGAAGACGGCCGCAAGATGAGCAAGCACGTGGGCAACGTGCTCGAGCCGATCGGCCTGATGAACGAGCATGGCGCCGACGCCGTGCGCTGGTTCATGCTCGCTTCCGGCTCACCCTGGCAGGCCCGCCGCCTCGGTCACGCCGCTATCGGTGACGTCGTGCGCAAGACCCTACTTACCTACTGGAACACAGTCGCCTTCCAGTCGCTCTACGCAAGAACGGCGAATTGGTCACCCAGCAACGCAGACCCAGCCGTAGAAACACGCCCCGTCATCGATCGTTGGGTGATCTCCGAAGCACAGAACCTCGCGCACGAAGTCGATCTCGCCCTCGAGGTATTCGACACCCAGCGCGCCGGCCGCCTGATCAGTGCGTTCGTCGACGATCTCTCGAACTGGTACGTGCGCCGCAGCAGGAGGCGCTTCTGGGACGGCGACCCCGCTGCGCTGGCCACGCTGCATGAAGCCCTGCGCATCACCACGCTCTGCATGGCGCCGTTCACCCCGTTCATTACCGAACGCGTGTGGCAAGACTTGTTCCGCTCTACGGACGAAGCAGCGCCCAGCTCTGTTCACCTCGCTAGCTGGCCCGAGTACCAGCCCGAGCTCATCGACACGCAGCTCACCGAGAACATGGCTCTCGTGCGCCGGCTCGTCGAGCTCGGTCGAGCTGCCCGTGCAACGAGCGCGGTCAAGACCCGCCAGCCCCTCGGCCGCGCACTCATCTCCGCAGGAGGCTGGAACACCCTGCCTGCTGACATGCGTGCCGAGATCGCCGAAGAGCTCAACGTCATCGCCCTCGAGAGTCTCGACGACATCGGTGCCGGTCTCGTTGATGTCACCGCGAAGGCCAACTTCCGCGCCCTCGGTGCTCGCTTCGCCAAGCAGACTCCCCTGGTCGCCAATGTCATCGCACATTCAGACGCTGCAGCCATGACAGCCGCACTCCGAGCAACGAATGAGTTCACCATCACCGTGCCCGAGATCGGCGAGGTCACCATCGGCGCCGACGATGTCGTGATCACCGAGACCCCGCGCGAAGGCTGGGCCGTTGCCTCCGAAGGCGGCGAGAGCATCGCCCTCGACCTCACCATCACTGAAGAACTCAAGCGCGCAGGTCTTGCTCGCGAGATCGTGCGTGCGATCCAGGAAGCCCGAAAGTCATCGGGCCTGGAGATCACCGACCGCATTCAGCTCTTCTGGTCAAGCAACGATGCCGACGCTCAGGCCACCATGGCCGAGCACGGCCAGCTCATTGCCGATGAGGTTCTCGCGACTGCAGTCACCGAGGCTGCAGCGCCAGCGAACGCATTCGCGGCCGATGCCGGTGAAGTTGAGATCACCCTGGCGATCGTCAAGACTCTCTGACGCCTCAGTAGTGATACCGAGCCTGGATGATGATCAGGCTCTCGCCGTCGACCGTGTACACGAGTCGATGCTCATCGGTGATGCGGCGGGACCAGTAGCCATCAAGGTTTTGGCCGAGTGGCTCAGGCTTGCCGATGCCGACGGCTGGATCACGCGTGGATTCGTCGATGAGGCGGTTGATGCGAAGAAGCATCTTGCGATCACCGCTCCATGAGCAGTAGTCGGCCCAGCCGTCTTCGGTGAAGCAGATTCTCATTCGGCAATGAGGTTGCGCTCAGTGATCTTTCCCGCGGCCACCTGCGCAACGCCGGTGAGCAGCCGCTCAGCATTGGCCGGGGAACGCATCAGGTAGGAGGTTTCGGTCATCGACCGATACTGGGCTTCGGAGACCAGGAAGGCGGTGCCCTTCTTCGAGATGATCTCGATCGGCTCCTGATCGGCGTTGACCTGTTCGATCAACGGGAAAAGTTGCGCCCGAGCTTCACTTGCGGTGACAGCCATGACCCCTCCTTAGTGGTACAAGATATCGTACCAGAGGGCAAGAGGTCTCGACTAGAGCTTCTGCACCACGCTGATCAAGATGTTCAGCGCGATCAGCACGATCAGGAATGCCAGGTCGAACGAGAAGTTACCGACCCGAATCGGCTTGATGACCCGGCGCAAGGCCCGCAGAGGCGGGTCGGTGATGGTGAAGATGAACTCGGCGATGATCAAGATGATGCCGGTGGGTCGCCACGAGCGAGAGAACGCCTGAACCAGGTCGAGAATCAGTCGAACGATGAAGGCGAGCCAGTACAGCCACAGCACCGTGGCAAGAACCTGCCATACGGCATGCATGAAAAGCCCTAACTCTGGTTGAAGAAGCCATCCTCGGCGACCTGGGCGCGAGCCTGGTCACCGACGTCGACGTTGGCGGGCGAGAGCAGGAACACCTTGTTGGTGATGCGCTCGATGGAGCCGCGCAGGCCGAACACGAGGCCGGCTGCGAAGTCGATGATGCGCTTGGCATCGGTGTCGTCGAGCTCCGTGAGGTTCATGATCACCGGCACGCCATCGCGGTAGTGCTCGCCAATGCGGCGGGCATCGTTGTAGCTGCGCGGGTGGATGTTCTCGATGCGGCTGATATCCATCGGACGACGGTCGGCCAGCGGCGCGGTAGTCGGGCGACGGTCGGGGGCCGAGTCGCTGCGGAAGGTGCGCACTCCACGAGAGTCCGGCTGCTGTGTGGAACGCGAGTCCGGGATCGTGCGCACGCTGTTGGTGCGGTAGCGATCATCACGGTCGTCGTAGCGATCGTCGTAGCGGTCTGAGGAGCCACGCGAGGAGGAACTCCGCGAGTCACGACCGCGAACAT
>JAHEIZ010000010.1 GCA_024639145.1 Actinomycetes bacterium | reverse complement strand
GATCATCGGTGGGCGTGTAGCCGCGATCGATCATCAGTTGCTCGGCGTAGACCGCCCAGCCTTCGACGAAGACTCCACTCATGCCGAACTTCCGCACCGGTGATGCGGCCTTGAGGGCACGAGCATGCGCGAGCTGCAAGACATGCCCGGGGAAGGCCTCGTGAATGGTGAGGTCGTGCAACTGCACGCCGTTGTACTCGCGATAGAAGGAGTCGATGCGCCCGGCCGACCAGTCAGCAGGTGTCGGAGACACGGCAACGAAGGTCGGCACGGGTGCGGTCTCGAGCGGGCCTGGCGCATCGCAGTAGGCGACGGCCACGCCGCGATGGATCTCGGGCATCTCGATTACGCGCATATCGATCTCCGGAACCCAGACGAGGTCGGCAGCGATGGCGAAATCGCGGGATCGAGTATTCGCCGCTTCGACTAGCGCGAGAACTGTGTCATTGGTGACCGGGAAATCGCTGGCCACTTGAGCCAGTGCACGCTCTACGACATCGCGGCCGCTATCTCCGAGATACTCGCAGGCAACTTCTCGAATTTGCTCGCTGACGAGATCGAGATTGGCGTGCGCATCCTCGAGCAATGAGCCGGGTGTGGTGCCGTCATCGAGCCGATGCCAGAGCACCGCAGAGTAGAGCCGCTCCCCCAGTCGCGGATCCTTGCGCGACACCGGGAGTTGCTCACCAAGCCAGGAGCTGAAGTCATCAATGGCAGAAATCGCTGTCGACGCAGCGTCGGTGCGCATGCCGTTCTCGGTGAGCAGTGGTGAGAGCTGGCCCTCGATCAGTGCGCGTGCGCCGGCGAATTGAGCAATGGCCGTCTCCACATGGATCTGCGGCATCTCCTGCAAGGTCTCGCGGGCATCGGCGAGGAAGCGCGGGATCTCGCTGAGACGGCCGATAGCGCTGGTCAACCGATCGGTGAGTGGCGCGAAGTCACGCGACAGCAGTAGGTGAAGTGATGTGCTCGGATTCCAGGCCATCGGATTCCAGGTCTGCTCGCGCAGCTCGGTTTCGTCGAAGGAAGCCTTGGTCAGCGCGGATCGCAGGATCTCCAAGTCAACGAAGTCGGCGACATCGAGTTCCACGTCGTCTACGGCATCGAGCGCGGTGAGGTGATCATCGATTCGTGCAGTGCACGCGCTCACGGCACTATCGGTCAGATCGGGAAGTTCACTGTCATGCGCGTGATCACCCAGCCAGGTCGCGGCTACCGGATCTGCAGCGAGCAGATCAGCGAGTACGGCATCGGCAATCGCATGGAACTGCCGAGTGGGTTCATTCATGCCAGGCCCTCGGCCGCGCGAATCTCGTCAATGCGTCGTCTCGTAGCATCGCGAAGGGCACCCTCGGCATCCCAACCGCGCTCACGTGCGACGGAAACGAGTGCCAGCAGGAGATCGCCAAGCTGATCACTCGAGTTGATTTCCGTCAAAGCGCTGCTCGCCGTCGCGATCTCGGCGAGTTCAGGTGCCGGATTCTCGAGCCGCGTACTACGACTCAGCACCTTGGAGGCACGCAGCAAGGCAGGAAGATTCGCGGGAATGCCGTCGGTGACGGATTCGCGGTTCTTCTCCTTGGCCTTGAGAGCATGCCAGTCCGCTTCGACCTCGTCTGCGGTCTTGCCCGCAGTCGCGTCATCAGCCGCCTTGTCGAACACATGAGGGTGACGAGCGATCAGCTTGCGGGTGATGCCATCAGCGACGTCGTCAATGTTCCACGGGTCTTCAGCGTCGTCCTGCGCGATGCGCGAATGGAACACGACTTGCAGGAGAAGATCACCGAGCTCCTCGCGCATGCCTGCACGGTCACCGGCCTCGATGGCTTCGACGCTTTCGTAGGACTCCTCGATCAGGTACTCGACGAGTGACTCATGAGTCTGACGCGCATCCCACGGGCAGCCGCCCGGTGAGCGAAGGGTGTCCATGAGCGCGACGAGATCAAGCAGTCGTGCTCCCGTCGTGCCCTCCGGCTCCGCGCCTTCAGACGGCATGACTAGTCAGCCGGCGGAATGGAGAGGTCGCTGGGCGGTGCGCCGAGCTTGATGGAGTCAGGGCTCCAGCTGCCGTAACGCGGGTTCACCGTCACGCCCAGCTCATTGGCGGCGGTGACGAGTGCCTGCTGGAAGGCGGTCTGCTGCTGCTCGGGCGTGGCTCCCGGCGCGAGCACCGACTGAATCTTCGGGGTCAGCACATTGGCGCGAATGAAGGCAGGCACTGCGGCAGGAGCAATACCGCTCTGCGCAGCGCTGGCCGTGATCTGCTCCTCGGTGGCGCCGGCCTGGATCAGGCTCTTGCCGGCAGCATCGATCTCGCCCTGACTCGCGGTGGCACCCACCGCGCCGGCGACTGCGTCGAGGAGATCCAGGTAGATGAGGAGGTTGAGGGAGTTTGAGGTGACGGACTGGTCGATGGCATTCGGCGACTTGCCGGTTGCCACGAGCACGCCCTGCACCCAGTCGGTGAGCTGCTTGTCGCTGATGGTCTCGGATCCCACGGTCGCGGCGGTGCTGGCGTTGGTCGAGCCGCATCCGCTGACGAGGAGGCTGGAGGCAGCCAGGCTCGCGGCCAGGAGCGCTACGGATACTGCACGGGTACGACGCTTCACGACTTCTTCTCCGATTCAGGTGCGGGGATCTTGGCCGGCCAGAGCGCCGAGATGAGTTCGGCGGCCCAGTCGAGCAACTCCGTGCCGCTGACCGGGGAACCGCCCATGAGGGCCGTGACCGGTCTCGGCACGATGATGGTACGAGTTGCGGGCTTGAGCAGCGTGCGCGGGTATAGCCGGGTGAGCCGCATCTGCCCCGATTCCGGGAGTTCGACCGGGGCAAATCGCACGCCCTGGCCCTGAACCACCACCTCGGCCAGGCCGACCGACCGAGCGAGCACGCGAAACCGAGCCACGGCCAAAAGAGCCTCGACAGGTGCCGGCAGGGAGCCGTATCGATCAGTGAGCTCGGCTGCGACCTCGTCGACCTGCTCATTCGTATGGGCATCGGCCAGCCGCTTGTAGGCCTCAAGACGCAGGCGCTCATGGGGCACGTAGTCGTGCGGGATGTGGGCGTCGATCGGCAGCTCGACCTTGATCTCGGGCAGCACCACCTCGGTGTCGCCCTTGTGCTCGGCCAGGGCCTCGCCCACGAGGCGGACGTAGAGATCGAATCCGACATCAGCGATGTGGCCGCTCTGCTCGCCGCCGAGCAGGTTGCCCGCGCCGCGGATCTCGAGATCCTTCATCGCAATGCGCATGCCGGAGCCGAGGTCGGTGTGCTGCGCGATCGTGGCCAGGCGCTCATGGGCGGTCTCGGTGAGCGGCTTCTCTGGCGAGTACAGGAAGTACGCGTATGCGCGTTCGCGCCCTCGGCCGACTCGGCCACGCAGCTGATGGAGCTGAGAGAGGCCGAAGTTGTCGGCGCGATCGACGATCAGCGTGTTCGCATTCGCGATATCGATGCCGGATTCGACGATGGTGGTGCACACCAGTACGTCGATCTCCTTGTTCCAGAAATCGACGATCACCTGCTCGAGCTGGTGCTCCCCCATCTGACCGTGAGCCACTGCGATGCGCGCCTCGGGCACGAGATCGCGCAGACGTGACGCGACCCGGTCAATCGACTCGACCCGGTTGTGCACGAAGAACACCTGACCATCGCGCATCAGCTCGCGACGCATGGCCGCGGAGATCTGCTTGTCGTCGTATGGGCCGACGAAGGTCAGCACCGGGTGGCGCTCTTCAGGCGGAGTCTGGATCACCGACATCTCGCGAATACCCGTGACCGCCATCTCGAGCGTGCGCGGGATCGGTGTCGCCGACATCGCCAGGACGTCGACATTGGTACGCAGCGCCTTCAGGTATTCCTTGTGCTCGACACCGAATCGCTGCTCCTCGTCGAGGATGACAAGGCCGAGGTCCTTGAAGCGCACATCGGGTGTCAGCAGGCGATGCGTGCCGATCACGACATCAACAGAGCCCTCGGTGACCCCGGCCAGCACCTCCTTGGCTTCCTTGTCGGTGCTAAAGCGCGAGAGAGCCGCCACCTTGACCGGGAAGGCGCTGTAGCGATCGGCAAAAGTCGAGAAGTGCTGCTGCACGAGCAGCGTCGTCGGCACGAGCACAGCGACCTGCTTGCCGTCCTGCACCGCCTTGAATGCCGCACGCACCGCGATCTCGGTCTTGCCGTATCCCACGTCACCGCAGATGAGGCGATCCATGGGCACGGTGCGCTCCATGTCGGCCTTCACCTCGTCGATGCAGGCCAGTTGATCAGGTGTCTCGACATACGCAAAGGCATCCTCGAGCTCGTGCTGCCACGGAGTGTCCGTGCCGAAAGCATGCCCCTTGGCCGCCTGGCGCGCGGCGTACAGGCGAATGAGCTCACCGGCGATCTGCTTGACCGCCTTGCGCGCCCGACCCTTGGCCTTCTGCCAGTCGGCGCCACCAAGACGATGTACCGCAGGTGCTTCGCCACCCACGTACTTGGTGACGAGATCGAGTTGGTCAGTCGGCACGTAGAGCCGATCAGCCGGCTGCCCGCGCTTGCTCGAGGCGTACTCCAGCACGAGGTACTCGCGGGTCGCGTCGCCCACAGTGCGTTGCACCATCTCGATGTACTTGCCCACGCCGTGCTGCTCGTGCACGACGAAGTCGCCGGCCTTCAGGGACAACGGGTCGATCGTGCGACGGCGCCGCGAGGGCATTCGGCGCATGTCACGAGTCGCCGAGCGCTGCCCGGAGACATCGGCCTCGGTAATGAGCACGAGTCCGGGGAAGATGAATCCGGAGTCAAGGCGACCAGTGGTGATGTGCACGACGCCCGGCTGCGCGTCGATCAGGGTGTCGACGAGTCGCGCGGCGACATTCTCGCCCGCCAGAGTCTCGGCGATGCGCTCAGCGGAGCCGTGGCCTTGGGTGACGAAGCCGACCACCCGACCTTCAGAAAGCCAGGTGCGCAGATCGGTGACGATCGCGGTGTAGTCGCCCTTGTAGCCATTGCACTCGCTGGCATCGACCGTGATGCGAAGCTCGGTGTCCTCGGCAAGTTCGTCATCACCCGGAAGCGCGCTGAGATCCCACCAGCGCATCGAGCGCTGAATCGCGGAGATCTGCAGATCATCAATGGACAGGTAATTCAGGCCCGCGAGATCAATGGGCGTCTCATTGCCTGCGGCGGCGTTATGCCACGAAGCCGCGAGGAATTCCTCGGCTGTGCGCACGAGATCATGGGCACGAGCATCGATGCGCTCCGGCTGCATCGAGACGACCTGAGTGCCGGACGCGAGCAGCTCGATCAACGAGGTCATGCCATCGGCGAGAACCGGAGAAAGGGACTCCATGCCCTCGACCGTGATGCCATTCGCCAACTTGTCGCACATCTCCGCCAACTGAGGTATCGATGTGAGCTGTGCTGCGCGTGCGCGCACCTGATCGGTCAGCAGTAGTTCACGAACCGCAGGCGCCCACAGGCCTTCCTCGACATTCTCGAGGGAACGCTGATCGGCTACCGCGAAACTGCGGATCTCCTCGACATTGTCGCCCCAGAACTCGATGCGAAGTGGGTGCTCATTGGTCGGCGGGAACACATCGAGAATGCCACCGCGTGCGGCGACCTGGCCGCGCCGTTCGACGAGATCAACTCGCTCGTATCCGAGACCGACCAGTTGTTCGACGATCTCCATGGGATCGCCCTGGTCGTTGACGCGCAGGCGTACCGGCTCGGCATCGCCGATTCCGATGATGATCGGCTGGGCCACGGCGCGAATCGACGCGACGATGATGTCAATCGGGCCGATCAGCGGATCAGACGCATCGGGATGCACAAGGCGGCGCAGTACTGCAACACGACGGCCCACGGTGTCGAGGGACGGCGAGAGTCGTTCATGCGGAAGTGTCTCCCACGACGGGAAGACCTCGACATGGGCGTCAACAAGCAACTCTCGCAGCTGAGCGGCGACATCCTCCGCCTCTCGCCCGGTCGGAGTCACGACGAGAACGGGTGCACCCCGACCGCTGACCATCGCGGCAACAGCGGGCTGAACGGGCACTGCCGCAGTGACATGCACCGGCGAACTGCCGGCAGGCATGTCGGTGACCGCGGCGAGCTCGCCGCGCAGCGACTTCAGAAGACCGGCAAGGCTCACGAAGCAGCAGCCTCGCGAAGTGCTGCGCGGAGGTAATCGACGAGTGCCGGATGCACGACGACGAGGTCAGTGACATACGGCGGCATGTGATTGAAGGTCACCGGACTGCCGTCGACATGTGAGGGAATGAGCCCATAGTGCTGGGCAACGCCATAGGGCGCTGCGACATCCCACTCGTAGAAGCCGGTGTCGTGCACGTAGGCCTCGGCGCGACCGCACAGAATCTCGTTCACCTTGGCGCCGACAGAACCGACGTCGATGATCTCGACACCGTGGGCGCTGATGCCCGCATCAGCGAGCAGGCGGCCAAGGATCTCGACGGTGGCACTAAGGGTGGCCGGCGGACGACTGCGCGAGGCAACAATGCGAATCGGGCGATCAGTCGGAAGGGGGGCAGGTGCTGCACCCGCGTCGGACATCGTGCGGGTGATCTTCTGCGCGGGTAGATCGACCGTGCATGCAGACAGGCGCTTCTCGGAGGCGTGCCAGAGAGCGATGTGTACTGCGAAGTCCTGGCGACCCTGGCCATACTCGTAGGTGCCGTCGAGCGGGTCGACGATCCAGACGCGCTCGTGGGTGAGACGAAGGTCGTTGTCCTTTTCCTCCTCGCTCAGGATTGCGTCGTCGGGACGGGCCTCCCGAAGGGCAGCGACGATGAACTCATTCGCCGAACGATCACCGGCCTTGCGCAGCTCATTCGCTCGGTCCTTATCGGCAGGGTCAATGACGCCGAATGAGTCACGGAGCTCGAGCAGCAGCTGGCCCGCCTGCTTGGCCACCATCGACGAGAGCTGGGCATCGCTGATCGGGAGATCTGTCATCGCTATTCCTTCGCCGGGCCGGTGTTGAACATGCTCTGGGTGCGCTCGAGGCCATTGGTGATCAGTGAGCACGTGGCGTCGGCTGCGCGTTCGATGAGCTCGGGCAGCTCTGCGCGCTCACTGCTGCCAAACGACTTGAGAACGAAGTCAGCGGGATCTTGGCGCCCAGGCGGGCGACCGATGCCGATACGCACGCGGTAGAAATCGCCCGTGCCGAGGGCCTTGCGCATGCTCTTGAGGCCGTTGTGCCCGTTATCGCCGCCGCCCAGCTTCACGCGAAGTGCGGCGAAGGGGATATCGAGCTCGTCATGAATGGCGATCAGGCGTTCGACCGGGATGTCGTAGAACTGCATCAGTGCCTTGATCGGGCCGCCCGACTCATTCATGTACGAGAGTGACTCGACCAGGATGATCGGGGTCTGGCTCCCCGGCATTCCGAGCTTGCCCTCGAGCACCATGGCATTGGCCCGCTTGTGACGAGACAGCTTGCCGCCGGTCATCGCAGCAATACGGTCGACAGCCATATACCCGACGTTGTGCCGGGTGGCGGAATAGTCAGGACCGGGGTTCCCGAGCCCGGCTATAAGCCACGCATCACTCATGGGAATCCCGGTCCTGACTATTCGTGCAATGAAGCCTTAGTTACTCAGCTGCAGCAGCGGCTGCTGCGGCGTCAGCCGCATCGGCTGCGTCGGCTGCCGCGTTGCCCGAGCGGGCATCCTTGGCGTCCTGAACGGCCTGTGCCTCAGCGGCCTCGACGAAGGCAACTGCCTCGTTGCCGCGGTCGGTGGCCTCGCTGGCCGAGATGATGATGAGGTCGACGTGCTCGATGAAGCGCTTGACCGGCTCACGCTGAACATCGCGCGGCTTGGTGACGATGGTCTTGCCCTCGAAGCTGATGTTCAGCACGACGCGCGGCTTGCGCAGGGCGAGCTCGAGCTCATGTGCCGGCAGGGCAACGTGGGTGACTGCTGAGCCCTCGCCGTAGATGACTGCGGGGATGTTTCCCTCGCGGCGCGTGCGGCGTGCGGCGCCCTTGCCGAAATCGGAGCGGGGAACGGCGATGATGGAAACTTCAGACACTTCTACTTCTCCTCGTACGTCGGACACCTCGGCAAAGCGCATTGGGCGCCGACCGCGTCGATCACGGTGCCTGTGCGACACCCTCGCCGAGGAATTGAGGGAAGTCTAACGAGCAGATGCCCGCGGACGAAATCGGCCCCGATCCCTCATGGGGCGGGGCCGATTCCTGAAGCGACTAGTTGCCGAGTTCGTGCGACGGAGTGTCGTCGAACATGCTGGTGACCGAGCCATCGGTGAAGACCTCAGTGATGGCCTTGGCCAGCAGCGGGGCGATCGAGAGCACGGTGAGCTTGGGGAACCGGGCCTCGTCGACGATCGGCAGGGTGTCAGTGACGATGACCTCTGAGATCTGCGAGTTCTGGAGGCGGTCGCGGGCCGGATCGCTCAGGATCGCGTGGGTGGCGGCCACGATCACGCCTGCCGCTCCCTGCTCGAAGAGGGTCTCGGCGGCCTTCACAATGGTGCCGCCGGTATCGATCATGTCGTCGACCACGACGCAGACGCGGCCCTTGACCTCGCCGACGACCTCAAAGACCTTGACCTGGTTCGGGACGTCGGGGTCGCGGCGCTTATGAATGATCGCGAGCGGGGCACCGAGAATGTCGGTCCACTTCTCGGCCACGCGCACGCGCCCGGCGTCGGGCGAGACCACGGTGATGCGGTCATGCCCCACGCTCTCCTTGACGTGCTTGGCAAGGATCGGCAGAGAGAACAGGTGATCGACGGGGCCATCGAAGAAGCCCTGGATCTGCGAGGTGTGCAGGTCGACTGTCATCAGGCGATCGGCGCCGGCTGTCTTGAAGAGATCAGCCATCAGGCGAGCCGAGATTGGCTCGCGGCCGCGGTGCTTCTTGTCCTGGCGGGCGTAGCCATAGAACGGCATGATCACGGTGATGCGCTTGGCCGAGGCACGCTTGAGCGCGTCAACCATGATCAGCTGCTCCATGATCCAGGTGTTGATCGGCGTCGTGTGGCTCTGCAGCACGAAGGCATCGGTGCCGCGCACTGACTCCTCGAAGCGCACGAAGATCTCTCCGTTGGCGAAGTCGTAGGCGACGGTCTTCGACAGCGGGATGCCGAGCTCATCGGCGACCGCGTTGGCCAGTTCAGGATGCGAGCGCCCTGCAAGCAGGACGAGCTTCTTCTGAATGGGGGCCGTTATCTCGGTCACCGTTACTCCTTCGCCGATGCATTGTTGGTCGAATTCTGGTGCTGTGCCTTTCGAGCCGCGTCAGCGGATGCCGATTCGGGTCGCTTGCGCTCGACCCAGCCTTCGACATTGCGCTGCTTGGCCCGGCCGACAGCCATGGCTCCCGGTGGGACATCCTCGGTGATCACCGATCCGGCGGCGGTGTACGCGCCGTCGCCGATCGTGACGGGTGCGACGAGCATGCTGTCGCTGCCGATGCGCACCTGCTCGCCGACCACCGTGCGGTGCTTTTCGACGCCGTCATAGTTGACGAACACGGTTGCGGCGCCGATATTCGAGCCGGCTCCCACGGTGGCGTCGCCGACGTAGGACAAATGGGGAACCTTCGCGCCTTCGCCGATGGTCGAGTTCTTGATCTCGACGTAGGCGCCGGCCTTTGCGCCGGCTCCGAGCACGGCACCGGGCCGCAGGTAGGTGAACGGACCGACAGACGCGCCGGCTCCGATCACGGCGAGCTCCGCCCACGTGTGAATCACCGTGGCACCTTCGCCCACCTCGCACGAGGCCAAGGTGGTGCCCGGGCCGATGCGCGCGCCGGCGGCAATCGAGGTCGGGCCACGCAGCGTGGTGCTGGGCAGGATGACGGCATCGGGCTCGATCTCGACGTCGACATCAAGCCAGGTGGTGGCGGAGTCGAGGATCGAAACGCCCGCGCGCATCCACTCGGCATTGATTCGATCGCGCATGATGCCCGCAGCCTGCGAGAGCTGGTAGCGATCATTCACGCCAAGGATCTCGTTGCTGTCAGAGCACATCGACGCGCTGATGGTCTCGCCATCACCTTCGAGGAAGCCGAGCACATCGGTGAGGTATTCCTCGCCCTGCGCGTTGTTCGTCGTGATACGAGTGAGGGCTGCGTCGAGATGTGAGGCGGAGAAGGCGTACATGCCGGAGTTGATCTCATTGACGGCGAGCTGCTCGGTACTTGCGTCCTTGTGCTCGACGATGCCGGTGACCTGGCCTGAACCATCGCGCAGCACTCGGCCGTAGCCGGTGGGATCCGACAGCGACGCGGTGAGCACCGTGGCGACCGCATTGCTGCGTGCATGCTCGACGAGCAGGCCGATGAGGGTAGAGCCGGTCAGCAACGGTGTATCGCCGGTGAGCACGACGACGGGTGCGTCGTCGATCTCGAGCCCGCGTGCGCGCACCTCGGAGAGCGCGATGCGCACCGCATGGCCGGTGCCCTTCTGTTCCTCCTGCACGACAGTGAGTGCCCAGGGGGCGATCTCCGAGAGGTGCTCGGTGACCTGGTCGCGACCATGGCCCACGACGACAACGACGTGAGCCGGCTCAACCGTGGCAGCGGCCTCGAGCACATGACCAAGCAGGGAACGACCGGCTACGGGGTGCAGGACCTTGGGGAGCGCTGACTTCATCCGCTTGCCCTCGCCGGCGGCCAGGATGATGACGACCGAGGGGCGCGGGGCCGCTGAGGTGGTCACGAAATCCTCCGATGGGCATGAAGAGAAGGGCCGAACGGGGGAAGGCCTCAAGCCTACCGAGGCGCGGGCGCCCAAGGAGGGCGGGCCTTGAAGTTCATGAAGAGCTCCCGGGGATGGGATCGAACCATCGTTGACGGATTCAAAGTCCGCTGTCCTGCCGCTAGACGACCCGGGACTGCTTGCAGGGGCACAAGGCTAAATGATTCGCGAGTTCCGCTGGACACGGGAGGTTACGGTGGCGTAGGTTACGGAACCGTAGGTAGTGCACACTGCCTCGCTAAGGAGCCCCATGACCCTCGCCCAGCCCGTCTCCGTAGAGCCCCCCGTTGACGAGAACTACACCAGTACGACGATGCGGGTACTGCTCACCATCTTCATCATCGTCCCGCTTCTCGCCGTCATCGTCGCGATTCCCATCGCGTGGGGCGGCTTCGTCGGCTGGAGCGACCTGTTCATCGTCGTGCTCTTCTGGGCGATCACTGCCGGTGGCATCACGGTGGGCTTCCATCGCTACTTCACCCATGGATCCTTCAAGACCAATCGCTTCATGAAGTACGCACTCGGTATCGCCGGCTCACTCGCTGTTGAGGGTTCTCTCTCGCAGTGGGTTGCCGATCACCGCAAGCACCACCAGTTCTCCGACGAGGAGGGCGACCCGCATTCACCGTGGCGCTTCGGCACGAGCAAGCGCGCCGTGGCCAAGGGTCTGTACTGGGCTCACGTCGGCTGGCTCTACAGCGAAGAGCAGACCTCACCCGAGAAGTACGCACCCGACATCGCCAATGATCCCGATGTCCAGCGCATCTCACGTCTGTTTCCGCTTATGGTCACGACCACGCTGCTGGCTCCCGCAATTCTCGGTGGCCTGCTTACCTGGTCATGGCTGGGCGTCCTGACCGGATTCTTCTGGGGCAGCCTGGTGCGCATCGCACTCGTGCATCACGTCACCTGGTCGATCAACTCGATCTGCCACGTCTTCGGCAAGCGTCCGTTCAACTCACGCGACCTCTCGACCAACGTATGGTGGCTCGCCATCCCTTCAATGGGTGAGTCCTGGCACAGCCTTCACCATGCGGAGCCGACCGCGGCACGTCATGGAGTGTTCAAGGGTCAGATCGACATCAGTGCGACCTTCATCCGGCTGCTCGAGAAGACGGGCATCGCCACCGATGTGCGCTGGCCCAAGCGTGAGCGGCTCGTGCGCAAGCTCAATGACCCAACCCAGGAGCACAGGTTGCGCAAGTTCCATCCCGCTCGGGCGAACTAGTCACGATGAGCGCCTCCACCGAGGATCTCGACTCAGAGGGCTTCGAGAACGAAGCCGACAACGTCACTGACATCGGCTCAGTGAAGCGTCGTGACACCTTGGCGCGCTCGACCGACACCAAAATCCGTATGAGCGGGCAGGAGCGACGAGAGCAGTTGCTCACCGTCGGCCGGAAGTTGTTCGCCGAGAAGGGTTTCGAAGCGGTCAGTGTCGAGGAAATCGCCAGCACGGCGAAGGTCTCGAAGCCGGTGGTGTACGAGCACTTCGGCGGCAAGGAAGGCCTTTACGCAGTTCTCGTCGATCGAGAGATGAACTACCTGCTGAACTCCTTCGAGAAGGCATTGAGCGGCAGCAACCCGCGCCTGCTGCTCGAGCAAGCTGGCATGGCGCTATTCGACTACATCGACGAGTACCCCGACGGCTTCCGCATTCTCGTGCGCGATTCACCCGTCTCGCAGAGCAACAGCACATTCGCCAGCCTGATCGTCGACGTCGCAACGCAGGTCGAGCATCTGCTCGCGAATGAATTTGCGGCGCACAAGATGGACAAGAAGCTCGCTCGCATGTACTCGCAGATGCTCGTTGGCATGGTTGCGCTCACCGGCCAGTGGTGGCTCGATGTGCGCAAGCCGAAGAAGGACGAAGTTGTCGCGCACCTGGTGAACCTGGCCTGGAATGGCCTCGCGGGCATGGAAGCCAAGCCGGAACTACTGATGCGCAAGCGCTAGCCGACGACCTTCGCGCCGTGCGCCGGGCTCGTTGCGGTCTTCACCGTGCGGCATACGCCGGCTGACGTAAGCCCCACCGCGATATCGAGCGCATGCTCGTGATCACGGGCGAGGAATGCGCAGGTCGGTCCACTGCCCGACACGATTCCGCCGAGTGCACCCAGATCATCACCAGTCTCGAGTACCTGTGACAGTGACGGGCGCAAGGAAATCGCCGCTGCTTGCAGGTCGTTGCTGAGTGCCTTGCCGAGGATGACTGCATCACCAGCGCGAAGACCCTGCATGAGCAGGTCAGACACGTACGGGTCGGGAACTTCCACTCCATCCCGCAGTCGATCGCACTCGCCGTAGACCGCGGGAGTCGACAGACCGCCGTCGGCAAGCGCGAATACCCAGTGGAACGAACCGCGCGCGAGCGCGGACATCAACTTCTCGCCTCGGCCAGTGCCGACAGCAGTACCGCCATGCAGGGCGAAGGGAACATCGGAGCCGAGTTCGGCAGCGAGATCCATCAGATCGTCGCGATCAGTACCTAGACGCCACAGCGCATCGCAAGCCACGAGCGCACCTGCGGCGTCGGCACTTCCGCCTGCCATCCCACCGGCCACCGGAATTCCCTTATTCAGGTGCATCGTGACGTCTGCGTCGATTTCTGCGCGGGCGGCGAGCAGCATTGCCGCGCGGTAGGCGAGGTTCGTCTCGTCGACGGGAAGATGATCAGCACCCTCGCCCGAGATCGTCAGCGTGATGCCCGCACCCGGCTCGGCATACGAGGCTTTCACCTCATCACTCAGGCTCACGGCATGGAACACCGTGGCGAGCTCGTGATAGCCGTCTTTGCGTAGCGGGCCGACCGACAACTGCAGATTGACCTTCGCAGGCACGCGAACGATCACCGAAGTCGGGGCCATGGATTGAGGGTAGGCGTTCTAGCGAGCCGAGGCTCGATGAAGGCTGTCGGACAGGGCGATGAATTCGGGCAGAGTGAGCGCCTCACCGCGGCGCCCCGGGTCAATACCTGCAGCCCGCAGCGCCTGTTCGGCAGCATCGGGCGAGCCGGCCAACTGGGCGAGTGCGCCGCGCAGGCTCTTTCGGCGCTGGGCGAAGGCCGTATCGATCACCTTGAATACCCACTCGCGACTCGATTCGCACGTGGGCTGCTCGCGACGATCGACGCGCACTAGCGCCGAATCGACATTGGGCTCGGGCCAGAAGACATTGCGGCCGATGTTGCCGGCCATGCGCACCTCGCCGTACCAACGAGCCTTAAGGCTCGGGATGCCGTAGGTGCGACTGCCGGGGTCGGCAGCGAGTCGTTCAGCTACTTCTTTCTGCACCATCACCAGTGCCGTGCGAATAGTCGGCACGACCTCGAGCAGGTGAAGCAGCACGGGGACCGAGACGTTGTAAGGCAGGTTTGCGACGAGAGCAGTGGGCTCCCCCGGCACGACATCGACCTTCATCGCGTCCGACACGATCAGCGTGAGGGATTCGGCACGCTCGGGCATATGCAAGGCAATAGTGCGCGGCAGTTGCTCTGCCAGAACCGGATCGATCTCGATGGCGATCACCGAGGAGACTTCCTGCAGCAGCGCAAGCGTTAAGGAGCCGAGTCCCGGGCCTACTTCAAGAACGTGATCGGTGGGTACGACATCGGCAGCACGCACGATGCGCTGCACTGTGTTCGGGTCGATCACGAAATTCTGGCCGAGCTTCTTGGTCGGGCGTATGCCGAGTGACTCGGCGAGCTCGCGGATCTCGCGTGCGCCCAGGAGGTCTGTCATCAGAACGGACCAAACACCTTCTGCGCGTTATTCCACAGCGTGGTGGCCATCGCTGCTTCACTCACGGCACGAACATCGGCCATGGCGCGCACGGTGTACGGCATCAGGTACGAGCCATTGGCCTTACCGCGGTGCGGGGTCGGAGTCAGGTACGGGGCATCGGTCTCAACCAGCACGAGTTCGTCGGGCACCTCGAGCAGCGCATCACGCAGCACCTGCGCATTCTTGAAGGTCACCACGCCCGCGAACGACATGTACCAGCCCTTGCTCGCGCAGTACTTCGCCATCGCGGCATCACCGGAGAAACAGTGGAAGACCACGGTTTCGGGTGCGCCCTCTTCTTCCACCAACTGAATGACATCGTCGTGCGATTCGCGATCGTGAATGACGAGCGACTTGCCGAGCTCCTTGGCCAGGCGGATGTGCCAGCGGAAGGACTCGTGCTGGATCTCGCGACCGGTCTCATCGGTGCGGAAGTAATCAAGGCCGGTCTCACCGATCGCGCGCACCTTCGGGTCGACCGCAAGTTCAGCGATGGCTGCCCAGGCCGCCTCGAGGGAATCTCGACCCTCCTCCAATTGCAGACGCGGTGCTTCGTTGGGATGCAGTGCAACGCCGACAACGACCTCGGGGCGCGACTGCGCCATCTCGACTGACCAGCGAGCGGAGTCGACATCGCAGCCGATCTGCACGATGCGCGTGACGCCTACGCCCGCGGCGATCTCGAGAAGATCATCGGGATCAGGCGTGGCACCAGGGTGACGATCGCCATCGCGGATATCGAGATGGCAGTGGGTGTCGATGACGGGCGCAGCGAGGGGCTGCGGTGCCGTTTCGAACACGTCAGGCCACTTCCTCGATGCGCGGGAAGAGCGAATCACCCTTGGTGATGATCGCGCCCGGCTGCAGTCGACCCCACGTGCCGACATCGGCGACGCGCTGCTCGCCAATCGGGCCGAGCTGAGCCTCCGCACCGAGCTGACTCCACAGTGAGGTCATCGCCTTCGGCATGAGCGGGTTGTAGAGCACGGCAACAGCGCGCAGCGACTCGCAGATCGTGTAGAGCACTGTGTGCAGGCGATCGTCATTCACCGGATCCTTCGCGAGCACCCATGGTGCCTGCTCGGTGACATAGCCATTGACGAGATCGATGAACGATTTCACCGCGGTAATACCGGTCAGGAAGTCGAGTTCGAGGATCGCACGATCTGCCTCGGCCGCCGCGGCAGTGAGCGCGTCATGAAGGACGACCTCGGCATCAGTGACTGCCGGGGCAGAGGGCAGCACGCCCTCGCAGTACTTGCCCACCATCGCGGTCGCGCGCGAGGCGAGATTGCCCAGGCCGTTCGCGAGCTCAGCGGTGTAACGCGCTGACATGTCCTCCCAGGAGAACGAGCCGTCCTGGCCGAAGGCAATGGCACGAAGGAAGTAGTAGCGGAAGGCGTCGGAGCCGAAGTGATCGATGATCTGGTCGGGCGAGATGCCGGTCAGCTTGGTCTTCGACATCTTCTCGCCGCCGACGAGCAACCAGCCGTGAGCGAAGACCTTCTTCGGCAGCGGGAGATTCGCAGCCATGAGCATCGCGGGCCAGTACACCGCGTGGAAGCGCAGGATGTCCTTGCCCACGAGGTGAACATCGGCAGGCCAGGTGCGCGCGAAGAGCTTGCCTTCGGTGGTGTCGGGTGCAGCGCCGAAGCCGACAGCGGTTGCGTAGTTGAGCAGTGCGTCGAACCAGACGTAGACCACCTGCTTCTCATCCCACGGAAGCGGGATGCCCCAGCCGACACTCGAACGCGACATCGAGATATCGACGAGACCCTGGCGGAGGAAACTCATCACCTCGTTGTAGGCACTCTGCGGTTGGATTGCTTCGGGATTCGCTTCGTAGTGATCGATCAGGCGCTGTTGGAAGGCCGACAGCTGGAAGAACCAGTTGTCCTCCAGCAACTGCTCGACAGGGCGGCCGTGCACAGGGCACACCTTCTGGCCGGCGTACTCGCCTTCGCCGTCGAGGAGATCGCCCGGCAGTTTGAACTCCTCGCAGCCGACGCAGTACGGGCCTTCGTACGGTGCAGCAAAGACGTAGCCGTTCTCGCGCAGCACCTCCCAGAAGCGCTGCACGCCCTCGATGTGGCGTGAGGAGGTGGTGCGAATGAAGTCGTCGTTGGCGGCATCGACGGTCTCGAGAACCGGAAGCCAGTCGGTGCTGACGAGGCGGTCGACCCACTGCTGCGGGGTGACCCCGCCGGCCTCGGCGGCTCGCTCAACCTTGGTGCCGTGCTCGTCGACTCCGGTGAGGAACCAGACCTCTTCCCCGCGCTGGCGATGCCAGCGGGTGAGCACATCGCCCGCGGTGGTCGTGTACGCATGCCCGATATGAGGGGCATCGTTGACGTAATAGATAGGCGTGGTCAGGTAGAACGCCTTCTCGGACGATGACATGCGCTGATCTTACGGCGCGGAGGCAGAGCCCTTCGCCGCGACGACTGCGGCGTACACCTCACGACGCGGCACCCCGGCCTCCTTGGCTACAGCGCCGATGGCTGCCTTGCGGTCCTCGCCGTCGGCTTCACGGGCTGCGACCGCTGCTACCCAGTCATCGGCGGTGACCAACCCGGAGGCCTCACGCTGCTCGGACTCGCTGGCCCCGCTGACCACCACCGTGATCTCGCCACGCACACCCTCGGCCGCCCAGTCGGCGAGCTCCCCGAGCCCGCCGCGCTTGACCTCTTCATAGGTCTTCGTGAGTTCGCGGCAGACCGCAGCACTGCGAGCAGCCCCGAAGCTCTCGGCCATCGCGCGCAGGGTGGCCTCGATGCGATGAGGCGCTTCGAAGAAGACCATCGTGCGCGGTTCTGCAGCGAGTTGCGCGAGACGAGTGCTGCGCTCACCGCCTTTGCGCGGAAGGAAGCCCTCAAAGCAGAAGCGATCGACAGGAAGGCCGGAGACAGCAAGGGCGGCAAGCACGGCAGAAGGACCAGGGACGATCGTCACGTTGATTCCGGCAGACACCGCATCAGCGACAAGCCGATATCCCGGATCGCTCACCGACGGCATGCCGGCATCGGTGACCACCGCGATCACCGAACCCTCAATCGCGGCCTGCACCAATGAATCAGTGCGCGCGATCTCATTGCCCTCGAAGTACGACACGATTCGGCCGATCGGAATGACCCCGAGATCGCTCATCAGGCGGTGGAGGCGGCGGGTGTCCTCGGCCGCGATGACGTCAGCGGTCGACAGAAGCTCGATCAGCCGAGGCGGAGCGTCACCGATATTGCCCAGGGGCGTTGCTGCCAGCACCACCCGCCCCTGATCGGTCACTCGCGCATTGTGTCAGTTCTCCGACGGGGTGCCCCGCCTACGATGGGCGGGTGACCGACCAGCGCGATGTGGCCTCTCTGACCCGCAGGCTCGTGCCCCCGATGCCCTCGCATGGCATTCGCGGCTGGATCGGCCCGCTGGTCGTCGCCTTCATCGGCGGAATTCTGCGCCTGTGGAATCTCGGCACGCCCCATGCCATTGCCTTCGACGAGACCTACTACCCGAAGGATGCCCTCTCCCTGCTGCGCTTCGGCTACGAGCGCGCCATGGTCGACGGCGCGAACGAGAAGCTGCTCGCGAGTGACGGCAACTGGCATCTGCTCGACATCTTCAAGACCGATCCGGCCTTCGTGGTGCATCCCCCGCTGGGCAAGTGGACCATTGCTGCAGGTGAGTACTTCTTTGGCGGCACGCCGTTCGGGTGGCGCATCGCCGTCTGCGTGCTCGGCATCCTTGCCATCGTCATCACGGCGCGCATCACTCGTCGACTGACGAGATCTGACCTCATCGGAACCCTCGCCGGCCTCTTCCTCGCGCTCGATGGCATTCACATCGTGATGAGCCGCACGGGCCTGCTCGACATGGTGCTCGGGTTCTGGGTGCTCGTCGCCTTCGGACTTCTTCTCATCGACCGCGATCGCACGCGGAAGAAGATGGCCGAATTCGTGGAGACGAATGGCATCGAGGCTGCTGCCACTAAGTACGGTCCCCGCTTTGGCTACCGACCCTTCCGCTGGGCAGCTGCTGTGGCCCTGGGCCTCGCGTGCGCGGTGAAGTGGTCGGGCATCTGGTTCATCGTCTTCTTCGTGATCATGACTCTTGTCTGGGATATCTCGACCCGTCGCGCAATCGGCGTGCAGCAACCGTGGCGGGCGACCTTCCTGCGCGAGACACCGCTAACCGCGGTGGTGATGGTGGCAATCGCGATCGTCGTGTACATCCTCAGCTGGTCAGGCTGGCTGCTCACCGATGGTGGATACGACCGCAACTGGGCCGCCACTCAGGATCCATCGATCATCCCCGCAGTCATCAGGTCGCTGTGGCACTACCACGCAGAAGCGTGGAACTTCCATGTGAATCTCACGTCTGCACACTCGTATGCGAGCAATCCGCTGTCGTGGCCCTTCCAGGCACGACCGACCTCGTTTTACTGGAATTCGATCAAGGATGGCTCGCAAGGCTGCCCGACTGACAACTGCGCCGCCGAAGTTCTCGCCCTCGGCAACCCGATCATCTGGTGGGCCGCGATCGGCGCGATCGTGCACCAGGTCTGGCGCTGGACGGCCCGACGCGACTGGCGGTCAGGTGCAGTTCTCGTTGGCATCGCTGCTGGCTGGCTGCCGTGGATGCTCTACCTGAACCGCACGATCTTCACCTTCTACACCGTGGTCTACGTGCCCTTCGTCGTCATGGCCCTGGCCATGACCTGCGGCTCGATCCTCGGCCCGTCGGATGCAACGGAACGCCGACGGCGCTGGGGTGCCATTGCCGTCGGCGTCCTGGTCTTGATGGTCGTGCTCGCTGCCTGGTGGTTCTATCCCGTATGGACGGGCCAGGTCATCCCGTATGAGCAGTGGAATCTGCGCATGTGGATGCCCACCTGGATCTAGCGGGTCACTGGCCGAGCATCCGCTTCATCTGGGCGATCTCAGCAGTCTGCGCCTCGATGATCTTCTTGGCCAGGGCGATCACGGTCGGGTTCTCGCCACTGTCGATGACATCCTGTGCCATGGCCACGGCACCTTCGTGGTGGCCGATCATGCCCTGCAGGTAGAGGCGATCGAAGGCCGCGCCCTTCGCAGCCGCGAGCTTCGACATCTGCGCATCAGAGAGAACTCCCGCCATGCCCATCGAGCTTCCGCCCATCATGTCGGGAGCATTCGCATCATCGAGCCACGACTGCATCTGCTCGATCTCCGGACCCTGCGCCGCCGCGATCTTGTCGGCTAGTTTCTGGACCTCCGGGCTCGCGCCGTTGCTTGAAGCGAGCTGGGACATCTCCACGGCCTGCTGGTGATGCGGAATCATCATCTCCAGGAACATGACATCGGCAGCCATCATCGTGCCGATGCCCTGGCTCATCATTCCGCCGGACGCATCGTCACTTCCCATCGTGTCGTTCGACGAGGAACCGTGGTCCATCATTCCGTGTGAGCTCTCGGAAACAGCCGGAGCGGGGGTCACGGTGACGTTCGTGCATGCGGTCGTCGCCAGGAGAGCTGCGCCGAGCAGCAGCGAACTCGTGAGGGCGTACTTCTTCTGAATTTTCATGACATGCCTTTCGATTGACGTAACTGAGTGGGGGTACGCGAGAAAGCACGTACCGATCAGTTGCGCCAGACCGAGAGCATGGTGGGAGACGGACGCGGCGGCGGTCGGGCTTCATCGAGCCGTACCGGCGGTGAAGTCAGGCTCGACGTGATCGGGGTGAAAGTACGCCGGGTGCCGCGGATCAAGAAAGCGAAAAGTCCCACGAGCAAAATCGCCACGCAGAGATCCCCGACATGACCAGCAGGAGTCGACACCGGTGCTCCGAGTGAGGCCTCGAGAGTCGCGCTCGACCCGGATTCTCCACTGCCCTGCATGCCCGCCATGGCGTCATGCGCGGTGTGCCCTGCACTGTGCACGTGCCCGGCGACAGCCGAGCCACCGCAGTGCTGCTCTGACGCGGAGGCCGTGGCTCCGTGCATGAAGAACAGCCCGAGGAAGGCCACTAAGGCTCCCCAGCGCAGCACTCGGGTGCGAGTCACGGACACGACTCCAGTCTCACACGTATTTCGTCACTGTTCACGCCAGGAACGTACGAGCAAGGTCAGGAGCGGAGCCGCTAAATGCGGCCAGAGCACGCTCCTCCTGCTTGAGCTCGGGGTATCGTCCCTGGCTATGAGCCTTTTCGCCGACGAGATGATGGGCCCCGAGCGGGTCGCGAACCGGCAGGAGGCAGATCGGCGTCTCAATGTCGGGTTCGAGGGCGACTACTCCGCCGTTGGTCGTCGGCCAAGCTTCGATGAAGAGCCGGAGGAGGCGAACCCGCCTGCAGCGCAGCAGGCCTCGGATCCTGATCCCCTTCGCCTCGATGGAATCGAACGCACCATGTACGTCGACCGGAATTCCCAAGGCGACGAAATGTTCAACAACGCCTGGATGCGCGACCACTGGCAGGGCCGCCAAATGGGTCCATCAAGCGGCATGCTCCAAGGTCACGGAAGCCTCGGCTCAGGTATGGGCGCCGATCTTCTGAAAGCTGACAGAGACAGCAAGTTCGTTTTCGCCGACCGTCTCGGCAGCGGCCCCTCGAAGCCGAATGCACCGGCAGCAGGCTGGGATCGACTTAGCCAAGGATGGATGGGCGCATTCTTTGGCGGAATATTCGGTGGCAAGGGCCGCGCCCATCGCAATCAGCAGCAGGCCTCGCGTCGCAAGGCAGTCAGCGACGCATTCGCCGGGGGCTCCGGTCAGATGCCGAGCTGGGTTCAGAACTCCGCCTACGGCCGCCGCAAGTGGGCCAGCCTGGCCGGCAAGCAGGGCTGAACGATCTCCACTTGTCGGTAGGGCTGAGGAGAACCGTCCCTACGGTCCTCCTCGAATCACAAGTCCGTATAAATGTTGTGGGCGGCCCCAGCGGGACCGCCCACAACATTTGTGGAGCTGAGGGGATTCGAACCCCTGGCCTTCTCATTGCGAACGAGACGCGCTACCAACTGCGCCACAGCCCCTTGCGAGAGATGAGACTAGCAAGGTACCCAACACGGACGGGGGGCGGATTCCCCGAGAGCTCGAAATCCAGATCTCGCCCCTGTGTAAGGGTTTGGCCAACCGAAGATCACCCGCTTAGCCTTCGCCCATGACCTCACCCATGAAGATCGCCGCATCCATCGCCCTCGTCTCCGTCTCAGCACTCGGCCTCGCGGCCTGCTCTTCCGGGTCGTCCGCCACTTCCGCTCCGAGCAGCGCAGCACCCACGATTGCGGCCTCAACCGCCGCCAGCGCGCCTGCGTCCACGGCAGTGTCCACGGCCCCCGCGAACATCGCACCCGAGGTGATCGCTGCCTACTTCAAGGCCGTATGCCTGGCACCTACCGCGAAACTCGGTGTCGAGGGCGCCCTAAGCGCTGACGGACAGACCTGCACAACGCCAGAGGGCAAGGACGTCGCGATCTCCCAGATCTCCACGAATCTCGGCGATTCCCGTGCCCGGTTCGCCTTGATGGCGAACTACTACTCGATCGCCGGCGCGACCAATGTCGCCGACTGCCTGACCATCGGCGAGGCGAAGAAGGCACTGAGCGCCTCCGCACCGGCAGAGCTGTCGGACACCTGCGTGTCGAATCTCATGACCGCGGTGGCGAAGTCACTGTCGACGAACTAGTCGTGCATGACGAAGGCCCGCTCCCTCGGGAGCGGGCCTTCGTGGTGTCTGTTGCGGCTCAGCCGTTGGCTGCGCGGCGGTCGTACTCGGCTGACACGATCGGGATCTCAGCCGTGATGTCGTCGTACGCGGCTGCGACAGCGGCGATCTCGGCTGCCTGCGCTGCGGAGGCCTCGCGCATCTCCTGCGCGGCCTCGACCATCGCACTGCCGGTCCACTCGCCGGGACGGGCCTTGTCGATGGGGCGCGGCACCTGAGAGGCACGTGGGGCAGTGACGTAGGTCGGAAGCGTGGTCGGCACGGGCTCCCAGGCCTCGTCTTCGTCGTCCCAGGCGTTCCAGGTCTCCCAGTCGTCAACCTCGACCGCGGCCATGGCCGCGGCAGGCGCAGCGGTGCGCTCACGGCGCGAGGCAGGCGAGGTGCGCCTTACTCGAGCGGGCGCAGCCTGAGTGCGTGCTGAGGCCGTCATGGCACTGGCAACCATGAAGCCGGCGGTCATCAGGGCGAAAAGGATCGGCATCCACTTGGGGGCCACCGAGACCAGGGCCAGGAGCAAAGTGAGTGCTGTCATTCCTGCCAGTGAGGCCAGGATGATCGCCCGGCGCCGAGCAGAAGGAGTCATTGAGCTCATCATGGTCATGTGATCGCGTCCCCCGCGCCGATTGCTGATCTCCTCATGGCTGCCGAGTCGAGCCATGGAGTTCTCGAAGCGGGCGGTCGACCGGACCTCACTGATCTGGTCGTGACGACGGAGCCACATCGGGATCAGGACAGCAGCCCACAACGCGATGATCACGATGTAGATAAGGCCCGTCACGCCTCGTACGTTAGAGGCCCGTATAGGGGACAGCGTGTAGGTGCGATGCGGGGCACCTTCGGCGTGTCGCATGTGACTACTGGGAAAGTTGCTGACTTCTGAGCCGTTGGAGCACTCCCTCGGGCTGGTCGCCGGCCACCAGGACGTAGGAGACGTGATCGCACCACTGCCCGTTGATGTGCAGATATTCAGCGCGGATACCTTCATTACGCAGGCCCAGTTTCTCGGCCACGCGACGAGACGGCCCGTTCTCCGGACGGATGTTGATCTCGATGCGATGCATGCCGCACTCGCCGATCAAGTAATCGCATGCCATCGCTACAGCCGTCGTCATAATGCCGCGGCCGGCAACCTCGCTATCGATCCAGTAGCCGATGTAACCGCCGCGGAGAGAACCCATCGCAATACCGCCGACGGTGACCTGACCACGAAAGACACCATCGACTTCGAGTGCCCACGGCAGCATGCGTCCGGCGCGCGCCTCACGACCCATGCGACGCACCATTGATGCGAATGTCGGCGGCGCCTCGCCTTCGAGTGCGCCTTCAGCAGGAAGAGTCGCATCCCATGGAGCGAGCCACTCGATGTTGCGCGCGCGCACGTCACGCCACGCGCGAGCATCGCGAACACGCAATGGCCGCAGCCGAATATCTCCCTCGACGAGGGTGACGGGCCAATCGATCACTGCAGTCCTGCGACGAATTCCGTCAGCCAGGCGCGCAGTTCTGGGCCGAGATCCTCGCGTTCTACCGCGAGGGTGATGACGGCCTGCAGATACGAGACTCGATCGCCCGTGTCGTAGCGACGCCCGGAGAACACGACACCGCGCACGCCACCGCCTTGATCAGCAGGCATGGTCGCGAGAGTGCGCAAGGCATCGGTCAGCTGAATCTCGCCACCGCGACCAGGCTTGGTCTCCCGAATGACATCGAAGACAGCGGGATCAAGCAGGTAGCGGCCGATGACCGCGTATGAACTCGGCGCATCCGTGACATCGGGCTTCTCGATCAGATCAGTGATCAGCACGACGTCATCGGCATTCGTTGTCTCGATCGCGGGGCAGCCATACAGCGAGATGCTCTCGCGTGGCACCTCCATCAGGCAGACGACGGAGCCGCCGAACTCTGCACGGATCGCGGCCATGCGGGGCAGGATCGGGTCGCGTGGGTCGATGAGATCGTCGCCAAGCAGCACCGCGAAGGGCTCATTGCCGACATGGCTCTCGGCCATCAGAACCGCGTGGCCGAGACCGAGCGGGTCTCCCTGGCGCACGTAATGAATGGTCGCGAGATCAGTGGAGTGCTCGACCATCTCGAGTCGTTCGGTGTCGCCCTTGGCTCGCAGCACCTCTTCGAGTTCGAAGTTGCGGTCGAAATGGTCTTCCAGCGGGCGCTTGCTGCGCCCGGTGATGAACAAGACGTCATCGAGGCCTGCCGCAACGGCCTCCTCGACCACGTACTGGATGGCCGGCTTGTCGACGACCGGAAGCATCTCCTTGGGAGTCGCCTTCGTGGCCGGCAGGAAGCGGGTACCGAGCCCGGCGGCAGGAACAACGGCCTTGCGCACGGGCAGGTTCGACGCGTTCCGCTTGTCCATGGTCTGACGATAGAGGATCGGGCACGATGGGCTCGTGACAACCGCTGACCTGAGCCCGGCCGCCGCCAAGGCAGTAACCCGCAGCCGGATCCGCGCAGCCCGACGGGCTCGCGATGAGTCAGAGCGGGTGCACGCAGCAGGCAGCATTGCCGCACGCGCGCTCCCTGCCCTCGCCGACTGCGGCACGGTGGCCTGCTATCTCGCGATGCCCACGGAACCGGGCACCGATGCGCTCATCGACCTGCTTCGTCAGCGTGACACTCGCGTCCTGGTTCCGCGGGTCCGCGAAGACTCTCTGGAGTGGATCGAGCTCACAGATTCGATGGAATTCATCGAGAGCGATCTCGGAATTCAGGAGCCGACTGGCTCGGCTCTCACTGATGCGCTGGCCGAGTGCGATGCCATCGTCCTGCCGGCACTCGCCGTCGCGCACGATGGCATCCGACTCGGCCAGGGCGGAGGCTTCTACGACCGCGCCCTGCACGGTGTGCCGACCCACGCCGAGGGCGGACCACTGCGCATCGCCCTGGTCTTCGAGGATGAGCTCGTCGATTGCCTTCCGCATGACACGCATGACGCACGGGTCGATGCCGTCGTGACACCAGGCGGGCTCGTCACCCTCTGAAGGCGAGGTACATTAATTCGAATGCGGCGATGCACGATGCCGTCATCACGATCAGCGCGATCACGAATGTCGAGCGCGACCGTGACCAGAGCTGGTGCATCTCCCAACCGAATCCGGAGAATGTCGTGAGCGCCCCGCATATTCCGACGATCAGGAATGCGTTCAGATTCCCCGTCGTCAGTGCTGTGGCGATTCCGGCGATTGCCGAGCCGAGGGTGTTCACGACGAGAAGGCTCCAGGGGAAACGCTTTGTCGGCGCGTAGCCGGCAACCAAGCGATCGAGAAGGAAACGTGACGGCGCTCCGATCGCGGCACCCAGCGCGATAGCCAGAAGCTCGATCATCCGGCCAACCTCCGGGTGATCCGAACGCCGAGCGGCACGGCAAGCATGCCAAGCAGCACCGTGGCGCCGATGTAGAGACCGGCAAGCGCGAACTCGCCCGCGTCGAGCATCTCGCCGGATTCGAGAGCGAAGGCAGAGAAAGTCGTGAAACCGCCAAGCATGCCCGTGACGATGAAGGGTCGAAGAAGTTCCTCGCGAGGGTGCCCCTCAAGCACGGGCACGATCATGCCGATGACCAGGCAGCCGACAACGTTGATAGCCAGGGTTCCGGTCGGGAATCCATCTATCGTCTGCGGATTCCAGACGGACATGATCAGGAAGCGGGCGAGCGAGCCAAGGATGCCACCGAGAGCAATCCACGCCAGCACTCTCGGGGTGATCACGCACGAAGGGTACGGGGACGCCTCGCCGATTGGACGAATCGGTGACGCTGGGGGCAGAATTAGCACTCAGCACCTCAGAGTGCTAGATCCGGCCAGGAGGAAACGTGCCCACCTACGAGTACGCGTGCTCGAACTGCGAGAGCAACCACGAGATCGTGCAGTCGATGTCGGATCCGACCCTGACCACCTGCCCCTCCTGCGGCCAGGAGACCCTGCGCAAGCAGTTCGGCAATGTCGGGGTTGTCTTCAAGGGCTCGGGCTTTTACCGCAATGACTCACGCGATAAGAAGACGAACACCGGCGGCTCAGGCACATCGTCGAGCAGCAACTCAAGCACGTCGGCGCCCAGCACCCCGGCGCCCAGCACCCCGGCCCCGAGTTCGACGCCCAGTGCCACGAGCTGAACTGTGGACAGCCGTTTCCGGCTGTCGAGTCAGGCACCTAGCCTCGCGTGATGCTCGCCTCATTGACGCGCGGAGAACTCTCCCGACACATCCGCCGGCATCGACGCCTTGTCGCCGCTGTCCTGGCCGGTCTCGCAGTACTCATCATCGCGGGTTCGCTTCCGCACGGAACCACCGAATCAATCGGCGCTGACGCACCAACGCTCGCCACTGACGAGGTCGCGATACCCATCACCTTGGAGAGCCGCGCCGTGGCCGAGGCCCTTCACCGAGGTGATCGAGTCTCGGTGATCGCCGTGAGCGATGAGGGATTCAGCTCAATCGTCGCCGAGAGCGCTCGCGTGCTCGAGCCCGCGGCGAGCGGCGGCTTCGGCTCAGGAGAGAGTGCCGTGACTCTCGCGGTTGACGAAGAGTCGGCACTTCGGTTGGCTAGTGCACCGGCACGGGGCACTCTCACGGTGATCATCCGGCCGAGAAACCAGTAGTCACCGGTCCACAGGACACGCAGGGAAGAGGCTTCATGATCAGCGGTTTTCGCACCTTCGTACTTCGCGGAAATGTCATCGACCTCTCGGTCGGCTTCGTCGTCGGCGCGGCCTTCGCGGCTCTCGTCGGCGCATTCAGCAAGGGCCTTATCGAGCCCATCGTCGGCATCTTCCTCGGTGGGGGCATCAACGCGGGCACCATTGAGATTCGCGGTCAGGTCATCGACTTCACGATGCTGCTCAATGGCCTCATCACCTTCTTCATCACGCTCACGGTGATCTACTTAGTCTTCGTGCTGCCGATGAACAAGTACCGCGAGCGTCGCGGAATGGGAAGCGTCGATGCGACTCCCGCCGACGTGAAGCTCCTGATGGAGATTCGCGACCTCCTCAAGGAGCGTCAGGAGCCGTGATGCGGCGGCACGTCTGCGAGCAGGCGTGCATCAAGGGAATCGAAGCCCCCTGAGTCGTCGCGAGTCTGCTCAGGCAGCAGATCGACGCTCGAGCCAGACCGGGCAGTGCGCTGCGAGCCCATCTCGACGAGCGACTCGTCGACCGCGGTCACGAGCATGCGCAGGTCATCACGCGTGATCGTGAACGGCGGCGACACCTGCAGCCCACCATCAGCCAGCAGTCGGGTGAGCACTCCGCGCTCGCGCATGGCGCGCACCAGGCGCGCGCCGATCGTCGGATCCGCGGCGATGAGCGCAGGGTCAAGCTGCACTGCGCCGAGTAGCCCGACCCCTGCGCGCACGTCGATCACGTAGGAGTGATCGCGCAGCGGAGCCAGGCTCGCATTGAGCATCATCTGCTTGTCGGCCACCGCCTGCACCAGGTTCTCAGTCTCGAGAATGTCGAGATTGGCGTGCGCCACGGCTGCCGCGGCGGCATGACCGGAGTAGGTGTAGCCGTGGCGCCACATCTGCCCTGGCGCTGCCCAGAAGGGCTCGGCAATACGGCCCGCAGCGAGCACGGCACCCATGGGCAGGTAACCCGAGGTCATGCCCTTGGCCACGAGAAGCATGTCGGGATCGAGGTTCCAGCGGCCCGAGGCGAACATTGCGCCGGTTCGGCCGAAACCGCAGATGACCTCATCGGCGATGAAGTGAACATCGCGCTCGCGGCAAATCTCGCGCACGCGCGCGAGATAGCCCTCGGGTGCCACGTAGACGCCGCCGGCACCGATGATCGGCTCGCAGAGGAAGGCGGCGACGTTCTCCGCGCCTACCTCGTCGATGGCACGCGCGAGATCCTCGGCGTCATCCCAGGCCACATTGCGCACTTCGGTAAAGAGCGGGCCGTATCCCTCGCGGTTACCGGGAATGCCGGCAATTGAAGTGCCTGCCATGTGCATGCCGTGATACGAACGATCTCGAGTGATGATCATCTGCTTCGCGGGCCTGCCGGTCAGCACCCAGTAACGACGGCTCATCTTCACTGCCGTGTCGACCGAGTCGCTGCCTCCTGAAGTGAAGAACACCTTGGTGTCCTCGGCGGGGGCCAGCGCGGAGATGCGATCAGCGAGCTCGATCAACGGCCGCGTGGCGTAATCCCCGAAACTCGAATAGGCCGCGAGATCGCTCATCTGCTTCGCGGCCGCCTCGGCGAGCTCGCGGCGACCGTGGCCGATGTTGCAGAACCACAGTGCAGCGGTCGAGTCGAGATAGCGCTTGCCGGTTTCGTCGACGACGTAGCAGCCGTCGCCTGTGGCCAGCACGAAGTCGTGGTCGGCGACCGCATGCATGTCGGCGAAGCCATGCCACAGAGCGTTGCCCGGGAGTCTCGTCACGAGCCCAGGGTAGGGCAGGCCTGTGGGCGAGGAGTGTCATAGCGTCCTGTCATGACTCGCGCCCTGTCCACCCTGGACACCGTTCTCAGTGAGGACGAGTGGATCGCCCGACGCGCGCGCCACGAAGCACGAGTGCGCCCGTGGGTAGAGCCGCGCCAAGAGCGCAGGAAGAACGGCGGGAAACACCCGACCGATGATTTCCTGTTCGAGTACTACCCGTATTCCGTTGGCAAGCTCATGGCTTGGCACCCGGGCCACGGCACTGCACTTGCCGGCGGTGCACACGAATTCCTGGAGTTCCCTCAGTATGTGCAGCAGGCCGAGGGTGTGACGACCTCCCTCGAGTGGCTCGATGCATCCGCGGATCGCCGGTCGCGGTTAATGCTTGCGATCAGGTTGCTCGAAGGCATGAGCGTGCGGCCGGCCAATACCGGCTGCTTCGGGCTGCATGAGTGGGCGATGGTCTACGGACTCGAGCAGTCGGAGATACGCCACTCCGCTTTCCCGCTGCGACTGTCACCTGTTGAGATCATCGACGCGGTGCATGACGTCGGACTTCGATGCACCCACATCGATGCCTATCGCTTCTTCGCTCCGGCAGCCATTCCCCTGAATCCGATTGAGCCGACGCGTGCCACGCAACCAGAACTCGATCAGCCCGGCTGCCTGCACGCCAACATGGATCTCTACAAATACGCGATGTGGTTCACCCCGTACGTCAGCAGCGAGCTCATCGCCGACTGCTTCGAGCTTGCGAGATCCGCGCGCACGCTCGACATGCAGGCGTCGCCCTATGACGTCTCCCACTTCGGACTCGAGCCGATCCGGGTCGAGACCGCTGAAGGCCGGATGGAATACGCGAGACATCAAAGAGCGGTGATGGAGGCGGCGCAGCCGCTACGAGGCCGGCTGCTCACGACCCTCCACTGCCTGAACAGGGAAGTGCCCACCGAATAGTCACGGGACGCCCCGGTAGACCCAGGTCACACGTACACGTGGCCTTCATCTTCGATTCATGTTCTGTTGCTAGCGTCTCGACCCATGTCACTGCGCTCCGTGGGCAACCACGCCCTCGCCGATATCAGCGGTTCGACCTCTCCCCTGCTCAACGACGCCGCGGGACTCGAGCAGCTTCTGGTCGACGCCTCACTCTCCGTCGGAGCAACCGTGCTGACTCGGCACTCGCATGCATTCGAGCCGCAGGGCGTGACGGCCGTCGTCGTGCTCTCCGAGAGTCATGTCTCCATTCACACCTGGCCTGAGTGGGGCGGAGCCACCATTGATGCGTACACCTGCGGTGATCCCGACCCCGTTCAGCTCATCGAGCACGTGATCGCCGGGCTCGGCCCCTCGGTCGTCCGCCGGGCCGTGGTGCCGCGCACCATCCCCGGAGGCGGCGACGAGCCGGCGTTCAGCTTCGCCGAGTTCATCACTCCGGCAGATCGCTACGAGCACGATCTCACCGAGATCTACGTGCAGGGCACCTCCGAGTTCCAGGACTACCTGATCGGGCAGAGCGAGGCATGGGGTCGCATGCTTGTCCTTGATGGCGTCGTGCAGAGCACGGAGGCCGATGAATTCATCTACCACGAGGGCATCGTGCACCCGGCGTGCTACGCCGCTGCAACAACTACTCCCGTGAAGGACGTCATGATTCTCGGCGGCGGCGAGGGAGCCTGTCTTCGCGAGGCCCTGCGCTGGTCAAGCGTCGAGTCGATCACGATGGTCGATATCGATGCCGAGGTTGTCGCAGCATGCCGAGAGCACTTGCCCAATCACCATCTCGGCTCCTTCGACGACCCGCGCGTCACCTTGATCCACGGCGACGCAGTCGGGTATCTCGCATCACTGCCCGACAACAGTGTCGATGTCATCGTCTCCGACATGACCGATCCGGTCGAGAACGGCCCGTCAACCTTCTGCTTCACGGTCGAGTTCTTCACTCAACTGAAGCGGATCCTGCGACCCCATGGGGTGCTCGCCGTGCAAGCCGGGCCCGCATCACCTGTCGAGATCGCCCTGCATGCGAAGGTGATTCGCACAATTCGCGAGGTCTTTCCCTCCGTCATTCCGTACGCGGTTGACGCCCCGTGCTACGGCCGTGATCTCGGATTTATCATCGCGTCTGCCGATGTCCTGACCACCCGCCTTACCGTGGAGACAATTCGCGCCCAGGAGTCGGTACTTACCGGCGAGCACCGCTGGATCACCCCGGAGCTTCTCGTCGGAAAACTCAGCATTCCGCCGTACCTGGTCTCGGCAATCGAGGCCCGCACCGATGTCTACGCCGATTCAGCACCCCCTTCGACTGCCGGCGCAGCGGGCTGGGAATCCTGAGCATTAGCAATCGTCCTACTCACCTCGCTGGCGCAATTCCGAGGTTCGACGAGGCTCGCCTCGATCGTCTTACTGCGGACCATTCGCAGGTGGAAGAACTGGATTTCACATCCCCTCAGATGGCCTGATACGTTTTCACCAACATCCAGAGCGACTGAGAGATCTGGCTCATTGAAGTCGCAGCAACCCTTCGGGGTGCTAATGCCAGAGACGATGTGGAAGGAAGAAATCTTCTGAGTGCTGCCCCCTGGGTCAACACATCCACGACTTAACCCTGTCCCGCACCACCGCTAAAGGAGAAACACCATGACCATCCGACTTGGCGACGAGGCTCCCAACTTCACCGCAGAGACCACCGACGGCACCATCACCTTCCACGACTGGAAGAACGGCGCTTGGGCAGTCTTCTTCAGCCATCCCGCTGACTTCACTCCCGTCTGCACCACCGAGCTCGGCGCGACCGCAGGCCTGAAGGCGGAGTTCGACAAGCGCAACGTCAAGGCCATCGCTGTCTCGGTTGACTCGATCGAGGATCACAAGGCCTGGGCCGGCGATATCGGTGAGGTCACGGGCAACGCCCTGAACTTCCCCATCATCGCTGATCCCGATCGCTCGGTGTCGAACGCCTACGACATGCTGCACCCGAATGCCGGTGACACCTCCACCGTTCGCTCGGTCTTCATCATCGATCCGGCCAACAAGGTGCGCCTCACCCTGACCTACCCCAAGTCGGTCGGCCGCAACTTCGACGAGATCCTGCGCGTCATCGACGCCCTGCAGCTCACCGACAAGTCGACCGTCGCGACTCCGGCCAACTGGAAGGCCGGCGAGAAGATCATCGTCGCCCCGACCGTCTCCACCGCTGACGCCATCGAGAAGTTCGGCCCCGTCGAGGAGCTCAAGCCGTACCTGCGCTACATCCCCGCATCCGCGGTCAAGTAACTCGAGCGCAACGTCGAAGGCTCCGAGAGCAATAGCTCTCGGAGCCTTCGGTCTTTGGTTCTAGATATAAGCCACTGAGGCCCCTATCGCCGCATAGATGGCGGCCGCACGGCGATCGCGCGTGATCAGCTGCGCTGAGTGCCTCACCGCCGTGAACGCGATCAGCGCGTCATATGTCGATCCACCAACGATTCGCTCGCTCATGAGGATCTGCAGAAATTCTCGGTTGTCGTTCGAAGAAATTGTGAGCGGCACCTTCGAGAACGCTTGTGAGAGGAACGTGCCAGCTTGCAATCCCGTCATGCGTAGTGGTGCCGGTAGCCGAGTGAGGACGCTGTAAGTCTCGAGTAGAACGTGTGCGATCGGAGCTCGGCTGGAACGCAGGGCCTTCTCGCATTCGGCTCTCACCGATTCATCGGCGAGGGTTAGCGCGCCGACAACAACACTGGTGTCGACTACCTTCATCGGCGAATTGCCTCGATGGCATCCCTAATCTGCTCATCCGTCAGGCCCTCGCCTTCTGGAATCTCCGGGAAGGAAATCCCATCGCGCACATTCCAGATCAGATCCCCTGCCGGGGCGGAAATCTCGACAAGGCCGTTGCGCATCACGATTTCCACCTCCGAGCCCCCGTTGAGGCAGAGCTCGTCTCGGAAGCGTTTGGGAATGACGATCCGTCCAGCGGCATCAATGGTGGTTCTCATGGTAGATATTTACCATTTTTCTACCAGCGCGGCAAGGCCTTACCCGGGTTGAGGATGTTCTCCGGATCCCAGGCCGCCTTGATACGCGAATGCAGATCGATGGCAACCTCGTCGAGCTCCTCCGCCAAAAAGCTGCGCTTTAGGGTGCCGACTCCATGCTCACCAGTGATCGTGCCGCCGCAGGCGAGAGCAACATCGAGGATCTCGTGGAAGGCCGTCATGGCACGGGCCGCAGCAGCGTCATCTCCACGCGGAATCACGATGGTCGGATGCAGGTTGCCGTCGCCGGCGTGACCGAAGGTCGCGATCATCACGTCGTGCTTCGCCGAGAGCTCCGCGATCATCGTCATCGCGCGAGCAAGCTGCGAGCGCGGCACTGCAACATCGTCGAGTAGCCAGTCGCCCATAGTCTCGAGTGCCGGAATCGCCATGCGGCGGGCGCCGAGGAGCATCTCGGCCTGCTCGGGATCCTCGGAGCGATACACCTCGACCGCGCCGACACGCTCGCAGAGTTCGAGCAGCAGGTCGGCCTCGGCAATGCCTGCATCACCGGGAGCATCACTCTGCGCGATGAGCAGAGCTTCGGCCGACGTATCCAAACCCATCGGGCGCCAGGTCTCAACAGCCTGAATGGTGGTGCGATCCATCAGCTCGAGCATGCTGGGAGTCAGCTTCGTCATGATCGCCTCGACCGCGCGACCCGCGGACGCGATGTCAGGGAACACCGCAACAGCAGTGGTCGCGGGCGGCGGCAACGGCCGCAACTTAAGACGAGCCATCGTCAAGATGCCGAGGGTGCCCTCGCTGCCGACCATCAGGCCAGCGAGGTCGTAGCCCGCCACGCCCTTGACGGTCTTGCGCCCCAGTCGAGTGATGCGGCCGTCGGCGAGAACCACCTCGAGACCGAGCACCGCATCGCGCGTGACGCCGTACTTCACGCAGCACAGGCCGCCGGCATTCGTGTTGACGTTTCCGCCGATGGAGCAGAAGTCCTTACTTGCCGGGTCAGGTGCGTACCAGAGCCCGTGGCCCGCCACGTGCTCGCGCAGATCGGTATTGAAGATGCCGGGCTGAGTCTCGACGTAGCCGTTGGAGACATCGACATCGAGAACGGAGTTCATCTTCTCCACGCACACGATGAGCGAGCCGTCGATGGCATTCGATCCGCCGGAAAGGCCGGAGCCCGCGCCGCGCGGCACCACCGGGACGCGGTACTTATGCGCGGCCTTCATAACCTCGGAGACCTGCTCGGTCGTGCGCGGGAAGACCACCGCGAACGGTTCGCCCACCTCGGAGCCGGTTGAGCGATCCTGCTTATACGTGGGGAGACGATCAGGGTCGGTGACGACATCGCCATCGGCAAGTACGGCAGCACATGCGGCCAGGACGGCATCCTCATCGGTCACCGCTCAAGGCTAGCCTGGGCCAATGACCTCTGGTGATCGGCCGCCTCGCAGCGCCTTCGTACTCCTGGCTCTCGTGATGGGCGCGATCGTGGCGAACATCAACCTGAGCATCGCGAACGTGGCACTGCCCACGATCGGGCATGACTTGAATGCATCGCAGGACCAGCTCACCGGCATTGCGAATGCCTTCGCTCTGGGCCTCGCCTCGACAGTTCTGTATCTCGGCACCATCGGAGATCGGTACGGGCGCAAGCTGCTCTTCGTGCTTGGTGGATTCCTCACGATCCCGACTGCATTGCTCGCGGCCTGGGCTCCCAATGCCGAGATGCTGACCGTCGCGCGCTTCCTCGGTGGCATCGCGGCCGCTCTTCTCTTCCCCACCACACTCTCCTTGATCAATGCGCTCTATAAGAACAAGGCCAAAGTCGGTGCGATCGCGCTCTGGTCGGGCATCGGTGGCGGTGGCGCCGCTCTCGGCCCGCTCATCGGCGGCTGGCTTCTCGAGAGCTACTGGTGGGGCTCGGTCTTCCTCATCACCTTGCCGCTCGACATCATCGCCCTGATCGTCGGACTGATCGTTCTGCCCTGGCACGCCAGCGAGGAGAAATTCCGCGTCGATCATCTCGGCGGCATACTCTCGGTGCTCGGCGTGGGCGGGCTCGTGCTCAGCATCGAGATTGCCGACAAGGGCTTCACCCCGGGCTGGTTCGCTCTCTTCTTCAGCGCCCTTATCGCTCTCGCTCTCTTTTTCTGGCGACAGACCAAGGCACCCCGGCCGCTCATCTCGCTCCCCCTCGCCAAGGCGCGAACATTCTGGGTCGCATTCGTGGCCGGAGCAATCACCTTCGGCTCGCTCATTGGCGCGATGTTCATCGGCCAGCAGTTCACCCAGAACGTGCTCGGCTACACCACCTTCCAGGCGGCCGAGGTCGTGCTTCCTGCAGCCATCTTCACCGCGCTGGGCGGCGCCCTCGGCGGAAAGCTCATCAGCCGCAACGGCTCGCAGTTCACCTTCATGCTCGGCCTTGGGTCCGTTGCCCTGGCCTTCACGTTGATGCTCATTACCTGGACAGATCAGGCCCCGCTCGGCTGGATTCTCGCCGCCTACACCTTCATGGGCCTAGGTGTCGGCCTGGCCTCAACTTCCGCCTCGCGCGCGCTCATGTCATCGGTGCCGCCGAGCCGCGGCGGCATGGGCTCGTCATTCCTCGACCTCACCCGTGACTTCGGTGGTGCGATCCTGCAAGCGCTCATGGGTGGCCTCCTCGCCGCCGCCTATGCCAGCCACATGCTGTCGTCGATCTCGGCCGCACCCTCCGATGAGGCGTCACAGATCACCGATCAGGTCTCTGATCAGCTGACCGGATCGTTCACCAGCGCAGCTGACGTCGCGCAGCAGTATCCGCAGTACTCCACCGACATTCTCTCGGCGGCATCACAGGCCTTCACCGACGGAAAGAGTGTCGCCATTGTGGTGGCCCTGGCCATGACCCTCATTGGTCTCGTGCTCGTGCTCGTCCGCTTCCCCGGCAAGAGCAAGGAGGAGGCGTTCTACGCCCAGATCGAGGCCATGGAGCCCACAGGCGGCCAGGCTCAGGCAACGCCCTCGCATTAGGGCAGAATGTGAGCCCCCGGCCCCGTAGCTCAGGGGATAGAGCAGAGGTTTCCTAAACCTCGTGTCGGATGTTCGAATCATCTCGGGGTCACTTCAATGCAGCACCCCCCTGATCCGCCTTATAAGTCTGGCGGGCAGGCGGGTGCGATGCGCAGTCAGCGCGGTGACGGGGCGAGCTATGAACGAATAATGGCGACGAGACGACCGGTCATTCGGTGATGCTGAAGATCTTCGAGTCCCGCGGGAATGTCATCGAACCCGATCGCGGTCACGGCCGGTGCCACCTCGCCCGAGGCCAGAAGCTCGTACACCTCGGCAATGTCCTTCTTGGTGCCGCCCGAGGAACCTCTGATCTCAGCCTGCTTGTGAATCATGTCCATGGTCTGCAGCGGAATCTCCATGCGTGCCATGCCCACCAGCACCACACGGCCCTGCTTGCGCAGAGCCTTGATCGCGTTGGCCGTGGTGGTGCCGTAGCCGGCGTAGTCGACGATCAGGTCGAAGCCCTGATCCTTCCACTCGAGAACATCCTTCACGACAGACGTCGCACCGATCTCGCGCGCCATCGGCCACACGGCCTCGTTGACCTCCGCGACATGCACCTCGCAACCGCGCACGACAGCAACGCGCGCGCCGATCTGACCAAGACCGCCCAGACCGATGACACCGACCTTCATGCCCGCCTTCGCCTCGCCGCGCGTGACCATCGCGTGATACGAGGTCATGCCGGCGTCAGTGCCGAGGGCCGCGAGGCCGAAGCTCAGCCCCTCAGGCATCAGGACGACATCATCAGCGAGGCACACGTGCTTCTCTGTGAAGCCGCCATTACGGGCATAACCGGGCGCACCGTGCCCGTTGCTCGGGCACACACCCACACGGTCACCGATTCGAACATCGCTCACACCCTCGCCGACTGCGCTCACGACTCCGGCGATCTCATGCCCGATCACCATCGGCTTCGGATTGATGTAGTCGATCCAGGCCTCATCAGTCATCGCACCGACATCGGAATGGCACAGGCCTGCGGCGTGAATGTCAATGACCACCTCACCAGGGCCGGCGACCGGCTCGGGGATGTCGACGCGGACCAGTGGCTGATGCGTCGCGGTGAACTGCCAGGCCTTCATGCCGTGCTCCCCTGCTTCTCGTGATCATCATCGCTCGCCTCACCGCGACACGGCGACCAACTGGAGTAGCCGAATGCGAGGGCGGTTGCGAAGAACATGAGGATACCCCCCTGCACACCGTGCGCGACCTCATCGGCGAGGCAGCGGACCGCACGGTCGACTTCAACTCAGGCTTAAATAGGGACATGACCGAGACCGTTCAGCCATGTGTGTCCAGCGGTACCTTCACCCTCGGCGCGAAGGGATCCGACCCGCTCACCGTTCGCCGGCTCGGGTTCGGCGCCATGCGCATCACGGGGGCTGGCATCTGGGGTGATCCACACGATCACGACACCGCGATCTCGGTGCTCCGCCGATGTGTTGAGTTGGGCGTCGACTTCATCGATACAGCCGATGCTTATGGGCCTGATGTCAGCGAGAACCTGATCCGCGAGGCGCTTCATCCCTACGACAACGTCATCATCGCGACCAAGGGTGGTCTGACGCGACAGGGCCCCGATCAATGGGAGCCGGTCGGTCGACCTGCGTATCTGCGCCAGTGCGTGCAGATGTCCCTGCGCCGACTCGGTGTCGAACGCATTGATCTCTGGCAGCTTCACCGCATCGACCCGCACGTGCCAATGGCCGAGCAGTTCGGCGAGATCGCAGAGTTGCAGCGCGAGGGCCTGATCCGGCACGTCGGCCTCTCCGAGGTGTCGGTCGACGACGTCCGCGCGGCAAGCGAGTACTTCGATGTAGTCAGCGTGCAGAACCACTACAACGTCGGTGCACGCAGCAGCGAGGAGCTGCTGCAATACAGCGAGGAGCACGGCATCGGCTTCATTCCGTGGTTCCCCCTCGGAGGCCGAGAGCTAGTCGCAGCCGATAGCCCGCTCTCCACGATCGCTGCTCGCGTGGGTGCCACCGCGGGTCAGGTTGCGCTTGCCTGGCTGCTGCGGCACTCGCCGGTCATGCTGCCAATCCCCGGCACTGGTTCGATCGCGCACCTCGAGGAGAATTGCGCCGCCGCCCTCGTCGATCTCGACGACGCCACGATGGCAGAACTGGATCAACTCGCCTCCTGAAAGTCCGGCTGGCGCCGAACTCGAGCCACGGTCGCCGAGTGAGCGCTGAACTGCTCGGCACGGATCACCGTGGCGTAGCCTTTCCGCGTGATCCGGAATCGGCATCCCCTCGCCACCGCACGTGAATTCACTCCGAGCGGATTAATCCGAGACAGATCTGCCTGAGCGCCAACCTGCGCACTGACGGCGGAGACTTGCCTAACTCTTCCCTGCAGAAAGCGTGGACAACACGTCAGTGAATATTCACTAGCTGCGCACGAACCTCTTCTGCTTGCGCGTGATTGAGAAGCCCAGTCGAGGTCAGCAGCTCGAGCGCGAACTTGGCCGCGGAGTAGCGGGCCTGCGTGCGCGAATAACCCTTGATCACCTGGGTAACGGCTGCTGCCCGCTGCTTGGTGAAGTCCCCCGAGGCAACCAGAGCATTGACTGCAGACTGAGTGTTCACAGCTGCAAGCAGATCGGCCTGGCTGGGAGTGACCGCACCCGAAGTCACGAGCAGCGCAAGGGCCTGCCGACGTGCATCGGCCATCGCCGCCGGCTGCGCAGACACCAGGGCATCTCGAAGAACCGACATCTGCCAAGGCTTGAGCGTCTTGAGATGAAGCTGCCCCCAGCCCCACGACGCAGACCCGCTCGATGCTGCCGAGGCGGCAGGAGCCGCAGCAACACCTGAGAGAAGGAGAGCAGTAGCAGCAATCGAGGCGGCCAGGGTGCGCACGACGGAGGATCGAGTCATGAAATGAGCATACGTTCAGCACGCGAAGAGGCACGGCACGAACGTGACATCGCACCCATGGTCGGCCTGGTCCCCTTATCGTGCAGTCATGAACTCCGACAGTGGCCGCTTCGGCCCCGCCCCGATCATCACCATCCATGTTCTCGCCGCCATCGGCGTGCTGTTCTGGATCTCCAGCATCATCGGTGCCTTCGTCGACGGGAATCGCCCCTGGGCGGTTCTTATCGTCGGCGTTGTTCTGGGCGGAGCCCATGTACTGATCTCGCGCTTCACCACGCTGCATTCGCGGAAGGCGTTCGCCGCGATGTGGTTCGTGATCATCGGCGACAGCCTCCTCACCGTCTTCGTGAACTGGCAGGCAATCCTCCTTGTCGGCTTCACCATCGTGCTTCTCCTGCTCACTCGGGCTCCTTCTGCCCGACGCTGGTTCACCGCCGCCTGATCGAGGCTCTGCGCCATACTCTCCCCACCACCACGTGAGCGGAGTTGAGCAATGCTGATCGGCGTCGACTGGGGCGGCACGAAGATCGAGGTCGTGGCGCTCGAGCCTGATGGCACCGAGCTGCTGCGCATCCGGCGCGATACCCCGCGTGGAGATTACGAGGGCTGCCTTCGTACCGTGCGCGAGCTGATAGATGAGGCCGAGACAACTACCGGCCGAACAGGCTCCATCGGAATCGGTATCCCGGGGTCTCTCGAGCCGATCAGTCGCCTGGGCAAGGGCGGAAGCTCCACCTGGATCAACGGCCAGCCGGTCGAAGCTGATCTGCAGCGCGTGATCGATCGCCCTATCCGCGTGGTGAATGACGCTGATTGCTTCGCTGCTTCAGAGGCGACAGATGGTGCCGGAGCGGGCTACAACGTGGTCTTCGGCGTCATCATCGCAAGCGGGACGGGCGCAGGAATCTCGATCAATGGTCGCGCACATCACGGCCCGAACAACAGCGCCGGCGATTGGGGGCACAACCCGCTGCCACTCGCTCACGCAGACGAGCAGCCCGGCGACCCGTGCTACTGCGGCAAGAGCGGCTGCATCGAGACCTGGCTTTCGGGCTACAGCTTCACGCGCGATTTCATTCGCCATGGCGGTGCCGACCTGAAGCCGGCCGAGATCATGGAACTCAAGCGCGCCGGTGATACACGGGCGATGGCTAACTACGAGCGCTGGATCGATCGCGTTGGTCGCGGGCTCTCGGTCGTGGTGAACACCCTCGACCCCGACGTGTTCGTCATGGGTGGCGGCATGAGCAATATCGACGAGCTCTACGACGATCTGCCCGCGAAGATCGGGCAGTACACGTTCTCCCCCGTCTTCCACACGCCGATCGTGCGCTCAGTGCACGGGGATTCAAGCGGAGTGCGCGGAGCGGCCTGGCTCTGGCGCGACTGAGCGCCGAGAGACTCCCGTAGGCTGAGACCATGGCATTGACTCAGCAGGACATCGACGATCGCTTCGAATTCGGCAAGACCCTGATCGCTGAGGCCGGAGCACTCGCGATGACCTACTTCAACTCTCTCGATTCCCTCGACATCAAGAGCAAGGGTCCCCAGGATTTCGTCAGCGAGGCTGACTACAACACCGAGGTGCTCATCAAGGACGCCATCAAGGCGCGCTTTCCCGAGGACGCCTTCTTCGGCGAGGAGACCGGCCCGACCGGTATCGACGGAGCCGAGGGCATCTGGGTCGTCGATCCCATCGACGGAACGCAGCCCTTCTTGATGGGCATGATGAGCTGGTGCGTATCGATCGCCTTCATCAGCGGCGAGGACATGCTCATCGGACTTGTCTTCAGCCCGGCCGGTAATGAGTTCTTCGCCGCCCAGAAGGGCAAGGGAGCCACCCTCAATGGCAAGACGATTCACGTGCGCGAGGCCAAGACCCTCGACGACGGCATCGTCAGCGTCGGATACTCGACTCGCACCTCTCCGGCTGACCTCATCTCGATGATGACCGGCCTGCTCGAGAGCGGCGGGATGTACCACCGCAACGGTTCCGGTGCCCTCGGCGTCTGCTACGTCGGCAGCGGAGCACTCATCGGTTACATCGAGCACCACATCAACGCGTGGGACTGCCTTGCGGGGCTGCTCATCGTGCAGGAGGCCGGTGGCCGCACGAATGACTTCATCCGTGACAACGGTCTGCATCACGGCGGGAACATCATCGCCGCCGTGCCTGCGCTCTACGACCAGCTGAAGAGCTTCGTCCCGTCGAATCCCCCGCTGACGCGTTGACCCGAGCGCGTGATCGACTCGGCCGCCCGGTCGATGCGAACTCCCCGGACGTTGTTCCGGGAATAGTCGAACGCGAGGAGATCGACTCAGAAACCGCGTGGCGCGAGGCCATGGGATTTCTCGAGCATGACATGCCCTTTCACGCCCATGAGACCTTCGAGATCCGATGGCGTTGCTGCCCTGAGCCCGAGCGCTCGCTATGGCGAGCTCTGGCCCGATGGGCGGCGGCCATCACTCACGCCGAGCGAGGAAACACCGAAGGTGCATCATCGATCGCTCGCGAGACGATGGCCGTGCTCGTGCACGCCGAGCCCGGACCTTTGAGTCGCGACGAGCTCGACGGCGTCATCGCCTCGCTCGTAATGCTTACTCGAGCACACGACACTCGCCGCCGATAGTTGCCGCTAGCGAATGCGGTAAGTAGCAACCTCGCGATAGGCCAGGTACTTGCCCTTTGCGGGAGCCGTGAGAGTCACGGTGACCCTGGCCGAGGAACTGGCCTTCACGATTACCTTGCCACCCGAGCGCTCCACGCGACAAGCCACGATGTCACCGAATGACTTCATCCGGTTGACCGGGATGCAGGTGACCGTGGACTTCGCGGTCTGCTTGGCATTGGTGCGAATCGGGGTTGCAAGCACGACGTTCGTGCCCCTGTGCAGTTCATCGGGAAGGGTCAGGTTCACAGCGTGCTGATCCTTACCCGCTTCCAGCGGAACATCGACAGCAACCACGGTGCCGTCACGCTCCTCGACGATGATGACGAGTTCAATCGGACCCTCGTAGCCCGGCTCCGGGGTGTAGAGCACCTGACCGTTGTCGACAACGGCATCACCGTGATCGGGCTTCTTCACGTCGACGATGGTCGAATCCTCAGGCACACCGGGCAGATCGGCCGGGGTGATGGTGATGGTCTCGCCAATCGGTGCCGGGATCGGCTCCGGCAGATCCGGAGTGATGGTCTCGGTTGGCTTCGGGGTCACCGTCGGAGTCGGGGTCGGCGTTGCGACCGGGGGATTCACGGGCGGAGTGGTTGCCTCCGGAGTGATGCATGACTCCGTAGTGAAGAAGATGTGATCGAGGAAGTTGCCGATGCTCTTGTTCTTCGATGCGGTTGGTCCTGACTCGAATCCGAAGCGGGTCGTGGTCTGACCTGCAGGCACGACGTAGGTTCCGGTATGCAATACCCAGCCGGCGGGCAGTGCGTCATTGATAGTCGTGACCGAATCGGGCTTCGCGGTCGGCGCCCCGATGTTCACGAACATCGTGTCGCCCGCTGCTCCGGCACCGCGTGCACGGTGGTAGAGCGACCAGACGAGCTTTTGGCCGGGCACGGTGTCGACAACCTGGTAGAGCTCTGAATCCTGGGTGGCATTGAGCTCGGCGAACTGGTTTCCGGACGGTGAGTTGACCCCGCCGTAGCCGTTGGACCAAATCTCGATTTTCTTGTCGGTTGCCGTGGTGTTCCAGCCCGGCACCTCGGTATCGACTACCTGCCGGTACGACTTTGCCGGGATCGACGGCTGCTCAAAGCTACCGTTCACAAGGGCAGTGTCGGTGCTGGTGCACACCTCCACGGCAGTCTCGCTCGGGCTCGCCGATGAGCTCACCGAAGCGGACGCGCTCGACGTGGCTGACGCGGTGACTGATGCGGTGTCGGTCGGAGTCGCGGAAGCACTGGAGGTCGCCGACGCTGAGGGGCTCGCGGTGGTCGCGGCCGCCGACGCCGTGGCGGAGGGGCGATCCGTGGCTATCCAGATCTGGTAGCTCGGGATTCCGCTCAACTTGGTCGAGGTGAAGGTAATCGTCTTCGCCGCGCTCGTCGGACTGAACCAGGCACTCGCGCCATTGGTGTCGTTGACATTGCCCGCGATCGTGCCCGTGCCGGCATTCCAGGTGGGCACGTCAGTCTGGCCAGTGACGTAATTGAAGGACTGCTTGAACCAACCGGCGACATTGAGCGGGCTGCCCGATGCATCACGTGCGGTGATCGTCACAGACTCGGCATCAATATCACCGAGCGCGAATCCCCAAATACCGGCCGTCGGCGCAGTGGCGAAGTTGAGCGTCACTGTGCCTGGGGTGTTCGGAACACCCACGGAAAGGTAACTCTTTCCACTAGATGTGCCGTAGACCTGGCCGAAAGGAGTGGTGCCGGTCAGCGTTGCACTCGATGCTACGGACTGAGTGCCCACGGTTGAGGTGAACGTCGCTGCAGGGAAGGTCGTGCCGGGAAAGTTCACGTCACCCGTGCCGCCGACTCCGGCCGTTGCTGTCCAGACGCCGTACACGCCGGTGCCGGAGACAGCCTGCGAGACCGTGGGAAGGACGAACGCCCCGGCAGTAACCAGGGCGAGGGACGAGACAGCAATGAGTGTGCGGCGCATGGTGAAAGCCTAAGCGTGCCTAACCCCCGAAACCCACCGCGGGCTGTCCCTCAAATGCGGGTCACGCCGCGGATGTGGCGATTCGATTGCGCCCGGCGTCCTTGGCTGCGTAGAGCGCCTTGTCGGCTCGAGCGAGGGCGAGATCGAGGGCCTCCCCCGCGGGCCAGCCCGTGAGCCCGAGCGAGAATGCCGACGGAACGAGGCCAGCGCCGGTGGAGATCGGACGCTCGATCACCTTTCGATGCACGCGAGTGAGTACGGCCTCAGCTTGATCCTGCGGGAGGTCGAGCACGACCAGGAACTCATCGCCACCCCACCGGCCGACGAGGTCACTCTTGGAGACGTTGCTGAGCAGGCGCCCGCCGATGGCCTGGATGTACTCATCGCCTGCGACGTGCCCGAATTCGTCGTTGACCTTCTTCAGGTCATCGCAGTCGATGATCGCGAGCGATCGATCTGCCTTGCCCTTCGCGTCGATCTGCTCGAGCAGCCCGCGACGGTTCAGTAGCCCGGTGAGGAAATCAGTGCTGGCCTGAGCCTTGATGTCCTCCGCCTGCGAGGCGCGAATGAGAGCATTGATGAGCTGCTCCTCGCGCCGCGTGCGCAGCATCGACGCGAGGATCGCGATGATGCCGACCCCGGCGATGATGAAAAGACGCACGGTCTGCGCGGTGACATTGCCGTCCGTCGCGAGGTGACCGAAGGCAAAGGCACAGAGCCAGGTGATCACGGCCACGGATGCGGTCATGACCGGACGCGCGAAGATGGCGGAGAACATCGGCACGACGGCGAGCACGCCCACGTACGCGGTCTTGGGTCCCTCAGCCGAGTCGGCCAGGAGGATGAGCGCGATGAATGCCAGCGGCACGACTAGGCCTAGAAACCACCGCACGCGAGAGCCCTGGGTTGTCAGTACGCGTGCCTCGACTCTGTTCCCCACTGCACTCATGTGCTGAGTATCGGTCGGGAATTCATGAGCAGTCCGTTTCGTCCGAATAAATGTTCATGTCAATACAGGGGACATGCTCAGACATATATGTGGGACATGTCGTGATACCGGGGGCCGGCCACGGAATCCGGGCCGAACAGGTTCTCGAGTCGAGCGCGATCGGCGTCGGTCAGGTCGATGTCCGAGGCGGCGAGATTCTCCTCGAGGTAGGCCACGCGCTTGGTGCCCGGAATCGGGACGATGTCGTCGCCCTGGGCGAGTACCCAGGCCAAGGCGAGTTGGGTTGGCTTGATCCCCTTCTCGGCGGCGAGTTCTTCCACTCCACGCACCAACGTCAGGTTGTGATCGAGGTTCGCGCCCTGGAAGCGCGGATTGCCGCGGCGATAGTCGTTCTCCGGCAGTTGATCGAGACTGGTGATCGCACCGGAGAGAAACCCTCGCGCGAGGGGTGAGAACGGGACGAATCCGATGGTCAGCTCCCGAGCGACATCGAGCACCCCATTGCGTTCGACATCACGAGTCCACAGTGAGTACTCACTTTGGATCGCTGTTACGGGATGAACCGCGTGCGCACGTCGAATGGTGTCAGGTGCTGCCTCGGAGATGCCGAGAGTGCGCACCTTGCCCGCATCGACGAGCTCCTTCATCGCTCCCCAGGTTTCCTCTACGGGTACGTCGAGGTCGACCCGATGCTGGTAGTAGAGGTCGATGTAGTCGGTGTTGAGTCGACGAAGTGACGCATCGCATGCGGCGCGCACGTATTCGGGCCGACCGTTGATTCGGATCTTTCCCTCGGGCGTGACCTCGTGCCCGAACTTGGTCGCAATAACGACCTCTGGGCGCACCGAGCCAAGGGCAGCGCCGAGGAGTTCCTCGTTGATGTACGGACCGTAGATATCAGCAGTGTCGAAGAAGGTGACGCCGAGATCAAGTGCCCGGTGCAACGTGGCGCGAGACTCGGCATCGTCGCGAACTCCGTAGTTGCCACTCATGCCCATGCAACCGAGGCCCTGCTCGGAGACGATCAGTGACGTGCCGAGTGTCCTGGTGCGCATGGGAATCCTGACGTCGTGGGGACCCCAGTCTAGGGAGGCCCCACGACGTCAGCGACGTGCTCGGATCAGACAGTGACCTCGGCCGGTGCAGAGGTGCGAATCAGGTGATCAAAGGCACTGAGTGCGGCGGTCGCTCCCGCGCCGAGTGCGATCACGATCTGCTTGAACGGCACCGTGGTGCAGTCGCCTGCCGCGAAGACACCGGGCATCGACGTGCGACCGTGATCGTCGATGACGACCTCGCCGCGCGACGAGAGCTCGATCGAGCCCTCGAGCCATTCAGTATTCGGCAACAGGCCGATCTGGACGAAGATTCCGTCGAGTGCGAGCTCGTGAGAGCTCTCGTCAGTGCGGTCGGTGTAGGTCAACCCGGTGACCTTGGAGCCATCTCCGAGCACCTCGGTCGAGAGTGCGCTGACGATGATGTCGACATTCGGCAGGCTGCGCAGCTTGCGCTGAAGTACCTCGTCGGCACGGAGCTGGCCGTCGAACTCGATGAGGGTCACGTGCGCGACCACGCCGGCGAGGTCGATCGCTGCCTCGACGCCGGAGTTGCCGCCGCCGATCACCGCGACTCGCTTGCCCTTGAAGAGCGGACCATCGCAGTGCGGGCAGTAGGTGACGCCCTTATTGCGGTACTCCTGCTCGCCGGGCACGTTCATCGATCGCCATCGTGCGCCGGTCGAGAGCACCACCGTCTTCGACCTCACGGTCGCGCCGCTCTCCAGGCGCACCTCGACGAGACCGTCGCTTCCCGCCGGGGTGATGCGCGCAGCTTTCTGAGTGTTCATGAGGTCTACGCCGTACTCGAGCACGTGCTGCTCGAGCGCCGTGGCGAGCTTGGGGCCCTCGGTGCGCTGGATCGAGATGAAGTTCTCGATATCCATGGTGTCGAGAACCTGACCGCCGAAGCGCTCGGCCACGACACCGGTGCTGATGCCCTTGCGAGCGGCGTAGATCGCGGCGGCGGCGCCTGCGGGACCTCCGCCGACGACCAGTACGTCGAACGCGTCCTTCTCGTCAATTCGTGCGGCCGCACGATCCGCAGCGCCCGTGTCGACCTTGGCGAGGATCTCTTCCAGGCTCATCCGGCCCGAGGCGAACATCTCGCCGTTGAGGAAGACCGCGGGAACCGCGAGCACCTGGCGCGCCTCGACCTCATCTTGGAACAGCGCGCCGTCGATGGCGACGTGCGTGATGCGCGGATTGATGACGCTCATGAGATTGAGTGCCTGCACGACATCGGGGCAGTTCTGGCACGTCAGGGAGAAGTACGTCTCGAAGTGGTAGTCGCCGTCGAGATCGCGAATCTGATCAAGGGTCTCTGTCGCGGCTGTTGACGGGTGCCCGCCGACCTGAAGCAGCGCCAGGATGAAGGAGGTGAACTCGTGACCCATCGGAATACCGGCGAAGCGCACCGAAATATCGGTGCCGGTGCGGGCGATCGCGAAGGAAGGACGGCGCTCGTTGTCGCCGCTGGTGACGGTGATCATCTCGGAGAGCGCGGCAACTTCATCAAGAAGGCCGGCGAGCTCTGCGGATTTCGGGCTGTCGTCGAGTGAGGCGACCAGCTCGATCGGGAAGACGACCTTCTCGAGGTGCGTCTTCAACTGCGCCGTGATGGCTGCATCAAGCATGGGTTACTCCTGGTTTCGGTGCGATGGCGTGCGAGGTGGATGGGGTCCGGGCCGAAGCCCGGACCCCCACCACGAGGGGGGAACTAGATCTTGCCGACGAGATCGATCGACGGCGCGAGGGTGCTTTCGCCCTCTTCCCACTTGGCCGGGCAGACCTCGCCCGGGTGGTTGCGCACGTACTGCGCGGCCTTGATCTTGCGGAGCAGTTCGGCAGCATTGCGGCCGACGCCTTCCGGGGTGATCTCCAGGTACTGGATGACACCGTCGGGATCGACGAGGAAGGTGCCACGGTCAGCGAGGCCTGCACCGGGGCGCATGTTCTCGAAGTTGTTGGTGATGGTGCCACTGGGATCACCGATCATGAAGTAACCGATCTTGCCGATCGTGTCGGATGCGGTGGCCCATGCCTTGTGCACGTGGTGGGTGTCGGTCGAGACGCTGTAGATCTCGACGCCGAGCTTCTGGAACTCGGGGTAGAGATCGGCCATGTCGCCGAGCTCGGTGGGGCAGACGAAGGTGAAGTCTGCGGGGTAGAAGAAGAAGACGCTCCACTTGCCGCGGACGTCAGCATCGGTGACCGTGACGTAATCCTTCTCGCCCTTGCGGTAGGCGACGGCCTCGAAGGGCTTGATCTCCGTGTTGATGATCGACATTCGTTGACTCCTCGTGGTGTGTGCACCATGTGGTGCGATGCCCACGCTAGGAAGCGTGGAGCAATAGCGCAAATCATTCGCAACTAACGCAGCAATTGGCTTTACCTATCTGACTCGCCGCACATTAGGTGCCTCGACATCCCTGAAGGTCGCGGCCCCGGCTGAGCACGACGGGGTGCGCGAAACAATCCCGAGCGCTCGAAGGGGGGACAAGCACGTCAAGTACCTCTATGAGGCGGTGATCCATGTCACAGGGAGGCCACGAGACAACGTTGTCTATGTCACGCCGCATTTCAGGGCAATTCGGGCGGTCGAAGTCACGCGTCGGGCGTGTCGCGGGTAACGTGCTTTTGCGGAAAGTTGTTGCGCTGCATAGCCTTTTTAGGCCCCCAGGGGTGCGTGATCCCCGCTTCGGCGGATCACCTGCATGGCTCAGTGCAAGGCGTGTGAATCGTCCTCACTCATGCAGGGGTTGGTAGCGAGACCGGGTGGAAAGAGACCCGGGAGCGCGGGCATCTGGATCACGGCGGCAGGCCGGCCGGCCCGCCCGAACGAGGACTCGTGAGATCACTTCGGATTCGCCGGCGCTCCGTTGCGCTCGGAGCCAGCACCCTCGCCCTGGTCGGAATCGGCGCGGCAGCCTGGTCGGCCACATCGGCAGCAGCCGAGCTTCCCGAGACGACGGTGGCCATGACGGTCGAGCAGGCCGTCGTCGCTCCGCAGGCAGTTCCCACCGCCCGCCAGATCGCCATGCAGCAGCAGGCCATCCGACAGGCCCAATTCGCCTACTTCACCACCGAGTCGTCCCGAACTCGAGACCTCAAAGGCTACGAGCCGAGCCTCTACCGCGGCAAGTACTACCGGGCTTCCGTCGAGAAGCGCCGCAAGTGCATCGTCATCCGCGAGAGCGAAGGCCGCTACACCGCCATCAACCCCACGCGTAAGTACCGCGGCGCGTACCAGGTCTCCCCCGAGCTTGCCCGTGGCGTGACCTGGATGATGCTCAAGGAGCACAAGGCCCTCCTCGGTGAGGAGCGTGCCAAGCGCATTCTCGAGAAGCTGCGCAAGTCACCCATGAACACGTGGCCCCGCTACTGGCAGGACGCCGCCTTCAGCACGATCCACAACTGGGAGCACACCGGGGCCGGTGCGGCGCACTGGGCCGGCGGTCGCTGGCACTGCTGAACACCGGCGTCATGTTTAGCCGCTGCACCACCGGGTAAGAACCTACGTAACAGTTTTCTATGAGAGGCATAATCATGAAGCGCTCCACCACCACTGCCATCGCAGTCGCCGCAGCGGGCGCAGCCGCAATCGCTCTCCTGGCCGGCTGCTCCAGCAGCTCATCCGGCAGCACCACCGCGAGCCCGGCAGCCTCCGAGGCAGCCGCCTCGGCCAGCCCCGCGGGCTCCATGGTCGGGGGCGATCCGAGCACCTGGGCGCCCGTCGACATCACCCCTGAGATGAATGGCCAGTCGATTTCACTGATGATCGGGCAGCACGCAACATTCAGCGGCCTGCCTGCCGATGATGCCAACAACCGCATCGTGATCGAGTCGTCGAACCCGAAGGCCGTCGAGCCGACTCAGCAAGGCACCGAGAACGGTGTCACGACAGTCGCCGGTCTCACCGCGGTAGGTCTCGGCGGCTCGCGCATCCTGGTCTTCAATGGCGACGCCACGGACAACGGCGGCGAGGTCATTAGCCAGTACCTCATTCAGGTCTTCAATCCCAACGCCGACAATGCGCCGGGCAATGAGGGCCCGCAGGTTCTGAAGCCGGGCAGCAGCGAGATCACGCTCGAGCCTGGCGCCGGCGCACTGATCGATGGTCTTCCCAAGGGCGAGTACACCGTGACCACTGACAACGACATGGTCGCTATCGCGTCGACCGATGGACCGACTCCGGAGTACCCGGGCGTCATCGGCGTGGGCGAGGGCAGTGCCACGGCAACGATCACCGATGCCAAGGGCACGGTCGTGGCGACGATCGCCATTACCGGCAAGGTCGCTCAGTAGCAGTAGCGAGAAGGGGCGGGATGCATCGCATCCCGCCCCTTCCTCATGTCTGGGTACTCGCGCTATGTGCGGCCGGTCACCGGCTCCGGGCGACCGAGGTAATACCCCTGGCCCATCTGAACCCCGCAGGCGCGCAGGATCTCGAGCTGGTGCAGATCCTCGATTCCCTCGGCCACCACCTCACCACCGAGGATCCCCGCCATGACGCACATGGCCTTAATAAGCCCCTGGACGCGTTCCTGCTCGACATCATCGATGAAACTCTTGTCGAGCTTGAGATAGTCGAAGGGCAGATCCTTGAGCAGGCCAAGGCTTGAGGCACCAACACCGAAGTCGTCGATCGCAATCTCGAAGCCGGCTTCGTGGAGCCCGCGCATGACCTCGACCGTGCGCGCGACATTCGCCGTCACCGCGGTCTCGGTGATCTCGATGACGAGCTGCTCCCGGGCAACGCCGTGCCGCGCGATCGCGTCGAGGAGGAGTTGCAGAACGTCATGCCCGGAGGCAAACGTCTGCGGGCTCAGGTTGATGCCCACGCGCATGATGCCATGGTCGGCGAGGCGCGGGAGATCTGCGCATGCGCGATCGATGACCCAGCGGTCCACCAATGCCGCGAGGCCCAGTTTCTCGATGATGGGGATGAACTCGGCAGCGGGAATGAAACCCCGCTCAGTGTGACGCCATCGGATCAGGGATTCCGCGCCGACGACCTTCATCGTCGTGAGTTCCTTGATCGGCTGGAAGAAGAGCTCGAACTCTCCACTCTCCAATGCCGGCTGCAATCGAGCCTCGATGTCGAAGCGCATGCCGGAGCGCGTGCGCAGCTCTTCGTCGCACACGACATCAGCGAAGGTCACGATCGCCTCGCTCAGCGCAGTGAATGCATCACCGAGGAGTGCCTCGATCTCGGCGGCGCTTGCCGCCGAACCGTGCGCAGCACCGAGCACGTATCGCAGCAGCATGATCTGCTGGCCGACCGGACGGCTGAGATCGAGCCTGCCGCGTACCCGCGAGAAGACTTCAGCGGGCTCCTGCCCCTGGACGACCACGGCGAAGGTCGCGCCCCGCACGCGCTCGACATAGGTCTCGCCGAAGAGGTCGCGAAGCTCGGACAGCACGTCGCTGATGAGTTCATCACCGGCGCGGTAGCCGAATTCACTGTTGACTCGTTCGAGAACCAGGAGCTTGACGAGAACCACGGATGCCTGGCAGCTGTCACCGTCGAGTCGGATCCGCTGCGCCAGCTTCTCTGCAGCCGCTTCCCACCCGCGGTAGCTCGAATCCTGGTCGTTGACATCCGAGCCGGTTTCGCTCTCGGTCGACTGAACCGAAGTATCGCGATACACCCACATCTGCTCGACGACCACGCCGTCGACAAGTCGGGGGAAGTAATCCCTTTCGAGCACTCGCCCGTCGGCCAAGACGCAGATGTCGCCCTGCACGGAATGCTGGGCGGCCACGATTGCCCGAGTGCGGGTGAGCCAACCGGGTGCATCGACGAACATCGGAGCAGAGGCGACCGCAGCAGCGTCGCAGTCGGCACCGACGAGCTGCTCGGGGCTCACCCCCGGCGCAAAGAGCCGACTGAACGCCTCATTCGCGTATTTCACTGCGCGGTTCTCATCCTCCACGAGCACGGCTTCGTGAAGGTTGCTGAAGATGAAGCGCATCCGATCGGGCTCGGAGTTCATGAGCCCCTCCGATCCGAGCCGGCAGCCTCAATCTCGGCCAATTGCCGCTGAACCTCGATCTCACGGACCACCAGCGAGGCAAGGCCGGTGAGGATGCTGCTCTCCCGCGCAGTCAGTGGCGAACGGGGCTCGAAGTCAATGAGGCAGAGCGCACCGAGGGTGACTCCTTCGTGGACGAGGGGCGCACCGGCGTAGTAGCGGATGTAAGGATCGCCGATGACGAGCGCATTCGTGCGCAACTGAGGATGCAGAAGTGCATTAGGCACTTCGTATACGTCGGTTCCGAGAATCGTGTAATTGCAGAAGGCAAGATCGCGCGGTGTCTCGCATACGTCGAGTCCTCGGATCACCTTGAACCACTGCCGATCCGCATCCACCAGTGAGATGTTCGCGACTCGGACCTGAAAGATGTCGCGGCACATGTCGACGATGCAGTCCAGGACAGGACTCGAAGGCGTGTCGAGGACACCCAGGGACCGCAAGTAGTCGACGCGTGCCTCGTCGTCCACGGCCTTGGGATACGTCATCGAACCCTCCTTGCTCTCAGTGGTGGTATCGGCTCGAACTCGAGGCGATGCCGCTCACACCCCGAGAGCGACTCCCCGGATGCCATCCGGGAATCAGCGAATGCGCACCGACTCATTGCCCCAGGGGGTGATCGGCGCCGACGAGGGTGACTTGAAGGCCTCCGGGAGGTCCTCGACGATGTGCCAGGTGGCCGCGAGGCGCCCCACGCCCACGAAGAGGCCGACCTGAAGGCCCAGTTCGACGATCTGGCCCTCCGTGAAGTGCTCGCCGAGCTCTGCATAGAGCGCATCGTCGATCGCGAGGTGATTCGTGGCGAAGAGATCGGCGTACCTCAGCGCGATGCGCTCGGCATCGCTGAGATCCTCGGCCTCGTAGGGCTTCTCGAGCGAGCACACGAGATCCTCGCTGAAACCGTCAGCGAAGGCATCCTCGTACCGAATCGCCATGCAGCTGCGGCATTGATTGTGGAAGGCGATGCGCAGGCGCACCAACTCGACGAGCCGTCGGGGCAACTGGCCCTTCTTCAGCGCGCGCGTGTAGGCGATCAACGGCTCGGCGAGATCCGGGCGATGCCCGAGGATCGAGGACACCGCGAGCTCCAGCGATGACTTGTCGTCAGCCGCGATCAACTCGGCCATGTGCGGGTCGAGCTCGTCCACTTCAAGCCTGCGAAGCCTGGCCATGTGTCCTCCTCATGATGATCACCCCATTATCGGGGCAGTCGGTCGGCTCGTCAGGCGTTACTCACGACCACTTCGTCACACTTCCTATGCGACGATGAGCCCTGGATCCCGACGAAGGCGAGCACTGCGTGAGCGACATGAGCCCACCGAACGGGCACATCGTTGTCTTCGGCTTCCACGGTGTGGGCCGTCGCATCGTGCGCCAGCTCTCGTCGATCGGGCACAGGGTTCTCGTCATCGACTCACAGGCCTCGCTCTCCGAGCAGGAGGATCTGCAGCGCTGGGGCATCACCTATCTCGCCGGGTACGGCGACAGCGAAGACACTCTCTCGGCCGCATCCGTGACTACCGCGCTGGCAGTTCTGTGCGTCACGGATGACGACGTGCGCAATACCCGACTCGCGCTTCTTGTCCGTGACCGCTCCGCGGAAGTCCGCATCGTCGTACGAATCGCCAATTCCGCCGTCAGCCGCGCCCTGCATGAGGTTGCCCAGCCCGGGGCAGTGCTCGACGTCGCCGCGCTCGCCTCGCCATCCTTCGTCGAGACAGTCCTGAACCGCGAAACGCACGAACTCACGCTCGGCGGCGTCGATTTCATCATCGACACCATCAGCTCTCGCCGCGAGGGCACCATGCGATCACTGGGCAGCGAGTTCACTCCCATCGCGATCCGCCCTGCGGATTCCGGCACGACGACTTACCTCCCTGACTATGACCACCCGGTGAGAAGCGGTGACTCGATCACCGTGATCGGAACCCTCCAGGACTACCGCGCCTACGGGATCGAGCCCGCAACCGGGCCCGAAATGAGCAGTGGGCCGAATCTTCGCCGACGCATGCGCGAGCTGGTAGCCGCGATGAACGATGCGGTGGATCGACCCTTTCGCATCGCAGCGCTCGTGCTCGCGTTGCTGTTCGCCACGTCATTCGTCATTCTCATCTCCGGCTACCAGGAGCCTGACGGCACGCGCATGGATCCGCTGGATGCCATCTACTTCACCTCCGAGACCATCGCCACCGTCGGATTTGGCGACTTCTACTTCCGCGACCAGCCCACGTGGCTGCGGATGTGGGCAGTTGCGCTGATCCTGCTTGGCGCAGCCCTCGTGGCCATCGCCACCGCATTGCTCACCAATGCACTCGTGAGTCGGCGTCTCGAGCAGTCCCTCGGTCGTCAGCGACTCACCGGCATGCGCGATCACATCGTCGTCATCGGGCTCGGCTCGGTCGGCAGCAAGGTGGCCGCTGATCTCCATGCCGCCGGGCACGAGGTCGCTGTCATCGACAGTGGCGATGGGCGCCGGCTGATCCCGCAGATGCGTGCCGCGCGAATTCCCGTCCTGATCGGCGATGCCACTCTCGCTGAGACCCAGGTGGCCGCCGGAATCGAGCGCGCCGCAGGAGTGGCAATCCTGACGAGCGATGACCTCGTCAATATCGAGATGGGCCTCGCCGTTCGCGGAGTCCTGGGCGAACGCGACGTGCCTATCGCCCTTCGGGTCTTCAGCCGAAATCTCGCTCGGGTCATCGGCTCCGGTCTTGATGCAGGAGTCGCCCGTTCCATTGCCGAGCTCGCCATGCCCTGGTTCGTCGGTGAGACCCTCGGACTCGAGGTACTCGGCACGTTCTACCTCGACACCTCACTATTCATGGCGATCGGGGCAACAGTCGTGCCCGGAAGTCGCCTCGAAGGGATCGCGCCGCTCGATGTAGGCCCAGCGATTCGTGTCATCGCCGTGCGACGAAGCGCGGATGACGACCTGGAGCAGGCACGCGCCGGGTCAGCTCCACTTCGCGTCGGGGACAGGGCATACGTGATCGGGCCGTACCAGGATGTCTTCGCGGCGCTCCACCTCGACTGACCGCGCTGGCTACAGGGTTACGTAGTCAGGCAGCTTCGGCTCCTGGCCGTCGCCGGAGGAGCGCCCTCGCATGCCGCGATAGGCCCAGGGAGCCACATCCTGGATCAACCAACGGGCATCCTCCGCGCGGGCCGAGAGCCAGCCGCGTGGTCGATGCTCAGAGTCGGGATTCTCGACAAGATCAGCGAAGGACGTCGGTCTGCCGACTGCCGAGAGCACGGCAGCGGCCACGAGAGCGTGACCGTCACTGCTGAGGTGGAGTCGATCAGGTGCCCACATGCGATCCTCGTAGAGCCGAGGGAGGCTCCACAGATCGACGAGGGTCGCGCCGAGCTGCGAGGCACTGCGACGAATGCACTCGTTATAGGCATGGGCGCGCTCGCCCGGGCCTCCGGTCATGGGAATGCGCTCGCGCGGATCGAAGCCGGCGAAGACGATCACGCGGTCGTTCATATCGCTGACCCGGCCGAGCATGCGATGAAATCGATTCCCCAGCTCAGCGGGACTCGCCTTCGTGCGAATGATGTCGTTCGCACCCGCCCCGATCGACACGAGCGAGGGCTGGAGCCGCTCGAGGAGCGGAACCTGATGATCAGCGATCTCGTCGAGCTTTCGCCCGCGTACCGCCAGGTTGGCGTATCTGAATTCCGTGACGTCCTGCGCAAGGGTCTCCGCGACCCGATCAGCCCAACCGCGAAGCGAACCGTCAGGACGCGCGTCCCAGAGTCCTTCCGTGAAGCTGTCACCGAGTGCCACGAAACTATCGAGCACTGCTACTCCCTCGGGCCTTGGTGCGGCGGCTGACGCATGGATATTGCCTCGTCGAGCTGCTCACGATTCGAATGCCACGCCGTGGGAATGGCCCGTATCCCCGATGACGAGATAGAGCGACCACTGCGGACCAAGCTCGGCACACCAGCCCATCGCGGCCGGGCCGTCGACCATGGCCGCAGAGGCAAGCGCATCAGCAATCCCGGGATCAGGACCCACGACAGTCGCACTGTCGACACTGACGGCCGGTTCGCCGGTCGCGGGATCGATGACATGGTCACCGCGCTCATAGCGACCCGAGGTGGCCATTGAGCAATCGCGCAGGTGCGCGACCTTGATGATGTCTTCAGGAGAATGCGGATTCACGATTCCGACAGGCCAGCCGGATTGCGTTCCGGGATACTCGGAACCCACCGCGCACACATCACCGCCTGCATTGATCAGGTGGTTGTCGAAACCGAGTGCCGAGAGGCGAAGACTCGCGCGACCGATCGCCCAACCCTTCACGTAGCCCGACGGATCGAAGCCGCCCGGCACGGCCCATGGATCGAAGGAGCCGCCGGTCGCTCGGCGCAGGTCGGTACACGCCTGCATGACTTGCTCGAATTCAGGTGACTGCAGACCCGGCCGCGAGAGTCCGTTGCGGTAGAGCGTGACCTCGGACTCCGGACGGTACGTGGAGAAGATCTCGTCCACCTTCGCGAAGAACTTGGAGCATTCGTCTAGTGCCGATCGTGCCCGGGCTTCGCGACCACTGGTGCCGGCGATATTCATGCTGATGGCCGTACCCCACACATGCTCGACGTGAATCATTCGATCGGAGTGCACGAGCGTGCCCGAGATGCCTGCCGACCAGCCCTCCATGACCTCTCGGCCGGAGCGGATGAGTGACATGTGGGGTCCGTTTCGAGTTCGCCTGACATAAGCCTGTGGAGTCGGCGTCGAGCGAAGATTCACCCAGCCGCCTATGGGAGTATGAACCATGGCCAAGGACTCCGCGAGCAGCTCAAGCGGAGGTTCCGGAGTTCTCTCGCCGAGCATCGATCATCCTCATCGGGCGCGCCGACCCCTGAATCCGGGTGCTGCACTGAGCGATGCCGCGATCGTGTCCATCGGGCTCCTTGTGGTCACCGTGGGCATCTGGTGGCGCCATGGCGGGCTCACCTTGCTGCTTCACGGCAGCTGGACCGAGCAGTGGGAGTCGGCAGGGGCACTCACCGGATTGCTGGCGACCTCCATCGCCCTCATCGGGATCTCGCTCGCGGCCCGCACGCACCGCTTCGAACGCGCCTTCGGCCTAGATCGCGCACTCCTGTGGCACCGGTGGCTCGGTGAGACTGCCGCGCTGCTCCTGATTGCGCACATCATCACGACGGTCGTCGCGTACAGCAGCTACTCCGGATTCGTCGATGCCGTCAAGCAGCTGATCGGCGAAGAGCAGTACATGGCGATGGCCACTGTGGGTGCGCTCGGCATGCTGCTCATCACCTTCCTCTCACTCGGCTTCATGCGTCGCCGCATGTCATACGAGACCTGGTACTTCATTCATCTGCTCGTCTACGCGGCACTGATTCTCGCCTTCGCGCACGAGATCTTCCTCGGCTCCGATCTCGCCTTCGATCCCCTGGCTCGGTGGTTCTGGATCATCGTGAGCGTCATCGTGCTGGCCCAGGTGATCATCAGCCGGTGGGGCCGAGCATTCCTCTCCGTCCTTCGCCCGTTGACCGTTCTCTCGGTGACTCCACTCAATGACGTGGCTGCGGCCATTGAGCTCGGCGGACGAAACGTCACGTATCTTCGAGCCGCTGCCGGCCAGTTCGCCCTTCTTCGCCCCCTGACACCGAAGCTGTTCTGGCAGCCACACCCCTATTCGATCTCTGCCGCACCACGGGTCGATCGAATTCGCTTCACGATCAAGGCTCTCGGCGGCGCAAGTGAACTGATGACCCAGCTTCCGGTCGGAACCAAGGTTGCAGTCGAAGGCCCCTACGGCACCAAGATCTACGAGGAGCTTCGCGGAAGCAAGCTACTTCTCATTGCCGGCGGTGTCGGTATTGCACCTGTGCGCTCCCTCATGGAGGACTTCGACTCCTCCGCGGAGCCCGTGGTGATCTACCGCGCGCGGCGCGAGGCCGAGATCGTGCATCTCGATGAGCTCGAGCACCTTGCCGAGACACGCAAGGGCCGGATCATCCCCGTGGTGGGTCGCACGCACGAACTGGCCACGGGCAATCCTTTCGATCCGCACGTGATGCGCTCACTCGTTCCCGACGTGGCGGAGAGAGTTGTCGTCGTGTGCGGATCACAGCCGATGATTCACGCTGCCTACAAGTGCCTCCGTGAATGCGGTGTGGCCTCAGCTGATATTCACTTCGAGAGAATCTGGTGGTAACCCATGAGTGAAGTCAGACTCGCTCGTCGCCTCGCACCCGCCGTGCTGATCGCGGTCGCGGGCGGCGTGCTGCTCTACCTGCTCCCCTCGGGCGCTGATAGTGACACGGCCTCGGCCGAGGATCTTGGTGCTGGCACCGAGGCAGGCAGTTCGGCTGCGCCGGCGGCGAGCGGTTCCGCAAGCACCTCCGGCGGATCCAGCACCTCCGGAAAGCGCAGCATCAAGGGTGACGCTGTGAACTTCCGTTTCGGCACCGTGCAGGTCAAGGTCGTTCTCGATGGCACCACGATCACCGATATCAAGACTCTCAACGCACCCGGTGGCGGTTACCAAGGCTGGACAGACCGGGCCATCCCGACAATGAAGTCGGAGATTCTCGCTGCTCAGTCGACACACGTCGCAGCGGCATCCGGCGCAACCTACACCTCGATGGCATACGCGCAATCTGTTCAGTCAGCCCTCGACAAGGCCTGAGCTTTCTCGCTACAGCGCGCGGACGATGTCCTCCACGCGATCCTTCGCGTCGCCGAACAGCATCGCCGAGTTCTCGTTGAAGAACAGCGGGTTCTGCACGCCGGCATAGCCCGACGCCATCGAGCGCTTGAAGACGATCACGTCGTTGGCATTCCACACGCGAAGCACGGGCATGCCGGCGATGGGGCTGCCCGGGTCAGTCTCTGCTGCAGGATTCACCGTGTCATTCGCGCCGATGACGAGGACGACATCGGTATCGGAGAAATCATCGTTGATCTCGTCCATCTCGAGGACGATGTCATAGGGCACCTTCGCCTCGGCGAGTAGCACATTCATGTGACCTGGAAGACGGCCGGCAACGGGGTGGATGCCGAAACGCACGGTCGTTCCGTTCTCACGGAGCTTGCGGGTCAGCTCGGCCACGCCGTACTGCGCCTGAGCCACGGCCATTCCATAGCCCGGAGTGATGATGACGGACTTCGCATTGCGCAGGAGCTCGGCGGTCTCGGCGGCCGTCACCTCGCGATGATCGCCGTAGTCCTTGTCCTCGCCTGGGCCGGCCTCGATGCCGAAGCCACCCGCGATGACCGAGATGAAGGAGCGATTCATCGCCTTGCACATGATGAAGGAGAGATACGCGCCCGAGGAGCCCACGAGCGCTCCGGTCACGATCAGCAAATCATTGTCGAGCAGGAAGCCCGAAGCCGCCGCTGCCCAACCGGAGTAACTGTTGAGCATCGAGACCACCACGGGCATGTCACCGCCGCCGATAGAGGCGACCAGATGCCACCCCAGGGCAAGGGCGACGAGAGTCACGACGATCAGCAGCCACAGGGCCGGGCTGATGCAGAACCAGACGGTCAGCGCGACGAAGGCCACGAGCGCACCGATGTTGAGCGCGTTCTTACCGGGCAGCACCAGGGGGTTCGACTTCATCCGGCCCGAGAGCTTCCCGAAGGCGACAATCGAACCCGTGAAGGTCACGGCGCCGATGAAGACACCGATGAATACCTCGGCATGGTGAATGCCCAGGGTGCCCTGCGAGGTGAGCAGGGCGATCTCGGCCGGGTCTCCCCCGCCTTCAATGAGCAGATACCCGTTCCAGCCGACGAGCACGGCGGCCAGGCCGACGAAGGAATGCAGAAGAGCGATGAGCTCGGGCATGCCCGTCATCTCGACCACGCGTGCGCGCCACAGGCCAACCGCGCCGCCGACAACCATGGCCACGCCGATCAGGATCAGGCCGAGAGCCTCGATGTTCCGATCGATGGCAAGCACGATCGTCGCAACCAGGGCGATGGCCATGCCGGTCATGCCATAGGCATTTCCCGCCTTGGCGGTCTCATGCTTCGAGAGCCCCGCCAGAGCGAGGATGAAGAGCAGCGCAGCAACCAGGAAGGCTGCCTGGGCGAGGGATTCGATAGTCATGCGCTCAGCTCCGCGAGAACATCGAGAGCATGCGGCGCGTCACGGCGAATCCGCCGAACACGTTGATGCTGGCCAGTAGGACTGAGACGAAGGCGAGGATCGTGATCGCGGTGTTGCCGTGACCGATCTGGAGTAGTGCGCCGACGACGATGATGCCGGAAATCGCATTGGTCACCGACATCAGCGGGGTATGCAGCGCGTGGTGCACATTGCCGATCACGTAGTAACCGATCACGATCGCCAGGGCGAAGACTGTCAGATGCACCCGCAGCGCTGCGGGCGATGCGGCCACGAGAAGCAGCAGGATAGCCGCACCGATGCCGACGTAGGTGAAGCGACGAGCCGAACTCATCGGTGGCTTGGCCGGAGCAGCCTCGGCAATCACCGGCTCAGCTGCCTTCGCGGGCGCCGCGGACACTTGTACCGGCGGTGGTGGCCAGGTGATGTCGCCGTCGCGTGCGACCGTGATGCCTCGCTGCACGACGTCGTCCCAGTCGATGACGAGCACGCCATCCTTGCCCGGCGTCATGAGCTTCATCAGGTTGACGAGGTTGGTACCGAAGAGCTGTGATGCCTGCGCTGCAAGGCGACCGGGGAGATCGGTATAGCCGATGATCGTGACACCATTGGGGGTCACGACGACCTCGCCCTTGACCGTGCCCTCGACGTTGCCGCCGTTCGCCGCCGCCATATCGACGATGACGCTTCCGCGCTTCATGCTCGCGACCATGTCTGCGGTGATCAGGATGGGTGCCGAGCGGCCGGGAATCAGTGCCGTGGTGATGATGATGTCGATATCCGGAACCCACGCTGCGTAAAGCGCGGCAGCGCGCTCGTTGTAGTCGTCGGACATCTCCTTGGCATAACCGGTAGTCGAGATCTCAACCTCGCCGGATGCGACCTCGAGGTACTTGCCGCCGAGCGATGCGACCTGATCCGCGACCTCGGGCCGCGGGTCGGTCGCGTAGACGATCGCGCCCATGCCGCCGGCAGTGCCGATCGCCGCGAGCCCCGCGACGCCCACCCCGGCAACGAGCACCTTTGCCGGCGGAACCTTGCCCGCTGCCGTGACCTGACCGGTGAAGAAACGTCCGAAGGCATTCGCTGCCTCGATCACGGCACGGTAGCCCGCGATGTTGGCCATCGAGCTGAGCACGTCGAGTGACTGTGCGCGCGAGATGCGCGGAACGGCATCCATCGCGAGTGACGTGATGCGTCGTCGGGCGAGATCGGCGACGAGATCGGGATTGAGCGCCGGGCTGACCAAGGAGACAACGGTCGTGCCCTCGCGAAGGCGATCAAGCTGAGCTGCTGACGGTGCATTGATGCCGAAGACGATGTCGGCGCCAGCCGCATCGCCGATCGTCGCACCGGCGGCCACGTAGGCCTCGTCGGAGAAAGAGGAGGCTGTGCCTGCACCCGGCTCGACCACGACTGAATACCCGAGCGCCAGGAGCTTCTCGACGGTGCCGGGGGTCGCGGAGACGCGGGTCTCGCCTGCGAGAGCCTCGTGAAGGACTCCGATGATCACTGACGACTCCCGAGGCACGTAAGGGGCGGCAGGACACGGCCCAGGCTGGTCAATCTAGTGCTCGGAGTCTGGGGGCGAGGGCGGGATTGAGGTGACCTCAGCCACTCCTCGCGCGTGAGGCAAAGTCCTGTGGGCCGGCGACGCCCCTCTCTAGGATTTCCTCATGGCCACGAATCCCGACCGCTCCTCATACTTCCCGGCTATTGAGAAGAAGCACGGCCTGCCAATGTCGTACTGGTTCGACCAGATGAAAGAGATCAAGGACCTCAAGTACCCGGAGCAGATTGCCTACCTCCGCGAGAACCATGGCTTCAGTCAGGCGCACGCCAATGCACTCGTGCTCTATAGCAAGGGCAACACGACCAGCAGGCGCTTCAACACCCTCGACGACTACCTCGCGCCATTCGACGAGCAGGTGCAGGTGAAGGCTCGCGAGATCTTCGGGGCAATCACGAAGAAGTTCCCGAAGTCGGAGATTGTCATCGCCTGGAATCAGCCCATGGTCAAGATCACTGACACGTATGTCTTCGGACTCTCTGTGCAGTCGAAGTACTTTCTGCTCGCTCCGTGGGGTACCGGCATGATCGACCAGTTCCGTCCGCGCCTTGAGGCGTACGAGGTCAACAAGAAGACGTTCAAGGTGCCGTTCGACTGGAAGGTCGACAAGAAGTTGCTGTGCGCCATGATTGCCACGCGACTGGCTGAGCTGGATAGCTAGCCCTGAGCCGGGCTCTGCTCGTCGGCGTTTGCTTGGCGCAGGCCCAATGCGGCAGCCACCGGCACAGCAGTGAGGCCGTAGACGAAGACCGTCACCGCGATGATGATGAAGGCCGCGGGAAGTAGCTTCTCCGCACCGGCCACCTTGGCCGCAACGAGCGAAGCGCCCACGCTCGATGCTGTTGCGGCAGCGACGATGCCCCGCGGGTCCATCCAGCCGATGAATGCGCGTTCACGCGAGCTGAGCCCGGACTTGCGCGTGCAGACGAGTGCGATGAAAGGGCGCATAACGAGAATGAGAATCAGTGCAACACCAATTGTCGGCAGGGCGATGGTCAGCACGATTGGCGAGGGCACGAGCGCCGCGATACTGATGAACAGCACTCCGATGCCAATCGAGGCAATGGTGTTGAAGAACGGCTTGACCTGATCGAGTGAGGTGTTGAGCCTCTTGGCGAGCCTGGGAGCAGTGACGCCCATCAGCAATGCCGTGAGGAGCCCGCTCTCCGACGCCAGGAAGTTCGCGAAGGCGCTCGCCACGATCACGGTACCGATCAGTACCTGCGTGCCAAGAATGTGATTGGGATGCACGAGCTTCTGACCAAGAATCACGATCAGAACACCGACGGCTGCTACGACAATTGCGACGAGCAAGCTGGCGATCAGCGTGACGACTGCCTCCCATGACGAGTTCGAATTCGTCGCACGCACGACCTGAAAGACCACGACAGCGAAGATGGCTCCCAGCGGATCGAGCGAGGTTCCCTCCCAGAGCAGGATGCCGCGGACGCGTGGCTTGAGTCGAACGAGATCGAGAATGGGTGTCACGACTGTCGGCCCGGAGACGATCAGGATCGCGCCGAGCAGGAAGGCCAATGGCCACGCGAGGTCGAGAAGGAAATGTGTCGCCACGGATCCTGCGATGAAGGTCAGACCGCCGCCGATCCAGATCAGCCGCTTGACGACCTTCTTGTCAGAGCCTTGCAGCCTGATGTCGCCGAGTTCCATTCCACCCTGGAACAAGATCAGCGCGACCATCAGGTCAACGGCCACGGGAAAGGCTGAACCCAGGATCTCGCTCATGCGCAGCCCCGGTGCGAGGAGGCCGAAGAGGAAGCCCACCGGCAGCAGCAGAATCAGCGCCGGGATCTTGAGCAGTGGCGCGATGACCTGACAGGCCATGGCCAGGCCGAAGACCAATGCCGCGGCCAGCATCATGTCGGCCGGCGATACCTGGGTCATGGGGAGCATTGTTCCGTGCGGTGCACGGGGATCAAGGACGCCTCACCTTGAGCTACTTCTCGCCGTCGATGACGTGATCGACATCAGCGACCCCTCGCTCTACCGCGTCCTTGACCTCATCGCCGGCGTGATCGAGCCTGGCCTTGGCCACAGCCTTCTCCCGCGCAACGGCGGCGGAGCCCTCGGCCGCCTCACGCGCCATCAGGTCACCGCCGGGGCCGCGCAAGGCGTAGGCGAGTACGACCGCGCAGGTAGCGCCCACGAGCGGTCCCACGAGATAGATCCAGAAGGCCGTGAAGTCTCCGGAGACGATGTCGGGGGCCAGGGACCGCACGGGGTTCATTGAGCCACCGGCCAGCGGGCTTGCCCACAGGCCTGCCAACGCGATGTAGCCACCCACGGCAAGTGCACCGATCGGACCGATGTTCTGGGCACCGGATGCGGTGCCCAGAATCACGCTGACCAAGCCCAGAGTCAGCAAGATCTCCATGGTCAGAGCCGCCCATACCGAGACGCCAACTCCCGGATACGTGGCTCCGTGACTCGCCGAGACTCCGATGACGAGCTGTAGGACAACGACCGCGAGTAGCCCGCCAACGATCTGCGCGAGCACATACGGAAGAACCCGCTTCCACGGAAAGTCACCGCGAAGTGCGAAGGCGTAGCTCACCGCGGGATTGAGATGCGCACCAGAAATCTTGCCCATGAACAAGATGATCGCCATCACCATCAGGCCTGGCGCGACGACTGCGGCGGTGCGACTGACCGCACCATCGAATGCCGCCGCCATCATTGCGCCACCGGCTGCCACCATCACGAGAAGAAAGGTGCCGAAGCACTCCGAGAGAAGGCGGCGCCAGGCGTATGCGGGGTTCGCGAAGTTGGCTAAGTCGCGGAGTCTGTCGCTGTCTGGAGAATTCAGGGATGCATCGCTCACAGGGAGAGTGTCGCGCACTTCCGATCACAACTCATGTTGGTGCGTGGTGAAACGGGACAGGACTAGGGACCGACAGTGCCCGGCGAACCCTTTGCTCCTGAATTACCACCGCTACCACCCGATCCGCCGGTGCCACCCGCGCCCGGCACCTGACTAGTGGCACTACTCGTACTACCGCCGTTGCCGCCGTCGCCGCCTGATGACTGCACTTCAGTGGCATCCCCGCCTGCCCCGCCTTGACCACCGGTGGCCACGCTTCCCACCCCCGCCGCCCTGGCACTGCCGCCATTGCCGCCACTGCCGCCTACGGCCAGCTCGATCAAGGTCGCGCCGCCCTGGCCGCCATTGCCGCCGCTCGCCTGCCCGGCGCCAGTGCTTTGCGCTGCTCCGCCATTGCCGCCGAGGCCACCGACACCCGACGTAGCACCGCCACTACCGCCGGAGCCGCCATTGCCGCCGGTGGGGTTGAGGTTGAAGGAGGACACGGACGGCACTCCGTCATTGCCGCCGTTACCGCCTGCACCTCCATTGCCTAGAGGACCGCCCTTACCGCCGTTACCGCCATT
>JAHEIZ010000052.1 GCA_024639145.1 Actinomycetes bacterium | reverse complement strand
GAGATGCGAATCCGACTGTCGCCCTTCTTGATCTCGACCTGGGGGTCGGCCCGACCGGCATCGACTTGGCTCACGCGCTTCGCATCCGTCAGCCCGAGATCGGTATCGTCATCTTGTCGACCTATCGGGATCCGCGTCTGGTGGGCCCGGGAGTGACCCAACCCCCGCGCGGCACCGTGTACCTCAGCAAGCAGGACGTTCATGACTTCTCTCAGGTCATCAGCAGCCTCGAGGCCGCGGCAGAGACTCCGATCGCACGTCGGTCGACACCGGCTGCTTCCCTGCCATCGCTCACCGAGATCCAGCTCGAGGTGCTGCAGGGCATTGCCGAGGGCATGAGCACGCAGGCAATCGCCGAGCAGCGCCATGTGTCAGTGAAGGCCATCGAGCAGACGATCTCGCGGTTGTATGAAGTATTTGCGGTGCCGCGCGATGGCGCTCACAATCAGCGCGTGCGCCTGGCGCGGGCCTATCTGCAGCTGGCTGGCAAGGTGGAGGCGCAGGACACCTGATGGTCATGCGCATCCCGTGGCGGGGGACCGTGCTCGATGACGTCGGGATCGGCAGGACCGCATTCTGGCTCGTGAGCATTCCGAGCGTTCTCGCCGTTCTCACAGTGCTTCCTGGGAACATCTCCGTCACCCGAGGGCTCCTCTTGTGGGTCGTGGCCAGCGTCGTAGCCACGGGCTTTCTTGGGGTGGTGCTTTGGGTGAGCGCCGAGATTCGTGCGCGGATTCGCCTGCCGAGAGGGCTCGCGTCGTTGGTGGTCCTGGTCACGATGGTGATCGCCGCAGCCGCTCGCGGCACCGGTGTCGTTCTTGTCCTCCATCTCTTCGATGTCACTGATCGCACGACTGCGATAGGTCGCATCCTCAGTTCGACGGTCATTTTCACGGTCTGGATGATCCTGATTGGCGGATTCATGTCGGCGCTCTCGGGATACCGTGCTGCGCGTCAGGCACTTCTCGACGAGATCGTGGTGCGCGAGCTTCAGATGCGTCTGTTCGACGAGAGTCGTACCGCGGGCAAGCGGCAAGATGCCGAGTCTCGGATGTCGGAGACCACCGACATGGTGCGGGAAATCCTCGCGAATGCCGACGTGGGTGATGCAGAAGAGTACGCCCGAATCTCCCTGCTGTTGCATCGTGCGATCGATGAGCGCATCCGGCCGCTCGTGCATGAGATGTGGTTTGAGCCGAACCCGGAATTCGATGCGCCTTCGTCGACCGGAGGATTTCTCCGCAAGGCCTACCTGACAGAAGTGCCGTTGACCTGGACGCTCGGGCTCTACGGTTTCGTCGAGGCCACCGGAGCCGTCATCTCAATCGGCTGGCGCTGGGGGCTTGAAGCGGCAATCATCGAGTGGCTCGCCTTCGCCGCAGTGCTTGTCGTCGAACGTTATGTACGCCCGCGACCGGGATTCCTCTCGCGCAGCATCACCGTCCTTGCGCTCACCACGCTGCCTCTGCTCAGCGCATGGATCGTCCTCGCGGGTCGCATCGAGACTCAGATTCCATTCTTCGCCGTCGTAGCCTTCGTGGTCACGGCGCCGATCCTCACTCTGACTTGCTGCGCGGCGCGCGCCGTTCTCGATGACCGCGGGCCGAGCCTGCTGGAGCTTCAGCAGAGGCTTGAGCGCGACGACTGGGCAGAGCAGCTCGAGATGCTCGAGACTCGATCCGCCGAGAGTTCGATGGCCAGTGTCATTCACAACACCGTGCAAGCACGACTGCTGGCAGCCGCGCTCCAGCTCGAGACTGCGGCCATGACCAACGACCAGGTCCGAGCGCAGAATGCCATCGAGGATGCACGTTCGGCTATCGATTCCGCGCATGCCCCGAACCGGCCGGTGCGCTCGACCGCGGAACGCCTCCAGTCGATCGCCGAGGCGTGGCAAGGGATCATCGAGGTGCGCATCTCACTCGACGATTCAGTGACGTCAGGGCCGAGCACACGCCTGGCACTGGATGCCATCGAGGAGTGCGTCGCGAATGCGGCCCGGCATGCCTCAGCCACCGTCGTACAGGTGTCGTTGAAGCAGATCTCCGAGGGACTTGAACTCCTCGTCGGCGACAACGGGGCTGCCTTCTCGGCCGGCGGGGGCGGCGGAGTCGGGTCTGACTGGATGCTGCGCATCTCGGGCGGACGAATGACGCGCGTGCGCACTGATGAGGGCTGGAACGAAGTCCGGCTCGTTCTCTCCTCTGATTTCTCGTCGCCCCAGGCGTAACACGAGGGGTTCCTGCACCTTTGGCGCGGTGCGCCGATTCTGCAGATTCCGCGAGATCTGGCAGAATTGGGCTGCCTGCGAACCAACGAAGCCTCGTGACGTTCGCCCATCCCAGTTAGCCGAATTCACGAGGAGTTCTGCATGTCCGTGTTCAAGTCCGATGGCACCCCCGATTTCAAGGTTGCTGACCTGTCCCTGGCCGAATTCGGTCGCGATGAAATCCGTCTCGCTGAGCATGAGATGCCGGGCCTCATGGCGATGCGTGCCGAGTTCGGCGAGAGCAAGCCGCTCAAGGGCGCTCGCATCACCGGTTCGCTGCACATGACCATCCAGACCGCCGTGCTGATCGAGACGCTGACCGCTCTCGGCGCCGACGTGCGCTGGGCCTCGTGCAACATCTTCTCGACCCAAGATCATGCCGCTGCCGCGATCGTCGTCGGCCCCAACGGCACCGTCGACAAGCCTTCCGGCGTTCCGGTCTACGCCTGGAAGGGCGAGACCCTTCCGGAGTACTGGTGGTGCACCGAGCAGATCCTGATGTGGCCGGATGGCAAGGGTCCGAACATGATCCTCGATGATGGCGGCGACGCCACGATGCTCGTGCACAAGGGCACCGAGTTCGAGAAGGCCGGCGTCGTGCCGACCGCTGATGCGAGCACTTCAGAGGAGTACGCAGTTGTTCTCGAGACCCTGCGTCGTTCGCTGACCGAGGACCCCACACGCTGGACCGAGATCGGCAAGGGCATCCTGGGCGTCACCGAAGAGACCACCACTGGTGTTCATCGCCTGTACGAGATGATGCGCGAAGGCTCGCTGATGTTCCCGGCGATCAACGTCAATGACTCGGTGA
>JAHEIZ010000040.1 GCA_024639145.1 Actinomycetes bacterium | reverse complement strand
CTCCGTCAGTGCCGCCATTCCCGCCGGCACCACCATTTCCCAAAGGACCGCCATTACCGCCACTGCCGCCGTTGCCTGAAGTCTCGCCTGCAGCGGTCACGCTGAAACCATTGCCACCACTGCCGCCGTTACCCGAGGTCTGCAGATAGAGAGCGCCATCAGAACCTGACTTACCTGCACTGCCACCCATGCCACCCGTGCCGGCCGCGCCACCGGTGCCACCGGAGCCCGCAAGGCCGGTACCTCCGCCGACACCACCGATTCCGCCATCGGGCGTACCGGCGTTTCCATTCGCGCCGTTTCCGCCGGAACCCGGTCGACCGGCGCCACCGCCGGCACCGCCCTTGCCGCCGTAGCCGTTCGTGCCCGCGAATCCACCGCCTTGAACCGCACCGCCGTTACCGCCGTTGCCGCCCCTGCCGCCGAGACCGCCTGAGCCTGCAGTGCCGCCGACCTGACCACTAGCACCGGCACTTGCGCCAGCGGCACCGTTCGCTCCATTGCCACCGAGACCACCTGCGCCGCCTATGCCGCCGTTGCCAGCGATTCCGCCGTTGCCAGCGATCGCACCACCGAGACCGCCTGCCCCACCCAAGCCTCCGGCGCCGCCCTTGCCACCATCTTGGCCGGGGTCACCGGGGTTGGTGCCGGGGTCACCTGCACCGCCGACTCCACCATTGCCACCAGTACCACCGCTGCCGCCGTTGCCCACAGCGCCGGCATCACCACCCTTACCGCCGTTGCCACCGGCGTTGCCGAGTAACCCGGCGCCCACTGAAGCGCCCACGGCGCCGTTGCCGCCGGCACCGCCGTTTCCGCCCGACGTTGCCGCGTTTCCGTCGGAGCCGCTCTTGCCGGTGCTACCACCAGAACCACCACTTCCCGAGGCGCCGCCGATGCCACCTGCACCCTGGGCTCCCGGATCGTTGCCCGTGCCGCCGTCAGCGCCATTGGGATCAAGGACTCCACCGATCGCGCCATTACCGCCCGCGCCACCATTGCCCGCGCTGCCCGCGTTGCCGCCGGCACCGCCCTTGCCACCGGTTCCGTTCACCCCCGAGGCGCCGGCGCTGCCGCCCTTGCCACCCACGCCACCAACGCCGGCATCTCCGCCCTTGCCACCGTTGCCACCGATCTGCGCGGGAGTACCGAGGATCGAGTCGGAACCGACACCGCCAACTCCGCCCACGCCACCGTTGCCGCCCCGGCCACCCACGCCACCGGCACCGCCACTGCCCGATGCTGACGTTGCCGCGCCACCGGCCCCGCCGATGCCACCCTTGCCACCTGAAGTCGCGTCCTGCCCGTTACCTCCCGCAGCGCCCGAACCCTTTGATCCGACAAGACCTGTGTAGCCCGCGCCCGCCGCGCCTCCCACTCCACCGGCACCACCCGTGCCTGTTGTCGTCGCACCGCCAGCGCCACCTGCTCCGCCATTGCCCCCATCTACGCCAAATGTCGTGGAAGCGAAACCGGCGCCGCCGGTACCGCCCGCACCACCGATACCGCCTGAACCAGTGGAACCCGCGATGCCGTTATTGCCGCCGTTACCACCGGTGCCCTTGACACCCCGCGCACCGCCGACGCCTGCAGTGCCCGCATTTCCACCCGCGCCACCAGTGGCTCCGTCGACAGTTCCGGAAATCCCGGCGCCGCCTGAACCGCCCGCACCACCGCGACCGGATGCTCCGCCGCTGCCACCGTTACCGCCACTGCCGTTGGTTCCTGAGACCGAGTTACCACCGAGCCCACCGACGCCACCTGCGCCACCTGCACCGCCATTGCCACCCTTGCCACCGGTCACGCCGGCAGTGACGCTGTCGGCTCCAGCGCCACCGTTACCTGCGGCGCCACCACTTCCCGCGTTGCCACCATCGCCCGCAACGCCGGTAGTCGCGGAACCACCGGTGCCACCATTGCCTGCCGCGCCGCCTGCTGCGCCTGCGCCACCATTCGGGACACCCGCAAAGCCCGCGCCGCTTCCGCCGCCGTTGCCGCCATCGCCGCCACGGCCCGCACTTCCGCCCGTAGCTGCACCGCCATTGCCACCAACGCCACCGGACCCGCCAGCAGTACTGAGGCCGGTCACCGTGCCGCCATTACCGCCCGCGCCGCCGTTGCCACCACTGCCGAATGCACCGGTCGCGCCGGCGGTGCTTCCGCTGCCGCCCACTCCGCCCACGCCGGCATTGCCGCCGTTACCGCCAGCGCTTCCGCCCTTGTTAAGTACAGCAGGCGAGGCCCCACCGGTGCCATCAGCACCGGAGCCGCCCTGGCCGCCATTGCCCGCGTTTCCGCCCGCGCCACCGATGCCCTGAAGACCCAGTGAGGAACCCTTGCCACCGGCTGCGCCGCCGACGCCGCCCGCACCACCGGCACCGCCGTTGCCACCATTCGTGCCCGGATTCTGCGCGCCGCTCACGACGATATTCGTCGCGTTGTAACCACCTTGGCCATTGCCGCCCGCACCACCGATGCCGCCCGCACCACCGTTGCCGGAGATCGTTCCGCCGGCGCCGCCCGCGCCACCATTGCCACCGGCTCCGCCATCAAGCCCGTTGACTCCCGGTGTGCCAGCAGAGCGCGGGGTGAGCAACACGCGCGACTGAAGTCCGCGACCGCTACGAACCGCGAGAGCAAACTCTTCGTCGCGCCGACCACTGATCACCGGACCGGTGCCACTTCCGGCGAGCGCGGCGACGAGTTCCTCCTCGCGACGGACCGTGTACGCATTTACCGCGACAAGCTCTTCCTCGCGACGTCCGACGACGGCGAGATCGCGCGACGACAGCGAACCGAGCGGCATCGCACGCGATGCCACGCCATTGACGTTCCAGCCGGTACCGCCAGCGCCACCGGTACCACCATTGCCATACGTACCGCCACTGCCACCTGAACCGCCATTGCCACCAATGCCGCCCGCACTTGTCGCGTCACCGCCGGCGCCGCCAGTACCTGCAACACCCAGACCTGTGCCACTCGCGCCTGTCGCTCCTGCAGACCCGCTACCGCCAGCACCGCTGCCGGCTTCACCACCTGCACCGCCGGTGCCGCCCGCGCCTACCGAGCCACCGGTACCGCCATTGCCGCCGTTGGGTGTTCCGCTATCCCCATCTGCGCCGCGACCGCCAGTGCCGCCGTTGCCGCCTGCACCACCTGCTCCACCTGCTCCACCGTCGCCGCCGGTTCCTTGCGATGCCGTGCCGCCGATGCCGCCGGGACCACCCTGGCCACCAGCCGTGCCGTCAGTTCCGTTCGAGCCGTTGCTGCCGGCCGCAATTCCTGCGGCACCATTGGTGCCTGCGATACCGGGCCCACCGGTTCCTCCGACGCCACCCGTGCCGCCGCGCACAACTCCCGGACCACCGGTGCCACCTGCGCCGCCGGTCGCACCCGGCGTTGTCGCGTCAAAGCCCTTGCCACCTGCGCCGCCGACCGCGCCCGCGCCTCCGGTGCCACCTGCGGGATGGCCCGCCGTGCCTGCGCCACCAGGGCCGCCGTTGCCTGACGTTCCGGTGACACCGAATGCACCCGAGTGACCGATGAGTCCGGGTGTTCCGGCCACTGCAGGTCCGCCGGCGCCAGGTGCGCCTCCACGACCGCCCGGACCACCTGCAGAACCGTCACCGCCGGTGCCTCCACCGAGTGCACCTGGTGCGCCATCGGCACCTTGCACGCCTGCGCCACCGATACCGCCGTTGCCACCTTGGCCGCCGTTGCCGGCGCGCGTACCGCCGGATCCACCGTTACCGCCCACACCGCCCGAGCCACCCGCGTTCGCGGCGGACGAGGCAGGCGCACCTGCACCACCGTTGCCGCCGAGGCCGCCATTGCCTACGGCGCCGCCATTGCCACCCGTGCCACCAACACCCCCGAGGCCGTTGCGTCCGGCGGCGCCACCATTGCCACCGCGACCGCCATTGCCACCTGCTACAACGGATACTCCGGTCGTGCCAGTGCTGCCACGAGTGCCGATCGAACCACCGATGCCCGGCTCACCACCGAGCCCACCGTTGCCCGCAGTTCCCGGCTCACCACCGCGACCGCCATTGCCACCTACGCCGCCGCTACCGCTCTGCCCTGCGACATCTGCACCATTGCCGCCCGTACCGCCTGAACCCGGTGCGCCTGCTGCACCGCCATTTCCGCCTGTACCGCCCGTGCCGTTCCTCCCCGAGACCTTCGCCTCGCCACCCGCGCCGCCATTACCGCCGCTACCGCCCGCTGCACCGGAACCTCCATCGCCACCGGCTGAACCGGGGCCACCACCGAATCCGTCGCCGGCATCATTCGAGCTCGCGCCGGAGGCACCGTCGGCGCCTGCGCCACCGATACCGCCATCCCCACCACGGCCGCCTGCACCACCCCTACCGCGCGGGGAGAGTGCAACACCGCCTGCACCACCGTTGCCGCCATTGCCTGCGGCGGCACCATCGGCGCCATGTGCGCCCGTGCCCGGGGCTCCTGACGCACCTGTTGCGCCTGCGCGCCCGACGCCGCCGTTTCCGCCAGGGCCACCATCGCCCGCGAGAAGACCACCCACGCCGCCGGCCCCGCCGGTACCGCCCAGTGCGCCAGCACCACCGGCGCCACCATTTCCGTACCGACCCGCGCGGCCACCTGTGCCGCCCGTGCATCGCGTATCGGTGCAGAGTGCGGGTGCAGCGCCACCATTGCCTGCACTTCCCGAGTACCAGCCGGCATTTCCGCCGTCGCCGCCGTTGAACCCGGCACCGCCTGAACCAGAGATCAGGCCAGCATTGCCACCGCGGCATGGCTGAGAACCCAGGCAGGTTAATGCGGTGAAGGTGAAGCCGCGCCCTGCGAGCAGGCCGGCATTCGGATGCGCGGCTGTTCCGTTGGAGAAGAGGAGTGTTTCGCAGCCGACTGACGTCGAGCGAATTCGATCGAGAATTCTGGCGACGCCGCGTGCACGCGCTGTCCCGGGCACATCCAGTGAGGAGGTGAGCACCAGCACCTGCTGAAGTGCCCGACGCACGCAACGATCAACAGCGGTATTTCCGGTGGGCGTGACAGCTGACACGGCTTGCGCCACGGCGACCGAGTGCTTCGAGGCTGACTCACTCGGCGAGGAGGAGGGAAGAGCAAGCGCCTGCGCACTCAGCGGGATAGCGCAGGCAGCGACGAGGCAGGCACTTAGGGCGAGAACGCGACGCCGTGACGAGCGTGCCACTGGGCTCCCTCACTCGCGCGCGAACAGCCGGGAAAGTCGCGCCGTAAAGACGCCTGATCGGGGGATCACTATCAAGCCCTGCACGCGCGTGCACGTACACGCGTGCATACATTCCGGAGAAACTCGGCCCAGATGGCCGCGACTACGACTGCCGGCGAAACACCAGCCAGCGCAACTCGACAGGCGAGGTCTCGCGATCGATGTCGAAGACATCCTGACCGCTGACCCAGCGCTCGTACCAGCTCGTGGGCGGCCACGACCCTTCAGGCAGATTCGCTCGCTCGTACTCGAGAACAGACTCATCCGACTCCAGCACGAGGGGAAGGCCAGAGAGCGCATCAGACATCTCGCCACGAGTGAAGATCGAGGTGTACGCCTGCTGACCGAGTTCGCGTGCGGACGCATCGGGCTCGTACCCGTCGCGTGCGAGGAAAGCGTTCATCACGAGGTGACCGCCAGGTGCGAGACACTGAGCGGCGAGCTCGAGAGTCTGACGCAATTGGGCGATTGTCCGGAAGTCGGAGGCAACCTCTGACATCACGATCAGCGAGTAATCAGTGCGCAGGGAGTCGGCCGAATCGAATATGTCGCGTTCTATGACACGCACAGGAAGCGAGTCGCGTTGCGCTGCCTGTCGCAAGGTTGCCGCGAATCCCAGCGTCACCTCGACTGCATCGACAGGATGCCCGCGGCGGGCGAGCGGAAGTGCATTGCGGCCCGTGCCTGCACCGAGGTCGAGGATCGGGAAGTCGGCGGGATCTGCGGCGTTCAGCGCTGAAGCCCAGATGCGCGCATCGGGTTCAGTACCGAAAAGCGGAGGTTCACGCGTGGAGAGCCACGAGTCATACGCCTCTTCGAGGCTCGACCACTGCGCCTTCACGTGGTAGTTCACGACGAGCCCGGCCGGCGAGTCATAGGTGATCACGATGCTCGAACGAGGAGATGCTTCGAAGGCCACGGCAAGCTGACTCGCGATGACCTCGCGAAGTTGCGTGAGCTCCTCCGCGGTGAATTTCACGCCGATTGCGGAAAACGTGCGATCGCACATCGCTACGTACTCGTCAAGCATGCCGGGCACGGCCGGAACGACGATGCTTCCCTGCACCACTGCGCGATTGTGAACGCGTCGAGTCAAGGAGTCGCGCAGCGAAACTTCGTTCACGGCCGTGTTGCCGGACCGCTGTAAAGCTTGGGAGCCACCGGTGCTGCGACGCCCACGAAGATCACCACGCCATCTCCACCGGGATTCTTCGCATCTGCGATGTCACCCGGCTTCCAGTTGTTGGTCACCCAGAGGTTGCCTGCGACATCGGGCTGCACAGCCGTCTCCCGCATCAGCGGCTTGTAGACCGGGGTCTTCGTCGCCGCACCATTGAGCGGCGTGCCGTCGTGCAGGAGAACTTCCTTGCCACCCGAAGGAAGGGTGTAGCCGGTGCTCGGAGTGAGCGGATCACCAAGCTTCATGCCCGGCAGGCACTTCTCGGTGTTCGCTCCGCACAGTCGCGAGACACCGAACTTTGTCGAGGCGTCTCCGACGTTGCCGAAGTTCGCTACCCACACGGTGTCATTGGAGTCTGCCGTGATGCCCCACGGGCCGACGATTCCGCCGGAGCTGAACTTGCCCAGCGGCGCACCGGTGCTGCTGAATGCGTAGACAGCATTCTGGCTACCCGCTGCCACCCAGCCGTTGCCAGCAGAGTCGACAGTGACTCCCTTCGGAAGTGCCTTCTCTCCCAGACTCACCGTGAAGAGGTGTTGAACACCGCTCGGGGTGTAGCGCAACTTCGAGAACGAATTGGTCTTCGTGTAGCTCACCCAGGCATCGCCCTGGGCATCGAGTCGGATGTCGAAGGGCTCGAGATTGTCATCTGCGTATGCAGGGAACGTGGTCTGCGGATCACCGTTCGGCAGAACCTGCACGCGACTGTTGCCGTTGCTTGCGAGCCAGATGTTGCCCTGAGCATCAGAGACAGTGCCCTGCACGCGGTAGAGATTTCCGATGTAGCCGTACTGCGGCGAGATCGCGGTGCCATTGCCCGAGAAGAGCGAGACGCTGCCGCCAGGAGTAGTGCCATCGGTGGTGGGGTTGTAGGCGTCGCCGCCCCAGCCGAAGTTCCCTGACCACACTCGACCGGTCGGATCGAAGCCAATTCCGAAGCCCTGGCCCAGGATGCCACCGCCGAAGAGCGGGGAATTTGGCGTTCCGCCATTACCGTTCGACGGCGATCCGTTCGGACGAAGCACGATGATGCAATTTGTCGAGTACGGCGTTCCCTGAACAACGTTATTCGTGATCCAGGCATAGCCCTTGAGGTCGAAGGCGATATTTCCGAGACCACCGAACGGGCAGACTTCCTGGCCGTTTGCAGTGCGCCCAGTGGCGTTGAACTTAACCGCGAGCGTGAAGGCATCGAGCTTCATGAGGTTCGAGGACGAACGCGGTCCCTGATTACTGCGCAGCGAGGGCGCAAAAGCACTGGACTTAGCGCCCAAGTCGAACAGTGCCGTGACATTTCTTGCGGGATTAGTGGCGATTGACTGAATTGCATCCCACGTGGTTCCGGCCTTCGGGGTTTCAGTGAGTGAGAAGAGCGTCGCGCACGACTTCGAGGATGCCGGAGTGCGAGCGCAGGACGCGAGGATGTTTCCGAGTGTGCCCAGCTCGCGCCAGGCATTCGTCTGGTCAGCGTTGGGCGTCTGCGAGATCACTGCCGAGGGCTGGCCTCGGAAAGGAGAGACGAGGTTCGCGGCCATGCCTGCAGCAGAGTCGATCTGCACGCTCGTACCGGAAATGACGAGACCACGAGCGAACTGAGCAGTCGCGTATGCCGCGGCGACAGTAGTGAGCTCGTTGACGACTACTGAGTGCTGCCCTGCCGGAGAGAGAAGCGTGACGAACACGCGGTGTCCTTGCTTCGCAACGACGTAGGTGGGTCGCGTGGAAGTCGCGAGGCGGAAGGAGCCACGGCTATCAGTCACGCCTGAGCCCACGGCCGAGACACTCTTGCCTGCCGAGGAGTACGCGGTCACGCGCGCGCCGACGAGTGGCGTGGCACCGGGTGCCTGACCCGAAATTACGCTGCCGTGAATCTCGGAGGCAGAGGACTTCGCCTCGGGTGCGGCCGACGCCAAGGGGGTCGCGGCAAATCCGGCGACGACAACACCAGCGGTCAGCGGGACGGCGATCAGGCGTGAAAATCTCATTGGCCGATTATGTAGCATCTCAACCGACGGTCGCTGACGCCGTGAGAGCGACCACGCGCCCGAGCATCGACCCGGTCGTCGCCGCTCCTTCACCACATCCTTCTCACCGAAAGCGTTCCGAGGTATTCTCATAGTCACTTCTAGGAGGCAGCCATGGCAGATGCGAAGCACCCCGCAGAATCACCCAAAGAGGAACTCCTCGACGACGCTGCCCTGGAAGCCGCGTCGGGTGGGCAGATGACGAATTCGACGGAGATCGTGTACGCCTCCACTTTCGTGCCCTTTGATTCCTCGTTCTAGGCGCCAGGCCTCGCACACCCGCGCCCACGCGCACCTACTTCGCTGTTTAGGCGATTTGGCGCGCCGCTAACCGCCGGAAGACCCCATCACTTGCCATGAGTTCCTCGAAAGTGCCCGACTCGACGATGTGACCTCGCTCGAGCACCACGATGTGATCTGCCATCGCGATGGTCGAAAGCCGATGAGCAACCACGATGCGTGTCACGCCGAGCCCGGCAATCGAACTCGCCACATGCTCCTGGGTGCGGTTGTCAAGAGCGCTGGTGGCTTCGTCCAGGATCAGGATCCGAGGATTCTTGACCAGTGCCCGCGCGATCATGATGCGCTGGCGCTGGCCACCCGAGAGCGTGCTCGCCCCATCACTGATCACGGTCTGCATGCCCATCGGCATCGCTCGAATATCCGAATCCAGACCAGCGAGCTCTGCTGCCCGCCAGGCATTCTCTACCCCTAGCTCAGCCGAGGTGCCCAAGATGTTCTCCAGAATGGAGCCCGGAGCAAGGGCTGCATCCTGCGGCACGACGCCCATCTGTGCCAGGACCGCGGCGCGATCCATCGACTCCAACGCGCGTCCGTCGATGAGCAGGCTTCCAGAAGTCGGCTGCTCGAGCCCGAGGAGCAACCGGATGATCGTCGACTTGCCGGAGCCACTTGCACCCACGATTGCTGTCATCGTGCCCGAAGGAACGTGCATGCTGACGCTCTCGAGCACCGGAGCACCGCCGTCGTAGGCGAAACTCAGCCCTTCGAGCGTGACATCTCCGTCAATCGGCCCCGGATCTCCCGCCGCTGAGCCGCGCGGCTCCGGTTCGGCCCCGAGAAGCGGGCGAAGCGCCCTGAAGATCGGCAGCAGGGCAGCGGCGGAGAGCGCAACAGGAATGAGGCCGGCCATGGCACCGGCAGCCTGTGCTGCAGCCGCCGTGGCGGTCGTGAATTCCCCCAGACCCATGCCACCGGAGCCGAGGATTTCCGACAAGACGAGAACCAAGGGAATGAGTGCCGCCGGGATCGTCGAGATCACTCCCAGGACGACGGCGCGGCGACCCTGGTCTCGCGACCAGGCCTGTTCGCGTGCGAAGCGATAGACCCACCGATTCAGCATCCGACTCTCGGCACCTGCCGCTCGGATCTTGGCGATGCCCCCAAGGATGGAGAACGTTGATCCATTGAGCTCCAGTGACAGCTCATTCGCGCTCTGCGCATCGCGTAGGAATCGTGGAATGGCAATTGCCGTCAGGATCAGGACCAGTGCTGAGAGACCAACCACCGCTGCCGTGAGCAGCGGACTGATTCTCACGAGAACGAATGTGCTGGCAAGAATCAGAGCCAGCAGGGAAACTGCCGAGGGAACGGCCACAGAGATGCCGGTGGCGAATGCCTCCACACCCGCCAGTCGGCCGGCGAGCTCGCCCGGCGCATGGTGCCGGTGGAAGGACGGCCGGAGTCGGAATACGCGTTCGTACATGGCCGAGGTGAGTCGTAGACCGAATCGATTGCTCATGCGCTGGGCGATGATCGACTGCCCCACGACGATGCAGGCGCTCAGAATCGATGCCAGGATCAAGATGACGGTCACGACAAGAATGCGTCGGGTTTCACCGGTGGGAATCAGTTCGCCAACAATGGTGCCACTCACGATCGGGATCAAAGTGCCGAGAACCACGGCACCCACCGCGAGCAGTGCGATCGTGAGGAGATCTCGGCGGCCTCCCACGGCCCAGCCCAGCCTCCACGCAGCTCTCAGGTCGCCCTGCTCTCGGCCGAGCACGGGCACAATTCCCCAGGCCTGACTCGCTACGCCGGCGGCGAGCTCAGCAGTGACTTTGACGAGTCCACGGTCAGGAAGCGAAATGTGCTGGTGCCCACGCACCGGAAAAACCGGGCACGCTATTCCTTGCCACTCAACGACCAGACATTCTGCATCGGACTTCCACCAGTCGGGGTCGCGAGTGAGATCAACGGGGCGCACCACCATCCCGAGTGCCCGGGCCGCGTGCTCGATGCGTGACGGCCGTACCCGAACGGCTGCGGAGATGCTTTCCTTGTCGATCTCCGTATTCGTCGCATCAGCGCAGACAAGAAGTGCATCGATGACATGACTGCCTGTCGGCTCGTGTGCGGCGACGTGACCGCCTTCGACAGCTTCGCGCAAGGATTGCCACGCGGCGGGACTTGCGGAGGATCCCGACAGTTCGGGTGTGTCGACTTTGGGTTCGCTCATGAGTCACTCACCAGACGCGCGTACTCGCCATTGAGCCCGATGAGCTCCGCATGGGCGCCTCGTTCGACGACCCGCCCAGACGACATCACGATGATCTCGTCGCAATCACGCACCGTCGATAGCCGGTGGGCGATCACGAGGAGTCCGGCGCCCGAGTTCATGAGGGACTCCATCACCTTGGCCTCGATGATGGGATCGAGTGCGCTCGTGGCCTCATCGAGCACGATGATGTCGGGCTTGTGCAGCATCACGCGAGCCAGTTCGATGCGCTGTCGCTGACCACCCGAGAGATTCGTTCCACCATCGGCCACCATGGAGTCGTATCCGCCGGGTCGTTCCTCTATCTCGCTCTCGATCGACGCGGCGCCTGCTGCGATGCGCACGTTCTCGATATCGACACTGTCATCGAAGAGGGTGATGTTGTCGCGAATACTTCCCGAGAAGAGCACGACCTCCTGATCCACATAGCCCAGTGCCTTCGCCTTCTCAGCTGGATCGCACGCCGTCACCTCGATTCCGCCGATACGAACCGAGCCCGCCGTCTGCGGCAGCAGCCCTACTGCGATTCGGGCCGCCGTTGACTTGCCACTTCCTGAGGCGCCGACGATTGCCACGCGGCGACCGGGTTCCACTATGAGGGAGAGATCCGCGACGGCCGGCGGCGCTCCCGGTGAGTAGGAGAACGAGACGTTGTCGAGAGTCAGAACACCATCCCCCGGCTTCTCAATTCCACGACCCTCTGCCGGCTGGTCCATGAGGTCGTCGAGGCGCGCCAGCCAGGTGCGGGCCTGCTGCAAGGTGTCAACGGCTCCGGACCATGCGGATACCGGCCTGAGGAAGATCGGTACAAGCGCCATCACGGCGATGTACGCGCCCACATTCATGTAGCCCGTAGCCACGAGCACTCCGCCGATTCCCACGATGAGTGCAGTACCGGTACCGGTGACGATCGCTGGCAGCACCGCTAGAAGCGCAGACGACTTCTGCATGCGCGCTTGCGACGCATTCACCTTTGCGACGTGACCGAGAATCTGGCGCAGTGCCGCATCCTCGCCGCCCGTCGCCTTCGTGGTCTCGATCGAGCGCAGCGAGTAGGAGACAGCCGCGCTCATCGCGGCACGCTCTTGACCGAGCACCCCCGCCTGATCGACGCGTGTTCCCTGAACCGCTCGCAAGGTGAGCAGAACAGCTGCGGCCGAGACCATCGCAATGAGTGCGAGGGGCCAGGCGAAGACGAACAGGGCTGCCGCAACCGCAAGCGAGGTGATCAGGCCGAGCACCGCAGGCAGGAGCGATTGAGTGACCACCCGGGCCAGTGAGTCGGTCAGTTGCAGACGCGCAGCGATCTCACCGGGATAGCGCTGCGCGAAGAACGACACCGGCAGTCTCAGGACATGCTCCATGAGCTTCAACGACTCGGTCGCCGACATCGCCTGCGTGACTCGCCTGGCCACGCCCCCCTGCCAGGCGCCAATCCACACATTGAGAACCAGGGCTATCAGCATCGTGACCGTGCAGATGAGCGCCCATTCAGCGACTCCCCCGACGATGTACTGCTGGACGAAGGCCTGGAGCGCCAACGGTGCCAAGAGCATGGGCACAGCCAGGGCCAGTCCCGCGATCAGCAAGTACAGGAGGCCCGCGCGCATCCCGACAAGACGTCGGCGAATCGAGTCGAGAGCACTCGGCGCCTTGCCCTCGGCCACGAAGGTCTCGCCAGGGGACATTCTGAGAATGAGGCCGGTGAAGGATCGATCGACGATCTCCCAGGGCACGTGAGCTCGGCCTCGGGCCGGATCATTGACGTAGACGCCCTTGTTATCGCAGCCCTCGAGGACGAGGAAGTGAGCGAAGTCCCAATACGCGATGCAGGGGAACTGCTGAATCGGGATTCCGTCGAGATCGATACTCACACCCTGCGCGGTCAGGCCATACGTGCGTGCTGCAGTGACCACGCTCCGCGCACTCACGCCATCGCGAGAGACCCCGCATTCGTGACGCAATTCCTCGAGGGTCACACGGCGACCGAAGTGAGCAAGAACCATTCCCAGTGATGCAGCGCCGCACTCAGAAACTTCCATCTGAAGCATCGTCGGAACGCGGACAACCTGCTTCTTCAACCGCGCGGCGAAGGAGAGATCCGGCGGGGAATCGACCGAGGATGTGGTCGCCTCTGCCACCCTTGCCTCCCTTGTCGACTGGCCTGAATCCTATCCACGCCGATGCGCTCGAACCGCGGGTATTGTGTCCAAGGTGTTTAGGGAGAGAGCCCGATCGAAGCGCAACAATGCCGACTTGTCGCGCCCACTGCGCCTCGTCTCGATGCCAGCTCGACTCAGTCTCGCTGCCGCACTGGTGATCATTGTCGGCGGAGCGCTCTGGCTCTTTGCCGGGCACGTTGCGGTCAAGACCTCGGCAGCTGGCGTGATCGTGAATCCTCCTGGCAACACCATTGTCTCCTCGCTAAACGCCGGGAATGTCGTACGCGCATTACCGCCGCTGGGCACCCGGGTCTCAATTGGCGAGTTGCTCACGGATGTGCGCAAGGCCGACGGCACTCTCGAAAGCGTGCTCGCCCCCATCAGCGGCGACATCGTCTCCCACTCAGCGATGCAGAACACCGCAGTGAAGGCCGGCTCACCGCTACTCACCATCGCTCCCGACACCGAGCCCATGATCGGGCTTCTGTTCCCGCCTGCACGGTCGATCTCGTCGATAGTCCCCGGTCTCCCAGTCGAAGTCTCTGTCACGACGCTCGATTCTTCGACTGCGGGAGTGCTCGAGGGAACGATCACCAGCGTGAGTCCGCTGCCCGTCACTGATGAACGGCTAGCCCTCATCATCGATGACAGGCTCCTTCTTGAATCCATCACGAAGAACGGCCCTGTTCACGAGGTGATCGTGACTTTCACGCCGGATCCCACGAAGCCACTCGGACTGTCCTGGTCGGGTTCGGGCCCGGCTAACGGAATAGACATCGAGAGCGGGACGATCATCGTCGGCCAACTCGTGATCAGCGAGCAGTCACCCTGGCAAGCGCTCCTCGGAATCGAGCCGGACCCCGCTCCCGCCGCCAATAGCCCTGAGGAAACCGGACCCACAGGCCCGCAAACCCTACCGATCACCGGAAAATTGCGCGTAGGCGACTCAACCATCGGCCTAGAGATTGCGTCCACTCCGCTCGAGCAGGAGACAGGCCTGATGTTCCGGACCTCACTCCCGCCCGATCGCGGCATGCTGTTCCGTCTCGACAGGCCTCAGGCGATCTCCATGTGGATGCGCGACACGCTGATCCCGCTCGACATCGTCTTCATCAAGGATGGCTTGGTGACGGGCGTCGAAGCGAACGTGCCGCCATGTGAAGACGACCCGTGCCCGACGTATCCGTCGTCGACGGCCGTCGATTCCGTCATCGAGTTGGCCGCCGGGCGGGCGTCGGAGCTTGGGTTGAAGCCGGGTCAGCCGATCACGATCGAAGGCCGCTAGCGAGTTCGCAGCACCTTCGAAGATGCGGAAATGCTGGCTGCAATGTCACCGTTGATGGCTACAGGGCCGAAGTGCCGAGTCGGCGTGCGAATATCCGCCCACACCTCGCCGCCCAGGGAATGCCAGCGCTCGCAGAAGGCGTAATCCTCTGACAGGTAGCTGCCCTCGGCGTCAATGAAGGGATCGAAGAATCCCCACCCGTCATCGCGGCCATCCGCAGCAGGCAGTCCGCGCTCAGCACGACCCACCTTGTCAGAGTTCGCCAGGGCTACGAGTGCCGTGCGCGAGATCAGCATGCCCGCTGACCCGATGTGCTTGACCGGTATGAAGCCATCGAGCGCCGTACGGCCGCGTTCGAAATTGACCGCATACGACGCCGAGATTGCACGAAGTTCGTCAGGACTCGCGCTCGGATCCTTGTCGAGGTGCTCGCGGACTCGAGTCCAGCTCACATCGCGAAGCGGGACCACGCACCCGACCACATCATGACCGGACGTCACGAGTCGCTCAATACCCTCGGGAGGCAGCACGACATCGGCATCGAGCATGAGGAGGTGCGTGAGGGAATCGCTGCGTACAACCTGGCTGGCGAATGAATTACGGCTTCTCGTTACCAGGCCATCGGGCTTCGAGACGTAATCCATCGACCAGCCGAGTTCAGACAGCCTCGCGGCCAGAGCCTGAAGTCCGTGAAGGTACTCATGCGCGACTACGCCTCCACCCACAGGTGTGGCTACGAGAAGTCGTGGTGACATGGGGTCACCCTAGTTCCGTGCTCGCCGCGATGCCTCGCATCGCATGGAGCCGCCTCGGGTGCCGTGTTTCACGACTTAGTTAACCCCTGTCCCGGGACATCGTTAACCCTTGCCGGATGTCGAAGAATCGGGTCATCGTCGAGGCAGTGCTGGCAGGTCAGTCCCACGGGGCGGTTGCC
>JAHEIZ010000046.1 GCA_024639145.1 Actinomycetes bacterium | reverse complement strand
AATGGCATCGAGGCACGGCTTACGGTGTTGCAGCTCGCGGCTACATCACGTCCGAGCGCAGCGATGACCCTTGGATCTCCTCGCACCTCGAACTTCGTGGCACGAAGAACGAAATTCTCTCTGGGTACGGCTGGATTTTTCCGCTTGGCGACGGAAGTGTGAACGTCGGCGTCGGAACACTTGCAACCGACAAGCGACCTGCCGATATCAACCTGCGTCAACTCATTTCGCATTACACGGATCAACAGCGTGAGACCTGGAAACTCTCGGGCGAGATTCGTGACCCGTGGTCAGCCTTGCTGCCGATGGGTGGAGCAGTCAGTGGCGTGGCCGGGCCAAACTGGGTATTGATCGGCGATGCGGCTGGTTGCGTGAATCCGCTTAATGGTGAGGGCATTGACTACGGTCTCGAGACCGGGCATCTCGCCGCTGAGCTATTTTCCAGCACCATTCCGAATTCACGGATGGAATACACCACGCAGTGGGCACCGATCTTGAAAAATCAATATGGTGCGGCATTCTCGATCGCTCGTCGCCTTGCGGGATTGCTCACCGTTCCGAAGTTGTTGCCAACACTTGGGCCAGTGGGGATGCGCTCACGAGGACTCATGACAGTCGCGCTGCGCGTGATGGGCAATCTGGTCACCGAGGAAGACACTGACACCACAGCGAGACTGTGGCGTGCGGCAGGCAAGGCGAGTGTCAGGTTCGACGATCGCCCGCCCTTTAGTTAAATGAATGCGGCTTCGCCAGCAAGTAGTAGCGACGCAGGCTAGACCGCGAAGTGCTCAACGTTGGGCGCACCATCGAAGAACGGCCCGATGATCGCCCGCCACTGGGTGAAGCGATCTGACTCACGAAAACCGACGGTGTGATGCTCGAGGGTCTCCCAGGCAACGCTGAACATATAGATGTTCGGGCGTTCGATGCCCCAGCCATGGAAAGTGAAGCCAAGGTACCCGTCGGACTTCGAGAGCAGATCCTCAACAGCCGCGTTGATTGTGGTCTCGAACTCGGCCTGGCGGCCATCGAGCACAGGGATGAAGCCAACTTCGAGAATCATGTTTACAGCGACCAATCTTCGGTGAGCACGGATTCCTGGACAGACATGCGCAGAGGTTCCATGCGCAAGATTGCGGGCGGCCCGTCAAGTAACGCGGGCATGTCGTTCATCATTTTCGCAAAGCCCTGAGTTGAGCGATGTGCAATGGACGCATCGTCGTCGAGAAATGTTTCGTAAAGCCAGATGTTGTTCTCGTCGTCAGGGTCGAGGTGCACGATGAACATTTCGGTGCCGGGTTCGTCGGCGAGAGAGTCAACGTACGTATTGAGAACTTCAAGCAGAGCGGGGCGCATCCCCTGCGCACACGTAAGGCGCACGAGTGATGATTTGCGGCCAGCGATAAACAGTTGACGCGGTTCGCTTGAATCCATCGAGGGACTGCCGGCCATGAGTCAGGCGACGTTCTCGAGATACCACGCATAGGTTGACGTGAGCCCGTCACGCAGTGAGATCTGAGGTTTCCAGCCGAGAGCATTAATACGCGAAGTATCAAGCAACTTGCGCGGCATGCCGTCGGGCTTCGAGGAGTCCCACTCGATCGTGCCGGTGAAACCGACGACATCAGCAACTGTCTCGGCAAGTTCTTTGATCGGAAGATCCTCGCCGCAGCCCACGTTGATGGTTTGCCCTGAGTCGTAGTTCGAGAGCAACATCAAACAGGCATTCGCGAGATCGTCGACATGCAAGAACTCGCGGCGCGGTGCGCCAGTGCCCCACACGGTAACTGTTGCGGCACCAGAGGCTTTCGCTTCGTGGAAGCGGCGGATAAACGCTGGAAGCACGTGCGAAGACTGCAGGTCGAAGTTGTCGCGGGGGCCGTAGAGGTTCGTAGGCATCGCAGAAATCCAGTGGCGTCCGTACTGCTCGCGATGGGCCTCGATGTAGTAAATGCCGCTGATCTTCGCCATTGCATAAGCCTGGTTGGTGGGCTCGAGTGGCCCGGTCATCAGCGAGGATTCACGAATGGGCTGAGTGGCATGTCGTGGGTAAATACACGACGAGCCAAGGAACAGCAATCGATCAATGTTGTTGGAGTGAGCCGCATCCATCACGTTCGTTTGAATCATCGAATTGTCACGCAGAAACTCAACCGGGAAGGTCGAGTTGGCCATGATGCCGCCGACCTTGGCAGCGGCATCAATGATGATGTCGGGCTTTGACTCGGTGATCGCGTCAAATGTTGCGCTGCGATCGCGTAGATCTAACTCCTTGGACGACCACCCGATGATCTCGCCCGCGCCGGCTGCTTCGAGTGCGCGGACGATGGCCGATCCCACGAGACCGTTGTGACCGGCGACGTAGACCTTGGTATCGCCCCAGGCGACCTCATGCGACATGGCTGAATTCTGTCACATCGGGACCTTCGCCCAGGTTGCGCGCGCTCGCGCGGTGTAAGACTGGGCTCATGCGAAAGATCACCCTCGAACAGCTCAGTGGAATCCTTGAAGGGCTGCCCGAGAATCCTCGAGTTGTGGCGTCAGGCAACTTCGCGACTCCCACGGTGATCCTCAATGAACTTGATCGTGTGGTTCCGACGTATCGCCTGCACATGCTCAATGCCCAAAAGGGAATCCCCGATCGCGAGGGTGTGCGATACGAAACGGCTTTCGTTGGGCCGGGCATGCGAGGAAGTGAGCGCCTGGATTACATCCCCTGCCGGCTGAGCCTCGTGCCTGTGATGTTCCGGGAACAATTGCGCCCCGACGTCGTGCTGCTGCATACATCGGTGCAGCGCCACGACACAGTCAGCCTCGGTACCGAGGTGAACATCTTGCCTGCGGCAATCGAATCCGCCCGGGCCTACGGTGGCCTGGTTATCGTTCAGTCGAACAAGCAGATGCCTTACACCTACGGTGATGCGCAGATTTACGACCACGAGATCGATTACCTCGTGGAGGTCGACGAACCACTGCCGACCCATGCCGATGGCTCGATCGACGAGGTGTCGATGCAGATTGGCCATCGCATTGCCGATCGGGTATCGGATGACTCGACCTTGCAGCTCGGCATAGGCGCCGTGCCCGATGCGGTACTGGCCGCTCTGACACATCGAAAAGGCCTGCGTATCTGGACGGAGATGTTTAGTGACGGGGTTCTTAATCTCC
>JAHEIZ010000045.1 GCA_024639145.1 Actinomycetes bacterium | reverse complement strand
GTCGGCTGCCGGCCAGTAGGTCTCGAGGGCAAATACCATGCCTTCCTCGAGAACCTCCGGGGCATCAAAGCTGGTGTAACGCGAGAAGATCGGCCGCTCCCAGATGCTGAGTCCGACACCGTGGCCGTACTGGAGAGCGAATGCTGCTTCCTCGCTGGGAAAGCCGAATTCCTCCGCCCGCGGCCACAGTTCGCAGATATCGGCTGTGGTGACACCGGGCTTGACGGCCGCAATCGCCACATCCATGTACTCGCGGCAGATCTTGTAGGCATCTCGCTGGGCCATGGACGCACTGCCCACGGCGAATGTGCGGTAGTAGCACGTGCGATAACCGTTGTAACTGTGCAGAATGTCGAAAAATGCCGGATCGCCCGGACGAATAATGCGATCGGAGAACACGTGCGGGTGCGGGCTGCAGCGCTCGCCCGAGATCGCATTGACACCCTCAACATGTTCAGAGCCCATCGAGTACAGGGTGTTCGCTACCAGACCCACGCATTCGTTCTCACGAACACCTGGGCGAAGGAACTCGTAGAGATTCTCATAAGCGGCATCAACCATCGACGCTGCGTGGGAGAGCAGGCCGATCTCGACCGGAGTCTTGATGCGACGCGCCTCGAGGAAGACCTCCTGGCCGTCGACGACCTGCAGACCGAGCTGTTGCAGAGCAAAGAGCACCGGCATCTCGATGATGTCAACACCGATCGGCTCATTCTGAAGGCCGCGTTCGGCGAGGACCTCATAGATCTTCTTCGCGACGTCTTCCGCCCGGTGGGCACCCTTGCCGATAGTGCCGCGCAGGGTCGAGATTCCTGCACGTGCTCCACCGCCGGTGATCGAGGCGCCGTGATGAGGCTCGTGGCCGGAGAGATGGGTGTCAGTGTGCGAGGCCGCAAAGTCGCGATCCAGCCAGGTGGTCTGCAACTGATGATGGCGGGCGGCGGAACCGAAGTCCCAGAGCACAGGCGCACCGCCACGAGGCAGAAGAGCGAATCGGATCATTTTGTCCATGGCCCAGGTGCCGATGTGAGTACCGGTCATGTAGCGGATGTTGTGGAAGTCGAAGGTGAGCAGAGAGCCCAAATGTGAGGTCGCGAGGGCAGCGTTCAGCCGCCCTAAACGGGCCTCGCGAAGTCCGGGCATGTCGAGGCGGTCTTCCCAGTCAACGTTCATACTGCCGTATGTCGCGGTCAATTTGCTCATGGAAATGCCTTTCACCTGCCTCGAGATGTTCGATATAGGTTAACTGTTCAGTGGCTACTGCACAAGGATTTTGGGAAATTCGTCAACTCCCCCAGGACCACGGAGCGCTCAACTTGCCGCGATGGCTGCCAACACCTCATCCACCGCGATCAGGGAGTGACCCGAGATGAACTCATCCACGTACGGGAGGGCGGCCGCCATGCCTCCTGCTAGAGGACGGTAGCCCTGGGCAGCCTTTCGAGGGTTGACCCAGATGATGCGATGGGCCAGTCGACTGAGATGAGTCATGGCTTCACCCACCAGGGCAGGATCCTCCGTCTCCCAACCGTCGGACACGATCACGATGATCGCACCGTGCGCCACACCCCGACGTCCGTGCTGCTGCATGAAGTTCATGAGCGCCCGGCCGATCTGGGTACCGCCAGACCAGTCCGGCGCTGCGCGCGACACCGCGGCATAGGCCCGATCAACCGAGCCCAAGTTGAGTAGCCGGGTGATGCGGGTCAATCGCGTGGCGAAGACAAAGGCCTCGGCGTTGATGGCGCGCACGGCACCGCGCATCAGGTGTAAGTAGATCCGCGAGTACGGCTCCATTGAGGCAGAGACATCGGCGATGAGCACAACACGACGAGGTCGGGTACGCCTTCTTCGGTAAGCGAGGTGTATTGGATCACCGCCCGTGCGCGCTGCCGCCCTTAAGGAAGCTCGTAGATCCAGCCTTCGACCGCGGTGACTGGCTCGGGTACGACGCACCCTGCGCATCGGAGGCACCAGACGCAGGCTGGCTACCAGCTTCTGCAGTAGTGCGAGCTCTTCAGGGCTGCAAGCGGCGAAATCCTGGGATCCCAGTCGCTCCTGCGAACTCATGACGGCGAGCTCCACCGAGTCGTCCTGGTCGGCCGAATTGACGTCATCGGGATCTTCGGACTCGCCCACCACTTGCGAACTGAAGTAATCGTCGGGCTGCTTTTCCTTTTCATCGCTGCCAGGAACGTTGCTGGGCTTACTACTGGGTAGCGGAGGAGTCTCGATCTCACCGAGAAAATCTGCGAGCTCATCATTGCCGCGGAAGTACTCAGTGAACAGCGCGTCGTAGACGGGAATCTGCTCATGCGAGGAGACGAAGGAGATGCGACCGAGCCAGTACACATCGTCAATTCGCGAGGTGTCGGACATGCTCACGGTTTTCGCAAAAAGGGCGGCACGCTCCGGTGTGGCCGGAACCCCAGCATCGTGAAGTGCTGAGCCGAATGCCGCGGCAACGGCGGACAGGTCACTCATCGGATCAGCCGTCGACGAGTTGCTGGAGCCCCTCACGGCGCACGAGATCTTGATCCTCGCGATACTTCAGCACGGAACCCAAGGTGGCGTCTGCGCCCGCCGCATCGAGCGAGTCAAGCCCCAGAAGTCGGAGACTGCGCACCCAGTCGATGGCCTCGGCGATACCCGGGGGCTTTTGGACATCGAGAACGCGGAGTCGTTGGACAGTAGCGGCGACCTGTTCGACGAGAACAGCCGACGCCTCGGGCACGCGCATACGCACAATAGAGATTGCCTGCGGCAAGTCCGGGTAGTCGATCCAGTGATAGAGGCATCGACGCTTCAGAGCGTCGTGGAGATCGCGAGTGCGATTGGAGGTCAAGATGACGATTGGCGGTTGCTTCGCCCTCATCGTTCCAAGCTCAGGAATGGTCACTGCGGACTCAGCGAGAACCTGCAGCAAGAATGCCTCGAACTCCTCGTCTGCCCGATCAACCTCATCAATGAGGAGAATCGCGGGCATCGGTCCATCGTGTTGGATCGCGGAGAGAATGGGCCTGGCCACGAGGTACTCGGGACTGAAGAGATCCGAGTCGGACAGTTCGGTCGAGGACTGCTCCGCCAAGCGAATGCCCAGAAGCTGCCGGGGGTAGTTCCACTCGTAGATTGCCTCGGACGCGTCAATGCCCTCAAAGCACTGAAGGCGAAACAGCGGGGT
>JAHEIZ010000039.1 GCA_024639145.1 Actinomycetes bacterium | reverse complement strand
TTGTCGTAGCCCCAGCTCGAGCGATGCGGTGCCATGGTGTCGGGACCAAGGCGCTTGTACGCATTGATGGTGGGGTTGCAGAAGGCCACGAGTGCCGGCGCATGCTCGAGGATGCCGGCCATCATGCGGCGGGCGATCAGCGAGAGCTCACCGTCGGGCTCGCCCATGAGGTTCTGGCCGTTGACGTCGGTCACCGAGAAGTGCAGGTGGAATCCACTGCCTCCCTCATCACCCCACGGCTTGCCGATGAATGTGCTCATGATTCCGCGACGAGCGGTGATGTCCTTGATCGCGGTCTTGAATAAGAAGGTGCGATCGGCGGCGTCGAGTGCATCGCCGTGCCACAGGTTGATCTCATACTGCGACGGGCAGAACTCGTGATTACCGGCGAAAGCGCCGATGTTCAGGCGATCGAGCATGCGCAGCAGGTACAGGAAGGTTCCGTCGGGATCGACAAGTGCACCGGTCTGGTACACGCGACCGGTCTTGTTCAGGATGCGCTCCCACTCGCCATCGGGCTTGTGCGCAAAGTAGAACTCGAGCTCGGGGCCAACGACCGGAAGCAGGCCGAGGGCCTTGTACTCCTCGATGATTCGGCGCAGCAGCGAGCGCGGTGCGATGGCATTCGGTGATCCGTCAGGCTCGTCGATGTCGGCGATCGCGTAGGCGACGCCTTCCTCCCACGGCATCGGGCGAATGGTCGAGGCATCAAGACGCGACACCATGTCGGAGAGACCGTCCTGGAGGCTTCCGTGACCGTCGAGCACATCGCCGCGCGTCGTGGTGGTCCAGGTGGCCTGGCAGAAGGCGGGGCCATGGCCTGCGGCGCGCTCGAGCTGCGAGACGGTGATGTCCTTCGATCGCGGGAGGCCCAGCACATCGGGCCACAGGAGCCGGAGGATGTCGATGCCCTGGGTCTCGAGGTCCCTGCGGACGTCTGCCAGATCCTGCTGCATGTGCTGCCCCTTGTCGCCGTTGCCAGTTGCTCGCCGCTATCAGTATCGTGGGAGATCGTTCGGCCCCCAACGATCTCGAAATCCTATGTCGAATCGTCCTCCCTCGGGGCCCGTTTGGGAGAGGATTTGCCGCATGCGCGTCCTATTCATGCAGCACGACGCTTTCAGCCCACCCCGATTGGTCTCCGAGCGCTTTGCCGAACTCGGCTTCGAGGTGGTGGAGGAGCTCATCGTCGAGGCCGCCCACTACGACACCCCGGGCATCGTGACTTACGAGTTCCCCGACCCCACTTCCTTCGATGTCATCGTGCCGATGGGATCGCCGTGGGGGGCATGGGACGACTCGACGATCGGTTCGTGGCTGCTCCCAGAGCTCGACTGGCTGCGCGAAGCCGATGCAGCCGGCGTGCCGGTGATGGGTATCTGCTTCGGTGGTCAGTTGCTGGCGCGTGCGCACGGCGGTGGTGTCGGGCGAGCACCTGATTGCGAGATTGGCTGGACAAGCGTGTGGAGCGACAACGAAGCACTCGTGCCGCCCGGGCCGTGGTTCTCCTTCCACTACGACCGCTGGGCACTTCCGCCGGATGCCACCGAGATCGCGCGCACCTCACGTGCTTCGCAGGCTTTCACTCTGCGCAAGAACCTCGCACTGCAGTTCCACCCCGAGCTCACCGGCGACATGCTCTTCGGCTGGTACACCTCACCCGGCGATGGCCGCGACCTGATCATCGCCGATGGCCAGGACCCCGATGTGCTGCTCGCCTACACGTATGCAGAGGAGCCGAAGGCGCAGGCGCGTGCACATGCACTTGTCGACAGCTTCCTCACTAACGTCGCCGGACTCGGGCATCTCGTTCGAGACTGATCACGGATATGACTAAGGGCCGGCGAAAATTCGCCGGCCCTGAGTCATTGCTCAAGTGAGTTACGCCTTCTTGACCGGCAGACGCTTGAAGCCATGCACGAAATTGCTGTAGACGTAGTCGGGCTTGCCGTTGGGCACCAGATCGACGTCGCGGGAGAGAAGATCCTCGAACATGATCTGGATCTCGAGGCGTGCGAGTGAGTTACCGAGGCACATATGCGGGCCACCGCGGCCGAAGGACATGTGCTCATTCGGGTGACGCTGCACGTCGAACTTGTACGGGTCAGCGAAGATCTCCTCGTCGCGGTTGCCCGAGCCGAACCACACGACGACCTTGTCGCCGGCCTTGATCTCCTTGCCATTGAGCACCGTCTCATGGCGTGCCGTGCGGCGGAAGTGATGCACCGGGCTGGCCATGCGCAGGAATTCCTCGACGGCCCACGGGATCAGTTCGGGCTTCTCGCGAAGGATCGCAAGCTGATCGGGGTTGGCCATCAGGTTGTTCATGGTGTGGGTGATGGTGTGGCGCGTGGTCTCGTTGCCTGCGATGACGAGAAGCAGGAAGTAATTGCGGAAGTCGCGCGCATCGATAGCGATGCCGTCAGACGGCTCGGTGTTGATCAGCACTGACACGAGATCAGTGCCATTGCCACCCTTGCGACCCCACGCGAGCTCGTAGCCGTACTTGAACACCTCAAGCGCTGCCGGCGAACGGAAGGGAAGATCGCGGTACATCTCGCTCTCGGGGCTGTCGGCGAGAACATCGGCGTGCTCGGGATCCTGGTTGCCGACCATCTTGTTGCCCCACTTGATGAGTTGGGGAATGTCGGACTCGGGCACGTCGAGTAACTGCGCGAGTACGCGAATCGGGAAATCAGCAGCAACATCGGCCACGAAGTCGAACTGATCCTTGGCGAGTGCGCGATCAAGGGTGGTGGCGGTGATGCCGCGAAGGAAGGTCTCGTAGCCAGCGAGGGCGCGAGGGGTGAACTGCGGCTGCAGCATCTTGCGCAGGGCGCGATGGCGGGGGCCGTCGGTCTCGAGGATCGACTTGCGAATCTCGAGCTGGCGAGTGTCGAGCTCCTCGAGATTGGCGGCACCGATCTCGCTTGAGTAGATGTCGGTGTTGCGCAGCACGTCGACGATGTCGTTGTAGCGAGTGACTGACCAGAAGCCGGAGTTCGGGGCCTCTTCCACGTTCCAGTGGACGGGGTCGTTCTTGCGCAGATCCTCGAAGACCTGCCAGGGCGCCCCATCAGCGAAGAGGCTGAGGTCGGCGAGGGTGACATCGGTCAGCGTGCTCATGAATCCTCCGGAACTTGAGATCGTTCGGGTCCGAACTATCTGCGTACTGTAGACCGATGTGGCGATTCATGTGAAGAGTTGCCAGACTTACCCCGATAATTCCTGACGGCGATCCACGCCGGTCGACACCGATTTCCTCATGACGGGGGCCGCATGCCCGGGCAGCACACACTCGACGAGACCGAGAGCCAGGTGGCCACGCGCCTGGCCGGCATGGATCTCGACTTCGAGGCCATGGCCGTCACGGCGAATCTCTTCCGCGCCGCCAATGCCGCCCGTAATCACATGGAGCGCACGGTTCTCGCTAAGTCGAATCTGACCTGGACAGCCTTCGTGGTGCTCTGGGTGGCCTGGATCTGGGAGTCGGCGGAGACCCGCGAGATCGCCTCCGAGGCCGGTGTCTCGAAGGCCACCCTCAGCGGCGTACTCACGACCCTCGAGGGGCGCGGCTTCGTCGAGCGTAAGCGCGGGGAGAAAGACGGCCGCCTGGTCACGGTCGAGCTGACCGCCTCAGGCAAGCGCCTGATGAAGAAGCTGTTCCCGGAGTTCAACAAGGCCGAGCGCCACGTCGTGCGAGATATCTCCTCGGCCGAGCAGCCGGTGGCGGCCGACATCCTGCGCCGCATTACGCAAGCCGCAAACTAGGCGTTCATTGCCCCGGCAATAGAAGGCGTGTCGCCTCGCTCATCGAGCGTTCGCTGACTCCTGCACGAGGCGCCGCATCAGCTGTATCTGGTGCTCATCACTGGCATAGGTGTCCTCGGGATGCCACTGCACCCCGACTGTCCAGGCCTTCTCGTCTGCCACGACTGCCTCGACGATGCCGTCGGCGGACATTCCCACGACGGTCAGCCCCTCGCCCACCCGCTCAATGGCCTGGTGGTGATAGCAGGACGCGGTGACGTGGGCATCGGTGATGCCCAGGGCATCTGAACCCTCGCTCAAGGCGACGTCATGCACCACGTGGCGATGGTGATCGGGCATGTCGACCACGAGGGTGCCGCCCTTGACCACATTGAGCACGTGCAGGCCGCGGCACACCGCCAGCATCGGGATCCCCTGCTCGAGGCAGTAGCGGGTCAGGGTGAAGTCGGATTCGTCCTGCATGTCGTCCATGTCGTACAGGGTCGGGTCGTCATCGCCCTTGCCGTAACGGGTCGGGCGGATATCACCGCCGCCCGGCAGGAGAACGCCTTCGAATCCGCGCAGTCGCGCGGCCCAGTCGAGCGCATCGGCGTCACTTCCGGGAAGCAGGGTCATCGGGTCGCCACCGGCTGCCCATACGTACTCGAGCAGTGCCCGCGAGCTCACCAGGCCGCGGTAGCGCAGGGCACTGGCCGACTCGGTGAATCGGCCCAGGATCGCAATGCGCGGACGGGTCACAATTCCTCCAAAGGCTGGTGGCCGAACCCGTATTCCGTTAGGGTCCGAACGATCTAGAATTGCGATCAGCATACTTTCCGAACGACGAATGCGAGCACAGATGTCGACTGCCACAGTTGCGGGCGTCACGGTTGATACCCGGCACTGGATCGGGGGCGAGCGGGTTTCCTCTGCCGAGACCTTCGACTCCGTCTCCCCCATCGATGGCACGGTCATCGCACAGGTCAGCCGCGGCGGTCGCGCCGAGGCCGATGCCGCCGTCGCTGCCGCCAAGGCCGCCTTCCCCGCCTGGGCCAAGCTGAGCCCGCAGGAGCGCGGCGCGATCCTGCACAAGGTCGCCGACAACATCGAGGCGCATATCGAAGAGCTCGCCCAGCTCGAGACCCACGACAACGGCTCACTTCTCCGCTCGCACCGCCGCGGCGTCATGCCCCGCGTCGTCATGAACATCCGCTACTTCGCCGACTACGCGATGAACGACCTCAAGCACCCCGAATTCGAGACCCGCGGTCACACCAACCACGTCACCTGGGATCCCTCCGGTGTCGCAGTGATCATCACTCCGTGGAATGCCCCGCTCATGCTCGCCACCTGGCGCATCGGCCCAGCACTCGCGTCGGGTGACACTGTCGTACTGAAGCCACCGGAGTGGGCACCGCTCACTGCGTCGTACTTCGCGCAGCTCGCGCACGAGGCCGGCCTGCCCGCAGGCGTCTTCAATGTCGTGCAGGGCTTCGGCGTCGAGGCCGGTGCACCGCTGACTGAGAACCCCGATGTCTCGCGCATCTGCTTCACCGGCTCGGTGCCGACTGCTAAGGCCGTGGCCCGCGCAGCGGCAGAGAACCTGATCCCGTGCTCATTCGAGCTCGGCGGCAAGAGCCCGACAGTGATCCTCGACGATGCCGATCTCGATCTTGCAGTCGAGCTCGCCATCGAGCAGTACGACAACGCCGGCCAGGTCTGCCTCGCCGGCACTCGACTGCTCGTGCAGAAGGGCATCGCCGAGGCCTTCGCCGCGAAGTTCGCCGAGCGTGCCGCGCAGATCAAGCAGGGCGATCCGCGTGATGAGGAGACCCAGATCGGGCCGAACATCCACCTCACGCACGTCGAGCGCGTTACTGGCTTCATCGATCGCGCGAAGAAGGACGGCGCGACCATCGCCTACGGCGGCGAGGTGAATTCCGCACTCGGCACTCACTACATCAAGCCGACACTCGTCATCGATGCACCGGTCGGCAGTGAGATCCTCACTCAGGAGGTCTTCGGCCCGGTTCTCACGATGCAGACCTTCGATACCGACGAGGAAGGCCTGGCACTCGCCAACGGCACCGAGTTCGGTCTCGCCGCCTGCGTCGTCAGCGGCAATCGCGAGCGCGCCGAGGCATTCACGAAGTTCCTGGTCGCCGGCACCATCTGGGTGAACTGCTTCTTCGTGCGCGATCTCTCGGCACCGTTCGGCGGCTCGAAGCGCTCGGGTATCGGCCGCGAGGGTGGCCTGTGGTCATTCGACTTCTACGCCGACGTCAAGAACACCGTGTTCGCACCGAACGGATGGAAGTAGGAGTCATGGGTGAGGTAGTCGCAGCCGGTCTGCTGTCGCATGTGCCGACCATCATGCTGCCGAAGGAGACACGGCTCGAGCTGAATGAGGGCAAGGAGATCTCTCTCGTTCCTGCTCTCGAGAAGCTGCGCCGCGATGTCTTCGACACCTATGACTACGACACCGTGCTGCTGCTCGACTCGCACTGGTTCACGACCGTCGAGTTCATCGTCACCGCGCAGGATCGTCGCTCGGGCCTCTTCACCGCTGAAGAGCTTCCGCGCGGCATGTGCCGCATTCCGTATGACTGGAAGGGCGACCCCGAGCTCGCGCACCTGATCGCGGCCGAGGGCGAGCCCGCCGGCACCTGGATCACCGCGAATGATGATCACTACCTGCCGCTGTACTACCCCTCCGTGAATATCTGGAGCTACCTCGGTAAGGGCAATCCCGATAAGTCGTGGATCTCGATGAGCGTGTGCCAGACCGCCGATACCGAGGACTTCCTGCGCGTAGGCCGTGCGATCGGGGAGGCAATCCGCAAGAGCGACCGCAAGGTGATCATCATCGCCACGGGTTCCCTCTCGCACACGTTCTACCCGCTGCGCGAGCTGCGCAAGCACGAGGCCAGCGATCCCTCGCACATATTCAGCGCTGAAGCGCGCGAGGCCGATTACCAGCGCCTCGAGTGGTTCAAGGAAGGTCGGCACGATCTCGTGCTCGAGACGATGCCGGAATTCCTCAAGGTGCGCCCCGAGGGCAAGTTCGCGCACTACGTGATGATGGCCGCGGCACTCGGCGAGAACGATTTCTCCGCTCCGGGCGTGCAGATCAGCGACTATGAGAACTCCATTGGCACGAGCCAGGTACATGTCTGGTTCGATCGACCCGACACCGGCTGGACAACTCGAAGGGCAGAAGCGTGACCGAATACCGAAGGATCCTCCTCGAAGGCGCACCCGTGCAGGTCGTGCGCGATGGCGAGAATCTCATAGCCGGCGATGGTCGCGTGGTCGCGATCGCCGATGCGATCCACCTGCCCCCGGTCGAGCCGACCAAGATCATCTGCGTTCACCTGAACTACGACTCGCGTACTCAGGAGTTCATGACCAAGCTGCCGCCGGCACCCACGTACTTCCACAAGCCGATCACGGCACTCAACTCGCATAACGGTGCAGTCGTGCGCCCGAACGGGTGCAAGTGGCTGAACTACGAAGGCGAGATCGTCATCGTCATCGGCAAGACCTGCCGCAATATCTCACCCGATGAGGCAGGCGAGTACATCGCCGGCTACACGATCGGCAACGACTACGGCCTGCATGACTTCCGCGACACCGACGCGGGCTCGATGCTGCGCGTCAAGGGTGCCGACACCCTCGCACCGATTGGCCCGGGTCTGGTCACCGACTGGGATTTCCACAACAAGCGCATTCGCACCATCGTGAACGGCGTCGTGAAGCAGGACTCCACGACCGCCGAGATGGAATGGGACATGCATTACCTGGTAGCCGATATTGCGCGCACCATCACGCTCGTGCCCGGCGATATCCTGTTCTCCGGCACTCCCGCGTTCTCGCGCACCGTCTACCCCGGTGATGTCGTCACCGTCGAGGTCGAGGGTCTCGGCTCGCTGACCAACGTGATCGTGGAAGGCCCGACCCCCATTCGCACCGACGTCGGCGCTCAGCCGACCGAGAGCGAAGAGGTCATCTCGACCGCCAAGGGCGGCGACTGGGAATTCCGCGGCATCCGCACCCCTTCGAAGGATCTCTACCCGTCAACCGTTGAGGAGAAGAAGTAATGATCAAGGTCACCATCGACATGGACAAGTGCCAGCACTACGGCCAGTGCTGCTTCGAGGCACCTGATGTCTTCTCCCTGGATGATGCCGGTCACATCGTCTACGTCGCCGAGGTCGCTGACGATCGTCGCGATGATGTCGAGAGCGCCGCTGACGTCTGCCCGATGCAGGCCATCGAGATCTCCTAGTCATGGCCGGCGTCGTCATCATCGGCGCGGGCCTGGGTGGCCTGCGAGTTGCCGAGACACTGCGCGCTTCGGGTTACGCAGGTGAGGTCACCATCGTCGGTGACGAGATTCACCTGCCGTACAACCGGCCGCCGCTGTCGAAGGAAGCCCTCGCGGGCGGGGTTGAGGTCGCTGATCTCGAGTTCCGGCGCAAGGCCCACGTCGATGACGTCACCTGGAAGCTCGGCTCGCCTGCAGTGACCTCCAGCATCAAGGAGGGCACGGTCACGCTCGCTGACGGAACCGTGCTGCACTTCGATGCACTCGCCGTTGCCGCCGGCATTCGCCCGCGTCGCCTGCCCATCCCCGGCCCGCAGGCCGGTCGGGTCGTGCTGCGCACGGCTGAGGATGCTCGCGAACTTCGTGCCGCACTCGTCCCCGGCGCGAAGGTGCTCATCATGGGTGCCGGCTTCATCGGCTGCGAGGTTGCGGCCACCGCGCGCAAGGTCGACTGCGAGGTGAACATCGTCGCCCTCGATGCCGAGCCGATGATCCGCCCGCTCGGCGCAGAGCTCGGCGCAGGCATGCGTCGGCGCCACGAAGCCAATGGCGTGAACTTCCATCTCGGCCGCACCATCACTGCTTTCAACGGCACCGATCACGTCGAGTCGGCAACTCTGGACGACGGCACGGTGCTTGCCTGCGACATCGTCGTGGAGGCCGTGGGCTCGATGGCCAATGTCGAGTGGCTCGATGGCAATGGCCTTGATCTCAGCGACGGCCTCTCGGTCGATGACGCGATGATCGTCGAGGGCACGACCAACGTCGTGGCCGTCGGTGATATCGCCCGTCACCACAACGTGCTGTTCTCCGGCCCCAAGCGCCGTATCGAGCACTGGAACATGCCGACCGAGACAGGTAAGCGTGCGGGCCAGACCCTCGCGGCACTGCTCGCCGGCGAGGAGGTCTCGCAGGCGCCGTTCTCCGCGATGCCGTCGTTCTGGTCGGATCAATACAGCCACAAGATCCAGTCGTTCGGCATGCCGGGCAATGCCACCCGTATCGAGATCGTCTCAGGCACTCCCGATGAAGCGTGTATCGCCGAGTACTTCGACGACTCAGGCCTGGTCGGTGTCATTGGCATCGACAAGACCTCCGAACTCGCCCCGTATCGCAAGCTTCTGATGGAACGCGGCTGAATCGGACTAATCTGCGCTAATGGCATCGAATCAGTCACCGGATGGCGTCTGCTTCCCTGCCGGCGGTGATGGCGAGCGCAGCACGAGTGCCACGGGTCGCGCGATCTTCGCCGACTGCGTCCGCGAGATTGACCCCGAACTCACTGCTCGCATCGAGCACACCCGCGACTGGCGCTCGGGCTACTTGGCTCCGTTGCGCGACATCATCATCAGCGCGACCTCATCTGCCGAGGCAGCCCTGAGCATCGCCCAGCACGGCCTGGCTTCCGCGCATCGGCGCTTCCGCCTGAGCCGAGACGGGGTCGAGTACCCCTTGGCCGAGGCGATGAGCGCCTTCACGAGTCCGAGTGTTGCCTCGGTCGAGGTGCGCGGCCATGCCGCACGGGAGAAGGACCTCTCGGTTCCCTATCGCGGACGTCGACTCTTCGGCGCTGAACTGCGAACGCAGATTGACACGTGGGTCAAGGACGGCATCGCTGAACCCGGGTTCGCCGAGGCCATGCATGCGGTGCTCGACAACCCCGACTGGCTCGACCTCAGCGATGTCGATCTCGCGATCCTCGGCGCCTCCGCTGAAATGGGGCCGACCCGATCACTACTGCGCTGGGGAGCACGCATTCATGCGGTCGACCTCCCGCGGCCTGCGCTGTGGGAGAAGCTGATCCAGACCACGCGCAGCACCGCAGGCACGATGCGCATTCCTATCGGGCTTGATTCGAACGGGCAGCCACCGTTCGTCGTGGGCGGCCTAGTGCATGCCGAGGATGACGCCACAGTCGCGCAGCATGCCGGCGCGAACCTGCTGACCCAGGCTCCGGAGATCCGCACCTGGCTCGATCTGATCGATCAGCCGTTCGTGTTGGGCACTTACGCCTACGCCGATGGTGCTACCCATGCGCTGCTCTCGATGGCTGCCGATGCGATCGCCGATGACCTCGTCACTCGCCGTGATGACATCACCCTCGCCTATCTGGCCACGCCCACCGACGTGTTCATGGTGCCGATCGAGGCAGTGACCGAGGCGCAGCGCCGCTGGGATTCCCGAGGATTCGCAGCGCTTTTCCAGGCTCCCCTGCGCATGGCCGGGCAGTTCGAGCCGAACTATCCCGATGTCTACGTGACTCCCGAGGGCCGCGAGATCGGCATCAACGACTCGCTCATTCCGCAGCAGGGCCCGAATTACGCGCTAGCCAAGCGCATCCAGCGCTGGCGTGCGCTCTACTCGCGTGCGCAAGGGGTACCTGTCTCTCTCAACCTCGCCCCGGCTACGCGCACGCAGTCAGTGATCAAGAACCGTGCACTCTCGGCCGCGTACGCCGGTGCCGGGCGCTTCGGTGTCGAGATCTTCGAGCCGGCCACCTCGACCGTGCTCATGGCCGCGCTGCTCGTGCACGATCTGCGCAATCCCGCCTCAGTTGCGAACCCCGAGACGCCCCTCGCGAATCCGATGGATCAGTTCAGCGCACTCGCGAATCACGGTGGCCTCTGGCGCACCGCTTATTCACCTCGTTCGGTGCTCGGCATTGCCGCACTGATGGGGCTGCTGGACTCACGGTCATGAGGCGTGCGATCCTCCTGGTGCTCGCGGCCCTGACTCTCTCGCTCGCGACGATCCCTGCCGCACAGGCCGAGGAGGCGAATCTTCCGCCGGTTCCGAAGATCTGCAAGATCGAGACCACCATCTGCATCGATACGACGTTCCTCGCGCTGCGCTACGTGAAGAACGGAAAGGTCGAGCGCACCATGGATATCCGCATCGGCGCCTTGAAGTACCCGACCGACGTCGGCATGTTCCGCGTGTATCGCAAAGCCCGACACCATCGGTCGACTGACTATGACACTCCGATGCCGTATTCGCTGTTCTACAACGGGGCCGAGAGCATTCACTATTCCTACTACTTTCACCGCGATGGCTACAACGGTGCCTCACATGGCTGCGTGAACCTTCGTGACTTCAAGGGAGCAGGCTGGTTGTTCCGTCACTCGCCTATCGGCACCCGGGTCTACGTCTACTAGCAATAGCCCCCCAGTGATCGACAGGGCTTAGTCGCCCTCGAACTCACAGATCGCGAACACCGGCACGCCGTCGTCTTCGAGCTTCTCGTGACCCTTGAGGTCAGGGAGGTCAATGATGAAGGCAGCCTCGACGATCAGGCCCTGGCAGCGCTTGATCAGGCGGGCCGCTGCGCGAGAGGTGCCACCGGTCGCGAGCAGGTCGTCAATGATCACGATGCGCTCGCCGGGCTTGATCGCATCGATGTGGATGTGCAGCTCATCGGTGCCGTACTCGAGTTCATAGGTCTCCGAATGCGTGGCAGCCGGGAGCTTGCCGGGCTTACGCATCGGAATGAAGGCGCAACCGAGAGCCATCGCCAGCGGTGCGCCAACGATGAAGCCACGTGACTCGAGGCCAACGATTGCATCGATTTCCTGATCGGCGTAACGCTCGCGCAGGATCTCGATCACGGTGCGGAAACCCTCAGGATCCTGGAACAGCGTGGTGACATCGCGAAACATGATGCCCGGCTTCGGGAAGTCGGGGATCGTGCGGATGAGCTTCTTGATCGGCATGCGGTATCTCCTTGGCGCTGGGCCGGCTTGTGTGCCTCGGGCAGACTATCCCGTGCCTCGTCGTGAGTGCCAAGCACTGCGTTCATCGTTCGCTTTACGGCAGACGGAGTCTCTCAACAGGCTGGCGGGTGACTTCGGCTATCAACTCAAAGTCCTTGTCCACGTGCAGCAGCGTGCGTTTCCCGATCTCGGCCGCTGCAGCGATAAGCAGATCAGGAATTGACGGGGCGCGATGCATTCCGCGTTCGGCGAGAATCATCTGCACTTCAAGCGCTCGACTCTCCATCGCGGGAGTCAGATAATCGAGCACGAGAACTGACAGTGGCGGTGACGTGAGTTGCTGTTGAAGGTCATCACCTGACCTAGCCGAGTAGCCGATTTCAAGTCGAGTGATCGTGGAGATAGCGAGCAGTCCACGCTCCGCGCGGGATGTCCACTCGGCCGCATCAGGGCTCAATGAGATTCGAGCAATTGCCGACTTGTCGACGAGCCAGGTCGTCATGACCAGGCCTGACTCATCACATCTTCATCGAGAAGATCGGCAAATGCCGTGGAGAGATGTGACCAGTCTTCGACCTTGATCACTGCGCGTGATCGCATGACTTCGACTTCGAGGCAGCGCCGGAGGAATTCCGGCCGTGAGAGGCCAAGTTCCTTGGCCCGGGCCTCAATGGCCGAGGCCACAGGCTCGGGAACGTCGCGGATGAGGATGTCGGGCATGACCCCAGTCTGATATCTAGTGATATCAACTGTCAATCAGGTATTGAGCCCGTCGGCGAAGGCGGCAGTCAGCGCCTCGCGCCAGTCGCGCATCTCGGGGATGCCTGCGGCGGCCCACGCGTCGTGCCCGAGCACCGAGTACGCAGGGCGCGGCGCCGGGCGAACGAAGGCGGCCGAGTCGGTCGGCAGCACGCGAGCCGGATCAGCGCCGATGGCGGTGAAGATCGCCTGGGTGAACTCGAACCACGAGCATTGCCCGCTATTGGTCGCATGGAAGATGCCGGCAGCCGGGCGCGCATCGAGCAGCGCAATGATCTGCTCCGCGAGATCGCCGGCGTAGGTGGGCTGGCCGATCTGATCGGTGACCACGGAGACGCTCTCGCGCTCCTTCTCGAACTTGAGCATCGTCTTGACGAAGTTGGTGCCCTGCAGGCCGTAGAGCCAGGCGGTGCGCACGATGTAGGAGCGCGATGGAAGTTCGGAGAGCACCGCGACTTCACCGGCAAGCTTGGTGCGACCGTAGGCCGAGCGCGGATCGCCCGCGGCTGACTCGACGTAGGGCGAGGTCGCATCCCCGGCGAACACATAGTCAGTCGAGATCTGCACCAACCAGGCATCAGAGACCGCGCACTGCGCGGCGAGAACTCGCGGCCCCTCAGCATTCACATGGAGTGCGAGTTCTTCCTTGGTCTCGGCGTCGTCGACGGCTGTCCATGCGGCGCAATTGATGACGACATCGGGCGCGAAGGAGTCGAAGACCGCTGCGACCGAGACAGGGTTGGTGATGTCAACCTCGGGAAGATCAACGCCAAGCACCGAGTCAGCGGGGCGGGCCGACAGCAGTGCCACGAGTGCACTGCCCAGCTGGCCATTGGCCCCGGTGACGATGACACGCATTGCTAGAGAGCAGCCTTCGCCTTGAGCGGGCGCCACCATGCTTCGTTGTTCTTGTAGAAGGCCACAGTCTCAGCGAGGCCGTCGTCGAAGGTGTGCTGGGGTGCGTAACCGAGTGCGCGCAGGCGCGAGTCGTCGACCGAGTAACGGCGGTCATGACCCTTGCGATCCTCGACCGGAAGAACAGACGACCAGTCGGCGCCCATTGCGGCGAGTACGCGCTCGGTGATCTCGCGATTGGTGAGCTCGAGGCCGCCTCCGATGTTGTACGACTGGCCGGGTTCGCCCTTCGCGCACACGATGGCGATACCGCGGCAGTGATCGTCGACGTGTAGCCAGTCGCGCACATTCAGGCCGTCGCCGTACAGCGGCACCTTCCCGCCATCGATCAGGTTGGTGACGAACAGCGGAATGACCTTCTCCGGGAACTGGTACGGCCCGTAGTTATTCGAGCAGCGGGTCGAGGAGATGTTCAGGCCGTAAGTGACGTTGTAGGCACGCACGAGCATCTCGGCCGCGGCCTTGGCGGCGGAATACGGTGAGTTCGGGATCAGCGGCTCTGCTTCTGTCCACGACCCCTCATCGATCGAGCCGTAGACCTCGTCGGTGCCGATGTGCACGGTACGCGGGATGCCGTGCTTGAGGCAGGCATCGAAAAGCGTCTGTGCGCCAACAACATTGGTGATCAGGAAGGCCTGGGGGCCGGAGATCGAGCGGTCGACGTGAGTCTCTGCGGCGAAGTTCACGACCACGTCGTGGCCGGGCAGCACTTGGTCGAGCAGGGCGCCGTCACAGATATCGCCCTGCACGAAGGTGTAGCGCGGGTCGTCGGAAACAGACTCGAGGTTCGCGAGGTTGCCCGCGTAGGTGAGCTTGTCGTAGACCGTGACGCCGGTGACCTCACCGGGCAGGATCTCGCTGTAGCCGCCGGCGAGCAGGGTGCGCACGAAGTGCGAGCCGATGAAGCCGGCCGCGCCGGTCACGAAGTAACGCATCAGATCTCACCCTTCAACTGTCGAAGCCACTGCTGGGCCTCTGCGAAATCACCGTCGGTCACGCCTTCGCGCAGCACCGGTGCCTTGCCATCATGCCGCGGGTACGAACCCATGTACCGAACATCGAGGCACACTCGATGCAGGCCCATCAATGCCTCGGATACGCGCGAGTCATTGACGTGACCCTCGATATCGACGCTGAAGTAGTAGTCGCCGAGCTGCTTGCGTGTCGGGCGTGACTCGATGCGCGTGAGGTTGACTCCGCGTACCGCGAACTCGGTCAGGATCGCGAGCAGTGCGCCCGGCTGATCACTGCGAATGAACAGCGAGAGCGTGGTCTTATCGGCGCCGGTCGGTGCGGGGATAGCACCGGGGCGCTGCACGAGCACGAAGCGCGTGATCGCATCAGCCGTGTCTTCGATGCCGTCGGCGATCGACACGACGTCGTAGAGCTCGGTGACGATGTGCTGTGAGACCGCTGCGTCGTAGCCGCACGCCGGGTCGAGAAGCCCTTGCGCCGCAGCGGCTGTCGACAGTGCCGGCAGCATGACTGCGTCGGGAAGATTCGCTGACACCCAGCCGCGCACCTGCGCCGCAGCATGCGGATGCGTCGCAATGCGCGTGACGTCCGACAAGGATGTGCCGGGGCGCACGACGAGAGAGAACGACACGGCGAGCACGGCCTCGTCGATGATGACGAGTGGCTCGCCATTGGCGAGCTCGTCGAGCGTGATCGACACCGCGCCTTCAACCGAGTTCTCGATCGGCACCAGTGCGCAGTCGACCGAGCCATCGCGGGCAGCATCGAGTGCCGCCTGCACGGATGCAGCGGCGACGAGCTCCGAGGTCTCGGAGATGGGCAGCGTGCGCAGGGCGGCCTCGGCAAATGAGCCGCGCGGGCCCAGGAACGCAATTCGAGTGGTCATGCGTGTGCTCCCTTCGCGTCACTGACTGCTTGCTGCTCCTCGGGTGACAGCTCGATATCGCTGTCGCCTGCGGTAAGGCCCTTGATGTAGGTGCGGGTCTCGGACCGACCGTGGATCGAGGTGAGGACGATGCCATCGCCCTTGTCATCGAGCATGGCGGCCGAGAAGCTGAAGCGTCCGCCCATGTCGCCGAAGGCGTCGTAGCGCACGACCGACACGTGGCGCAGGGCGTCGGCGAGCTCGCGACGGGTGCGGTTGAGGGC
>JAHEIZ010000016.1 GCA_024639145.1 Actinomycetes bacterium | reverse complement strand
ACCGCGCCCATGCACACCAGTCCCCAGATCGCCACGCCCGGCCGGCCGAAGAAGACAAGTGCGGCCAGCACATTCGACGCGAATGTCCAGATCAGCATCATGGTCGGAACCCCATCGCGCGCGACCTTGCGCGGTAGCCTGGAGAGAAGTGCCATCAGCACGACGGCGGCAAGGAGCCAGCCCAGGAAGTTCTGCAACGGGATACCGGGGATGCCTGGAAGCGCCCAGCCGGTGTCGGCCCAGGTCCAGTACCCCTCGCTGACCATCTGCGGGTCGAGGAAGAGATCCCACGAGGCGAGCAGGATGCCGCCGAGCACTGCGGTGCTGAGGTATGTGGTCGACAGACGCTCGGCCGCGAGCAGGCAGGGGTACGCCATCATCGACCAGGCCATCGGGATGACGAGTGGAACTCCCAGGAGCGCCGGGCCGAGTGCGCTCTCGTAGTGATAGTCGCCGAAGGGAAACTGTGTCGTGATGCCGAGGAACTCGATCACCCAGCCGAAGGCCAGCGTGATGCCGGTGTAGCTCGCGGCCCAGGCCAGGCCGCGGGAGATGTAGGCGTGCGTGATCGAGGCGAGAAAGAAGGTGATGACGGTCAGAACCGTGATGACCAGGCGTGGAGTACCCGAGACCAGCACCCACAGGATCTGGCCGAGGATGGTGGCGAAAGCCAGGCCCCAGGGCAGATAGGGGATCCAGCCGGTGGGTGGCCCGCCACGGTCAGAGTGCGGGCCGGTGTAGATCCGCACGCTCATGCGGCAAGTGTATGAGGGCTAGCTGCTCGAGGGGCTGGCGCTCGTGCTGCCGGAGGGCGAGGCGGAGGCCGAGGCCGCAGGCTTCGGGTAGAGCGTGGCCGGTGTCTTCTTATTGAGGAGCACGATCCACTGCTGGCCAGGCTTGAACGGCATGGGCGAGCCATCGGCCATGGTGAACGTGGTGCCCACGGTTGCCGAGGGCCGGCTCCAGGTCACGTCATAGGAGTAGCCATCACGAAGAATGGTGGCGGTGCCCGTGCCGATGGTCTCGGCATGCGGGGTGTTGCCGCCGCCCTTGTCGAAGAACTTCGAGGGCTCCTGCTTCACGTATTGAATGACAACGGTGGCCGCGTTCTGGCCCTTGTCGTTCTCCTCGGCCTCGGCCGGGTAGCCATTGAGGTTGACCTGGTAGAGACCGGTGGCAGCGTCGTAGGTGAACATCGCCTTGGCGTAGCCCCACTTCATCTTCGCCTTGGTGTTCGGCAGCCCACCGGCGGGAGCCTCGGGCGAGAAGACGAATCCCATGTCGTGATCGGTGGAGGCGTCAGGCGCACGTGTGAGTGCCACTGTGCCATCGAGGAAGTAGTTGTACGGGGCGCGGCGAGAATGATCGCGCGCATACCCCTCGCCGCCGGTGCGCGGGGAGACGTCGACGATTGACGCCTTGTCGAGCACCGGGAACATCTTGTGCTGAGCCCCTGAGTACGCGAATGCGGGAGTGCCGTACTGCGCCAGCAGGTCGATATCGGTGATTCGTGCCGAGCGCACTGGCCCGATGTGGTCGGGGATGATGCTCGAGAACACCGCGGCGATACGCGTGATGCCGTACTCGACTTCCTCGATGTACACGACGTCGGCATCCTTGAGCCCGGCATGCGGCTGTGCGTTGTGCGTGTTGTCGAGCTTGACGATCAGCACCGGTGACGGACTTGTCTCGGGCAGGCCGGTCAGGGGAGAGGTCGGCACGACTGTCGGGCTGGCCGACGGGGTCGGCGACGCGCTCGCGGAGGAGATCGCCGTGCTCGGGGTAGCGGGAGTCGTGGGTGCCGTGCTGGTGGACGCACTGCAGGCTGCGACGAGACCCACGAGGGTCAGTGCAGGCAGTAGGCGTCGCGCGGTCACCCGTTCACACTAGACAGAGCGCACTCGTACTCACGGCAGCGAAACGCGTGATCCGTTCTTATAGGTCTCGGTGCGCAGCATGGTGCCGTCCTTGCGGAACCACTGCCAGGTGCCGTGCAGCTCGCCGTTCTTGACCTTGCCACTGGTCTTCAGGCGGCCGTTGGGGAAGAATTCCTTTGACTCACCGGACTTCTTCGGGAAGCTCGCATTGATGGATTCGATGCGCATGCGCACCATCTGCTTGAGCATCGCGGTCGGCATCGGCTTGTCGAGATCGAAGTGGATGCCGCCCTTGGTGACTTCGTAGCCCTTGGACTTCGCGAAGGCAACGATCTCGCCGTCATACGGGAACAGGCTGTTGTGCTCCGTGAAGCCGAAGAATGAGGCGACCGCGATGGACTCGATCTTGATCGTGGGCATGCTCCAGGAGATCTCCTGGGTGGCCGAGGGCAGGAGCGCGACTAAGGAGTCACGCATGGCCAGCAATGCTGCGCGTTGAGGGGCTGGGAATTTCGCCAGTGCCGTGTCGATCGCGGTCTGAGACATGACGAGATCGTAGGGGGATTTCCTCGTGCATTTAGTGATGTGAGCCTTGTATGTCAGACTCGAAGCACATGAATACCTTTGCCGAGCTCGGCGTTCCCCTTCCCCTTGTCAACACTCTCACGAAGCAGGGCCTCGTCGAGTGCTTCCCGATCCAGGCCGCGACCTTGCCCGACAGTCTCGCGGGCCGCGATGTGCTCGGCCGTGGTCGTACGGGTTCCGGCAAGACCCTGGCCTTCTCCATTCCTCTCGTCGCAGCTCTCGCGGGCAAGCGCAGTGCACCGACGCGCCCGCGTGGCCTCGTACTCGTGCCGACGCGTGAGCTCGCCAATCAGGTGCTCGCTGTCGTCGAGCCGCTCGCTCACTCCGTGGGGCTGAAGTGCACGACCATCTTCGGCGGCGTGAGCCAGGGTAAGCAGGTTGCTGCCCTCAAGTCGGGCGCCGACATCGTCATCGCCTGCCCCGGTCGCCTCGAGGATCTCATCGCCCAGGGTCACTGCAAGCTCGACATGGTCGAGGTCACCGTTCTCGACGAGGCCGATCACATGGCCGACCTCGGGTTCCTCCCCGGCGTCAAGCGCCTGATGGACCGCACCCCGAATGAGGGGCAGCGTCTGCTGTTCTCCGCGACTCTTGATCGCGGTGTCGATGTTCTCGTCAAGAGATATCTCGATAACCCGATCACCCACGCGGTCGATCCCGTCGATGCCCCGGCGCCCGACATGGAGCATCACGTCTTCACGGTCGCCGCTGCCGACAAGTCGGCCGTGGTCATCGAGCTTGCCGCAGGCACGGGACGCTCCGTTCTCTTCATGCGCACCAAGCATCAGGCCAAGAAGCTCGCGAAGCAGCTCACGGCCGCAGGTATCCCTGCAGTCGATCTGCACGGCAACCTGTCGCAGTCGGCACGCGATCGCAATCTCGCAGCGTTCAAGGACGGAAGCACGAGCGTCCTCGTCGCCACCGATATTGCCGCTCGCGGCATTCATGTCGATGATGTCGAGCTCGTCGTGCACGTTGATCCGCCGGCAGAGCACAAGGCCTACACGCATCGTTCGGGGCGCACGGCACGCGCCGGGGCCGCCGGCACGGTGGTCACTGTCGCGACTCCTGATCAGCTGGGCGAGGTGCGCACCCTCGCGCGCCAGGCGGGCATCAAGCCGACCTACACCAAGGTGCGTCCCGATGCTCCCGAACTGCTGGCCATGCGCGGCGAGCGTGCCGAGTACGTGAAGCCCGCGCCTGAGGCTCCTGTCACCGTGAAGCCGGCCGCACCGCATCGTCGCCGCCGTGCGTCGGGTTCAGGCACTGGTCGTCCGGCCGGCTCCGGTTCGAGTGCTGGTCGCGCTGGGGCGCCGAGTCGCGGACGCCGCAGCCGCTAGGTACTCGGTGGGCTACCGTGGCCGTGTCGCTTCGAGTTGAGGAGATCCGGTGGCAAAAGATGACGATGACGTGCAGCCGGTGCGGCCCACGCCGCCCGAGCCTTTCCCTACCGCTGACGGAGTCTCTCCGCAGATGCGTCGCATGGGTGGCTACGCCTGGCGCCTGATCGCCATCGGCCTCGTCATCGCAGGCCTGGTGTGGTTCATCGCCCCGCTGCAGACCCTCCTTCTCGCGCTCTTCTTTGCACTGCTCGTCGGGGCGTGGCTTCTTCCGCTGACAAACAAGCTCGCGACGCGCATTCCGCGATGGCTGGCCGGCATCATCGCGCTCGCCATCTTCACGATCGCGCTCCTGGTCGTCATCTTCTTCATCGGGCTCTCGGCCATCCAGCAGTTCTCCGGCATCGGAGAAACGATCTCCCAAGGCGTCGCGAGCCTTGATGACTGGTTGCGCAATGGTCCGCTCGGCCTGAGCGACGCTGATCTCTCCTCGGTTTACTCGTCAGTGCAGAGCTTCATTCGGACGAGTGGCGGAAATATTGCCCTCGGAGTGCTGTCGGGCCTGGGCAGCATCGTCGGTCTCGCCACTGCGGCCGCCGCCGGGTTCTTCGTGCTGATCTTCATCTTGATCCAGCCCGCCGAGATGTTCGCCTGGATCACTCGCTGGATCCCCGCACGCAACCGCGAGGTCGGTGCGCAGTCAATTCGCATCGGCTGGAATGCCTTTTCGCAGTACTCGAGAGGCATCCTGCTTGTCGCGATGAGCAATGCGATTCTGGTGACCATCCTTCTTCTCATCATGGGCGTGCCCCTGGCCGTGCCGCTCGGCGTGATCGTCTTCTTCGGCGCCTTCATTCCCTACATCGGCGCACCGCTGGCGATGCTGCTCGCGGCTGCCGTGGCCTTCATCAGCAATGGCCCGCTCGCCGGCGCGCTCGTGATCGTGCTGATCTTCGTCATCGGTCAGATCGAGGGCAATGTGCTTCAGCCGCTGATTCTCGGCCACTCGGTCAGCCTGCATCCGGTGGCAATCGTGCTCGTCACTGCTGTTGCCGCTGCCTACTTCGGCATCATCGGCGCCCTCATCGGCGTACCGATCGCCGCAGCGATCTACGGCATCATGAAGTACGTCCGCGGGCCGGAGCCTGAGCTCTCTCCGCCTTCTCGGTCCTAGCCCTCGCTCCGGGCCAGGTGTCGGGGGAGTCGGGGTACTCCAAGATACCCCTGGGGGTATACTTTTCTAGGGTCGGACGTTTCCGTTCCCGAGGTATCTGCGGAGGCATGAATGAAGCGCATCGTCATCATCGGTGGAGTCGCCGGCGGAATGTCCGCGGCCACACGAAGTCGTCGCCTTGATCCCGAGGCATCGATCATCGTTCTCGAGCGCAGTTCCTACGTTTCCTACGCCAACTGCGGACTGCCCTATTTCGTGGGCGGCGTCATTGGCTCACAGTCCGACCTGCTCCTGCAGACCCCCGAGAGCCTGCATGCCCGGTTCCGTCTCGACGTGCGCGTGCAGAGCGAGGTCATCGGCATCGATCGTGCGGCCAAGACCCTGACCGTGCGCAACCTCGCGACGGGCGAGACCTACGACCTCGAGTACGACTACCTGGTGCTGAGCCCCGGCGCGCAGCCCGTCGTACCCCCGCTGCCCGGTATCGATCTTGCTCTCACCCTGCGCACGGTCGAAGACGTCACGCGCATCGCTGATGCCGTGGCGCGCAAGCCCCGCCACGCCGTCGTCATCGGTGGCGGCTTCATCGGCGTTGAGACTGCCGAGAACCTCATCCACAAGGGCATCCCCACCACGCTCGTCGAGGCAATGGATCAAGTGCTCGCGCCACTCGATCCCGAGATGGCCCTGCCGGTTGCCGATGAGCTGCGTCGCCACGGAGTCGATCTCCGCCTGGGCACCGGCCTCGCTTCGATCGAGGAGAGCACTGACGGCCAGGCGGTCACGCTGGCTGATGGAAGCGTCATCGCCGCTGATCTCGTGATTCTCGCCATCGGGGTGCGCCCCGACACCACGCTGGCCAAGGCCTGCGATCTTGAAGTCGGTACGCGTGGCGGCATCAAGACCGATGCATTCAACCGCACCAACGATCCGTCGATCTATGCCATCGGTGATGCCGCCGAGAAGAATGACGCCCTCGACGGTGAGGCTGTGCTCGTGCCGCTGGCGAACATCGCCAACCGCCAGGGTCGCGTCGTGGCCGATCACATCAACGGACGCCCCGTGCGCGAGGTGCCGACCATCGGCACCGCGATCGTGAAGGTCTTCGATCTCGCGGTGGCCACAACGGGCTGGAATGAGAAGCGCCTGCGCGCGGCCGGTCGTGACTTCGTGATCCTGCACTCGCATCCCGGCTCGCATGCGGGCTACTACCCGGGTGCCGAGTCGATGATGCTCAAGGTGATCATCGATCCCGAGAGCCAGGAGATCCTCGGTGCGCAGGGAGTCGGTCGCGAAGGCGTCGACAAGCGCATCGACGTGATCGCCACGGCAATTCGCACTGGCCTGACCGCGCCTGAGCTCGCTGATCTCGAGCTCGCCTATGCGCCGCCCTTCGGCTCGGCGAAGGATCCCGTCAACATGCTCGGCTACATGGCCGACAACATCCTTAGCGGGCTCACCGAGAGCGTGCAGTGGAGTGAACTGGCTGACCGCATGGCTGATGGTGCCACGCTCATCGACGTGCGCACGCCGGGAGAGTTCAACGCCGGTCACATTGATGGCTCGATCAACATTCCGGTCGATGATCTGCGCGAGCGATTCGCGGAGATCCCGAAGCAGAACGTGATCGTCACCTGCCAGGTAGGCCAGCGCGGTCACACCGCCTCGACGCTTCTGCGCGAACTCGGCATCAAGGCTGCCAACCTCGACGGTGGCTACAAGACCTGGTCGAACTCGCCTGCGGCACTGACGAGCTAGATCTCGACGCGGTCGCCCGTCTCGGGCACGACTGCGCTGATTCCCAGTGTCCGGGTGATGCGTCCGGCCAAGGTGGCGGACGGATCCGGTTCGCCGTGGATCACGAAGATGCGGGACGGCGGCGCGCTCGCTCCGCGCAACCACTCAATCAGTTCCGTTGCGTCTGCATGCACGGAGAATGCCCCCACGTCGACGATCTCCGCGTTCACCGGCACATACTTGCCGTGCAGCTTGATCTCCTGTGCGCCGTCGAGCAACGCCCTGCCTGGTGTGCCGACACCCTGGTAACCGGCCAGGATCACGCAGTTGTCCCGATCGGGAAGCATGGCCTTCAGGTGGTGGACGACACGACCACCGGAGCCCATTCCTGATGCAGAGATCACGATGCGGGCGCCGCCGAGATCGAGTTTCTTGGACTGCTCGGGCGTGGTGGCCTCGAAGAGATTCGCCGGCGCGATGATGTCGGGCCCTTGGGCGATCGCAGCACTGGTGAGCTCGGGATCCCCGTCGGTGATCGCCGATTGATAGACGTGCATCGCGGCCAGGGCCATCGGGCTGTCAACATGAATCGGTACCTTGGGGATGCGATTGGTGTCCTGGAGGTCATGAAGTGCCTTCAGCAGGACTTCCGTGCGATCGACGGCAAAGGCCGGGATCACGACCGTTCCTCCACGCTTGATGGTGCGGGTGATCGCCGCCGACAGCTCCTCAAGCTCGGCATCGACGTTCTCGTGCTCGCGATCGCCGTAGGTCGACTCGATGACGATGGCATCCACATCGACCGGCGATGCCGGGCTCAGCAGAAGCGGGTGATTGTCGCGGCCGAGATCGCCGCTGAAGGCCACTCGCTTCGTTCCGTCGTCGATCGTGAGAGTGGACGACCCGAGGATGTGACCGGCGGGATCGAAGCGTGCCGTCGTGCCGAGAACCGGATGGAAGTCCACGCGAAACTCGACCTCGACGAACTGATCGATGGCCTGCAGTGCATCGTCGCTCTCGTAGAGGGCCTTCGGCTCGGCGTGACGCGAGAAGCCCTTCCGGCGCGCGAAGTTGGCGTCCTCCTCCTGCAGTTTTGCACTGTCGCGCAGCACGATCGCCGCGAGTGCCGCGGTATTGGGCGTGCAGAAGATCGGGCCGGTGAATCCGTCGCGGACGAGTGCCGGGATGTATCCGCAGTGATCGAGATGCGCATGGGTGAGGACGATGGCGTCCACGGACGCGGGGTCTCGCGGGAAGTGCTCCCAGTTGCGCGATCGGATCTCGCGGGGGCCCTGGAAGAGCCCGCAGTCGACGAGGAATGCTCCGCCTGACGTCTCGACCAGAGTCTTCGAGCCGGTGACGGTTCCGGTTGCACCGAGAAATGTGAGGAACATGTCTTTCACCCCGTTCATCTTGTCGACGGTGGAGGACAATCGACACTATGAGTGAACCACGTGCCGGCCTCGGCGTCCTGCCTTATGCGCGTGCGCTCGCTCACTCGACCCGAGGACGCATCGCGATCGGCACGCTCCTCGCGATGGCCGTCTCTGCCGTCCTGAGCCTGGCCGAGGTCGCCGAGCCCTGGCCGTCGATCCCTCTCGCCCTGGCCACTGCTGTCGTGGGGATTCCGCTGCTGTGGCGCGTCGTGCGCGATGCTGTTCATCGCACGTTTGGCGCTGACCTGCTCGGCCTCCTCGCGCTCGTGTCCTCGTCCCTGCTGCGCGAATGGTGGGTCGCGGTGATCATCGCGCTCATGCTCTCAGGCGGCGAGGCTCTCGAGGAGGCTGCTTCCGCGCGTGCCTCCGCGGTGCTTGAAGCCCTTGCCCGTCGTTCGCCGACCCTCGCGCACCGCCGCCTGCCCGACGGCTCGCTACAGGAGGTCACTGTTGCCGAGGTCGACGTCGATGACGTGCTTGTGCTGCTTCCGCATGAGATCTGCCCCGTCGATGCCGTGGTCATCGAAGGTCGCGGGGCAATGGACGAGTCGTATCTGACGGGCGAGCCCTATGTCGTGCCTAAGGTGCCGGGCTCCTCGGTGCTCTCCGGTGCGATCAACAGCACGCAGCTGCTGGTGCTGCGTGCCGGCAAGCGCGCGCAGGACAGTCGCTATGCGCAGATCGTCGGGGTTCTCGAGAAGGCCGAGGGTCAGCGTCCGCCGATGAGGCGACTCGCCGATCGTCTCGGCGCCGGATACACCGTGATCGCGCTCGCGCTCGCGATCACCGGCTGGGTCGTGAGCGGGGATCCGAATAGGTTCCTCGCCGTCGTCGTGATCGCGACGCCGTGCCCGCTGCTCATCGGCGTGCCTGTCGCGATTATCGGTGCGATCTCGCTCGCGGCGCGCAACGGAATCATCATCAAGGACCCCGCGATGCTTGAGCGGCTCAGCACTGCTCGCACGATGATCTTCGACAAGACGGGCACGCTCACTTACGGGCAGCCGACCCTTGCGGAGGTCACGCTGGCAGAGGGCTTCGAGCGCGATGAGGTGCTGAGGCTGACCGCCTCGCTTGAGCAGTACAGCCGTCATCCGCTGGCCTCGGCCGTGATGCGAGCACTCGGTGATCTGGCGGTGCTTCCCGCTGATGAGGTCTCGGAGGAGCCTGGTCACGGGCTGCAGGGCTTAGTCGACGGCCGTCGAGTGACGGTGACCGGGCGCAAGGCGATGTCATCTGCGTTTCCGCAGCTCGCTGCCTTGCTTCCGTCGGAGTCGGTCGGTCTCGAGTGCGTGATCCTGGTTGATGGCGAGTACGCGGCAACCCTGGCTTTTCGTGACGAGCCTCGCGAGGGCGCTCGCGAGTTCATCGCTCATCTCAACGGTCGTCATGGTGTCGTGCGCACGATGCTGCTCTCCGGTGACCGCAGCAGCGAGGTCACCTATCTCGCTGATCGCGTCGGACTGAGCGAGGCACACGCCTCGGTCTCGCCGGAGCGCAAGCTCGAGATGGTACGCGAGGCCACGCTGGCGGCGCCGACGGCTTTCCTCGGCGATGGCATCAACGATGCTCCGGCGATGACGGCCGCAACCGTCGGTATTGCCTTCGGCAAGAACAATGACGTCACGGCTGAGGCGGCTGATGCGGTCGTGCTCGATTCCTCTCTCGACCGTCTCGATGAGCTCATGCATATCGGGCGTCGGATGCGCCGGATCGCCCTGCAGTCGGCGATCGGCGGAATCATCGTGAGCTCGGTGGGGATGGTGCTTGCCGTACTCGGCATCCTGCCGCCGATCGTGGGGGCGATCTGCCAGGAGGTCATCGACGTGCTGGCGATCCTCAATGCCTCACGGGTGGCGTGGGTACGGCGGCCCATGAGCGACTTCCGCTCCGAATAGGGGAGTTCGGCCGAGGGGATTGACGATGTCAGGGGTGGGGGATACTGTTCTCGTATTCGAACAGGTGTTCGAATAGATCGATCGCCGGGTGATGTCGCGGTTACCCGGTGGCACTACCTGAGACCGGGCCCGCCTCGACCCCGGGCCCGGTCCCAGGATGGTGATGAATGCGAGGTAGTGGTGAGTCATCGCTACTACGGCCGAGTGCAGGTGCACTCGGATGGGCAGGGGCCGGTTGATTTCAGCTGGCGGGGTCGGCGGTACCTCGTTCGCGAGGTACTCGAGTCCTGGGTCGAGGCAGTGCCGTGGTGGTCACACCACGGGAAGGGTCACGGGGCGCCGGCACGGCGCACTGTCTGGCGGGTCGAAGCCATCACGCGTACCGGGTCATCCGGTGTGTACGACCTGTGTGTGACCTCCGATCGCTGGAGGTTGCTGCGGGTTATCGATTAGCGAGAAGACGGAGAGACCGATGTCGACCATGACCCTGGCAGCACCCGCAGTCACCCCCCTGCAGAGCCTTCCGACCGCCACCTATGACCTCGTGATCCTGGCGCGGCGCAGCCTGACCGAAGCGCATATCGCCACCGATCCGGCTGAGCGGTATGTCGCGGCGCATCTGTGCGCCCTCCGCGCTGCTGCTGCCGTGGTCGCGGCTCGCACCGAACCTGATCATCGCCGCCGTCAGGTGCGCAGTGTCTGGGCGGTACTTCCCGCTGTTGCTCCCGAGCTCACCGAGTGGTCGGAGTTCTTTGCCCTGAGTGCCAAGAAACGCTCGGCTGCCGAGGCCGGCGTGAAGTGCGTCTCGACTCGTGAGGCCAATGACCTCGTACGCGATGCGGATGCCTTCCTCGTGCGCATCGTGTCGATTCTCGGTATTGCGTAGCACCGTCAGGTAGCGCGTACCTCAATCCCGGCAGCGAGTAACGCTGTCGATTCCAGTCGGTACTCCGGGCCGATTGCGTCAGTGAGCTGGATTCGGGCGTCCTCCCGTGTCGAATCCAGCTCACTGGCATCCCCTTTTCCTTCTGTACTGCTGGCGAGATGCGAACACTGATGAGTAATGACTGGGCCCACCTCCAGGTGGCAAGCGGTTTCTCCCTGCAATACGGGGCATCGACCCCTGACGCATTGATCGAGCGTGCAGCCGAGCACGGCCAGTCATTCGCTGCGCTCACTGATCGCGATGGCGTCTACGGCGCCGTGCGCTGGGCACTGGCCTGCGAGCGCGCCGGTATCGCACCGATCCTCGGAGTCGATCTCGCCATTGAACCCGCGCACACAGCACCAGTGATCACCACGGGTCGGCGCACGCCAGCACGTGGCGGTGCCTTCGTCGATGAGGGCAGTGCGCGCATCGTCCTGCTCGCCCGTGGTGCGCAGGGCTGGGCATCGCTCTGCCGACTGGTCAGTGCTGCGCACCAGGTGCGCGGGCGCACCGTGCTCACCTACGAGGCCCTTGGTCGCCATCACGCAGGTGTCATCGCCCTGCTCGGAGCCGACTCCGAGGTCGCGCAGCAGCTGCATACCCACGGCGAACGCGCGGCTGCACGCTCACTCGATCAGTGGCGTGAGATCTTCGGGCCTGATCTGCGTCTCGCGATCACCTCGCACCGCCGGCGCTCCGGTCATCGTCACTCCACCTCCCATGCCGCCCGGCTGCTCGCCTTCGCCGGCCAGCAGCAGGTGCGTGCCGTGCTCACCAATGCCGTGCGTTACCGCGATAGCGAGCAGGCGCGCGTCGCTGATGTGCTCGACGCCGCACGGCGCCTGGTTCCGCTCACCTCCGCACAGGTCGAGCGCGATAACGGCGAGGCCTACCTGAAGTCATCAGCCGAGCTCACGCAGATCGCGCAGGAGATCGCGCGTGCTGCGGGCACCAGCGCCGTAGCACTGCATCACGAGACCATGGCGGTGGCCGAGCAGTGCGCACTTGATCCCGCTGCCGACCTGGGCATCGGAGGAGTCTTCGTCCCCGAATTGGAGATCTCCCTTGGCGGTGTTGCTGCCGATCACGACGCCGATCACTTACTGCGTTCACGCTGTCTCGATGCGATCCCGCGTACCTACTCGCGTGAGAGCGAGCGGGTGAAGGCAGTCGATCGGCTCGAAGCCGAGCTGCGCACGATTACCGAGGTCGGCTTCGCCGGCTACTTCATCACCGTCGCCGAGGTAGTGGCACTGATCCGCGATCGCGGCGTGCGCGTAGCAGCACGAGGCTCTGGTGCGGGCAGTCTCGTCAATCACCTGCTCGGCATCTCCGGCGTCGACCCGATCCGGCACGGGCTGCTGATGGAGCGCTTCTTGTCGCCACTGCGTCGCGAGCTGCCCGATATCGACATTGACGTCGAGTCAGCGCGCCGCGAGGAGATCTACGGCTGGATCCTCGAGCGCTTCGGCGAAGAGCGCTGCGCATGCGTGTCGATGATGGAGACCTATCGCGTACGTCATGCAATTCGCGATGTTGGCGCTGCACTCGGCATGCCACCGGGCGAGGTGGGTGCCTTCGCGAAGTCCTTCCCGCATATTCGTGCCAGCAAGGCACGCGCTGCCCTCGCCGATCTTCCCGAGCTGCGGTCCTCCGGCTTCGGTCGGATGGCGGCACGCGGTGAGCTCGACTCCTTCCTCTCGCTCGTCGAAGGCCTCGATGGCCTGCCGCGTCATGTTGCCCTTCATCCGTGCGGGGTCCTGCTCTCCGACGCCACGCTGCTCGATCGCACGCCGGTCGAGCGCAGTGCCGCCGGCTTCCCGATGAGTCAGTTCGATAAAGATGACGTCGAGCGCCTGGGTCTGCTCAAGCTCGACGTGCTCGGCGTGCGCATGCAGTCGGCGATGGCGCATGCGATCACCGAGACCGAGCGGGTGACAGGTGAGGTCATCGAACTCGACTCCGAGGGTCTCGATGACCCGGCGACCTTCGAGCTCATTCGCACGACGCGCACCCTGGGCTGCTTCCAGATCGAGTCACCGGGGCAGCGCGAGCTCATCGGCAAGTTCGCGCCCGAGACCTTCGGTGATCTCATCACCGACATCTCGCTCTTTCGCCCCGGCCCGGTGAAGTCCGACATGATCCATCCCTTCCTGCGCGCGCGGCAGGGGTGGTGCGAACCGCAGTACCTGCACGATGACCTGCGGCCCGCGCTGGAAGAGACCTACGGCGTCGTGGTCTTCCACGAGCAGGTGCTGCGCATCCTCGCGGTGTGCACCGGCTGCTCACTGGCCGAGGCCGATGAGATTCGCCGGTCGATGAGCTCCTCCGAGGGGCTCGATGATGTGCGTGCCTGGTTCTATCCCGCCGCACTGCGTCGCGGCTATCGGCTGAACGTCGTCGAGCAGGTGTGGGAGGTACTGCGGGCATTCGCCTCCTTCGGTTTTTGCAAGGCACATGCCGCGGCCTTTGCCCTGCCCACGTATCAGTCGGCATGGCTGAAGGCCCATTACCCGGCGGCGTTCTACGCGGGCCTGCTCACCCATGACCCGGGCATGTATCCGAAGCGGCTGATCCTTGACGATGCGCGTCACTTCGGTGTCGAGATCCATGGTCTCGACGTCAATGACTCCGATGACGTCTATCGGCTCGTCGTCGACGACGAGGGTCGGCAGGGCATCCGTCTTCCGCTCAGTGATGTCAAGGGCATCAGTGACGGCGAAGTCGAGCGAGTGATCAACGGCCGCCCGTACACCTCGTTGGCTGATCTGTGGCATCGCGCACGCATCTCGCGCCCGGTGGCCGAGAATCTCGTGGTCGCTGGTGCCTTCGACTCGCTCTATCGATTCGGCGGCACGCAGCGCCGGGGTGCGCTCACTCGTCGTGATCTCCTGCTGCAGGTGGCCGATCTCGAACGCATGGGCACCGGCGTGAGCACAGCGCAGCTGACCTTCGACCTCGCTGACGACCTGGCTGATCTCGCGCCGTCGGGCCTGCCGGAGATGAGTGCCGCTGATCGGGTGCGTGCCGAGATCGATGTTCTCGGCATGGATGTCAGTCATCACGTGATGGAGTTCTATTCCGATCTGCTCTCCTCGATCGGCACTACGCATGCTGATTCGCTGGTGAACTGCAGGTCGCAGCAGCAGGTGCTGATCGCCGGGGTGAAGGTCGCGGTGCAGACCCCGCCCGTGCGCAGCGGTCGCCGTGTCATCTTCGTGACCCTCGACGATTCCACCGGCCCGGTCGATGCCACCTTCTTCGATGATGCACAAGGTGACTTCGCGAGCAGTGTCTTCGGCTCCTGGGTGATGCTCATCCGCGGGTTCGTGCGGCGTACCGGCCCGCGCGGGGTTTCGGTGCGAGCCACCGGCTGCTGGGAGCTCGGCCAGGTGCGCGAGATCTGGCGGGAGGGTGGCGCCGCAGCGGTGTGGCAGATGATCGACGGCGATCAGCCTGAGGCCGATGCCCCGCGTCGGCGAGTGCTGGTGCATTCGAGCGGCTATCGGCAGTCACCGTATGCCGATGTGCGGCCGGCCGGTGGCGATGTGCGCAAGCCGTCGTCGGCGCTGTGGCATCGCAGCCCGGGTGCCAGTGAGTAGGGGCTGCTGCAATGAGTGCGCGGCCCTGGCGCGAGTGAATAACCCCTTACCGACAACCGAGACAGGATGATGGGCATATGAGTCGTAACCAGGTGCGCCGCCAGCAGGGCGCGCTCGGCCTGGGTACCGACGACACCGGCTGCACGATCTTGCATGTCGACATGGATGCCTTCTATGCCTCGGTGTCACTGCGCACTCGCCCCGAGCTGCATGGGCTGCCTGTCGTGGTCGGCGGCAGTGCAGGCAGGGGAGTCGTGCTCTCGGCGACCTATGAAGCACGCGCCCTGGGCATTCACTCGGCGATGCCCGTCTCTCGTGCGCGCCGGCTCGCGCCGAATGCGATCTTCATCGAGCCCGATCACAGCGCATACGCGGAGGTCAGCCGCGGGGTGATGGCGATCTTCGCCTCGATCACGCCACTCGTCGAGCCACTCAGCCTTGACGAAGCCTTCCTCGACGTGTCGGGTGCCGTGCGCAGGCTCGGGTCACCGACCTCGATCGCCGAGCTGATTCGCTCACGTGTCTCCGATGAGCAGGGCATCACCTGCTCGGTCGGTGTCGCGAGCAGCAAATTCGTCGCCAAGCTCGGGTCCACGCGCTGCAAGCCCGACGGTCTGCTGGTAATCCCGCAGCAGGAGGTCATCGCCTTCTTGCATCCGCTGCCTGTCGGCGCGCTGTGGGGCGTGGGCGAGAAGACCGAGGAGCAGCTCGTACGCCTGGGTCTGCGCACGGTCGGCGATATCGCCAACACCCCGGTGGCCACGTTGCAGCGCGCAATCGGTGATGCCACGGGCGCGCATCTACATGAGCTTTCCTGGGGGCGCGATGACCGATCAGTGCTTGCGCATGAGCCGGAGAAGAGCATCAGCAATGAGGAGACCTTCGGCGCCGATGTCGATGATCCCGAGGTGATCCATGCGCATCTACGCGCCCTCGCAGATCAGGTCGGCGGCCGGCTTCGCCGGGCCGGCTACGTCGCGCGCACGATTGCCATCAAGGTGCGATTCTCCGACTTCACCACGATCACGCGCTCGCGCACGCTGGCGAGCCCGACCGATGTGGGCAAGGAGCTCTACGACACCTCGCGCATGCTCTACGAGGCCCTGGGCCTGCAACGGGCCCGCATCCGCCTGGTCGGGGTGAAGGCCGAGGGCCTGATCCCGGTCGATGAGGCCACGAGGCAGCTGGCCCTGGGGGAGCCTGAGCTCGGCCACCGTGAGGCCGAGCTTGCCGTCGACTCCCTGAGGGCTCGATTCGGCTCCCAGGCGGTGCGCCCGGCTCGCCTCGTCGAATATGAGGTCGACGAGGCGGAATAGCCCGCCACGTGGGGGTGCTGGGGTTTCCAATGTCGGGAACCCCGCCTATATTTATGGGGACGGCAGTTACGCCGCCCACTGCGAGTGAAAAAGGAGGCCACGATGCCGCTCTCCGAGCATGAGCAGCGCCTCCTCGAGCAGATGGAGCGTGCTCTTTACGCCGAGGATCCCACCTTCGCCAACAACCTCCGCACAACCTCCGCAGGTCGAGCCTCACGCGGCAGGGCAGCGATGGGCGTGCTCGCCATCTTCGCGGGCATGGGCCTGGTGCTCGCCGGCGTGGCGACCATGGTCATTGCGCTGGGCGTCGTCGGTTTCGTCGTGATGCTCCTCGGCGCTGCAGTGGCCTATTCCGCCTTCCGCACCACGGTCGTGGTGCCCGGTTCTGCTGAGGGCGCGTCCGCCAAGCCTGCGGCCAAGGCGAAGCCGGCCAAGCCCGGGTTCATGGATCGCATGGAAGAGCGCTGGCGCGAGCGCAACGGCGAGTAGCAGTCGCGCACCTCACACTCCAACCCTCGCAGGGTTGAGCCTTCATGCGGCAGGATGCACGCATGACCAACATCGTTCCCGCGCAGCTCGGCCGTTTCCTCGAGGATTTCGAGGTGGGCACGACCTATCAGCATCCCTTCGGTCGCACGATCTCCGAGACTGACTCGACCTGGTTCACGCAGTTAACCTGCAACACGAATCAGAACCACTTCAATGCTCACCTCGCGGAGTCGAACCCGATCACCGGTGGTCGCATCATCGTGAATTCGGGCCTGACCGTCGCGCTCGTCCTCGGACTCTCGGTCATCGACATGAGCCAGAACGCCGTCGCGAACCTCGGCTGGACAGATATCAAGCTCACCCATCCGGTGTACATCGGCGACACCATCTACGCAGAGTCGATCTGCCTCGACGTGCGTGAGAGCTCGTCGCGGCCGGAGATGGGCATCATTCGCATGAAGACTCGTGGACTGAACCAGCACGGCGACGAGATCGTGTCGTGGTTCCGTTCGGTCATGGTGCCGAAGCGCTCGTCGGGTATTGGGCAGAACTACTTCCCGCAGGCGAAGAACGGCCCGCTCACCGCGGAGTAGTTAGTTCGCCGTCGGGGCAACCGGCGGGGGCACATTGCATGTGCGTGTTGTCGGCCTGTCGTGGAAGCGATCATCGATCCAGGCAACTGCCTCGGGCCCCACCGTCATGGCCGTGTCCTGATGCGAGACAACTCCGAGCCACGCCATCGTGATGTCGGAACCTGCCGCGCACCAATTGTTCTGCAGCTTGGCATTAGGCCAGGCGAGCACGACTGTGTCGGCAATGCTCTGCGCCACGAACACTGGCATTGATGCAGGCAGGGGTGCGGGTGTCTGCTCCTGCGCTGCGGCTGCCCACGTCGGATTATTCGTCGGCTTCTGCTCGAAGTAATCCTGGCCGAAGTCGGTGCGCACGAAGCCCTCGAGTGCGGCGGGCGCGATGCACTCATGTGCCAGGCGCTCGGTGTTGCGCAGGCCTGTGGGAGAGGCGAAGCCTTCGGCCGTCAGGTTCGGGTAGTAGTACGGCCAGGAAGTGACGACCTCGGGCCCGATTGCCCAGCCGACTGCGGTCTGCCACTGCGCATCGATGATGTCGGGCAGTTCTGCGGCAGGCGCTGCCGCGGCGACGGCCTTCAGTGTGAGCTCGGGTGCGAGTTCCTTTGCGAGTTCACCTGTCCAGAGTGCGGAGTGTCCGCCCTGCGAGTGTCCCCAGACGATCCAGTCAGTGCCGGCATGCGCATCGGGAATATTGCGTGCAGCGCGCACCGAGTTCACGACATCGCGAGCCTCGGCCTGGCCGACGAGATACAGGTTGGGGCCGGGTGTTCCGAAGCCGGTGTAATCGGTGGCGACAACGACGTAGCCGAGGCTGATCATCTGATCGAGCCAATTGGCTGTGTCGCCGAGTGGGTTATCCGAGCGAGACGGAGCGCAGGCATCGCCCATGCCGAGGGTGCCGTGCGCCCAGGCGACGACCGGCCGGCCCTCCGCGGGCGCCGGCGTCGTGGGGATGAAGATCATTCCGCTTGATGCGGAGGGCGTGCCATCGGGATGCTGAGACGTGTAGAGAAGGCGCAATGCAGTGGCGCCAGGCACGTCGACGCCCAGGGGCTCGGTGCGCATCACGGTGCCGGGCTCGCTGGGCAGTGGTGACGGGGGCACGTAGAACGCGGCGATCTTCGCCTGCGCCCGGGAGACCTTCAGGCGATGGGCGGAGACCACCCAGATCGCGCTGATCATGGCGATCGCGACTACCGCGGCTATCACGATGCTGATCCACTTCACTACGCGCATTCTTGGAATGTACTGCCTTTCCCGCGAGCAACGGCATGCGAGAGGATAGGGGAGTGAGTGAAGCAACTGAGGTCATCGTCTTCGAGCCGCGCCCCGGCTCCGGCGCGGCGAATCCGCTCGGTGCCGTGATCGACATCTCGGCCTCGGCGATGTTCGCCCTGTTCACCGTGGCCGAGCAGACCGTCAGCTCGACGGTGTCGACCGTCGCGAACTCGGCATTGGTGAACTCCGCCCTCGACAAGGTGGTGCCCTACGCGGTCAACGCGGTGATCGGTCGCATGAACCTCACTGAGATTGTGCTCGATCGCGTCGATATCGACGCGATCGTCGCGCAGGCTGATCTGGAGAAGATCATCGATCGACTCCCGCTGATCGATCTCGCGAACTACATCATCGAGGAGATCGACCTGCCCACGATCATCCGCCAGTCGACCGGTGGCATCGCGACTGAGGCGATGAACTCCACTCGCATGCAGGCCATCGATGCCGATGATCTCGTGCAGCGCCTCGCCGACAAGATCATGCTGCGGCGCAAGGCTCGCAAGACCGATGCCCCAGGCGACCTCTCCGAGAAGTTCGCGGAGGAGGCACCGTGACCTCCTTCAGCGAGTACAAGCGACGCGTCGATTCCGGTCAGCCTGGGCTCGAGGCGGATACCTCGGTTCCCAAGGACGCCCGGGCTTATCAGGGTCATCGCGCGGGCTTCTTCTCCCGCAGCATCGCCGCGATCATCGACCTGCTCTCCGTGATCCTGATCGTCGTCATCTGGAATCTCGGTGCCGCCTTCGTGCGCATGCTCGTCGAGCACGTGCAGGGAGTGGAGATCCCGAAGCTGGGCTGGTCGGTGGCCATCGGCACGATCCTCATGTGGCTGGTCTGGACCTACGCATGGGCGACCACTGGTCGCAGCCTCGGCATGCACATCATGGGCCTGCGCATCATCAATTACTCGGGTAATCGCGTGCGACTGCCCGTGGCAGCCCTGCGCTCGATCTTCTGCATCGTCTTCCCGATCGGCCTGCTGTGGGTGATCATCAGCCCGGCGAATAGGTCGGTGCAAGATGTCGTGCTCCGCACCAGCGTGGTCTACGACTGGGTGGTCGGCCTACCGCGCATCTGCAGCGGACCTCCCCTCGACACGGCCTGATCGGCCCGTACCCACCGAATCCACGTTTTTCCCACCACACCCGCCCCCCAGGGGGCGGGTGTCGTGCATTTCGGCTCCGTTTCATGACTGGTGGGAGGGCGGAGGGGGGCGTCCGGCACCAAGTGGAGGGGAATTTACAGATTTTGGGCGTAGGTGGTTGACGGTGGAGGAAAGTGGAGTACAGTGGCTTCACCTGGAGGTGCCAGGGTGACGAGTGGGGCTGGAGGTGCGGACGTTGTTCCTGGGAACCCACTCACCGCGCCTCGATGACAAGGGCCGTCTCGTTCTCCCCGCCAAGTTCCGTGAGGGACTTGCCGCAGGTGTCGTCCTGGCCAAGGGCCAGGACCGTTCGATCGTGGTCTGGCCGGCGGCCGAGTTCGCGGCCCACGCTGAGCGCCTGAACGAGGCCTCCCGTTCTGACGCCCAGGTCCGGGCTTACCTGCGAGTGCTGTTCTCCGGGGCTTCTGACGAGATTCCTGATCGCCAGGGTCGAATCACCATGCCTGCAGCGCTGCGCGAGTACGCCGGCCTTGACCGCGACGTGGTCGTTGTCGGAAACGGCATCACCGTCGAGATCTGGGACGCCACCAGCTGGGAGACCTACCTGGCCGGCCAGGAAGAGGGCTTCTCCGGCATCAGCGAGGAGGTCGTCCCGGGAATTCTCTAGAGGATCCGCGCGGTGAGGTCTCCTCCCGCCTCCGCTCTGACATCACTTCCCCGATGCCAGAACCGCTTGAGAAAGCGGGCGGGGACCTGGCTACGCGGATCGATGAGCACGAAGGAACCACCTGCACCACACACCGCGACGAAATGAAAGGCACGACATGAGCACCCTGATCAGCCAGGTACAGCGCGTACCGTCCACCGCGCGTACCGCCGGCGTGCTCCTTGCTTCCTCTGCGCTCACCGTCGCTGTCCTGGTCGGCCTCAACTCGATCGTCGGGTCCTGGGCCTGATCATGACGACCTCCACCCGCCACATCCCGGTCATGCGTGACCGAGTTCTGGCATTGCTCGCCCCGGCACTGGAGACTCCCGGTGCCGTGCTGGTCGATGCGACCCTGGGCCTCGGCGGTCACGCCGAGCAGGCGCTGACCCAGTTCCCCGGCATTCACCTCGTCGGGCTCGATCGCGATCCCGAGGCACTGCGCCTGTCGGGGGAGCGCCTCGCACCCTTCAGCGGACGCACCACCCTCGTGCACGCGGTCTACGACGAGCTGCCCGAAGTTCTCGCATCACTTGGCATTCCTTCCGTGCAGGGCATCCTGTTCGATCTCGGCGTCTCCTCGATGCAGCTAGATGAGATCGACCGCGGCTTCTCGTACGCGAACGATGCACCTCTCGACATGCGCATGGATCCGACCACTGAGCTCACTGCAGCCGAGATCCTCAATACCTATGCAGCGGGCGACATCGTGCGCGTGCTGCGCGAGTACGGCGAGGAGAAGTTCGCCACCCGCATCGTCTCGCGCATCGTCGACGAGCGCGCTCGCGAGCCGTTCACCAACTCCGCCCGTCTCGTCGAGCTCATTCGTGAGTCGATCCCGCAGGCCGCACGCCGTACCGGCGGAAACCCTGCCAAGCGCACCTTCCAGGCCCTGCGCATCGAGGTCAACGGCGAGCTCGAGGTCCTGCGCGCAGCGATCCCCGCAGCGCTCCACTCACTGAGCCTCGGCGGCCGCATCGTCGTGATGTCCTACCAGTCCCTCGAGGATCGCATCGTCAAGCAGGCGCTCGCCGAGGGCGCCGAGTCGAAGGCTCCTCGCGATCTCCCGATCATCCCTGAATCCATGAAGCCATGGCTTCGCCTGATCACCCGTGGGGCCGAGATGGCCTCCGCGTCGGAGATCGAGTCGAATCCGCGCGCGGCATCGGTGCGCGTGCGCGCTGCTGAGCGAGTGGCGGTGGCCGCATGAGCGCCAATGCCCGCAAGCTCGTCGAGCCGATCAACGAGTCGACCGCCACGGAGTACGCCACCTCGGGTGCCAAGGCTCGCAAGCACTCGCGACCTGAGCTCAAGCTTGTCTCGCAGCTTCGTCCGGAGAAGGCCAGCCGTGGAGTCTTCGCACTTCTCGTCGGCGGCCTGCTCGGCGCCGGTCTTGTCGTGATGCTGCTGATCAACACCTCACTTGCTTCCGGTGCCTTCGTCGTCAGCGAGCTGCAGACGCAGAAGTCCGCGCTCACCGTCGAGGCCCAGGCGCTGTCGAAGGAAGTCGATGCGATGTCGAGCCCGGCCAACCTGGAGGCCAAGGCCCGTGCCCTCGGCATGAAGCCCAGCAAGAACCCGGTCTTCCTGAACCTCGGAGACGGCTCGATCCTCGGCAAGCCCAATGGCGCGAATGTTTCGCCGAATGCGCCGCTGCCCAAGCTCGCCACCCCTGCTGATCTCACCGCTGTCGAGGCCGTCGACAACGCTGCGGTCACGAGCGATTTCCCCGCCACGGTCGGCCCGAACTACGACCCCGCTGCCGCTGATGCCGCTGCAGCAGTCGCGGCGACACCTGAGGACGCTGCCTGGGGCGAGATCGTCGACGTCACCGATGCACCGAAGGCCGCACGTGCCGGCAAGTCCGGCAAGGCAGCGAAGAAGGCCAAGATCGCCAAGAGCGACGCCGGCCTGAGCGCCACTCCGATCGGATAACCCTCCGATCATGAGTCGGCCTTCCGCGAATCAGGCCCCGACACGGCCGCGTCCGACCCGTTCACCGTCTCGTTCGGATTACCGTGGACCAGTGGATCGCGAGTGGATTATCCTCAGCGATCACCGTAAGCGGAGCACCGCGATTCTCGTCATCGTTGCGATCATCCTCACCATCTTCATCGGCCGACTCGTCGAGCTCCAGGCCGTGCGTGGCTCTGCCCTCGCCAGCGAGGCCACCGGCCAGCGCCTCAAGGAGATCGCCCTGCCCGCCGCACGCGGGGCGATCACCGATTCCGCGGGAAATCCGCTCGCTGTCACGGTGCAGGCCTACAACGTCACTGCCGACCAGACTCTCATCGCCGATCCCGTCGCGGCAGCGACCGCCATGGCGCCAATCCTCTCGGTAGACCTCGCGGCACTCGCTGCGCGCCTGACGGGTGATCGCCGGTTCGTTTACGTAGCCAAGAACATCACTCCCGAGAACTGGCAGCGCATCGCCGACCTGCAGCTGCCGGGCATCCTCAAGGAAGGCACGTCCAAGCGCATCTATCCCGACGGCAGCCTTGCTGCGAATGTCGTCGGCTTCGTCGGTGCCGACGGCAAGGGCCTGGGTGGTCTCGAGCTCGGCATGCAGAAAGAACTTGCGGGCACTGATGGCACGCAGACTTACGAGCGAGGCCAGGGTGGGCGTGCGATCCCGACCGCGCAGCACACGAAGGTCGAGGCGGTAGCCGGCTCGACCGTGAAGCTCACGATCGATCGCGATATCCAGTACGTCGCTCAGCAGGCCATTGCCGACAAGGTTGCCGCCGCGCACGCGCAGAGCGGCACGGTCGTGGTGATGGACCCCCACACCGGAAAGATCCTTGCGCTCGCCTCGGCGCCGACCTTTGATCCCAATGACTTCTCGAAGGCACGTGCGAGTGACATGGGCAATCGTGCACTCAGTGACGTGTTCGAGCCGGGCTCCACGGCAAAGACGATGACGATGGCCGCGGTGGTCGATCAAGGTGTCGCCAATCCGACCTCCGGTTTCACTATCCCCGGCACTCTCAAGCGCGGTGACAAGGTCTTCCATGACGATGTCGCGCACGGCACCTGGCACCTGACCCTCGCGGGCATCCTCGCGAAGTCGAGCAACCTCGGCACCATCCTCGCCTCTGAGCGCATCGGTAGTCGCGCCTTCAACTCCTACCTGAAGAAGTTCGGCATGGGTCAGCCCACCGGGCTGAACTTCCCGGGCGAGAGTGACGGAGTGCTTCCCTCGTACAAGAACTGGTCGCAGACCACCTTCCCGACTCTCGTCTTCGGCCAGGGCATGAGCGTGAACACCGTGCAGGCCGCGAGTGTGTACGCGACGATCGCCAACGACGGCGTGCGCGTGACGCCGAGCCTGATCGACTCCGTCACGGCAGCCGATGGATCCGTCACCCCGGGTACCGCCACGGAGGAGACCGTCGTGGTCAGCCCCAAGACAGCCAAGATCGTGCGCAGCATGCTCGAGACGGTCGTGTCGAAGGACGGCACCGCACCCAAGGCGCGCATTCCCGGCTACCGCGTCGCCGGCAAGACCGGTACTGCACAGGTCGCGGTCAATGGTCGTTACGGCCGCGATGTCATCGCGTCGTTCATCGGCATGGCGCCGGCCGACAAGCCCGAACTCGTGGTCGCGGTCACGATCGTCAAGCCTCAGGTTGGTCGCTGGGGCGGTCAGCTGGCTGCGCCCGTGTTCAAGGAGGTCATGATGAGTGCGCTGAAGACTCGTCATGTACCGCCGACCGGAACGACAGCGCCGTCGATTCCGCTCAAGTTCGGCAAGAACGGATAACGGGATGGCGCGCATGGAGCGACCGACGTCGACCCCGGTGCGCCTGGCCGGGCTGATCGAGGGTGTGCAGTGGGCCGGCGAGCCGGTATCCGCTGACCTGATGGTCACCGGTGTCACCTTGGACTCCCGCGCAGTTCGCGCGGGCGATCTCTTCGCCGCACTTCCCGGCCACGTCCGCCACGGCGCCGAGTTCGCGAGTATGGCTGTCGACAACGGCGCCACGGCGATCCTGACCGACAGTGCAGGTCTCGCGAGGTGCGCCGATCTCGGCGTGCCCGTGCTCGTCATCGAGGATCCGCGTGCGCATCTCGGCGGCTTGGCCGCGCGAGTGCAGGGGCATCCCGCTGATGAGCTCACGATGATCGGCATCACCGGCACTAATGGCAAGACCACGGTCACTCACCTGCTCGATTCCGCGCTTCGCACGGCGGGTCATCGCACCGGCGTGATCGGCACGGTCGGCGTGAGCATCGCGGGGGAGAGCTTCCCGGGCTCGCGCACGACCCCGGAGTCGACGGATCTCCACGAGTTGCTCACTGTCATGCGCGCGAAGGAGGTCGACGTCGTGGCGATGGAGGTCTCCAGCCACGCCATGAGCGAGCATCGCGTCGACGGCGTGAGCTTCGATGTGGTCGGCTTCACCAATCTCACCCAGGATCACCTCGATTACCACGGCTCCATGGAGCAGTACTTCCTCGCCAAGGCCGAGCTGTTCACCTCCGCGCATGCCAAGCGCGCCGTGATCGGCATTGACGATGAGTGGGGCACTCGGCTTGCACGCGAGTGCACCATCGAGGCCGTCACATGGTCGGCCGAGGGCAACGCCGCTGATTGGTCAGTGACCGTGAGCGCAATGGGCATCGTGATCACCGGCCCGAATGAGTCGTGCCAGATCGAATTTCACCTGCCGGGCGCCTTCAATCGCGCCAATGCCGTGTGTGCCTTCGCGATGCTGCGCAGCATGGGTGTGCCGGCAGCCGAGATCGCCCGATCCTGGGCCGATGTCGCGGTGCCGGGCCGCATGGAGGATGTCTCGGCGGGGTATCCGGTGCGCGTGCTCGTCGACTACGCCCATACTCCCGATGCCGTCGAGCGGGCCCTGACTGCCGCCCGCGGCGAGGGCCGTCTCCTCGTGGTGATCGGGGCCGGCGGCGACCGAGATCGAAGCAAGCGCCCCGAGATGGGCGCCCTCGCGGCGCGCCTGGCTGATGACGTGTGGATAACCGACGACAATCCACGTTCAGAGGATCCGGCTGCAATCAGAGCGGCCGTGCGCGAGGGAGTCATGACGGTGCCGGGAGACCTGCGGGCCGATGTCCGCGAGACCGGGGATCGCGCCCTTGCCATCCACCAGGCCATTTCCGTGGCTCAGCCCGGTGATGTCGTCGCCATCGTGGGCAAGGGTCATGAGAGCGGGCAGGAGGTCGCGGGGGTCGTGAGCGAGTTCGATGACCGTGTCGTCGCTCGGGCAGCGCTTGCCGACATCTTCGGAGCCACCGCATGATCGCCCTGACCGTCGCGCAGGTGTGCGAGGCCACCAATGGCGTGGCCCATCAGCTGGCCCCCACAGATGTCATCACCGACGTCCGTATCGACTCCCGCGATATCAGCGAGGGCTGCCTGTTCATCGCGATCAAGGGCGAGCGCGCTGATGGCCATGACTTCGCCGATGCCGTGATCGCTGCCGGTGCGAAAGCGGTGCTGTCCTCGCGCGCACTCGAGCAGCCGTGCATCGTGGTCGATGATCCGGTGCTCGCCCTCGGCCGATTGGCGCACTGGGTGCGCACGCGTCTGCTGACCTGCACCGTGATCGGAGTGACAGGCTCGAGTGGCAAGACGAGCACGAAGGAGCTGATCGGCGGGGTGCTCTCGGCCGACGGCCCGACCGTGTGCCCCGAGGGCTCGTTCAACACTGAGGTCGGTGTGCCTCTGACAATCCTGAAGGCCGACGAGAGTACGAAGTACCTCGTACTCGAGATGGGCATGCGCGGCGAGGGTCAGATTCGCTACCTCACTGAGATCGCGCTGCCCTCAGTTGGCGTCATCGTCAATGTCGGCACTGCGCACGCCGAGCTGCTCGGCAGCCGCGAGGCCATCGCGCGTGCCAAGGGCGAGATCATTGAAGGACTTCCGGCCGACGGCTTCGCGATCCTCAACGGCGATGATCCGCTGGTCGTGGCCAAGGCCGCTGACACGAAGGCACATGTGGTGCTCTTCGGCCGCGGCGTCGACTGCGATGTGCGGGCCACCGACGTGCGCCTCGATGCCGCTGCCCGGCCTTCCTTCACCCTGCATTACGACCATGAATCGGTCGCGGTCACCCTCAAGGTACATGGCGAGCACTTCGTGCAGAACGCCCTGGCCGCGGCCTCGGTCGCCCTCGCCCTCGGCATCAGCATCGATGTCGTCGCCGCGGAACTTCGCATCGCCGGTCTCGACAGCAAGTGGCGCATGGAGGTCCACGAACTGGGCAACCACATCACGCTCATCAACGACTGCTACAACGCGAACCCCGAGTCAATGCGTGCTGCGCTCGCCGCCACCGCATCGATGGCGGCAGGTCGTCGGAGCTGGGCCATCCTCGGCGAGATGCGCGAACTGGGGGAGTCCTCGCGAGCGGAGCATGAGTCACTCGGTCGCGCCGCGGCACAGATGGGCATCGATCGTCTTGTCTGCATCGGTGACGCTCTCACGTCCACGCATGAGGCCGCGTTGGCCGCAGGCCTGAAGTCCAACACTGTCACCTCAATCGAGGACGCCGTGCGCATCGTGACCGAGGAGGCGATCACCGGCGACGTGATCGTGGTCAAGGCGTCACGAGGAATAGCCTTGGAGCGTGTAGCCGATGCCCTGTCGGCCTGGAATGGCGGTGCGGCATGAGGCTCGTGGTCATCGCCGCCGGTATTGCGACACTCTTCTCGCTCATCGGCACGCCGATCCTGATCAAGCTGCTTGCCCGTCGCAACTATGCACAGGCGATTCGTGTCTCCACCGATACCGAGGCCTACCCCGAGCACTCGGGGAAGAAGGGCACGCCGTCCATGGGCGGTGTCGCGATCATCATCGCCGTGGTCGCCGGCTACTTCGGCGCACATCTCCTGGCCTGGCGACCGCTTACCGCCTCCGGGCTGCTCGTGGTCTACCTGATGGTCGGTCTCGGGCTCGTCGGTCTCGCTGATGACTATCTGAAGGTGTTCAAGCAGCGCAGTACAGGCCTGCGTGCCCGCACCAAGCTCATCGGCCAGGCGATCGTCGCTCTGTCCTTCGCGTGGATGTCGATTCATCTCTCCGATGACCTGGGCCAGACCCCAGCATCGCAGGCGATCTCCTTCGTGCGCGACACCGCGATCGTGCTGCCGGCAGGACTCTTCCTGCTCTGGGTGTGGTTCCTGATCACCGCGACGACCAACGGCGTGAACCTAACTGACGGGCTCGACGGCCTGGCCATCGGCGCCTCGATCATGAGCTTCCTTGCCTACGTGCTCATCAGCATCTGGCAGTACGGCCAGAACTGCGGCTTCCTCGACTCGGCCCAGTGCTACAACACGACAGATCCACTCGATCTCGCACTCGTCGCGGCTGCCGCAGCCGGTGCGAGCTTCGGCTTCCTGTGGTGGAACACCTCACCTGCCCGCATCTTCATGGGAGATACCGGCTCACTTGCCCTCGGTGGCGGCATCGCCGGTCTCGCGATCCTCTCGCGCACTGAGCTGCTGCTCCCGTTCATCGCGGGCCTGTTCCTCATCACCACGCTGAGCGTCATTGGCCAGGTCGGCTCCTTCAAGCTCACCGGCAGGCGCATCTTCCGCATGGCCCCGCTGCATCATCACTTCGAGATGCTCGGCTGGCCCGAGGTGCAGATCGTCGTGCGCTTCTGGATCATCCAGGGACTGTGCATCGGCATGGGCCTGACCTTGTTCTACGCCGAATGGGTGCGCGCGTGAGCGCACAGGACTCCACCCCCGGCATGAGCAGCGATATCAACGTCGCCCACCGGCTCTCCGACTGGTCGCAGTGGACGATCACTGTCGCAGGCATCGGCATTGCCGGTTTCTCCTGCGCAGATGCGCTCATGCAACTCGGCGCGACGGTCATCGTGATCGATGCCGGCGACGGCGAGAAGCAGCGCGAGCGCGCGGAGATCCTCGAGACACTCGATGCCGAGGTGCGCCTCGGCTACGACGGAATGGCCCCCGAGTGCGATCTGCTCGTCGTCTCGCCCGGCCTGCGTCCGAGTGCGCCCGTCATCGTCGATGCCCTTGAGCGCGGTATTCCGGTCTGGGGTGAGCTCGAGCTTGCCTGGCGACTGCGACACCCCGACACCGCGGCTGCCTGGCTCACAGTCACGGGCACCAACGGCAAGACCACGACCACCTTGATGCTCGAGTCGATGCTGCGTGCCGCCGGCTATCGCACGACCTCGGCGGGCAATATCGGCAATTCTCTGGTCGATGTCGTCATGCATGACGAACTCGACGTCATCGCCGTCGAAGTAGGTGCCCCGCAGCTGCCCTTCGTGCATTCGGTGAGTGCCGTCGCCTCGGTCTGCTTGAACATCGCCGACGACCACATCGATCACTTCGGTTCGATGGAGGCCTACGTCGCGGCGAAGTCACGCATCTTCGAGCGCACCCAGGAAGCCGTCGTCTTCAATGTCGAGGATCCCGTCACGCTGACCATGGTCGAGAACGCCGATGTTATCGAGGGTTGCCGCGCGATCGGCTTCACTCTCGGGGCGCCGGCCATCTCGATGCTCGGAGTCGTCGACGAGTACCTCGTCGACCGCGCCTTCATCGAGGAGCGCCAGACCTCGGCGCAGGAGCTGGCCGTCGTCGACGACGTGCAGCCGGCGGCCCCGCATAACGTCGCCAATGCTTTGGCTGCCGCTGCCCTGGCCCGCGCCTTCGGCGTGCCGGCCACCGCCGTGCAGCAGGGTCTGCAGGATTTCGTGCCCGCAGCCCACCGCATTGCTCATGTCGGCGAGATCGGGGGAGTCACCTTCATCGATGATTCCAAGGCCACCAACGCGCACGCGGCCCAGACTTCGCTGCTCGCGTACCCGAGCATCATCTGGATCGCCGGCGGCATGGCCAAGGGCCAGGAATTCGACGACTTGGTGCGGCTGACTGCTCCTCACCTGAGGGGAGTCGTGCTCCTGGGGGTCGATCGGGCCGTGATCGCCGAGGCCCTGGGCCGACACGCGCCTGATGTCCCCCGAGTCGACCTCGATCGCACCGACACTGGAGCCATGGAGGTGGCAGTGCGCGAGGCGATGGCCATGGCCCGCCCCGGCGATACCGTGCTGCTCGCCCCTGGCTGCGCCTCATGGGACATGTTCCGCGACTACACCCACCGCGGCACCGAGTTCGCCGAGGCCGTGGCCCGCCTGGCCCGGGGGGCCGGCGCATGAGTCGAACCGACAACGGCGCCCCGGTCAGCAACTCCCGGAAGGCCGAGAACTCGCGGAAGTCTGCCCCGGGCAGCGACGACGCCTCGGCACGTCGCCTCCGTGGCGAGAAGGTGACCCCCACCAATCGGGTCTACCTGCTCTTCAATCACCCGCTGAGCACCTATTACCTGCTGCTCGGTGCCACGTTGCTGCTCCTTGTTCTCGGGCTGATCATGGTGCTGTCGGCCTCGAGCATCGAGAGCCTGAAGTTCTCGGGCTCGAGCTACACCCTCTTCCTGCGTCAGCTGATGTTCGCAGTCGCCGGCGTGATCATGATGCTCATCGTCGCTCGGCGCACGAGTATCCAGTTCTGGCGCGGTATTTCCGTTGGCCTGCTTGGCTTCGCGGTGATCAGCCTCATCGTCGTGCTCGTGATCGGCGTCTCGGTCGCCGGCCAGAAGAACTGGATCGATCTCTTCGGTCCGTTCCGCTTCCAGCCCTCGGAGTTCGCCAAGCTCGCGCTCGTCGTGTGGGGCGCCGATCAGCTCGCCCGAAACTTTCGTGATCGCTATAGCTGGAAGACCCTGCTGATGCCGGTACTGCCGGTGGCACTCGGAATGATGGCCCTCATCATGCTTGAGGGTGACTTCGGCAACACCTTCCTGCTGGGCCTGATCTTCCTCGGCATGCTGTTCGCCGCAGGTGCCCCGATGCGACTGTTCGCCTTCGCGGCCGGCGCTGCGGCCCTTGGCATGGTGATCGCCACCCTTGCTGCTCCCTATCGAATGGAGCGCTTCACCGCCTGGCTTGATCCCAATGCCGACCCGCTCGGCGCTGCCTACCAGGTCAACCAGGGCCAGCTTGCCCTCGGTTCCGGCGGCTGGCTGGGCGTGGGTGTCGGAGCGAGCCGCGAGAAGTGGGGTTCGCTGCCCGAGGCTCACACCGACTTCATCTTCTCGGTCATCGGCGAGGAACTCGGTCTCGTCGGCACGATCACGATCATTCTGCTCTTCGCGATCCTCGCCTTCGCGATCTTCCGTCTCAGCCGCACGACCAACGACCGCTTCGTGCGCTTCGCGGCTGCCGGTGTGGGCTGCTGGATCGTGGGCCAGGCCTCACTGAACATCGGCGCCGTGCTCGGCCTGCTGCCGATCACCGGTGTTCCGCTGCCGCTTGTCTCCTACGGCGGTTCGTCACTGATTCCCACGCTCGCGGCTATTGGCATGCTGCTCGCATGCGCGAGAAACGAGCCGGCGGCGCGCACTGCCCTGCGGCGCAGGTCGACTGCTGAGTCCCTGCGGCGCAGGTGATCAGGTCATGAGCGAACTCTCCGTCGTCCTGGCCACCGGCGGAACTGCCGGTCATATCGAGCCGGCCCTCAATCTCGCCGATGCGCTTCGCCGTATCGATCCCACTGTGCGCATCACTGTCATCGGCAGCACTCGAGGTCTCGAGACGAGCCTGGTGCCCGCGCGCGGCTATGAGTTGCGCACGGTCGCCGCCGTTCCGCTGCCGCGCAAGCCCTCGATCGATCTGCTGCTGGTCACGCCGCGCGTCAGCGGCGCTGTCAGTGATGCTGCGGCGATTCTCCGCGAGGTCGAGGCGGACGTCGCTGTCGGCTTTGGCGGCTATGCCTCTCTGCCGACCTATCTCGCTGCGCGGCGCACCAAGACTCCGCTTGTCATTCACGAGGCGAACGCTCGTGCGGGCGTAGCCAACAAGCTCGGCGCACGCCTGACCCGCAATGTCATCACCACGGTGCCCGGCTCACTCCCGCATGCCACCGTCATGGGCCTTCCGCTTCGAAGTGCTATCGCCAACCTCGATCGATCATCAAGTCGGGCAGGTGCGCGTGATCATTTCGGCATTCCCGCCGACGCGAAGGTGCTCCTCGTCTTCGGTGGCAGCCAGGGCGCCGCTCACTTCAATGCCGTCATCGGCGAGTCGGTGAATGACCTCACGAAGAACGGCGTCTGGATCCTGCACGCCTTCGGCAGCAGGAACGAGACGCCGAAGGCGCAGCCCGGCTATCTCCCCGTGCCCTATATCGATCGCATGGATCTCGCCTACGCCGCCGCTGATCTCGCGGTCACGCGTGCGGGTGCCATGACCTGCGCCGAGCTCTCGGCTGTCGGCCTGCCGGCCATTTACGTGCCCCTGCCTATCGGCAACGGCGAGCAGCGCCTCAACGCACTTCCGATCGTCGAGGCCGGTGGCGGCCTCATTGTCGACGACGCCGAGTTCACCTCCGAGTGGTTGATGAATGCCACCGGCCATCTGCTCTACGACAACGATGAGCTCGAGGCCATGGGCGTAGCTGCGGCGGGTCTGGGCATCCGCGATGCCGATCAGCGCCTCGCCGAGTTCGTCATCACAGCGGCCAAGCAGGGAGCAGCACGATGACCGTTACCGTGAGCGAGCTCGGCTCCGTCCACATCATCGGCATCGGCGGTGCCGGCATGTCAGGCATCGCCCGAATCCTGGTCGAACGTGGGGTCACCGTCACCGGTAGTGACGCCAAGGACTCACGCAGGCTCGCCGCCCTGCAGGCAATCGGCGTCACCACGCATGTCGGTCACGATGCCGAGTACATCGAGGGTGTTGACACCGTCATCTTTTCCACGGCGATTCCCGAGACCAACCCGGAGCGCAAGGCGGCCCAGGCCAGGAATTTGCGCATCCTCAACCGCGCTGAGGCTCTTGCCGCGATCATGACCGGCAGCAGGGGAGTCGCGGTTGCCGGCACCCACGGCAAGACCACCACGACCTCGATGCTCACGGTTGCCCTGCAGCACTGTGGTGCCGACCCGAGCTTCGCGATCGGCAGTGAGCTCAACGAGTCGGGCAGCAACGCTCATCTCGGCAGCGGCGACATCTTCGTCGCGGAGGCCGATGAGAGCGACGGCGCCTTCCTCTTCCTGCCGGCCATCGCCGGCATCGTCACCAACGTCGAGGCCGATCACCTCAATCACTGGGGCACCTTCGAGGCCGTCGAGCAGGGCTTCGTAGATTTCGTGATGGGCATCAACGCGAACAGCGGCTTCACCGTCGTCTGCGCTGATGATCCGGGTGCCCAGAGGCTCGCCGTCACCACCAAGGCGCTGAACGCCGATGTGCGCACCTACGGCGAGAGCGAGAGTGCCGACTACCGCATCGTCAACGCCACGCTCGAAGGCCGCGGTTGGGCCTTCGACATCGCTCACGCCGGCGAGATCATTGCCCATATCCGGGTGCAGGTTCCTGGCAAGCACAACGCCCTCAATGCCACCGCCGCTTTCGTGGCCGGCATCGGCGTAGGAATGCCGAATCACGACATGGCCGAGGGCATCTGCGGTTTCACCGGCACGCGTCGTCGTTTCGACTTCAAGGGTGAGGTCGACGGCATTCGCGTATTCGACGACTACGCCCATCACCCGACTGAGATCGACGCGACTCTCAAGGCGGCACGCGATGTTGCCGGCGAGGGTTCTGTGGTGGTCGCCTTCCAGGCTCATCACTACTACCGCACGGCAATGTTCACCAAGGAGTTTGGTGAAGCACTGGGTCTCGCCGATCAGGTCGTAGTGCTCGAGGTCTTCGCCCCGGGGGAGACCCCCATCCCCGGCGCCAGCGGCCAGACCATGGCCTCGAATGTGCCGCTGCCCAAGGAGCAGGTTGTCTTCGAGCCGAGTTGGTCAGCAGTGGCCGGCCACCTGGTCGATCGCGCGAAGCCGGGCGACATCATCATGACCCTGGGTGCCGGTGACATCGGCATGATCGGACTTGAGGTTCTCGATCTCCTGCGAGCCACCCGTGGCTGAGAAGAAGCCTGCCAAGAAGAAGCCGACGAGCGGCACCCGAAGCACCTCTGGCAGCAGAAGCAGCGGTGGCAAGAGCAGCACCACGAAGAGCAGCAGGAATGACCAGGTCACCCGCCTTCCTCGCCGCAAGGGCAAGAGGAAGTCGCCGCTGAAGGCGATCATCATCCTGCTGATCGCCACGCTCGTGCTCGTCTCCATCTGGCTCGTCTGGTTTTCCAGCGTTCTTGCCGTCAAGGCCGTGAAGGTCACCGGTGTCGACGCCAAGCTCGAGCAGCAGGTCATCGCCGCAGCCCCCGTGCCCATGGGGGAGCCGATCGCCAAGGTCGACACTGCCGCGATCGGCTCGGCCGTTCAGGGTGCCCTGCCATGGATCGCGAGTGTTGACGTGCGTCGCGGCTACCCGAATGACATCGTCATCGCGGTCACCCCGCGAGTCGCGGTCGCGCAGTCGAGTGACGGTCAGGCCATCGATGCCGACGGCATCGCGTATCAGTCCCCGACACCGCTGCCCAAGAAGCTGCTGACTATCGAAGGCACTGACCCTGATGCCCTCGGCACTGCCGTGCGCATCTATCGCCAGCTGCCGCAGGAGATCGCTCACAAGATCGCCTCGCTCACGGCGAAGTCGCGCGATGACGTGACCTTCACCCTGGGTTCCGGTGCCGTAGTGCGCTGGGGCAACGACCAGAAGGGCGATCAGAAGATCGCCGTGCTCACTGCACTCCTCCCCAGAAGAGCACGGATGTATGACGTGTCTGCCCCCGAACTACCGACCACCTTCGACGAGAACCCGAAGAAGAAGCAGAAGATTCCAAGCCCGTCGCCTAGCGCGAGTTCCACCACAGATCCCGCCCCGAGCGTCACCGAGCCATCTGCCGTGCCCTCCGATCCCTTCGCTGACGAGGGCTCGATTAACTAGCAAGCCAATGGCTTAATTCCTTGGGCTACTGCGAGTAGCGTTCGCTCCGGAATTACTTTCTGAGGAGCGTTGAGACGATGAAGATACCCGTGCATCCCGGAGCAATTCTTCGTGAAGATGTTCTTGCCGAGCTCGGCCTCACGGTAGGTGAGGCCGCAGAGCGCCTCGGAATTTCTCGTGTGACGCTTAGCCGGGTTATCCACGAGCATGCCCGCATTTCGCCGAATCTCGCACTTCGCTTGGAGGCCGCCGGAGTCGGGTCTGCGCGTAGTTGGCTCGCCATGCAGACTGCCCGTGATCTCGCTGACGAACGCGCCCTAGGCAAGCCGAAGGTGCGCAAGCTTGAACCCGTTGCCTAGTCCGAGCAGCGGTGAGTCGGCGCAACTTGAGCTGGTCGCCTGGCTCACTGAACATCCGGGCAGCACGGTCGACGATGCCCAGAAGGCGCTTAACTGGAGCAAGAGCCAGCTCGCGAAGGCGATGACAGACGATGCTCGCAGGCTCGCCGTTCGTCACAGAACCGGATCAAGCCGTAAGTGGAGCGAAGACGAGATCCTCGAGGCGCTCAGGCAGGCATGGGCGGCAATCAGCACTACTGAGAGCGTGACCTCCATGAGCTACGCCCGTTACAACCAACTTGTGCATGACGAAATCGTCGAAGGCCCGAGCTCAGTCAGGGTTCTTCAAGTGTTCGGTTCCTGGGCCGACGCTGCAGAGAAGGCCGGAGTGCCTGCCGGCAAGAAACCCAACCGCACTTTCACCTCGGCCTGGACAGACGAGGAAATCCTGAGCGACGTACGCCGCTACCTTGCCGACCCGAACACTCGCGGCTCCTTCGCCGGCTGGAATGCCTGGAAGAAGGTGAATGCTCCGCACGCGCCTTCAGGCGCAATGATCCTCAACCGCCTGGGCAACTGGTCAGAGATCAAGGCGCGGGTTCTGGGGGAGTAGCGCAGCCCCAAGCCTTCTCGGGCGGTCAGCGGGAGTTGGCGGCGGAATGGAGGAGTCGGTAGTTCCAGTCCTCGAGTGAAATGTTCCAGAACTGTTCGCGGTTGCAGACGAACCCGCCGGTGTGGCCATTCATCCACTCCGCCCAGCTGGGATTCCATCCCATCGGGCACGACGCCGAGGCGCTGGCGCGACCAATGGACTGGAACCACGGCGCGGGCGGCGGAATGAAGTAGGTGAACCCGTCGGTGAGCGTTAATGATGATGGCGCGCGGCCCTGCAAGTGATAGATCGACCCGGAGTTCACGGTCACGAGCGTGACATCAACCGGGCCGACTTCGCCAGGAGGCGTTGCGACGGTGATGTCGTCGTATCCCTCGATACTGACGAGAGCAGCCAGGTTTCCTCCGAAAAGGATGTGCGGAGTGCCGCCGACGTTCGATCCGTGGACGTGCACCAGGTCGCCGCCGTAAATGGAGCCGGAGGTCGGGCTGATGTAATCCAGGGTGATCGTGATCGCCGAGGCAGGCGCAGCCCCGATGAGTCCGATCGCTGCGAAGAGCCCGCCGGTGATCGTTGCGATGAGTACGCGCTTGCGTGCGGAGGCCATGAAGAACCTGCTCTCGTGCTTGGGCGGGTGAGCCGATTCTCACGGGCGTTAGCGCAGGCTAGTGCGCTTTCGGGACATGCACAGGATTTGCCAATCACGCGTCACCATCTAGACCCCACGGATAATGGCAATGTGATGTCTGACAGCGCGATGCGGAGCCTCTCGTGCGAGTAGCGGTGTATGGCATCTCGAAGAACGAGGCTGCCCACGTGGAAGCCTGGGCTGCCTCATGTGCCGACGCGGATGCCCGAATACTCCTGGATACAGGTTCCACTGACAACACGGTTGAGCTCGCGTCGAGTGCAGGTGTGACGGTCTTTCAGGAGCGAATCGTGCCGTGGCGCTTCGAACAGGCCCGAAACAGATCACTCGAATTAGTGCCGAACGACATCGATGTGTGCATCTCGCTCGATCTAGATGAGGTCCTCGTTGCTGGCTGGCGCGAGGAGCTTGAGCAGGCTTTCGAGGCCCACATCACGAGATACAGGTATTTGTATACCTGGTCGTGGAATGACGATGGTCAGCCCGGATTGCAGTACTCGGGCGACAAGATTCATTCACGACATGGGTATGCATGGCGGTATCCGGTCCACGAGGTGCTGGTGCCAACGTCTGATGAAATCCAGGGCTGGACTGGCGTGCAGATCCACCACCACCGAGATCAGGCCAAGGATCGAGGTCAGTATCTGCCACTGCTCGAGTTAGCCGTGGCCGAGGATCCTGAGAATGATCGAAATGCGCACTATCTGGCCCGGGAGTACATGTACGAGGGTCGGCTTGCGGAATCGGCAAGGGAGTTCAAGCGTCACCTAGCCCTCCCGACCGCGCTGTGGGATGCGGAGCGATCGCAGTCCCTCCGATATCTCGCCACCTGCGAGCCCGAGAGGGCTGAGCATTGGCTTCGCCTGTCCATAGCTGAGGCACCGAGCCGGCGAGAGCCCTGGACGGATCTGGCTTTCCTGTTTCAATGCGAAGGTAGGTGGGAGGAATGCCTCGCCGCATGTGAGAGTGCGCTGAAGCTCGAGCGACGGCCGCAGGAATACCTCACCGAAGCGCAGGCGTGGGGCTCTCGGCTCGACGACATGGCGGCTAACGCGGCTTTCCGACTTCACGATTTCGGGGCCGCGGTGCGACACGGTGAGCGTGCTGTCGCCCTGGAGCCGGCTGACCCCAGGCTTCACATGAATCTCGCACGCTACCGACAGGAGCAAGCGGCGTGGGCCTGCGCGCGCATCTCGTCGGGCAATTCGATCAGCTGGCGCGTTCTGCCCACCACATCGATTCTGAGCATCTCGCCCCCACCGGATCTGCCGACCGGATGGCGGCTCCTGAATCCGAGTGTCGCCACTGATGGTCAGTCGATCCGGATGATTGTGCGTTCAGTGAACTATCACCTGAACCATGATCGGTACGCCATGGTCGATGACGATGGCGTCATCAGGTCGCGTACCGGCATAGTCGAGGTGAATCTTGATGACGAGGGCGGAGCAGAAATCTCGAATTGGCGATGGGTCGATGACTCCGCTGCTCGATCTGCACTTCCGCTGTACCCCGTTCACGGGGTCGAGGACATGCGCCTGTTTCATTTCGAGGGCCAGTGGTGGGCCCTCGGGGCGATACGTGATCACAGTGAATCCGGTGCGATTCGGCAAGTACTGTCTCGGCTCGTCGACGACTCGGAGAGTTGTCGAGTGGAAGCCCCTTGGCGAGTCCCTTCCCCGCTTACGTCGGACGACAATGCCCGGGCGTACGAGAAGAACTGGGTGGCAATCCCGGATGGTGCTGCCGGTCTCGACGTGATCTGGTCGACGGAACCGTTCGTGCGACTTCGCCTGGATCGACTGACGCGGCAAGTGGTGGCTACCGTCGGGCGCCCATCTCGACTCGTCGAGCACGAATGGCGAGGTGGTTCACCTGTCTTCGCCACTCCGCATGGGTCCGTGTACCTCACGCATCGGGTGGGACCGCTGCTCAGCGCGGAGGGCCGACCGAGTCGCACCTACCTTCACCGGTTCGTCACGTTGTGCCAGGACCATGTTCATCAAGGCCCGCCCTTCGCCGTGGAGGAGTTAGCGCTCGAATTCGTGGCAGGTGCCTGTGTCGTGCACGACCGGCTTTACCTTTCCTACGGCCGTGACGACGCTGAAGCGCGATTAGCGATCTGCGAGTGGAGAGACGTCATGCCGCTTATCCCTCTGGCGTGTCCCGCAGTTACGTGACATTTGGTGAGGGCAAACCAGTAGCCTGAGCCCACGCAACCGGCGTCCGCCGTAATGAGGGAGAGAAATGAGCTCACCTCTTGGTGGGATGTCCGGATTCATTGCCAGGCGGAGCGTTCTCGTGAACTCCGCACTTGCGCTTCTCGGTGGCGTGATCGGTGGAGCCGTTGTCACCAAGATCATCGCGCCGGGTGGCAGTGCGGGAGCCTCAGGATCCAACGGTCAACCTGGCGCTCCGGGCGGTGCCGGCCCGGCAGGTCCCGCAGGTCCTCCCGGCAGCCCGGGTAGCGATGGTTCAGCAGGGGTTGCAGGGGCAACTGGCGCGAATGGTCGTTCGGGCCAAGCGGGAACTGACGGAAGCGATGGCGTCAATGGCACCAACGGTTCGTCGGGTGCGACCGGGCCGGCAGGCCAGGCGGGCTCGGATGGATCCGCGGGCCCGGCCGGCTCAGATGGTGCCAACGGCACTTCGGGGGCGACTGGTCCCACCGGCAGTAACACGGGCATCGTCGGGCCTACCGGCCCCGCCGGCCAGAACGGGTCCACTGGTCCTGTTGGTCCTACCGGCTACACCGGCCCGCAGGGCGTGACTGGTGACCGGGGCGACACCGGCGCAACTGGGCCGTTTGGTTACGGCCCCACTGGTCCGACGGGAGCCACCGGCGACACGGGCGCGACCGGCATGTTCGGTCCCACCGGTCCCACGGGCCCGACGGGCTACACGGGGCCGACGGGCTTCACCGGGGATCAGGGCTACGTCGGTCCGACCGGGCCGACAGGGCCGACAGGTGCCTCAGGGCCGACAGGGCCGACAGGTGCCTCAGGGCCTGCAGGCTAGTTCGGCACCTCCGAAATGATCACAGACGCGCCACGCCCGCGCATCGGGCTCGCGATGATCGTCCGAAACGAAGCGCACATCATTGAGCGCTGCCTAGGCAGTGTTCGTGGCCTCATTGACACCTGGACGATCGTCGACACCGGATCCACCGATGACACGATCGCGCTCATTCGCGAATGCCTCGACGGTGTGCCGGGTTCGGTGCACTCGCGCCCCTGGCGAGACTTCTCCACCAATCGCAATGAGCTCCTCGACTTGAGCAGACCGACCGCGGACTACCTGCTGCTGCTCGATGCTGACATGACCATTCGTATCGAGTGCGAGAACCCGCTTTCCGATCTCTCGGCGCCGATCTATGACCTCCTGGTCGAGTCCGGCCTGCAGTACCGAATGCCCTACCTGGTCGCCAGCAAAATCGATTGCCAATACATCGGGCGCACTCATGAGTACCTGGCCTATTCCGAGTCCGACGGCCCGGCGGTGCCCTACGACGGCATCGTCATTGCCCATCTCGGTGACGGGGGCAATCGTGAGACCAAGCTTCAGCGGGATCTCGGCTTGCTGGAGAGCGATGCGTACGCGAATCCCGACGATGCGCGCACCTTCTTCTACTTGGCCCAGACGAGAGAGTCGCTGGGGGATACCTCCGGGGCAATCGCTGCCTACCGTCGAAGAATTGAGCTCGGTGGCTGGGAGGAGGAGGTTTTCTGGTCGATGTACAGGTGTGGATTGCTCCTTCACTCGGCTGATGATTGGCCGGCTGCCGCACAGATGCTCATCACTGCCTGGGAGTACCGGCCCCATCGTGTCGAGCCACTCGTTCACCTGGCCCGCGGTTATCGCGAGAGCGGGACTTACAGTGCTGCGCTTCTGTGGGCCGAGCGTGCATCAAAGATCCCACTGCCTACGACAGATCGCCTCTTCGTCGAGCCATGGATGTACTCCTGGGGTGTCGGGATGGAACTCGCGGCCAGTGCGTGGTGGTGCGGTGATCATGCGGGCGCTGCTGTCATCTGGCGCGAGTTGCTCGACAGGCCTGACCTCCCCCCGGCTACGCGAACCACGATCGAAGAGAATCTTGCCGAGTACGCCTGAGTTGGGACTGCCCTCCATGAACTCACTCGTGGCGGCGATTCCGGTTCGCAATTCCCTCGAATGGACACGCTCGCTGGTGAGCTTCTTGCTCGACGGCGATGAGGTCGATGAGGTGTGGCTCTTCGATAACGGATCATCGGACGGCACCTCCGAGTGGGCAGCGTCGCTTGCCGCCGTAGATCAACGACTGAAGGTGAACACTCGGCCCCAGGCCTGGCTCTACGGCATGTGGAACGAAATGGTGTCTCGAGCGAGTGCGAGGCCGGGCACAGTTCTGGCCTTACTCAACAACGACATCCGGTTGCCCACCGGCGGCCTCAGGCAGATGTATCTCGCGATGGAAGGCTACGAGATGGCTTTCATTGACGCTGATCGTGATCCGTCGGATTCAGTGCAAGCGAATCCGGTCGCTGCCGATTGGTGGGATCGCACAGGTTGGGCCTTCATGCTCAGAGCTGACTTCTGGAGAGGTCAACCGTTTGCTGTCGATCCCGGCCTACGGCTGTGGTGGGGGGATGATGATCTTGCCCGCCGCGCGCAGGCACGCGGCGGAAGGTTGTGCCGAATGCAGGGCGTGGGTTGCTTTCACGCCGAATCGCAGTCTGAATATCCGGGAGATCGGCGTGCGGCGATCGAGCATGATCGATCGTATTTTCGACGAATCTGGAACGACGAGTAGAAGGCCTCAAGACGCGAGGAATGCCTCGAATGCCTCTCGCGCAAGTTTGGAAACCGTCGTACCTCGTTCACGTGCGGCTTCCTCTGCTCGAGCCTTTAGTTCTGGTGGAATCCTGAAGGACACATGCGGGGAGTGGGCTGAGGTTCCGGTCAGTGATGGACGACCCGCACGCTTGGCGAGCTCTTCTTCAACCTCTTGCATGGCGAGCTCGATGTAGGCCTGATCAACGCGCCGACCCTTCGAATCGAGGATGACCTCTTCTTCGAGGTTTACGTCGGGTCCGAGAATTCTCACGGCGTTCTTTCGTGTTCGGCTCATCGTCAACCTCTCCTGAATCGCGTCGGCATTGCATGAATGATGAGCAGGAGCCCGGGCAGGACAACTGCGACGATTTCCAATTCCTCGCCTCGATCGTCTTTCCCGAGGTAGCGAATCTTCGGATCGGTGCCTGTCGTCTCGTGTGTGTTGCTTATGTGTTGCGTGCTCAGGGCCTGCTCGATGCGGGTCCGAGTCAAACCGTGCTTTCGAGCCCCGCTAGTGATCTTGATGTCGAAGAGCATTTTACCATTGTGGAACACACAATAGCAATTTCAAGGGGCAATTGCACCCCTGTGGATGACTGATCCAGGTCCGTTCGAAGTGATCTGCCCATTCGAGGCTAAGACCGGGAAGGCACTCAGGGCAAGGCGACCGACAGTCTTCAGTACGAGCAAAGCGCGGCATGAGCCCGCAGGCAGTGCGCGGGGCAATGTCAGACCCTCCCGCCACTCTGGCCCCATGAGAGTTGCGCGAACGAATTCAGAGGGCTGGAAGCGCCCGGGGGAGATCAAGCAGGAGCGCGTGCCGCTGTGCCCGGTGTGCGGATCCCAAGGCCTCGAGCTGCGCAAGAACGCAGGCACCAATTACCTCTGCATCTCCTGCAATCACACCTGGGGTGCCTGATGGCACTGCTCATCGGCCTCACGCTTGCCGCCTGGTGGGGCCATCACGCCACGAAACACATGCGAGGCCGGCGCGATCGAGGCAACTAGCCGGCCGCGACCTTCAGCTTGACCGGCACCTTCGTGACGCCGCCGTAGCCATCAGTGACGGTGACAGTGAATGTGGCTGTCTTCGCGGCCGAGCCTGCAGGTGAGGCGGCGGCATTGTGCCGAGCAGAAGCTGTCGGCGTGTACGTGAATGCGCCCGTGGAGGAGTTCACGGAGACCGCGCCCTTGGGGATCATTGACGGTGCCGAGTAGGTCAGTGAATCCCCATCAGGGTCGACAGCGCTGACGCCACCCTTCACGACTCCTGTCGACGGCTTCACCGCGGTGACCTTGGCCGGCGCGGCAACAGGGGCTGAGTTTTGAGGCGCAACTTTCACGGCGACGGGCACAGCCGTCATTCCTCCGTACCCATCGCTCACTGTCACGGTGAACGTGTCGGTCAAGGCCGACGCAGGTGCAATAGGCGACGCAGCGGAATGCCGCGCAGTGGCGGTCGGCGTATAGGTGAAGGCGCCAGAGGGGCTCACCGACACCGAACCAAGCGCGGTCGAAGCGGGCGCGGAGTAGGTAAGAGTTGAACTTCCGCCTGACGTTGAAGTAAGGCTCCCCGACACCGTGCCTGAGGACGGATCCACCGCTCCCGAGCTCACGGCGAACCCACTGGTGGTCGTGGTAGCGGAGGAAGGCGTAGCCGCGATCGACGGGGCGGCAGTAGCCAGCGCAAGACAACCGACAGCTCCAAGGCCCAACAGGAATCGGTTCATGCTCACCAGGGTAAGCGACAGCCTGGCAATTCAGTTGCTGGCGGACGCCGGACTGCCATAGCCGATGTGGGCGCGGACCCCGCCACCGGCGCTGCGGTGATCGCCCTCTCGAAGGTCGCCAAGGGGCTCTGCAGATAGCCGTACAGGCCGATTGTCGCTTCACAGGTCTGGCCCGGGAATTCAGTCCGTTGTTTTTTGAGCTTTGGACGGACGTTGAGAGTCACGGTCTCTGATAGATCGAGTGATCACCAATACGCCGCCACAGCACCCGGACTTCGCCGTCGCGATTAACGAACTCGAATGTCGCCCGGCCATCAGGGGATGCGAACGACCAGGTGAGCTCCCAGATGCCAGGTGCACTCGTCATCGGGCGCACTCGAAGTCGCTTCGGCCACCCGGTCTTGCCGCCCGATGCAACAAAGGCCTCGGTAGAAGTGTGAAAGTCGGCAATGAGCGAACGAAACATTTGCTGATGCTCACGCGGTAAGTCAGCGAAGTCGGAATCGAAGCGGGAGGTGCGCTCGAATTTCATTCAGCAGTGTTGCCCGAGGTCGGCAGGGACTGCAAGAACTCATCCACACCCTCGGTCACGGTGATGTCCAGAGCAGCTACGAGCGAATCAACCTCGTGTTCACCCTCCTGCCAGCGCTTCTCCCAGAACCACGCCTCGCCGGCCGGCACAGCGACCGCTGGTCGCAATTCGAGTACCCCGTCGGCACGCTCCGTGATCTCGACCTGCGCGCCTGGCTCGTCGAGGCGGTAACGCTTGCGAATGGAGGCGGGTAGCGCCACGAGGCCCCGCGATTGCACGCTCACGAATCCATGGAAGGGCTGTGCACTACTCATGACAGAAGGGTAAGTCGGGGCTGAATTACAGTCAAGCAGTAATACTGCTAGTCGAGATGGAGTTCATGTGATGGCATCTTCGCCGAATGGATGTTGCCCTTGAGCGACCGCTCTCTCCTGCTAGAGGGTGCAATACGCCATGGGTCGGGCTCTCACGAGGCCTCTTCGCGCCCGTCACACGCCTAGGTTGGCCCCATGGATGAAGGCTTCGAGATCACTCAGGGGGACGAGAACTCCTCGGTCATCCTCCACGTGCCTCATTCGAGCACCCGCATCCCAGCAGACGTCCGCGCCGGCATCGTCCTCAGTGACGCAGAACTCGACCAAGAGCTGCTCCGAATCACCGACTCCTTCACTGACAAAGTCGCAGCAGTGGCAGCAAACGCCAGCTCCAGCACACCGTGGATATTCCGCAACGATCTCTCGCGCCTGGTGATCGACCCCGAGCGCTTCACCGACGAGCGCGAGGAGATGCTCGCCGTCGGCATGGGTGCCGTCTATACCCGCACATCCCAGAAGCAGCCCTTGAGGGACGAAACGATTTTCCAACCGGGATCACCCGCCTGGAACGAACTGATCGACACCTACTTCACTCCCTATACGCGAGCCCTCCAACAGCTCGTGAACGAGCGCCTCGAGGCATGCGGCGAGGTCACGATCATCGACATGCACTCTTTCCCAAGTTCAGCTCTGCCCTACGAGCTGCACGCAGACCTCAGCAGGCCCGAGATCTGCATTGGCACCGACGACTTCCATACCCCCGACGACCTCACGAAGAAGATCGCCGAGGCATTTACTAGCTTCGGCACCGTCGGAATCAACGAGCCCTTCATCGGCACCTACGTGCCCCTCGAGCAGTACGGCACGGATCAGCGCGTGCGCTCAGTCATGATCGAGATCCGCCGAGATCTCTATATGGACGAGGCGGCGGGGGAGGCGAGGGGCGAAGTTATTGAGGCGCTGGGCGAAAAGCTACGCATCGCACTCGCGGGGTTCTGAGAAAAAAGGCGATCGACCGGACACGGCAGAGGTCGTCGAAGTCCGCTAGCGCGCCGACCAGGTGCCCAAGCTCGTGTAGAAGGGTTGGCGCACGCAGACGTAACCGCCCGTGCCGTTGTTCGGCCACTGCTGCCAGCTCTTGCCCCAACCCAGTGACTGCGATCCCACGAGGCCAGGCAGGGCAACAGAGTCCGGCACGTTCGTGCCGCAGGTGTCAGTCGAGTTGATTGCGTAAGCCTGCTGGGCTGCTGTGGGGACGTTTAGGCCGGAGGCCGGGAGAGCCGCGTTGATCACTGTGACATTGTTGCTGTTGAAGTTGGCGACGTAGGCGAAGTCAGTTCCGACTGCCACGCCGTGCGGGAGGCCGCCGACCGGCACAGTCGAGACAACGCTGTCGTTAGCAGAAGCAAAAACCGTCAATGTATCGGCGTTCTGATTCGTGACGTAGATGTATCCGCCAGCCGCTGCCACCCCGTAAGGCCCGTCGCCGGCGTTGAATGCACGGACCACCTGGTTAGTGTTCGGATCGATCACAGAAATTGTGTCAGCATCGTTGTTGGCGACATACAGCAAGCCATTGGATACGGCTATGCCGCGAGGGGCATCGCCGACAGCTATGAAGCCAATCCGTGCATTTGCCGGATCAGTCAGGATGCGACTGATGCTGATGATGGACACCTCATCGTCAAATACGTCTGTGACATAGACGAACCCATTGGCAACGGCAACGCCATGCGGCGTATAGCCCGCTTGAAGCGTCGCAACCACGGCGCTGGAGGGATTCGTGACAGCCAGGCTGGCGTTGAGAACGGAAAGAGTGTGGTCGTACCAATTCGTGACGTAGACATAACCGTTGGCCGCGGTAATACCCTGCGGGCCCTGACCGACGGTAATGGTGTTGATGACCGTCCTGTTGCTCAGTTGGATGACCGAGACATTGTCAGAGAACTTGTTTGCAACGAAGGCGTAGCCACCTGCGATGGTGAGGTCGTTCGGCGAAGTGCCCACCGAGATCGTGCCCACGACCAGATTGGAACTCCCGTCAATGACTGATACAGAGTTCGCGCTGAAGTTCGTCACATAGATGAAGTCACCTGAGGTCGCGACCCCCATGGGGCCATTTCCGACATTCACCGTCGTCGCCACGGAGACAGAGCCGCTTGCTTGTGCCGTCGGCGCTATGACGGAGGAACCCAGAATCAGAGTCAGAAGTGCTGCCACGGGGAATCCGAGTGTTGTGAGCGGGCGCCGCATGACCAGCCTTTCGAGACGCTGAGCCGAGAGGTCCAATTCAGAGCCTCAATGAGCCACCCTGGTTACACCCCCAGGATGGCTCGTACCCTGTCAGAGGGACAAAGGTATTGGCAAGGGGACCACACGAGAGTGCCCCCTCAGGCGAGCATGACCCGCGTATTGGCTGATCCCTTGTGCGAAACGGTGAGCTGAACGCCCTTGAAGCTTCGTGGCAGCACGAAACTGATCTTCTTCGAGCCCGCACGAAGGGTCCAGGTCTTCACGACCTTGCCGTTCTTGCGTGCGACGACTGTCGTCACACCGGTGCGCTTCTTCAGTGGCGCGAACGTGACGGCATAACCGTTCGCGCGTGCGACGACGGCCACGACTCCGCTGGAGTCAGTCGAGGACGAAGGCTCCGGGCTTGCTGATTCAGAGGGCATCGTGCTCGAGTCATCGCTCGGCGAGGCTGTGGGCTCTGGCGTGGGGCAGTTGGCAATGCAGGAAGGGACGTTAACCGTGCCGCCAAGATCAGCGCCCGGATACGCGAGTGGGATCTGCCAGGTTGACCCGCCTTGCCCGGGGTAGGTCCACTGCCCGGTCGAGAAGTTGTAGGTGCCCCCGTTGTAGCCGGCAACGTTGCCCACGCCGTTGGCTGCGCGTGAGGCCTCGACGGGGTCCTGAAGGGTCTGAAGCACGACTCGCATGCCGGCGAACCAGCCGCTTCCACACACCTCTGGCGTGCAGACGATCACTCCACCGGTCTGCTGACCGGTTGCAGGATCAACGATCGCCCAGCCCGCGTGTTCACTGGGCGCCATGCCCGGTGCGTAACTCGGTGCCGATGCTGATGGCGACGGGCTTGCAGCGCTGGGGGCCGAGGACGACGGTGCTGGCTCGGCGGGCGCACTACTGGAGGAATCAGGAGAAGCCGAACTGCTGGGATCAGCGACGGGATCAGCGTGCGCAACGCCGACCACCCCGGCAGCGAGTGCTGTTACTGCAGCTGCGATTGCCACGCTGCTCAATGCTGTGCGTACCTGAACTCTCATAATTCCCCCTGCTGTCAGATTAGTCCTAGGTAAGCGACGTTGATGCTCTCAGCCCTGTGGCGATGGAACGCTCGCATAAACGCACTGCCGCCTGTCCAGGAATTGTTCAAAGGCTGTTACTCGCTCCAGCCGATCTGCTCCGCCGTGCAGTTCACCAACCGCGAGCACAGCGCAGGCAAGGCCATCGAGACATTCCATGGCTCAATCCCAGCTTCGCCCACAGTCACATACGTAGTCGAACCCATCACAGCCCCTGCCGCATTGAGCAGTGGCCCGCCGGAGTTGCCCGAATTCATCGGAGCCGTGGCAATGACCTCGACGGAGTCGGAGTTCATGACGTTGCCGATCGACACTGAGCCTTCGTAGCCGAAGGGCGATCCGACCGACAGTGCCCACCAGCCAGGTTGAGGTTGCGGGCTCAGTGGCAGGGGAGCGAGCTCGGCGGTGGTCAGCACGATTGCGAGGTCATTCTCGGGATCCCAGGAATACACGTATGAGTCGAAGGCCTGATCGCCAACCATCGCCGTGACAGAGCCAGGTTCGTCGACACAGTCGGTGATCACATGATGGTTCGTGATGAGCCGGCCTGGGAAGCTCGCCAACGCCGAAGGGAGTGCAGATTCACCCCCAGCTGCCGGATCATCCAATGCGATCGCCCAACCCGTGCCCTGAGCTTCACCGCATTCGATCGTCACGGTCGAGGCAAGTGCGGTCTCAATGGCGTTCTCAATATCCGCCGGTGGCTTGAACAATGATCGTGCAGGTGAGGTACCCGGCACGGCAGGCAGCTCAAGTGCCGGCACATCACTTGGCGGCAGCACCGAAGTGTCCTCCTCGAAGTAGCCGGAATCTGCGAAGAAGCTCCGGAACAGGGCGAACATCGCCAAGACGAGTGCGATGACTGAGATCACCCAAGGCCCCCGCGATCGCCGCGGCTTCGCAGTTGGACCAGAACCGCCCGCAGATGAATTCAACGGCGTCAACAACGGCTCGCTCACTTCTTCTTCCGAATCATCTGGACGATCGTCGCGACGACGCCGAAGATCACGCACCCGATTGCTCCCAGGATCAAGATCCCGTATTCGGTGCCTGTTACCAGCCCTGGCATGTCATCCCCCTTGGATCACAGTCTTCACGAACAAAGCCGAGCACTGGTTCATCTGCGATCCGTGGCGCGCCCGATGCCGGCGGCGAACGCCCCGATCGGCAGCATCACCAGCATGAAGATCCAGTAGGCGACCGTGAGCACGAGCGGGTCGACGATGATCAGCCAGAACAACCCACGAATGGGGTTCACGCCCTCGAAGTCGACAAAGAAGAACGGCGCCTGACCGCCAACAAATGCGGTGACCGTGATCCAGCCCGCCCAGGTAAACAGGACGATGGCCAGCGGAATTCCGAAGATCAGTGAGACAGCATTCAAGCTACGCCCGGCCTTCGATGAATTCACGACTGCTCCGAATTCATGTATGTATGCGACTGAATCTCCAGCTCGGCCCGAGTGACTGCGGTCGAGAGGATGTAGGACGTAAGGGTCAGGCCCGCTAACTGCGATGCCTGACGAAGCACTTCTACTTGATGCTTCGTGGCGCGCAGATTCACGCGCTCGGATCTCGGCTCAGTTTCAACCATGGTGTTGCCCCCTAGTTAGTCGACTCGGCAGCCCGCGGTAGAAGTTCACCCGAGCGCCTTCACCGTGACAGAGGGGTCTGACGTCGCTGAGCGACGGAAACCCGTTGAGAGCCAACGGATGTCCGTACTCACGTACGACACTGTTGTAGTTCGGACCAGGTGTTTAGTCGGCTTGCCTCCAATAGGAAGCCCACCGCCTGTGATAGCCGGATTCCGCTGGGTCATCACGATCAGGATGACGCCTGTCGCGAGGCAGACTTGACGTGAGTCCATCGTCCTACATTTGTACTCACATTCTTCACAACCCTGTGTGCTTTGATCAATTCACCTTGTTACCAAAGCGCTTCAGCCCATAGCCTCAACTTATGAAGCGCGTGATTACTCGAACTCTCATTGGCACGATGGCCCTTTTACTGCTCGCTGTTCCAAGCCAAACGGCGTCAGCTGCTCCGAGCGAGGGTGCCGCTTGTTCGACACTTTGGAAATCCGTCAAGGTCGGAAAGGTGAAATTGCAGTGCGCGGACGCCGCGACAGGCAATGCGTGGATTCGAGTTACGGCGACGCCAAACTCAGCCGCTGCGGCGTCCACTCAGCTTGCCGCTTGGGCCGGTGGACTAGGTATCGAGGGGCAAGCTGATATGGAAGCTGCGGTCGCAGGGGCAGCCACCCTCCAGGACCAGTTGACAATCGCTCAGCAACAGCGTGATGTGAATGCCCAGATCATTGGTGATCAAACTGGACGGCTTGATACCCTCAATCAGGAAATAGCGGGTCTCCCGAATGCGATAGCTACCGCACTGAATACTGTGAAATCGGCTGAGTCAGCTCTCGAAGCTCCAAAACAGGCGATGGTCGCGGCGATCAACACAGTCAACTCGATGTCTGCGGCATATTCCTCCGCCATGCGCAATCAGACCACGCTCATCGGGTCTGCGATTCTCTGCACATTCGGGTACGGCTACTGTAACTCGACGTCTTCATCCGCAAGTTCCGCATACGCATCCGTCATCACTCAATACAACATGGCATCCGCTAGAGCCGATGCCGCGCAAGCCACATACAAGTCGTATTACGCGGATTACAAGGCGAAGTTCGATAAATACAAGGCCCTCCTCGATCGCCAAGGTGCAGCTCAAGCTGAGCTTGCAGACGCAAATGCAAAGATCAGCAGCGCCAAGGCAACCAGTGGCGGACTCGAGTCTGCACTTACGACAGCACATACTCGAATGGACACCATCGCCGTTCTGACATCGCAACTGGCCGCTTTCATGGCTTCAAGCACGGCACTTGCGACAAGCCTCACCCCCGATGCAATCCAAGCCTCGCCAGATTGGAAGGCTTACTTCGCTCAGCAGAGTGTGGCCATGGGCAAGCACGTGGTGATCCGTAAGGCGCTGAGCGGGACCTGGCAGAAGTACGCCATCGGTTCGTAGGGAGATTCGAAGCAATTCGGAGGTCCCGCGGTATCGCCTAAAGGTGCTCCTTGTCTTCTAATTGTCTTCTCGTCGGGTAAGCGCTGAGCTTTTGGGCAGACCAGCATTGGCCCTACGGCGTCCTGAAATCCCCGTGAGGGAGCCGTGAGGCCGGTTCGAAAATGTACGTAGCCGCAGTCACTCACACGCCAGCCAGCTCGTGAACTCATAATCTGGTCGTTGTCGGTTCAAGCCCGACCCGCACCACCACTCATTCCCCTCACGAAACAGCCCTGCCAACGTGGAGGGCTTTCGTCGTTCATTGGTCCTTGCTGCCGATTTTGCTACCTAGAGCCCCCGGAACGGCCTCAGGAGCCGTCTCAGCGGCGTACACGGGCACTCCGAACAAACGGGGGTAGGGGCGTTGATCGCTCAGGATCGACGCACGAATCAGACAGACCCAGGGCTTTTAACATCGGGGGTACCCCCGTACCTCCTACCTACCCGCCCTGGAATTTCCGCCATCGGAAGTGTCGATCGGCTTGGCTACACGCAGCCTTAAGGCGGGGTCCACTGGGTCGACGCTCGGGAAGTCATTAGGGATATCAAACAGGTAGTCCTTGGCCTTCGCCTCGGCTACCTCCTTGGAGATCTTGTCCCAGAGTGCAGACAATTCCTCGTCGAGAGGAATGGTGGAGTCAGCCTTGTTCACGCCGTTAACGATCTGTACGTAGATCCTGGTCACGTCGTCACTGCTCGGCATTTTTCCTCCTGGCGTTGGCGTCCCATCTCGAAGTGACGACTGTCGTGCTCGGCAACCATCGGCTACAAGCGATAGTCCTCGCTCACCTTTCCGCTGCGTACTTCGGACTCGAGGTGCAGCAGAGTCCGCTGAACGCTCATGGAGCGCCTGTTGGCATGCTCGTCTTTGGAGAAATGAACGCCGAAAGTGATGCCGATGCGGGGCATCTGCCCGCCCATCGGTGGATTGCCGAATGGGTACTTGATTCGCATCCCTCCTCGCCAATTCAATGGCATCGAGACTCGAACGTCCGCTCGAGGCAGCATGTCGAAGTGGTGGAGGATTAGTAGCAGGCCATCTCGTCCTCGGGCCGAAGGCCACCAGACGAGCACTCTTCTGTCTGTGATCAGCATCTCGGCAGGGAATGGCTGGGGTACCGAGGCGGAGATCCAGTTGATGTCAATCGGTCCCTGAATCAATGGCAGTTCATTGACTGGCGTGCCTGCCGCCATTTCGTATAAGAGGCTGTTTGCAGCCTGCATGACTGGCATGTCTTCGACTGGCACGTTCTCCTGGCTACGCCGCTCTGACGTGTAGAGCAGGTACTCCTCCTGTGCTTCGGCTTCAAGCGAGTGAGGGCCAACTCCTAGCCCAGACTCCTTCGGCCAAGCCGCCTTGTACGACCCAGGCTTGCTCGTCTGGTTCTTGCTAGAGAACAGTCCCATTACATTGCTCCCGTCAAATTGACTGTAGTGAGGTTAGCCCTTTGGTTTCGTCGAAGTTGGTGATTTGACCATGGCGTGGACGGCCGTCACGGTAGAAGCCGTGTCTCGGGGTAGGGGTGATCAGGCATATCGAGGCTCTACGTTGTCATCTGGCTTCTCCAGATCAGGTGGCATGTCAATGTAGTCACCAGCAAGGGCCCTGATTGCCCGTATCAACGACTTCACGTACTCGAACCACTCTTGATAGTCGCTGTTGGGATCGTCCCAGTCCGTCCAGACATCAAATGTGAAAGCGAAGCCTTTGCCGCTTCGTCGCTGCTCGTAGAACAGCGCCGATCTGAGTTCGTGGAGGCTATCGGGGAGGACTTTGTTTCGGCGCCATCGAGAGTGAGTCTGGTTCGCGAAACTGCCGAGACTCATCTCGCCCTGAATGTCTCCAGGTTGCGTGCCGTATCTCTCGTAACCGTTGTATGAGAGAGCAAACCAGCAGATTGGCTCCCACGGTCCGTTCTCGTCGGGGACGAACACTCCTTTCGAGTGTGGCGTCTCCTGGTCGGGTCGCAATGCTTAAGCCTTGTGGAGTTGAAAGTCCACCTTGTATCGGTAGAACTCAATGTTGGTCGCGACCGATAGTGCTCGACGAATACCTTGATCATCGTCTAAGGCGATGATGATGCCCCTGACTGATTGCCCAGGTTCCGCGATCTCGTCTTTGATGTAGCCCATGTAGCGCTGGATCTGACCGACGACACGGTCGTTGGCTCGTCCACGCTTCAGTTCGATGACGAGTAGTTCTTTGCCGTCCTTGCTGACGGCAAGAATGTCGAGTGGTCCTGTGTCGCTGGGGTATTGCTGCCCGACCTTTTCGCCATCCTCTGTGAAGATGTCGAAAGTCTTGCCAAGTTCGGTCCTCTCCCAGTTTGCGACGAGGAAGTCCTCTAGGTGCTTCTCCAGCGCGAATGTGGAGGGATCTTCGATGTCACTATTCGTGGCGAGGATGGATGGGGCCGTTGCCCCTCCGATCATCGCTTTGATTTCGATCTCGTGACGGGTCACGTTCGAGAGAGTTCCGATGGAGCCGAGTGAGTTCTGCAGGGCTTCACTGAAATCGTGTCGGTGAACAGTGACGGGGAGCCACTGAAGGCTCCGCCGATGCTGGAGCGGTCCGTCTGGTGCGTACCAGTAGTCGCTCGTTACCTTGCCAAAATGGAATGTGCCCTGCTGATCGGGCATGAGGACGATGTCGCCGATCTTCACGCCCTTGCAGATGGAATGCAGCATGCCTCCAGCGAGGCCTGCCGCAATCTTGGACTTGCCTGGGTGCGATTCGAGGTACTGGGGGATGAAGACCTTGTTGAAGGCTTTCCACGTTTCGGGAAGTTCGTCCGTGAGGTCGGTGTGAACGTCCCAGTCTCCGCCGATGAAGTTCCCGTTAATGCACTCTTGGGCGTAGAGGCTCTTCTTTCCAGGCATGATCCTGAAATACTCGGTCATCCGTTCCCCCCGTATTCGGAGGCCGCTTTCACGGTCCTCGGCTGGAGCCTATTGGTGGAGGCTGACCTTCGGCGTGTGGCTGGACATCGCCTCAAGGTGGGTCCTGATCGATAGCCTTAGACCCTCAGGTTAGGTCAATTCAGGGGGATGTCAGTCCAGTGTTCGAGAACGCCTTTAAGTACGTGGACGACGTCCTGCACAAGGACCCTGGATGCTCCACGGAACTGGACTACGTAGAGCAGTCCTCGTGGATCCTGTTCCTCAAGTACCTGGACGACCTGGAGACGGATCGGGCTGCCAGCGCAGCCCTCACGGGAACGAAGTACGTACCGATCATTGCTGACGAGTACAGGTGGAAGACATGGGCAGCACCGAAGGGTGCTGACGGCAAGGTGGACCTGAACGTCGCCCTCACTGGCGACGACCTTCTGGACTTCGTGAACTTGAAACTGTGGCGGTATCTCGCGGGCTTCAAGGAGAGTGCCACTTCTCCGAACACGATCGAGTACAAGATCGGTGAGATCTTCGGCGAGATTAAGAACAAGATCTCGTCGGGTTACAACATGCGCGAGATCGTCGACCGTTTCGACGAACTCCGTTTTGGCAGTGCCGTGGAGAAGCATGAGATGTCTTCGCTGTACGAGGACAAGATCAAGAACATGGGTAATGCGGGGCGGAACGGTGGCGAGTACTACACGCCCCGCCCGCTCATTCGAGCAATCGTGAAGGTCATTGATCCGAAGGTGGGGGAGAAGGTTCTCGATCCTGCCGTGGGTTCGGCAGGTTTCCTGTGCGAGGCCTTCGACTACATGCGTGCATCGAAGGATCTCTCGACAGAGGAACTGGAGTCACTTCAGACCTCGACGCTTTATGGGCGTGAGGTGAAGTCCCTCGCTTACATCATCGGCATCATGAACATGATCCTTCACGGCATTGAGGCACCGAACATCGTGCACACGAATGCTCTCGGGCAGAACGTGATGGAGATCCAGGAGAAGGACCGCTACGAAGTGATCCTCGCCAACCCGCCGTTCGGCGGTAAGGAGCGTAAGGAAGTGCAGCAGAACTTCCCCATCCGCTCAGGCGAGACGGCGTACCTGTTCCTGCAGTTGTTCATCCGCAGCCTCAAGGCTGGCGGACGTGCCGGAATCGTCATCAAGAACACCTTCCTCAGCAACGGTGACGCAACAGCCCTGCGCAAGGAACTGCTTGAGACGTGCAGCCTGGACGTAGTCCTCGACTGTCCTGCAGGAACATTCACGGGCACTGGCGTGAAGACGGTGGTGCTGTTCTTCACGAAGGGCAAGCCCACCAGGGACATCTGGTACTACCAGTTGGATCCCGGCCGCAACATGGGCAAGACGAACCCGCTGAACGATGGCGACCTTGAGGACTTCCTCTCGCTCATCAAGAAGCGTGAGGAGTCCGGGAAGTCATGGACGGTCTCCGTGGACACGGTTGACCCGTCCACCTTGGACCTATCAGTGAAGAATCCGAACGTGGTGAAGGATGTGGATCACCGCACTCCTGCGGAGATCCTTGACGAGATTGAGCGTCTTGAACGGGAGAGTTCTGAGATCTTGGCGAGGCTCAGGAGTCTGCTGTGACCAAGTGGCCAATGGTTCGACTTCGGGATCTTGCTCAATGGGGTGGCGGCATGACCCCGAGCACGTCGAATTCACGTTTTTGGCAGGACGGAGAGGTCCCGTGGATCTCCTCCAAGGATGTTAAGTCTGCCTACCTCCAGGGCACTGAAAGGCGAGTTACACTCATCGCTGTCGAGGAAACTGGATTGAGCCTCCGGCCTGCTGGCGGTGTGGCCGTTGTGGTGCGCTCTGGGGTCTTGGCCCACACCTTTCCCGTCACATTCGTCCCTTTCGAGTGCGTCGTGAACCAGGACGTCAAGTACGGGGTTCCAGTTGCTGGAGTCGATGGCAGGTACTTGTCCTCAGTATTGATTGCCAGCAACTCTCGAATCTTGTCTGGCTACTTGAAGCAAGGTGCCACTGTCCAGAGCATCGAGTTCGAAAGACTTCTCGAGATGAAGATCCCTCTCCCACCGCTAGATGAGCAGAAGCGAATCGTCGCCAAGTTGGATGAGGTGGGTAACGAACTTAAGCGGCTCACGAGCAATGCTGAGGTTTTCTCAGTGCTCGCTAACCGCGCGATTGAGGCCCAACTGGTCGGTGAATTCACGGATCTTGAGTGTGACCTGGTCGCACTAGATGAAATTGCGAAAGTGGATTACGGAACCCGTGTCACGCGCAAGCGTGATGGGGGATCCGAATACCCCGTGTATGGGGGCGGGGGTGAGACCTTTCGGCTAGATGCTTGGAATCGAGATAGTTGCTACATAGTTTCCCGGTTCGCCATGTCAGCCGAATGTGTGCGATATGTGCCTGGTAAATTCTTCTTGAACGATTCGGGGCTCACAGTCTCAACAGTGGATGAGCACCGACTTCAACAGCGATACCTCGATCTCTTCTTGCTCGCGAATTCGGATCTGATCTATTCCCTCGGGCGAGGTACTGCTCAGCGCAACCTAGAGGTCACTGCGTTCAGGGCGATACTTGTTCCTCTTCCGTCAATCTATGCGCAGGAGGCAGCGGTTGCGCGCATCGAGGCCCTCCTGGAATCGTCGACTGAGTTGACACTAATTGCTGCTCAGCGCCGAGGTCTGCAAGACGAACTGGCAACTCTCGTTTCGGAGTACATTCTCAAGGGCGCGGTATGACGCGCAACGAAGCCGCTACCCGCGCCGAACTCATCGACCCGGCACTGCAGCAAGCAGGCTGGGCTCAGAACAACGGTTCACGTATCAACTACGAGTACCAGATCACCAAGGGTCGCATCCAGGCTGGTGGCAAGCGTGCCCCAGCATTGATCGCCGACTACGTCCTTGAATGCCGAGGCCGGAAACTGGCGGTCATTGAAGCGAAGAAGGAAGACCTTCACCACACCGAAGGTCTTGCACAGGCGAAGACGTACAGCGACAAGATGGCCATCCGCTTCGCCATCTCCACCAATGGTCGTCAGATCTACCTAAGTGACATGCAGACGGGTGTCGAGGGGGAGATCGAGAAGTACCCGACTCCCGACGAACTGTGGGCTATGACGTTCGCTGAGGAGAATGCCTGGCAGCAGGCCTTCTCCGAGATCCCGTACGAGGACAAGGGTGGGCTTTGGCAGCCTCGCTACTACCAACAGATCGCCGTGCAGCGAGTCCTCGACGCCATCGCTAAGGGCGACAAGCGCATCCTGCTTACTCTCGCCACGGGTACCGGTAAAACCGCCATCGCGTTCCAGATTTCGTGGAAGTTGTTCCAGTCTCGTTGGAACCACACTGGGCAGGCCGCGCGCAGACCGAGGATCCTGTTCCTTGCGGACAGGAACATCCTCGCAAATCAGGCATACAACGCCTTCGGTGCGTTCCCTGAAGACGCCATGGTGCGCATGACTCCTGCGGAGGTGCGCAAGAAGGGTGGCGTGCCGAAGAACGGCAGCATCTTCTTCACCATCTTCCAATCCTTCATGTCTGGCACTACTGAGGTCATCGAGGATGACCTGGTCGATGGCGAGACGGGGGAGTCCGTTGAAGTGTTCGAGCCGTTGACGGTTGCGAACTTCGAGCAATACCCGCCAGACTTCTTCGACTTCATCATCATCGACGAGTGCCACCGAGGTGGCGCGAATGATGAGTCGAATTGGCGAGGCATCCTGGAGTACTTCTCGCCTGCCACCCAACTGGGACTCACCGCGACGCCGCGTCGAGACATCAACGCAAACACGTACAACTACTTCGGTGATCCTGTCTTCACCTACTCGTTGAAGGATGGCATCAATGACGGTTTCCTGACGCCCTTCAGGGTGCGCCAGTTCGACACGACCATCGACGAGTATCAGTACACCCCAGACGACCTCATCCTTGAAGGAGAGGTCGAACTGGGCAAGGTGTACAAGGAGTCAGAGTTCAACTCGAAGATCTTCATCAAGGCACGCGAGGAACTGCGCGTGAAACTGTTCATGGACGAGATCGGGTTGGACGAGAAGACCCTCGTCTTCTGCGCCAACCAGTGGCATGCGCTCATCATCAGAGACATGATCAACCAGTACGCCAAGTCACCTAGCCCTGATTTCTGTCATCGAGTCACCGCCAACGACGGTGAACTCGGCGAGCAATACCTGAGAAAGTTCCAGGACAACGACAAGACCATCCCCACCATCCTGACAACGTCGCAGAAGTTGTCGACTGGTGTGGATGCTCTGAACGTCCGCAACATCGTTCTTCTGCGTCCGATTGGTTCAATGATCGAGTTCAAGCAGATCATCGGTCGAGGCACTCGACTGTTCGACGGCAAGGACTACTTCACGATCTACGATTTCGTTGATGCGCATCATCACTTCGCTGATCCCGAATGGGATGGGGATCCTGTCGAACTCCCAGCACCTGGCCCAGGCCCAGGACCAGGTCCCGAGCCCAAGCCACCGATTGATCCTCCACCTCCTCGGAAGGACAAGTTGGTCATCAAGTTGAGGGATGGCAAAGAACGAGCCATCCAATACATGAGCCAGACCACTTTCATGGGTCCAGATGGCATGCCAATGTCGGCGGAGGCATTCATCACCTACCTCTTCGACACATTGACGCTGCCTGACTTCTTCTCCTCGGAGGAGGAACTGAGAACCATCTGGTCGGATCCCGTCACTCGACGGGCTCTGCTCGGCAGACTCGCTGAAGCTGGCTTCCCCGAAGAGAGCCTGGAGGAAATCCAGACTCTCATCGATGCAGAGGACAGCGACCTGTTCGATGTGTTGGAGTTCGTGGCTTTCGCGAAGCAACCCATCAGCAGGATGGAGCGAGTCATGGCTACTAGGCCTGAACTTCAGCAGGCCTTGAGCCCTCAGCAGGCTGACTTCATCCACTTCGTCTTGGATAGGTACATCGCTTCTGGTGTCGATGAACTCGACAGCGACAAACTGCCGATGCTGCTGCAGTTGAAGTACCAGGCGTTGCAGGACGGCATGGCTGCCCTTGGTGGGGCAGATGCCGCAAGGGAGACCTTCGTGGACCTGCAGCGGCACTTGTACCGCGTCGGCTGACATGTGCCGAGGAACCACTTCGTGCACCGAACTGGGCACGGACGTCCGCACCTGGAGCACCACCTCGCCGCTGGTGCCGAAGGAGTGGTTCCTGGAGGCCTTTGAGGCCTTCCAGGAGGCCCGTAGAGCCGCCGATGAAGGCGACGTGGAGTCTGCCCTCAGACACCTTGAACGAACCCGTGACAGGGACCTGAACGAATGGTTCGACGAGCATGCCCAGAACTCTGGACGGTTCAGGGCGATGCACTTCGGGCTTGAACCCAAGCCTGACGTGATCGACAAGGATCCAGTGAAGACCTTCGCATCCATCGAACGACAGTTGATGGAGCGAGACGGCTACACCTGCCAGTACTGCCGCATGCCAGTCCTGCCAGGTTCAGAATTCACCAAGTTCCGTGACCAGGTCGGCGCGGACAACTTCCCGACGCTGGGCACGAATTCCCAACGTCACGGAATCAAGTTGGTCTTCTCAGGAACCTTGGATCACGTTGAACCGCACAGCAGGGGAGGACGCACGACACCAGAGAACCTGGCGACGTGCTGCTGGCCCTGCAACTACGGCAAGTCCGAGTACACGCTGGACGAGTTGGGACTCAGCGATCCGAGGAGTGAGTAGGAACGCGGGTTACCAGCAGTTCCTGAACACCCCTGAGCCCATGCACGAAAGGGGCTTGTTTCCGTAGAAGCCACTGCTGTACCCGTTGCCGAAGTCACGCAGCGAGAAGGGAGTTCGGCCAATGGTTCCGAACTCTTGGCCACCGACCTCCGTGGAGAAGTAGGGCTTTGATCCGCACATGCCCGTGGTTATCCCGTTCGACTTGAAGAGGGAGCATGGAGCGGCGGAAGCCGGAATGGTGGACATGGCGAAGCCGATGCAAGAGATCGCTCCAGCGACGAGAGCGGTGGTGACCTTGCGATTGATCTTCATGGTTCTCCAATTGTGTGTTGGTGGGGTCGGTGGAATTCGTGATGCGTGTGTTGCTGGCTCGATGGCCTAGATGGGAAGGTAGAGGACCCAGATCTCGCGATCCTCAGTTGAATCGGATCCCTCGGAATCATCGAAATCGTGAGTGGCCAGCCGAGCGCCATCAACCATCGCTCGGCCATTCACCGTGGTGAGTGCATGCCAAGCTTCATCGCGCACTTCGGCGCTTGCATCGTGCCGCGACAAGCGGACACGAGTGCTGACGCGAAGCGACGGAGCGTAGACGGCATTTACTCGGACACCCTGATGGAGGTCCTTCGCCAGTACCTCGGCCAGATCCTCAGGAACGTCAGCATTGAACGCGACGATCGCGCGGAATTGCGGATTGACGTCCTGCGCGAAGTGCATGAGCACTCCTCGGTCTGCCGTCATGGATAAGGCCAGGTCACCGAGTTCGTGTGTCTGGATGAACTGAATCAGCGGGTCCGTAGACATATCCGGATGTTGGATCACCAACTGACGGAGTTGGGGCGAGCCCATCGCATTGATGAAGATCTTCAGCAATTGCTGGGGGTGGCTCTTCGAGGCAGGATCGAGAACCTGCCATTCGACGGCGTCCATTCCTAACGTCCTTTCGACGGAGAACGACGAGGCGGGCCTTCCCCCGATGCGCAGGCATCGGGGGAAGGTGATGCTTAGGCCGACTTCTCGATGGGGGGAAAAGCGGAGAGGTCAATCGGAGGAAGGCTCTTGCCGAATGAGGACTTGAACAGCCCGGTGATCATCTCCGTCTGGGCGAGGACATCCTCGCGCTCGGCGATATCGAGAGAGGCGAGGTGCTCGCACACCGCGATCCACGCGTAACCGACACCCGTAGTAATGGCGCCGGCGACAGCGGCATTGATGGTTCCACCGATGACCGTGCCGATACCGGGAACCAACTTCAGCACGGATGCCAATCCGCGCCCGGCTACAGCAGCACTCCCGCCCGAGAACAGCGCGATCTTGGCGAGGGAGGTCATGTGCGACTTATCGACGAGGAGTCCGTACTGCGCCGCGATCGCTGCCATCATCGTTACCTGCGCGCCAACGATCATCGGTGCATCTGCGAACGGGACAGGAACAAAACCCATGGCGCCTGCCGCAGTTGCAGCAAGAGCGATCGAAACCTCAGCCGCTTCACGCTTGCTCTTGAGATCAAGTTGCTGTGCTGCGATCAGTGCGTTGCGAACTCCTGCTGGTGCAGCGAGAAAGGTGGCATCGAGCAGAGCTTCCAGCCCGTGAGCGGGCTGGTGCTTCTTGGGGCGAGCAATCGACTGCACCATGACAGGTCGGCCCCCAACGATGTAGTCGCCAACCGCATTCGCGATCTCGTCCGCAAACTGGATGGCGTCCTCGTCGTAGTGACCAGTCTCGACCTCTTTGTCGGTATGGGTCAGAACGACGATGAGAGGGAGCCCCTTGCCATTGAGTTCGCGCATGAACTCCATCTGCTGCGCATCAATGCGCTTCGACGTTGCTGACATCACGTACCAAATGACGTGGAGTCGTTCCTCTGCAGGCTTCTTCCAGAGGGTCTCGATCTCCTTGCTCATGAACTTCGAGATGTCTTTGGCGCTTTGCCCAGTCTCGAAGCCCTTGGAGTCGTATAACCCGAGCAGGCCGTCCCTACATACGTAGTACGTGGTCTCCGTGGAAACCGGGAGGCCAATTCCGGTTTCGGCGACCTTGGCCCCGAAGACAGCGTTCACGAGGGTGCTCTTCCCAGCACCTGTTTGGCCGAAGATGGCCAGATTGAAACGCCCAAGTTTGCTGTGGGCTCCGGCGAAGCCGGATTCGAACTGCTCGTTGAAGTCCTCGTTGTCATCGGCCGCTGACAGCGTGGTTGTTGAACTCGACATGGTTCCTCCCCGTTCGATAGTTACTAACTGACACGACAAGGTGTACCCATGTACGACGAAGGTAAACCTATTCATGTCAAGAATGTGGAAGAATTCCTACATGACCCCGGAATCCCTCATGGAAGAGCCTGAATCTGAGCGATTCCCCAGTGGGCGACGCAAGACCCCACTGGGCGTACGTAAGGGGGGAGCAGTGTGGGAGGCGGCCCACGAACGACTCGCCCTGACTGCCCTACGCCTCATGGCCCAGCGAGGGTATGGCGAACTGGTCATGGACGACGTCGCCCTCCACGCAGGTATGAGCAAGCGCACGGTCTACAGGCATTACGAGAACAAACTGGAACTCTGTCTTGCCGCCATCCGGCAACTGCCGGACTGGCAGGCCATCGACGTGGGCGATGGTTCGACTCGTGAGCGAGTGCGACGATTCATCGAGATCGTGAGTACAGGTGAACCGCTGTTCACCAAGGTGCTCGCTACTGCCTTAGTTCACCGTGAGACCGTCCCAGAGTTGCTGACCGCACTGCGGGAACATGTGTTGATTCCGCGCGAACGAGAGTTCGCAAGGCAAATCGAAGAGGGTCAACGGCGAGGCGAGATCGATCCTGATGTTCGGCCCGCTGCCATTGCTGCGTTGAGCATTGGCATGCAGATCGATCATCTCGATGGAATGCACAAGTGGGAGTCGGACGATGCAGGCGTTGACTATGCCTTCTCCACGATTTGGCCACTGCTTCGTGTGCACCCTGAATAGTCCACGTATTGGTCGCAAAGTCCAATAGCCTGATGGAACGAACGGGGGTCAGCATGGTTGACAAGGCATTGATCGGCGCAGCGGGAGAGCATCTTGTTCTGTCTCGCCTGTTGGCGCGAGGCATGCTCGCGGCACAGGCTCCACGCGGTGTGCGTAAGGCAGACATTCTGGTCAACTACCTAGACGGTGGCAGCCCATTCCTCGTGCAGGTCAAGACCAGTAGCCATGGTCGAAGTTGGGCGATGAACGAGAAGCACGAACAGATTGAAGACTTAGACCTCGTCTACTGCTTCGTCAATCTCGCGGTGGAGCACCCAACCGTGCACGTGATGCCCGCTTCTGTGGTCGCAGCGGTGATCCGCGAGAGTCACGCGACTTGGTTGGCCACTCCTGGCCGAAACGGTGCGGAGCATCGGGATAGCCCGATGCGAAACCTCAGCCCGAATGTGCCTGTCAGGGACGCGAACTGGATGGACGAGTACCTGGAGAACTGGTCGCTCTTGGATCGTTGAGGCAGCCGTACGGCGGCCTAGTCCCGATCCCAGACTTCAACGATGAGGTTTGGAGCCTCAAGGTCACGAACGGATGCGATGCCGTTCGTGATCCAAGCCGAAGCATGTGCTTCATCACTCAGCCACTTCTCGTAGGCCTCCACGAGTGCAGTTCGAGGAACGGCATAGATGTTCGGGAAGCCGATATTGTCGGCTACCTGCTCGGCGACACCGCTGGCGACGAGGGCCTCAAGAGGATTGATCGTGAAGGTCGTGCCCTCCCACGAGATATCCGTCTTGATGCAGCCAGCATCTAGTGCTGCCTGCCAGTTAGCCGTCCCGAACGCTTTTCGATACGCAGGGTCGATCTCCGTATAGATGGAGTAGATCCATCCTGCAGCCATAACCTGCCTACCTCCTGTCACTCTCAGGCCGATTGGCCCGAGCAGTCTTACTCCTGCGGTGTCGCGAACCCCGCAGCATCCAAGATGACCTCCAAGACTCGTGGCGGGATGCCGCCACCCATGTTGGCGTAGATCGCAGACTTCGCCTGCTGCTCCGTCCACCAGGTCACATTCAGGTATTGCATCCGATCCCCAAGGAGGAATCTGGCTGTTTCCATGGGATCCCTTTCACCAACCATGTCTTTCAGCCCAGCGATCCACTGGAGCCAGATCGGATTCGCCACGAGTATGGGGAGGGTGTGGTCGTCCAAGCGCCAACAGCGCTGCTTCGGGGTCGGATACGCAATGCTGGTTCGCTCGACTCTCATGAGTGAAGTGTGGTCTCACCCTCTGACGTTCGGTGGCTTCAATGGCTCGCGGCTAGCCCCGACCTCTTCTTCGAGCAGTGGCATGCCGTGAGGATCCTGCGGATCCCAGACGGAATAGATCCCAGGCGACCCTTGGGAGGCCGCTAGGGCCTCCGCAAGAGCCACCGAGGGATTCACTGCAGTGATGAACCACTCCAGGTTCTCCTCGTCGTCACCCGACAAGGTGACCTGGAAAGTCTCCATCAGTGATCCGAATCTCGATCTGACCTGCCGCCAATAGCGGCAGCAAGGGCGCCAATCGGGAACATGATCAGCATGAAGATCCAGTAGGCCACCGTCAGCACGATCGGATCGATGATGATCAACCAAAGCATGCCCCTAATGAGGCTGAAGCCATCGAAGTCGATGAAGAAGAACGGTGCCTGACCGCCGATGAAGGCGGTCACTGTGATCCATAGAGTCCAGATTGCCAGCAGGATCCCGAGGGGGATCCCGAGGACGAACATGACAACGTTCATGTTGCGATCTTGACGATCATTCATTGCACCCCCCGATCAGTAGTCGTACACACAGTTAGCGGCATCGAACTGAGGTTCAATCCGCTGACCAGCGAAGGTTCCCCTAGGTGTGCCGTGGGCACCATCTTCGCTTCCGCCACCCCAGTACTGCAGGTGGAAGAGTAAGCCTCGGATTTGGTTCGGCGTCAAGCGACCAACCATCTCGGACTTGATTCTCAGCCTGAGTGGATCATCCTGTGAAGGCTCGATGAGCCTCACAAGTGTCATGTCGCTGCCCTTGAGGGACAGCGCCAGATCGGATCCTTCGACCCTGGTCATGAAGTGCATGGGATAGCCGCCATTAGGCATGGAGGGTTCCTCTCGTCAGTCACCGACCCGATGTCGGCGAACTGACACAACTCAAAGCAACCCCGTAGGGGTTGCTAAGAGACGAGGGCATGCGTGTGCGCGAGAGACCGATCTCCATGAGTCAGAGGGGGAGGCTAGGCTTCCAGAGCAGTTCAGGGTCGGGGGATCAGCGGTGAATGCGTTCCTCCAGCGAGTGGGGGAGAGCATGGATCAATACCTGATCACCATCGGTGACATTGGTGTCACAGCGGACACGATCGTCACGCCAAACGGTGCAGCACCCCTGGCAGGGTCACAGTGGATCGTGATGGATCAGACGACAATCCAGCGCAAGATCCCCACCTGGGCAATTGTCTGCGCCATCATCTTCTCCATCTTCTGCCTTCTCGGGCTGTTCTTCCTCCTCGCGAAGGAAGACAGACCTGTTGGGTATGCGAACGTGAATGTTCGCTCTGCCGACCTAAATCATTCGGTCCAGATTCCTGTGAACTCCGTGTTTGACGTCGCGAACGTGCGCAATCAGGTAGCCCAAGCCCAGACCATGGCTTCACGAGCCATCTGATCCAACCTTCTCCAGGAGTCTCCTCATGTCTGAATCAGTTCCCCCGCAAGTGCCTGGCGATAACGGTAAGAAGTTGCCGCCTCCTCCTACATTCGCTCCGTACACGACGACGGCGGGTCAGAAGGCTCCAGGAATTGTTGTGGCGGCCTTCGTGCTGTCCTTGCTCGGAGTCCTGTGTGGGGTCACGGCTATTCCAGGTCTCATCCTTGGAGTCATCGGCATCGGAAAAGCCAAGGCTGCTGGCAAGGGCAAGGGCCTCGCCATTGCCTCCATCATCATTTCGGGAATCCTCATCGCGGCCTTCGCCATCGGCCTCACCGCTGGCGCAATCTCAGGTGGCTCGCAGACAAGTACGAGCAGTTCGGGTGCATCAGTTTCGAAACCATCGGCGCAGCCGACACGATCTACGCGTGGATCGCGAATCTTGAAGGAACTGAACGCTGCAGGATTCACTTGCGATCAGACTCCGCGAGGACTGCAGGAATTGACGCAATGCCGAAAAGGGACCTACGAGGATGCGAAATACGGACCTAGCCCAGTCGAACTGATGAATATTTGGTTCAACTATGAGGGCGCCAACAAGGAGTACCTCGAAGGCTACCTGAAGCCCGCAACGTTAAAGACCCTGAAGCCTCTCGGCATTTCTTCATTCGGCAAGTCCGAAAACGGGACCTTTGACGTGACAAGTAATCCGTGAAGTTGGGCAGGATCCAACTCGAAATTTTTGCCTCCAAGGATCAAGTTCGACGCACAATCTTGGCATTTCAACGTGAGGGATTCGAGCCGAGAACAAAAATGAAGTGAAGCACGTCAACATAGGGGGATTGCATGGCGCTAGAGGTAAAGGGCTACGGGGCAAGCATCGTCGTCGAAGAGGAAGAGTTCTCTGTTACTGCGAACAACTCCGCAGGCAAAGGTGCGCTCGGCGCAGACCGCATTGATCTGACATATGAAGAGATCACGGGCTACAACCTCAAGACCGCAGGAGTCCTCACCAATGGTGCTCTCACCTTGGGCACGGACCTGGGCAAGGCCGTCGTCCACTTCTTGAAGAAGCAAAACGACGCCTTCGCTGAGGTAGCAGCCCTCCTGGATGAGCAAGGTGTCCAGACGGATCAGGGAGTGACTTCCATGAAGTCTTACTCCCCAAAGATTGAAGCGTTCAAGGAGAAGGCAGCCATCGAAGAGGCGGCCCTGGCGGAGGCGTCAGCTGCCAAGGCAGAGGCGAAGCAGGCTGAGAAATTGGCGAAGGATGGGGAGAAGATCTGCCCAGACTGCGCGGAAACGATTAAGGCTGCAGCACGCAAGTGCCGCTTTTGCGGCTACGAATTCGCCTAGGCGAACCTGAAGGACTCGGCCACTCCTTATTGTCGTACCAGTGAACACCGCACTTTGACGTGCCATTTTCTCTCGTGAATCCGGGTTCCTGGGGCGTCCGCCTTGCATTTCCCCCAGACCCTCCACTACCTTCCCGCCGGCTACGAGCAGACTCGATTCTTAACCTCAGGTTGAGATTGAGGGTTTGTGGCCAGGGTCGAGCGTGACTTCCCCTGTCGCGCCCAACGAAAGGACAGGTGCCGTGGCGGCTCCGCAGAACTACCTGGCAGTGATCAAGGTCGTCGGAATCGGCGGTGGTGGCGTCAACGCCGTGAACCGCATGATCGAGGTCGGTTTGAAGGGCGTGGAGTTCATCGCCATCAACACCGATGCTCAGGCCCTGCTCATGAGCGACGCAGACGTCAAGCTCGATATCGGCCGTGAGCTCACCCGTGGGCTTGGCGCCGGCGCGAATCCCGAGGTTGGCCAGAAGGCAGCCCTCGATCACGAGAGCGAAATCGAAGAGGTCCTGCGCGGCGCTGACATGGTCTTCGTGACCGCAGGCGAAGGCGGCGGCACCGGCACCGGCGGCGCACCCGTCGTGGCCCGCATTGCCCGCTCGCTTGGCGCGCTGACCATCGGCGTTGTCACCCGCCCGTTCGGCTTCGAGGGTCGCCGTCGCGGCTCACAGGCTGATGACGGCATCGAGGCACTGCGTGCCGAGGTCGACACCTTGATCGTCATCCCGAATGACCGCCTGCTCTCGCTGTCAGATCGCAACATCTCCGTCATCGACGCATTCCGCCAGGCAGACCACGTCCTCCTCCAGGGCGTCTCGGGCATCACCGACCTGATCACCACCCCGGGCCTGATCAACCTCGACTTCGCCGACGTCAAGAGCGTCATGCACTCGGCCGGCTCCGCCCTCATGGGCATCGGCTCGGCTCGCGGCGAGGATCGCGCGGTTGAGGCCGCCGAGCGTGCCATCTCGAGCCCGCTGCTCGAAGCCGGCATCGACGGCGCCCATGGCGTGCTGCTCTCCATCTCGGGCGGCAGCGATCTGGGCCTGTTCGAGATTAACGAGGCAGCTCGCCTCGTCAGCGATGCCGCTCACCCCGATGCCAACATCATCTTCGGCGCCGTCATCGACGACACCCTCGGTGATGAGGTGCGTGTCACGGTTATCGCCGCCGGCTTCGATGGCGGAGAGCCCCCGGCACGCAAGGTCACCGCAGTTGCTGCCGCCAAGGCAGCCGTTGAGGTCACCGCCACCGGCGAGGTGCCGGTCGTCACTTCCCCGGCCGACCGTCCCGTGCAGCAGCCGCGAACGATCGTCTTCGACGATGCCGACGACGATCTCGATATTCCGGATTTCCTCAAGTAGTCGTGAATCCCGTTGCCGAGGGTCGTCTCGACCCATCGTCACCTGGTGGCCGTCCAGTCTTCTGGGCGGCCACTGGTCGTTCGGGGGGCGTGAGTACTGGATCTTTCGCCTCGCTGAACCTGGCGGGGCATGTGGGCGATGACCCTGATTGTGTTGCTGCGAATTTCTCTGCTCTGTCTTCTGGGTTTGGCGGGGTTGGGTTGGCTGTGCTCGATGCGTGCCACGGGGGCGAGGTTGCTGTCGTGTCTGCTGGTGGGGTGTATTCCGGGGTGGATGCGATGGTGTCGGTGACACCGGGGCTCGGGCTGGTTGCCCTGGCTGCTGACTGCGTGCCTGTGGTGCTTGCTGATCGGCAGGGCACGGTGATTGCGGCGGTGCACTGCGGGTGGAAGGGGCTCGGGGCCGGCGTGGTCTCTGCGGCCGTCTCGGTGATGCGGGCCCATGGGGCGCGGGGGATTCGCGCCGTGGTCGGGCCTTCGATCTGCGCTTCGTGCTACCCGGTGCCGCTGGAGCGGGTGTCGTTGCTGCGTTCTGCTGTTCATCCGGTGGTGGCTGCTGCGGCTATCCCGACCGGGGTTTCGCCGCGGATCAATGTCTCTGGTGGTGTGGTGGCTCAGCTGTCGTTGTTGGGTATTCCTGCGTCTGTGGTGCCGGGGTGCACAGCGGAACTTGATTCCTTGTTCTCGTATCGCCGTGATGGGGTCACGGGGCGGCAGGGGATCGCTGTTCGGATGTAACTCGCTCGTGCGTACTGCGCCCCTAAGGTGAGGGACATGCGACGTAGTGGGCGTGCTCGGGTACTGAGTGTGGCGGTTGTCTCGGTACTGGCCCTCGCTACGGCGGTGGTCGGCGCAGAGATCGCCTACGCGGCGGCGGCGAACACTGTCGTAGCGACCGTGAGTGTCGGCTCGAATCCGCAGGGCGTGGCCGTGACACCCAATGGCCGTTACGCGTATGTGATTGCGGGCACGGACTCGGTTTCGGTGATCGACACTGCATCCAACTCGGTGACTACGACGATCGGCGGTTTCACCAGCCCAATCGGAGTCGCGATAACCCCCGACGGCCAGTTCGCTTACGTGACGAATTTCGGCGGTTTTGGTTCCGGTCACACGGTGTCCAAACTGCGCGTCTCCGACAACTCGATCGTGGCGACGATCGAGCTGGGTATCGGAATCACAGGACCCTCAGCGATTGCCGTGGCTCCGGATGGCGCCCATGTTTACGTCGCCGCGACAAATGGCGGTGAAGTCGCAGTGATCCAGACCTCGAATGACACGGTGTCGACAATTTCGGGCTTTGCCGCACCCAAGGGTCTTGCCGTCACGCCAAACAGCGCCTTCGTTTACGTCACGGATTACAACAACGACAGGGTGAAGGTCATCCAGACCTCCGATAACACCGTCGTCGCTTCAATCTTGGCAGTTTCGAGACCGTTTGGGGTGACCGTTACCCCTGACGGCCAATTTGCCTATGTGACAAGTCTTCTGGCCGACTCGATCTATGTGATTCGAACATCGACTAACACGGTTGTCTCGACTATCAGTGCTCCGACTGATCCCAAGGCGATTGCCGTGACCCCGGATGGGTTGTCGGTGCTGGTTGCGCAGCAAAGTGGGAGTTCGGTCTCGGTCATCTCCACGGCCACGAACACAATCACCGGGACCATCGTTGTCGGAACTTCGCCCGAATCGATCGCGATTAGTGCCAGTGGGCGCTACGCGTACGTGACGAATGCGGGCAGCGCTTCTGTCTCGGTCGTTAACTTGCTCGCTGAGGCTCCCGGACCGACGGCGCCGATGCAGGCCTTCGGCCGAGTCGCCGGCGGAACGTGTGTGTCGGGGGCGCCGAGCTGGGCCGACTGGCCCGGCATTGCCTCACTGCACGACACCGGCTGGGGAGCCAGCTGGGCCATGTGGCCAAATGGCGGCACCGGCGGGTACGTCTGCGTGCGACAGCCGATCTATACAACGGCTGGCAGCTGGTCGATCCAGTAGTTCCTCCGCTTCTGCGAGAGGATGATGGCGTGGAGTCTTTCGGGGTCGATACGGTTGCGAGTGAGTCGTCGCGCCTTTCCGAGCTGCGCTTGAACCTGGCTGCTGTTCAGGCGCGGATCGATGCGGCCCGGGCTGCCTGCGGGCGTACTGACCCGGTTCACCTGATCGTGGTGACCAAGACCTTCCCTGCCTCTGACATTGCCCTGCTGGCGTCCTTGGGCGTTACCGACGTGGGTGAGAACAAGGATCAGGAGGCTTCGCAGAAGCATGCGGAGCTCGGCGCGCTGTCGTCGACGCTTCGCTGGCACATGATCGGGCAGTTGCAGTCGAACAAGGCGAAGTCGGTGGCTCGATGGGCTGATGTCGTGCACTCGGTGGATCGATCGTCATTGGTGGCGGCTCTCTCCGCAGGAGCCTCATCGGCTGATCGTGCGCTTTCGGTGCTGATCCAGGTGAATCTGGATCCGGTGCCTGTCTCCGGCCGGGGCGGGGCTGTGCCCTCCGCTGTGCCTGAGCTGGCTGAGTTGGTGTCTTCTGCTGCTGGCCTTTCGCTCGGGGGAGTCATGGGGGTGGCGCCCCATCCGGGTGACCCCGTGGACGCCTTCGCCCGGCTGGCTGCCGTCCGAGCGTCCTTGCTTTCGTCCTACCCCCAGGCCCAGATGATGAGCGCCGGGATGAGCGATGACCTAGAAGCGGCCATTGCGGCCGGGGCGACACATGTCCGGGTGGGCGGCGCGGTACTCGGGAACCGCTCGTATCTGAAGTAACGTGGGGGAGACCCCACGGGTCGGAGCCCTCATGGGCTTTTGGTGCACCACGGAGAAAGGCGGCGGGTGATGGCGGGCGCAATGCGCAAGATGGCCGTCTATCTCGGTCTGGTCGAAGACACCGACTACGAGGAGTACGACGACTACGACGACGTGCGTCGTGATGTTCGCGGTCGTGACTCGCGGAGTTCCTCCTCGCGTGGCTCCTCAGACCGCTACGACGATCGCTACGACGACCGTGATGATCGCTACCGCACCAACAGCGTGCGCACGATCCCGGACTCTCGCTCCACTCAGCAGCCTGATTCACGTGGCGTGCGCACCTTCCGGAGTGACTCGGCCCCCGATCGTCGTCCGACCACCGCGCCGCTGGCCGACCGTCGTCCGATGGATATCAGCCGCATCGAGAACATCCACCCGCGCAGCTACAACGATGCCCGCCGCATCGGCGAGCACTACCGCGATGGCGTGCCGGTGATCATGAACCTCACCGAACTCGACGACACCGATGCCAAGCGCATCATCGACTTCGCAGCTGGCCTCGTATTCGGCCTGCGTGGCTCCATTGAGCGCATCACCAACAAGGTGTTCCTGCTCTCGCCCGCCAACGTCGACGTCGGTGACCAGGCTCGTGCGCAGATCGCTGAGGATGGCTTCTTCAACCAGAGTTAGGGCCTGTCATGTCTGCCGTATGGCAAATCCTGGCCACGGTTCTGTGGCTGTACTGGCTCGCCTTCATCATTCGATTGATTCTCGATCTGGTTCAGGCGTTCTCCCGCTCATGGCGGCCCTCCGGCATCATCTTGATCATCGCGGAGTTCATCTTCACGATCACCGACCCGCCGCTGCGGGCCTTGCGCCGGGTCATCAAGCCGATTCGGGTCGGTAACTTCTCGTTCGACCTGGCATTCCTGATCGTGCTGGTTGCTCTGAACATCCTGATCGGCGTGGTGCAGAAGCTCTAGTCGAGACCTCTTGCCCTCTGGTACGATATCTTGTACCACTAAGGAGGGGT
>JAHEIZ010000034.1 GCA_024639145.1 Actinomycetes bacterium | reverse complement strand
GCCGAGAAGTGATAACTCTCGAGGTAACCGTCGAGGGTGACCTTCCAGTTCGGGCCGGCGAGCTCCTTGGTGGTGAAGTGCACGCACTTATCGAGCTCGAGACGCTCGAGATATGGCAGCGAATCACCGAGCCAGGCATCAACATCGATCTCTCGGCCTGCGGTCAGGCACACGAAGATGATTCCGGCGCGCTCCTCGCACGCCAGGCGCACCAGGCTGTAGTCATCACGATTGACATCGCCGAAGGTATCTTCAGCCGGCACTCCGGTCAGCTTGCCATCGGTGTCGTAAGTCCACGCGTGGTACGTGCAAGCAAAGCGTCGTGCGCTTCCGCAACCCTCGGGTACCAGTTTCATCGCGCGATGACGGCACACATTGAGCATCGCGTTCATGCGGCCGTCCTTGCCCCGCACCAGGATGATCTCGCGACCCACCACGCGCATGGCCTTGTAGTCACCGGGGTTCGGCAGAGCGACGGACATCGCGACAGGCACCGGGATCGTGTAGAAGATCTGCTGCAGTTCTTGCTGCCACAGTTCTTGGTCGAGGTAGTACGACATGGGGATCTCGAGCTGCTCATCGGCCATGTCTGTGGTGCTGTTCGCCAGGTGGGCGAAGAGGCGATCCATGATCGACAGGGCCTCTTCGCGGTCAAGTGCGCTGTGAGTACCTGCCGCGTACTGCGGGACGGTGTCAGTCATGTCGCTCCTCGCCAGTCACCTGCCTCGTGGCAGAAATTCATCTAGATGACTTTCTAGTCGGTCAGGATGCCCGCATGCAAGTGGTGATGCTCATTGATCGACTTGATTCTCCGCACATCTCCCTTGACCACGGCAGTGCTCATGGAGGCGTGATTGGGGAGGAAGAAGAGATCCTCATCGCAACCGATCACGTTCGCGAAGAAGGCATTGATGACTCCCCCGTGGCTGATGAACACGATGTTCTTGCCCTCGAACTCCGCCAAGACCTTGTCAATCGCACCTAGGCAACGGGCCCGGAACTCCGCCGAGGGCTCACCGAAGAACATGTGATCCCACTTGCGCTCGACGCGGAAGAGATCCTCGCGACGCTTCCACTCGGCCGGGTCAACGAGCGACTGCGGAGAAGTGCCCGGCTCCAGATCGCGGTAGGAATCGATCTCGCGGAGCTCCGGAATCACGATGGGCTCTAGACCATGCGGGCTCGCCACCATCTCCGCTGTCCGGCGCGCCCGCTTCATCGAGCTGCAGATAACGACGTCGACATCTTCCTCGCCCAGCGCTGCGGCAAGCGCGTGCGCCTGCACCTCACCGAGCTGGCTCAGAGGCGGATCAGCCCAGTCGTCATGCACGAACTCATCAGACACGGGGTACGCCTGCTGCGCATGACGGCAGAACGTGACTCGCGTGACTCCGTCTACCCCAATGAGAAAGGGCTCGCGGACGCTGAACGGCGGCTCGGGAGGTGTCGGTGGTGTCTTGACCGTCACGCGGTCTCGACGACCGTGATGCTGCCCGTCGAGCCATCGAGCTCGACCAGCGTGCCGGTGGGCAGCTTGTAGCTGGCACCTGCTGCTGACACCACGCACGGAACACCGAGTTCGCGGCTGACGATTACCGCGTGGCTGCCCGGTGCGCCGATCTCGCAGATCACGGCGCTGGCGATCATGAACAGCGGCACCCAGGACGGATCCGTGGTCGAGCAGACGAGGATCTCGCCGACCTCAAGCTCATCGGCATGCGAGAGATCGCTGATGTAGCGCGTCTTCGCCGTCACGGTGCCGGGTGAGCCTGCAACACCCTGGACAACTGCGCCCACGCCCTCCGATGCGCCGCCGCGATCCTTCTTCTTCGGCCACTCGCTGATCGGCGGGATGGGGGTGCCGTGCATGACGACGTAGGGCGGATCGAGCTCGAAGAGCTCCTGCCACTGGCCATAACGCTCGGCAAGCTTGCCCGACCAGCCCGAGGAATCCGCGAGGAAGCCGTCGAGCTCTGAGTCGAGCAGCATGAAGATGTGCTTGGCATCGGAAATCGCGCCACGCTCGACCATGCGACGCCCCAGCTCCTGGAAGGCCAGCTTCGGCTCGCCGAAGAGCTTCACGGCCGCGTTCTTCCCGGCCTCGCGATTGCGGTAGGCCGCCTGGCCGGCCGAGATACCGGCTGCGAGCATGCCCGCCGTGGCCTCATCGCCTGCGACAGCTGCGGTGAGCTCGGCTTCGGCCGCAAGACGCTGCTCTAGGGCCTTGGCTGTACGGATCGCCGGCGACATGCTTTCGTCCTGCTGACGAACGCGATCGATCATTTCGTAGGCGAGCGTGGGGTTGATGGCCCAGGTGTCGGCGCTGAGTTCCCACTCGTTGACGCCACGGTGGCCGAAGTCCTTGATCAGGGCATCGAACTTGGCCTTGAACTCCGGGGAATCCTGCGGCAGGCGCGAGAGCTCCCACACGCGTTCCGGCAGGCCGGCGGAAGCAACCTCGCCCAGTGCGGCGAAGATACGGATGGCGAGCTCGGGCTTGCCCACCGCCTCGGCGATGCCGGAGACGATGGCCGGGCCCACGGTCGCGCCGATGACGACCTGCGCGTAGACATCCCAGGTGCGGTTCTGGCGCTTGGCCATCACGCGGCCGTATTCGACGAGCTCTGCATCGCTGATCGACGACAGATCCGGACGTGAGGCCACCCACTCCTCGACCTGCGCGAGGAACTCATCGAGCATCGGCTGCTGGCTGCCGCCGAGGATGCCGCCGAAGGTCTCGCCGAGTGCTGCTGAGCACTCCTCGTCGTTATCGCGGGGATCCTCGACATAGGGCGGCACGACCGGGTTCTGGCCGAAGAAGGTGACGTCGATGGCATCGGCGGTCAGGCCGGGCATGCGATGGCCGAACACGCGGCCGACCGACACCTGGTTGTAGAAGTACCCGCCCCAGGAGCCGTATGTCTCCGGCTGGGTCCAGAGGAACTCGCCCTCCTTGAAGGTGCCCATGTGGATCCAGCCCCAGGCAGTGCCGGGCACGACGCCCTGCTCCCAGGCGAGGGTCCAGTTGAGCGGGCTGAACGGATCGGGGCCTACCTCATCGGCATTGCCGCGCGTGTAGATGGGAAAGCGCTCAGTCGTCTCGGTGTCGGCGATCCAGCGGTCCATGGTGACTCCTTGTTTCCGTTCGGTGGGCAATTCAGTGGGCGGTCTGACAGGCGTGATTAAGGGGAAGACTAGCCGCGGGCAATGACCGCGCGATCGCCCTCTTTCCACATGCGATCGAGTCGACGATAGGCGAACTTCCAGCCCTGGGGGGTGCGAACAACGCGGTCGACGTACTCGGCACCGATGAAGTAGTGCTTGACCTCAGTGGGAGCTGACTCGCGGATGTGCTGGCTGATCAGGTAGGTGCGCACATCGGCAGTATCGCCATGCACCTCGATCAGGCTCTTGGCGACCAGGTGCTGGGTGGCATCGACCGTGCTGAGCGCGCCCTCGATCATCTCCCGCACGGCCTTTCCGGTCGTGGGGTGGCCGAGGGAGCCCGCGTCGTACTCAGCGTCCACCGTGAAGGTGGCCTCGACCGCATCCCAGTCCTTCGTGTCGACAGCGCGGGAGTAGCTCTGCAGCAGGTCGTCGATCTCCATGCGGTCAGAGATGGTCTGGAGGTCGAGGGTCATGGGACTCCTTCAGGGCGGGGCGGGCGTGCGGGATGACCTTAGGAACCCCGGGGACTTTATGCAAGGTATCTATAGAAATTACCCCGAATCCATGAGAGCCTACGCACGGCCCGTTTCGGGGCATTTCGAGAGGGAAATCATGGCTGCCGAGCAGGCGAAGAACTGGGAAAACGTCAAGAGTTACTCCCTAGATTCTGGTACCGAACTTGAGTTACTCGACGCTCAGACCGAGTGCACCATGATCTGGGCCGGCAAGGACGGCTGGCCGATGGGCGTGGTCGTCAACTTCATCTACCGCGAGGAGCGCTTCTGGCTGACCGTCAGCGAAGAGCGTCCGCGAGTGAAGTCGATCCGCAAGGACCCCCGCATGAGCATTGCGATTTCCTCCAAGGGATCGCGCGTCACCGAGCGCCAGTCGATCACCTACAAGTGCGAGGCGATCATCCATGACGATCGCGAGACCCTTGATCGCATCCTCCCCCAGTTCGCCGACGCCATGCGCCCCGGTGAGCCCGAGAAGGCCGCTGCCTTCCTGGCCATGATCGACTCCCCCGGCCGCCTCGTGCTCGAGCTGGTTCCGCAGACCCGCATCGGTTTCGACAGTGCCAAGATGTGGGCCGCAGCCGAGGGCGCACGCCCGACCGACTCCCCCTCCGGTTCCGATCACTGATCGCGAGCACTCAGCAACACACCCCGCCAGCACCCCCTCACCAGAAAAGGCAATACGTGTCGAATCGCTTCGAGAACAAGGTCCTCTTCGTCACCGGCGGCGCCAGCGGCATCGGCCGTGCCACCGCTGAGCGCGTCGTCGCTGAGGGCGGCACAGCGGCCCTGGTCGACCTCGACCTCGCTAAGTCCCAGGCCGTCGCAGCAGAGATCGGCCACGGCTGCATTGGCCTGGGCGCAAACGTTGCCGATGAGAACCAGGTCAAGGCCGCTGTCGACGCCACCGTCGCCAAGTTCGGCGGCATCGACCTCGCACTCGCCGCAGGTGGTCACGCAGAGTTCGGCCCCATCGCGGAATGGGATGCAGCGCGCTTCACCAAGATGCTCGAGGTGCATGTAGGCGGCACGTTCTACGTATGCAAGTACGTCACCCCGGTAATGAAGGCACGCGGCAACGGCTCGATCGTCACCATTGCCTCGACTGCCGCGTTCATGGCCAATAACAACAACGTCCCCTACGGCGCAGCAAAGGCCGGCATCACCGGCATCACCCGCCAGTTCAGCCTCGAAGCCCTGCCCGAGGTGCGCATCAACTGCATCGCCCCCGGTCGCACCATCACCGGCATGACCAGCCCACTGATGGTCCAGCGAGGCGGAGACATGGAAAAGGGCGAGGAGATCTTCGGTGCCGCAATCCCCATGAAGCGCATGGGTCGAGCCGATGAGCTCGCAGCAGCGATCTGCTTCTTCCTCAGCAGCGACTCATCGTTCATCACCGGCCAGACCCTCATCGTCGACGGCGGCGAGACGATCTCCTAGATCCTGAACGTCAAAGGCCCGAATGCGTACTGCGGGTTGACGTTGACGGCTAGTTCTCGAGCAGGTGCTCGCGGATTGCGTCGAGCTCAGACTGCGTCAGCCCGCGCTGCAGCGCCCAGCCCTCGGCACTTCCGTACTTCGCAGTCATGCGCTCAAGGAAGGCGAGCATGGTCTCGGGGTCGGAGGAGAAGATCCAGTCGGGCGCATATGCCAGGCCGTTCTCCTTGTAGACCGGCGCATTGCGAATGCGCTCGATGATCGGCTTCATGTTCTCGGTCGTCAGGTGGTAATCGGCCGCGATGGTCGCGTGCTCAACCCCAAGGATGTCGAGCAGCATGGCCGTGACGATGCCGGTGCGGTCCTTGCCGGCGGTGCAGTGATACAGGATCGGATGCTGATCGCTCGAGGCAATCACGCGTAGGGCACCGAGCACTGAGTCGCCGTTGATCTCGATCTGGCCCATGTAGTCGTCGATGAGGTTGTCGAAGGCGCCCGCATCGATCTGCTCCTGGGTGACGCCGGAGAGCGGAAGCATCGGGAAGTTGACGACCGTGACCGAGTCATCCTTGATGACGTAACCATCGTGCTCCACCTCGACCTCGATGCGCAGGTCGATCATGGTGCGCGGGCCGACGACCGCCATGAGATCGATATGGCCCTGCTCAGTCATGCCCTTGGGATTATCGCTGCGCACGACGACGCCCCGCTTGACCTTCTTGCCATCGCGGGTGCTCAGCCCACCGAGATCGCGGACATTCGCCATGCCGTCGATGCTCAGTTCGCGTTCGCGTGCCATGGTCACTCCCCTGCTGCGCGATGCGCGGATGCGAGAAGCTTGACGGCGAGTGCCGCAGGTTCCTCCGGATTTCCGAGACCCGCAAGCGGGGTCTCGACGCTGAGAATCGTGCTGGCTGGCGCACACTCGATGAACTCGCGCACCGGAAGATCACCCTGATCGGGCATGAGGCGTGCGTTCACGGCCTCCGTGCGCGCCGTAACCGCATCAGCGGCGGCACCCGAGCCATTCGCGCCGCAGATCTGCACGTAAGGGAACAGGCGTGCCGGGTAATCGAGCATGTCGTCAGGTGTTCCGCCGGAACGGATGAGGTGCAGCACATCGGGCAGCACGACCACATTCGCTGCGCCACATGCCTCGACTGCCTCGCATGCTGCGGCGAGATTCGGTGCCGAGGAAAAAAGCATGAACTCGACCGAGAGACCCACTCCGTACTCGGCCGCCTGCTCCGCGAGAAGTGCGAGCGACTCGACCCGGCGCGCTGGGTCCGGATCTTCCAACGTGGTGATCACGTAGCGAGCCCCGAGATACTCGGCGGCTTCGAAGAGCGGCATCGGGTCGGTGGTCGGCCCGGTGTCCTTCAGGCGCAGTACCTCGAGATCGAGAATGCCGATGCCGGCATCGTCTATCGCGGACTTGAGTTCACGGATCGCCGCACCATTGCCGATGATTCCGTGATCGATACCCAAAGCGGTAGGAGTCAGGCGGAAGCCCGTGAAGTCGAAACCGGCTGCGGCAGCTGCTCGCACGACCTGAATCGGTGCCGTCTCGATCATCGAGAGGTGTGCGAGTGAGTACTTGTGCATTACTTGCCCTTCAGCTTCTCGATCACCGGCGCGAATGCATCGATGTTGGCATCGCCCACGGTGATGTAGGAGAAGCCATAGCGCTCACGACGACGGATAAGCGCCTCGCAGATTTCATCGACGCTGCCTACACCTGCATGCGGGAAGTCGACGATCTCTTCGCGTGAGAGTCCGGTGCGTGCCATGAGCGCGTCAGCCGTGATCTCCGACCGGCCTTCGACCGACACGAAGTAGAGCCCCGTCTCGAGTTCGATCTCGTCGAAACGATCACCAGCGCCATCGCGCACCCACTGGATCTTCTTGTCCGTCTCCTCAGCGGTGGAGCTGGCAATCGAGTTGCTTCCGACAACGCCCGCGCTGTTGTTGAAGTTGATCGAGACGATGTCAGCAAGCTCGCCAGCGAGACCGAGCACCTTCGGAGCACCTCCGCCGATCAGGATCGGCGGATGCGGGCGTTGAATGACTGGCGGCACCGCGGTGTAGCCATAGGTCGTGACGTACTCGCCTCGGTAGTCGAGGGGCTCGCCCGAGTATGCGGCTTTCATGCACTCGACTGTCTCGCGCAGCAGCGCGATGCGCTCACCAGCTGACGGGAACGGAATTCCGAGTGCTTCGTATTCCTTGACCAGCCAGCCCGCGCCGAGACCGATCTCGAGACGGCCCTCGGAGAGCACATCAATCGACGCCATCTCCTTGATCAGGATGGTCGGTAAGTGGTAGCTCACGCAGGTCATGCGCGAGCCGATCTTCACCGAGCTCGTGACCATGGCTGCTGCCGTCATCGCTGGAATCGACGCGAGAGTCTGCACGCGGTGACCGGTGGTGTCGATCATCTCGCCCGGGCCGAGGTAGTGATCGGCAAGGAAGAGGGTGTCGTAGCCGAGATCCTCGGTCTTGCGCGCGAGATCGACCCACGCAGCACGTGATTCGCTGCGGTAAGCCTGGATGGCGAAGCGGAAGGGCCTCACGGACATCTCGTCTCTTCTCTCGTCGTGCCGTGCGATGGAGTCGTGCGCTGTCGATTGGCTTACTTCGGAGCCTTGCGTGCCCAGCGGAAGAAGGCGCCGTGGGCCGCGAGATTACCCCCGTCGACATACAGGGTCTGACCGGTGACCCACGAGGCCTCATCGGAACAGAAGAAGCTCACCGCATTGGCGATGTCATCGGGCTGGCCCATGCGAGCGATCGGCAGGCAGCCGGCAATCGCGCCCTGCGCAGCCGCGTCGCCATAGTGACCGGCCGCGCCCTCGGTCATGACCGTGCCCGGGCCGACCGAATTGACTCGAATGCCCAGACGCCCGAATTCCTGCGCCATACCCTCGGTGATCTGGTTGATCGCCGCCTTGGATGCCGGGTACACCGACGTGCCCTCGGGGTGCGCCTGAGAGGTGATCGAGCTGAAGTTCACGATGCTGCCGCCGCCATTGGAGACCATCACGGGCACGAATGCCTGAGCGAGCAGGATCGGACCAATCACATTCACGTCGAAGATCTGTCGCATCTCCTCGACGGTCGTGTGCAGGAGATCCTGGTAACGCTGAATGGCCGCGTTATTGATCAGCGCGGTGCACTTCGGTGCGAGTGCGACCAGCGCCACGATCTGCGCGGGATCCGAGACGTCCGCCACGGCACTGCGGCAGCCGATCTCTGCCGCGGCGGCAGTGACCTGCTCAGCGTTGACGTCGACTGCAAGAACGTCGTAACCGTCGGCGACAAGCCGCGCGGCGATGGCCTTGCCAATTCCCTGGCCGGCGCCTGTGACAACGGCAGTTCCGCGATCGCTCATGCTGATGCTCCTTCTGATGAGGCGGAGCAGTCGCTCCACTGATTGCCGTGCACAGCCCAGGCCACTGACCTGCGCATGATCTCGAGAAATTCAGGTGCTTCCCACGCAATGCGATCAATCACTCCGAGATCGTCGACGCCCATGTCAGAGATATCGAAACGACCTCGGCAGTGGCCGAGGGTGAAGTACGTGACCTCGCCTGCACCCTGGGGGCGCGTGTAGAGAATCGGGTGGCGGGTGCGGCCGTTCACGCTTTCGGTCTGGAAGCCGGGGCAGGGGCCGTGGTACTCGGTGTCGAGGATGACGTGCAGGTCGTCGGCGATCTCGCTGACGTAAATCTCGTCCGTGGTGCGGAAGTCGGAGAGACCTGCGACGAGTGCATGCGAGGGATCACGAACCTCGATCGCGTACTCGGAGATCTTCGGATGTGCAAGGAAACGATTGCCGAGAAGGTCAGTGAATGTCGGCATCACGTCAGGCGTGCGGAAGATGCGCTCGCCGCCGGGTTCAGGCGCATCTATGGCCGAGTTGGTGGCATGCAGCGCGAGGAGTCGACCGCCTGCCGAGATTCGATCGCGCAAGAGCGCCGCCTGCACCTGAGAGGGGCGCACATCGCACGTGTACGCGATCACCGCGTCTGCGGCGCAGATGGCCTCGATCTGCGAGAAGTCCGGGTAAATGGCGCAGCGGACGCTGTCATGAGTCTCGAGCCACTGCAGCAACCGAAGTCGCGCGTAGTCGAAGTCATGCCAGCGCCCGCCGCATACGAGCGCGATGTCGACTCGTGCGCTATCGCAGCGCGCAGGAGTCGTCATCGAAGTGCCGTCTTAGTACTGAGTGCGAACGGTCATGCCGCCGTCGCACACCACGTTGGTGCCGACGGTGTAGCCGGTGACCGGGCTGGCCAGCATGACGATTGCCGCAGCAACCTCTTCCGGCTTGCCCATGCGGCCCAGGGGAATCGAGCCCAGGACCTTCTCGTAGACCTCGGGGCGACCAGCCTTGATCTTGCCCCAGTCGCCGTCCTCGAAGTAGACGGGGCCGGGCGAGACGCTGTTGACGCGGATGCCCTTGGAGGCGAGTGCGTGAGCGGCTGCCGAGGCGTGGCGCAGGATCGCTGCCTTGAACGCACCATACGAGTTCGGGCTCGACGGCCAGACATTGTCGAAGCCGAAGGTCGACGACAGGGCGATGATCGAACCGCCGCCGGCTGCCTCCATGAGCGGGGTGACCTCGTCAATGCCGTGCACGAGCGGCAGCAGATCGAGCTCGAGGCTCTGCTGCCACTGCTCGGCGCCTTTGAGCGAGCCGCCGGTCACGTTGGAGACGTAGATGTCGACGCCACCGAGTGCGGCAGCAGCCTCCTGGATGAAGCCCTTGAGTTCGGCTTCCTTGCTGACGTCGACTGCCTTCGCGAACACCGTGGCGCCCTTGGCCGTGAGTTCAGCAGCAACCTCGGCAACGACATCGGCATTGCGAGCGCAGAAGGCGACGGATGCGCCCTCGGCTGCGAGCAGTTCGACGGTCGCGCGACCGATGCCACGGGTACCACCCGTGACGATTGCGCGCTTGCCCTTGAGACCAAGATCCATGTCAATCCTCAAAACGTAGGGATGTAGTGGTGCTCTTGCATGTTACTAGCATCGGACTACGGTAAGTATCTATTCCCCGGATTGAGGAGCCCCATGAGCATCGTGCGCGTGCAACCGCTCGGCATTGAGCTCGAGGTTGCCCCTGGCCAGGCCGTCATGGAGGCAGCAGCGGCTGCCGGCTACGGCTGGCCGACCGTCTGCGAGTCGAATGCCTCCTGCGGCACCTGCGTCTCGATCGTCGAGGAGGGCGCCGAGAACTGCGGCCCGATGCCGGCTGACGAGGAAGAGACCCTCACCCGCACCCTGGTTCCGCTGGACGGCCAGCGCCGCCTGGCCTGCCGACTGACCGTGACCGGGCCGGTGACGCTCAAGAAGAGGGGCGTCCACAAGGCAGACTAGGCCTTGCGCGGGCGATCAGCCCTTCGCGGCCTCGACCACGGGCGCCAGCTTCTTCGGCAGCGCCAACCACTCCTCGGGCGAGGAATACGCGAGCTCGAAGTTCGCATCGATCGATACGGCCTCGACACCTGCCGCAGCTGCGGCTGCCACCTGCTCGCAGAGCTGATCGACACTGAGCGGCTGCAGGTTGGCCACGATCACGGGCGGATCAGTGAACAGGTTCCAGCACATGGTGAGCGGAGCTAGTGACGGATCACGCATCTCGTTGAGCTTCGCGAAAGTCTCGAGATGCTGCTCGAGGGTGCCCGATGCCGGATTCCAGATATCGAACTTCTCAGCCGTGCGCTTGAGGCCTGCCTCTGAGCGCATGCCCGACATCAGCGGCGGATGCGGCTTCTGTAGCGGCTTAGGCCTGACATCGGACTCGGGGATGGTGAAGAACTCGCCGTTGAACGACACGGGATCCGCGCCCCAGCAAGCTTTCAGCGCATCAATGAGCTCATCGGCACGCTTGCCGCGCGTGCGCGGATCGACGTCGTACTGCTGATGCTCCTCATCGGACCACCCAACGCTGAAGCCGAACACCGTGCGACCGCCCGAGAGCATGTCAAGAGTCGTGATGCGCTGCGCTAGATCAACCGGGCGGTGATAGCCGGCCACGAGAATGCTCGTGCCGATCAAGACCTTTTCGGTCCACGCAGCGACCGCGGCAAGAATTTCCATCGGCTGCAGGATCGACCGATACGCCTCGGGCACCGGAACGCCGGGTCGTGCGGAATAACCCGACACCGGATTGATCGGATAGAACAGGTGCTGCTGCACGAACAGTGAGCCGAACCCGAGTTCCTCCGCAGACTCCGCGAAACCGCGAATGGTGTCGCGAGTCGCGAAACTGCCGAGCTGGGGAAGCGAAAGACCGACGCGGGTCACGGGTACAGACCACCGCCGACGGTCACGACCTCGCCGTGCATGTAGGGAACCTCGTCACTGAGCAGCCAGGCCGCGGTTGCCGCGATCTCGTCCGCCTCTGCGTAACGAGCGAGAGGAATAGCAGTGCTGAGAGCCGCCTGGAAGCCGGCTGCGTCGGTACCCATGAGAGCGGCCAGCCCCTCTTCCAGCGGACGCATCATGCGAGTCTCGACAGGGCCCGGGGCGACGACATTCACGCGAATGCCCAGTGCGCCGGTTTCCTTCATGAGCGAGCGCATCAGGCCGATCACCGCATGCTTGCTGGCGACGTAGACCGAGACACCCGGGTCACCCTTGAGGCCAGCGATGGATGCAGTGAAGACGATCTTGCCGCCGTCAGGCTGCGTGGCCATGCGACGCACAGCGGCCGAGGCACCGAGGAATGCGGAAAGCACATTGACGTTGAAGACCTTCTGCCAGTCCGCGATATCGAAGTTCGCGACCGGAACGACAGTGCTCTCGACACCTGCATTGGCGTGGAACATGTCGACCGAGCCGAAGGTCGACACGGCCGTATCGAAGAAGGCCTCGGTCTGCTCGGGGTTGGTCACGTCGGCACGCACCGCGACGATGCGGTCGCCGAGCTCAGCGACAAGCGCATCGAGCCCCGCCTGGTCGAGATCCACGGCGACGATGTTCGCGCCCTCGGCGTGAAGTCGGCGGCACGTGGCCGAACCGATGCCGCCGGCTGCACCGGTGACGATTGCCGTGCGTCCTGCAATGCCCTTCAGCATGACTCTCCCCTATCCACCGATCGTGCGATCGGAATCCCAGTACGGCTTGCGCAGTGACTTCTTGTCGATCTTCTGCATCTCGTTTCGAGGTAGCTCTGCTACCAATTCGAACTTACGCGGGATCTTGTAGCTCGCGAGGCGATCACGGCAGAAGTTCTCGAGCTCGCTCGCGGTCGGCGGGTTCAGCGGATCGCTGGCGACCACGAGTGCGAGCAGTTGCTCTCCGAGATCGGCGTGCGGAATGCCGATGACCGCGATGTCGGCGACGCCGGGGTACTCACGAAGGACGTTCTCGCTCTCGGAGGGGTACAGATTCACGCCGCCGGAGACCACCATGTCGGAGACGCGGTCGGTAATGAAGATGAAGCCGTTCTCGTCGACATGACCCATGTCGCCAAGGGTGAAGATGCCCGGCTTCACGTATGCCTTGGCGGTCTTCTCGGGATCCTGGTGATAGGTGATGCCGTAACCCTCGGGCGCCTCGAAGGCGAGCAGGCCGGTCTCATTCGCCGGCAGGTCATTGCCCTGCTCGTCGAACACGTGAATCACGTAAGGGTCGATGGTGCGGCCGACGGAGCCCGGATGCGCCAGCCAGTCGGTGGAGTTGATGCGACACAGGGTGCCTGACTCACTGCCGCCGTAGGACTCAGTGAACACGGGGCCCCACCAGTCGATCATCGCGCGCTTGACGTCAGCCGGGCAGGCCGAGCCGGTGTGCGCGACGAAGGTGAGCGAGCCGTGGTCGTATTTCGCGCGCACGTCAGGATCCACCGCGAGCAGGCGCTGGAAGTGAGTGGGCACCATGACGGATGAGGTGACGCCGTATTGCTGGATCAGGCGCAGCACTTCCTCGCCCTCGAACTTGCCGAGCACGACGACTGTCTCGCCGAGCAGGAAGTGACGCACTGCCGCGAGCGGGCCGTTGTGCTGAAGCGGGCCGACGACAATGTGCGGGCCGGCCGGGAACTGCGCGCGCTCGCGCAGCTTGTCGAGGTACTCACCGCTCGTGGTGCATGGCGCGAGCACCCAGCGAGTGGCGGTTCCGCGCGCACGGCCGGTCGTGCCGGAGGTGTAGACCATCACCGGGCTGGCCGGGCGCACCGGGAAATCCGAGAGTGCCGCGTGCGAAGCAATCCACTCCTCCCACATGACGAGACCGTCGGGAACGGTGGTCGGCTTGGCCGTGGAGTGCAGGACGACGACCTTCACGAGCCCCTGCTCGAGTGCTTCCATCGACGCAGCCGCGCCACCGGGGCCGGTGATCAGGCCGGTCATGTGCGCATCGTCGATCTGGTCGGCGAGCTCGCGCAGAGTGAGTTGACGAGAGACCGCAACCGTGCCGACGCCGGCCATCAGGCCTGCGGAGTGCCCAAGAATCGTGTGAAGCGTGTTGTCGCCGAGCACGCCCCAGCGCTGCTGCGCCTCGGGCGCTGTCTCGAGCATGGCTGATGCGGCGATGGCGAGCTCCGTGGCGACCTGGGCCCACGTGCGACTCGTTGCCGAGTCGACAAGCGCGAGCTCATCGGGAGTCGCGCGCGCACGATCGGCGATGGGACCAAGGGGCAGCGCAGGCATGTGGTTCCTTCGGGCAGGGATCTCGGCCAGGATCAAGACCTGACATGGTGTTCGTGCGGAGAATACTCTGTCTTAGTAGAGTCAGACTCAAGAAACCACATCTCGTCTCTAGTGCGATACGGAGCATCATGGATTTCGAGCTCAGCCCCAAGGCCAAGGAACTCTCCGAGAGCATGTGGGACTTCCTCAACACCCGCGTCCTGCCGGCCGAGCCGGAGTACTACGCCCTGCGCGCTGAGGTAGGGCCCGGCGATCCCCGTATGCACACGCTGCCCCCGATCGTCGAGGAACTCAAGGTCGAGGCGCGCAAGCGCGGCCTCTGGAACCTGTTCCTGCCTGAGGTCAGCGGCCTGACCAATGTCGACTACGCATCACTCGCTGAGATCTCCGGCTGGAGCATGGATCTGCTCCCCGAGGCCATCAACTGCCAGGCCCCCGACAGCGGCAACATGGAAACCCTCTTCCGCTTCGGTACCGAGGAGCAGAAGAAGCGCTGGCTCGACCCGCTCTTCGACGGCACCATCCGCTCGGCCTTCGCGATGACCGAGCCCTACGTCGCTAGCAGCGATGCCACGAACGTCGAGTGCTCGATCACTCGTGACGGTGACGAATACGTCATCAACGGAACCAAGTGGTGGATCAGCGGCGCCAACGACCCCCGCTGCGAGATCCTCATCGTGATGGGCAAGACCGATCCCACTGCCGAGGTGCACCGCCAGCAGTCGATGGTGCTCGTGCCCCGCAATACCCCCGGCGTCGAGATCACTCGTTCGATGCCGGTCATGGGCCGCCAGGATCAGCACGGGCATGCCTGGATCGAGTTCAAGGACGTGCGCGTGCCGGTCACGAATGTGTTGGCGAATGAGGGCGATGGCTTCATGATCGCCCAGGCACGCCTGGGCCCCGGTCGCATCCATCACTGCATGCGTGCACTCGGTGCCGCCGAGCGCGCCCACGCGATGATGGTCGAGCGCGTCAAGAGTCGCGTCGCCTTCGGCAAGCCCCTTGCCGAGCAGGGCACTATTCAGCGAGATCTTGCCGATAACCGCATCGAGATCGAGCAGGCACGTCTGCTGTGTCTCAAGGCCGCCTGGATGATCGATCAAGGCAACGCGAAGTACGCGAAGACCGAGATCGCCGCCATCAAGGTGATTGCCCCGCGCGTAGCCTGCAACGTGATCGACCGCTCGATCCAGGCCCACGGCGGCCTCGGCATCAGCGACGACATTCCGCTGGCACGCATGTACGGATGGCATCGCGCCCTCCGCATCTTCGACGGTCCGGACGAAGTGCACCTGCGCTCAATCGCGCAGTGGGAACTCAAGCGCGGTCGGGAAGTTCGCTTCCCATCATGACCGGCACGAGGATGTCAGCCATGGCAACCTCGACCTTCGCCACCGGCAATCGGCTCAGTGAGCCATCGAGCCATGCGCTCTGCGCTGTGGTGAGCATCTGAGTCATGAAGTTGTAGGCCATCAGCTTGGCGGCGTACTGCTCACGAGCCTTGCGCGAGCTGCGCGGTGGCCGTTCGCTATCGGGCAGGTAATCGAAGGCGCGTTGCGCATGGCGCTCCTGCCAGGCCTCATAGGTGCGACGTGACTGCGGCGTGGCACCACCCGTGTGCAGCATCAAGAAGCGTGACTCGACAGGGTGCGTACGCCACCAGGCCCAGCCGGCGTAGATGACCTCACGTAGCACTGTGTCATTGAGCTGCTCGGCGTTGCTTCGGATGTGCTCGAATGCCGCGCTGAAGCCCTCGAGGCACGACTGGAAGGCCTGATCGAAGAGTTCTTCCTTGCCGCCGAAGTGGTAGTAGACAGCAGTGGGCGCGACCCCGCACTCGGCGGCGACATCCTCGACCGTGGCCTCGGCGTAGGTGAGGCGGGAGAAGACCGTGATCGCCCCGTTGACGATCTCTGCCCGCCGCGAGGGTCGGTGTGCCGGGCGCGCGCGCTCGACGTCGCCTTCGGACGTCTCGAGTGGGGTGCCGACCATCGGGCCATTATCGACTCCGTACGGGGGAATATCCGTCCAAAAGGTCACTTTCCTGTGAAAGACTCCAGAATCATGCCCACTCCACGGACAGCGCGGCCGGCCAACCGGCCTTCGAGGCGCCACGAGATCCTCGCTGCCGCCATCGAGTTGCTCGCCGTCCAGCCGCCGGACGAGATAGCCGTCTCCGATATCGCCGCTCAGGCGAGCATGACTCCGGCAGCTTTTTACTACCACTTCTCCTCGAAGGACGAAATCCTTGACGAGATCGTGACTGCCTTCGCTGGCGACTGGGGCAGCACAATCGGCGACCTGCTGGCCGACCTGGATTCCCCAGGCCAGCTGGCCGATTTCATGGACACCGTCCTGACCTGGGTCGACGAGCGCGAGCGCGCCGCCACCGTCTATTTCGTGACCTCCATCGGCGCGACCAGCACCTGCGAGGCCGTGCGCAAGCGCACCCGCGATGACCTCACCAAGAAGGCCACCAAGGCCTTCACGGTGATGAGCCCCGATAAGGACAAGGTCGAGATCGCGGTGGCCGGTTTCGCCCTGATCGCCCTCCTGGAATCAGTGGCCCGAGCCCGCCTGGAACTCGACCCGAGCTACCGCACCCTGGGCCCGATGCGGTTCCGGGCTCACGCGGCCGCCCTGGCCGAGCATCTCATCCGATAAGTACCTTTTGCGCCTTTTGGGAATCATCTCGCCTTAAAAGCATTGACGTCCTATTATTTGCTCTCCACACTATGTGGACAGCAGGTACACGGATGGAGCACGCGTGAGTAACGAAGCAGGCACGAAGAACCCCGTCAGATTCGTGACGGCGGCATCCCTCTTCGATGGCCATGACGCCTCGATCAACATCATGCGCCGCATCCTGCAGTCACAGGGTGCGGAGGTCATCCACCTCGGTCACGACCGCAGCGTCGACCAGGTCGTGCGCGCGGTCATCCAGGAAGACGTCCAGGGCGTGGCAATCTCCTCGTACCAGGGCGGCCACGTCGAGTACTTCAGCTACCTGCGCGAACTGCTCAACGCCCAGGGCGCCGAGCACGTGAAGATCTACGGCGGTGGCGGCGGCGTCATCGTTCCGGAAG
>JAHEIZ010000013.1 GCA_024639145.1 Actinomycetes bacterium | reverse complement strand
CCTCGCGTCATCGCGGTGAAGATCCCCGTCGACAAGATCGGTGAGGTTATCGGCCCTAAGGGCAAGATCATCAACCAGATCCAGGAAGACACCGGCGCTGACATCTCGATCGAAGATGACGGCACCGTCTACATCGGCGCAACTGATGGCCCCTCGGCCGAGGCTGCCCGTACCGCGATCAACCAGATCGCGAACCCGACTATGCCCGAGGTGGGCGAGCGCTTCCTGGGAACCGTCGTCAAGACGGCAGCCTTCGGTGCCTTCGTCTCCCTCATGCCGGGCAAGGACGGCCTGCTGCACATCTCCGAGGTCAAGAAGCTCGCAGGCGGCAAGCGCGTCGAGAACGTCGAAGACGTCCTCAAGGTCGGCGACAAGATCCAGGTCGAGATCAAGGAAATCGATCAGCGCGGCAAGCTCTCGCTGATCCCGGTCATCGAGGAATCCGCCGCCAGCAATGGCTAAGACCTCAACTCGCACACTGCTCAGGGAGGGCGACGGCGGACTAGTCCGCCGGACCGTCCTCCCTGGCGGTTTGCGCATCATCACCGAGCAGGTGCCGGGCGTGCGCTCGGTCGCCTTCGGTGTGTGGGTCGGTGTCGGCTCACGTGATGAGACTCCGGCCACCATGGGCTCTGCCCATTATCTGGAGCACCTGCTGTTCAAGGGCACTCACAAGCGCGATGCCCTCGAGATCTCCGCGTCGATCGAGGCAGTCGGCGGCGATCTCAATGCCTTCACCACCAAGGAGTACACGTGCTACTACGCACGAGTACTCGACAACGACCTTCCGCTGGCCATTGACGTCGTCAGCGATGTCGTGACCGATGCGCTCATTCGTGCCGCAGACGTCGAGTCCGAGCGTGGCGTGATCCTCGAGGAGATCGCCATGCACGACGACGATCCCAGTGACGTCGTGCATGACGAGTTCGCCTCAGTGCTCTTCGGTGATTCGCCGCTCGGTCGCCCGATCCTCGGCACGATCGACACCATCGAGGCGATACCGCGCAACTCCATCAATCGCTTCTATCGCTCCCGTTACAAGCCCACCTCCATGGTTGTCTCCGTCGCGGGTTCCCTCGATCACGACACCGTCGTCAAGCTCGTGCGCAAGGCCTTCGCTCCGGTTCTCGAGGGTTCCGCCGAGATTCCGCCTGCGCGCAAGGGTGGTAACTCACGTGACTCGGCCACCGGTATCCGCATCGTCGAGCGTCCGACCGAGCAGGCGCACCTGGTCATGGGAATGCCCGGTCTCGCGCGAGGGGACAAGCGCCGTTATGCAATGAGCGTGCTCTCGACCGCATTCGGCGGTGGTATGAGCAGTCGCCTCTTCCAGGAGATCCGCGAGAAGCGCGGCATGGCGTACTCGGTCTATTCGTACTCGCAGAGCTTCGCCGACAATGGCATGTTCGGCATTTACGTCGGCTGCCTGCCCGGCAAGGTCGAGTCCGTTCTCCAGGTCTGCCGCGAGGAGCTCATGTCGCTCGTCACCGATGGGCTCACCGATGACGAGATCCGTCGCGCCAAGGGTCAGGTGCGCGGGGCCACAGTTCTCGGCCAGGAAGATACCGGTGCTCGCATGACCCGCATCGCGAAATCCGAGTTGCATCAAGAGCCCCTGCTCAGCATTGGTCAGCTCCTGGAACGTGTCGATGCGGTCACCTCGGCTGATATCCGCGATCTCGCGCGCGAGATTCTCGATACCGATCCGGCCCTGGCCCTGATCGGGCCTTTCAGCGCGTCCAGCCGCTTCACGGCTATGGCCTAGCGGCCCTGCTGCTTAGATGTTCCCGTGACTATTCGCGTAGGAGTCGTCGGCGCCCGTGGGCGCATGGGCCGTGCCGTGGTCGATGCGGTCAACGCTTCGCCTGAGTGCACTCTCGCAGTGGCGATTGACCAAGGAGATGATCCCAGCGAGCTCGACGGCTCTGATGTCATCGTCGACTTCACCACTCCTGACGCTGTCATGGCAACCCTCGAGTACTGCATCAACACAGGTATTCACTGCGTGGTCGGCACGACCGGATTCGATGAGACTCGCCTTGACCAGGTCAAGGCCTGGTGTTCCGCGAACCCTGAAGTCGGTGTGCTGATCGCGCCGAACTTCGGAATCGGCGCCGTACTGATGATGCACTTCGCGGAGATCGCCGCGCCCTACTTCGAGTCGGTCGAGATCATCGAGCTGCATCACCCTGACAAGGTCGATGCGCCGTCGGGCACTGCCGCGCACACCGCGCGTCGGATTGCGCAGGCGCGCAAGCGCGCAGGTGTCGGCCCCGCTCCGGATTCGACAGTGCATGAGACTGATCATGCGCGCGGCGCGCACATCGATGGCATCTCCGTGCACTCGGTGCGCGTGCGCGGGCTGGTCGCTCACCAAGAAGTACTGCTGGGTGGACAAGGCGAGACCTTGACTATTCGCCAGGACTCCATCGATCGCACGTCGTTCATGCCGGGCGTGATCCTGGCAGTGGGCAAGGTGGTCTCTCGCCCGGGCCTGACCATCGGTCTCGATTCGTACCTCGACCTGAGCAACTGATACCTGCGGTGAGCAGGTCATGAGCGTTCATCCGCTGCGGGCACTCGTCCGCGAGCAGAGTGACTTGCCCGCCACTGTGCGCCTGGTGCTCCGGGGTGTCACGATCCTCTCCATCGTCTGGCAGGGCGCCTGGATCCTGCCGGACTCGACCCTGTGGCCCTGGAAGCAGGAGGCCCTGCTTCCACGACCCTTCATGTGGATCGCCTACCTCTGCTGGCTTGGGCTGATCGTCACGACCTGGGGCCCCCGCCGCTTTCGTCCTCGATACATCGTGTTCGCGCGCCTGGACGTCGCCTTCCTCTATATCTCGGCGATCCTGCTCTTCGTCACCGATGATCGATTCGCGCAGGAGGCCTGGCGGCCGGCAACATCACTGGTCAACCTCGCCGCGGCCATGACCGGCCTGTTGCTCACCACAAGCGCCGCCGTCGAATTGATGGCCGTTGCGATCGGACTCGAGTTCGTCGTCCTCCTCCTGCAGTCATCGAGGCCCGGTGGCCCCGATGCGCAGGACATCGTGCTGATTCCCGTCTATGCCCTCTGCGCCGGGGTCGCGGCAATCGTCGCCCGTCGCGGCCTGATCTTCGGCGCCGAGCGAGTTGATCTCGTGCAGCGTGACACTGTCGAGGCGGAGTCGCGTCTCATGGGCCTACGCCTGATCCAGCAGCGCATCTCGCAGCAGGAGCAGCGCCTGCATGAGACGGTCCTGAACACCCTCAATGCCATCGCTCGCGGCGGCGTTCGCGTGGATGATGCCTTGCGAGGGCGATGCCGAGACTCCATGGCGGTGCTCCGCCGAATGCGCACGATCGACAGCACGGTGCCGGCCATGGACTCCCAGGACTGGAAGCTCGATCTCGAGGATTCCCTTGCCGAACTTCGTGACCTTGGCATGAACGTGCAGCTCAGGCTGAACCTCCATGGCGCTTTGCCCTCGGAGGTCTATGCCACCTGCATCACGGCTATTCGCGAGGCGTGCACCAATGCGCGACGGCACTCGGGCGCATCATCCGTGAGCCTGGAGGTCTCCACGAGCGGGGGAGGCTCGCGCTCGCGAGCGAGTTCGCTCAGCATCCGCATTCACGATGACGGGCGCGGTTTTGATCCGGAGCAGGGCTCCGTGCGCTTTGGTCTCCCGAATGCGATTCGCGGCCCGATCACCGATCTGGGCGGTCGAACGGTGGTGCACTCCGCTCCGGGTCAAGGCGTGACCATCGAGCTCGACTGGCAGGCAGGTGCCGCGGATTCGCGCGACTTCGCCCTCCGCGATCTCGGCATGAGCGCACGCGTCTTCGCAGCGCCGGTACTCACCTCGTTCACGCTGTTCGGGCTGATCTCCTTGCTCATGACCGGGCAGGAGCTTGTGCACCCGCTCTTTGGCTGGTTGGCTCTTCTCGCCTACGCGGCGATGAGTGCGGTCATCATCTGGTCGACGCGCTCGTCGGGCATACCGGCGTGGTTGGTGATCGCCGTCTGCCTGGCAGCCCCGTTGGTCTACCGGCTGCAGTCAGCCAGCATCGGCGGTGTTTCCGAAGGTCACTGGACGGAGTGGGCATCGGAGTGCCTGGCCGCGATGTTCCTGGTGGTAGCTGCCGCAGGTCGACCGTGGTGGGCCTGGCTCGCAGCAGTCGCCAGCTGGATCGTGATTCAGGGAGGATTCCCGCTGGAGTTGATTCAGCCGGGCTGCGCTGTGATCTATGCCGGTGCTCTCTACGCGCGCAGCGTTCGGCATAACGCGCGCCGCTACGACCGCATCAATGAGCAAAGGCTTGAGGAACTTGCAAGTGCGGAGTTGGCCGAGCGCGAGGTGGATCTGCTCAGTAGGCGCTACGAGCTTCTCGACGAGTCGGGTGCGCTGAACCTCTTCACCTCGATCGCCGACGGTGCAGTAGACCCGAGCGATGTGCGTGTGCGGCAGAGGGCGGATGTCGAGGAGCAATACATCCGAGCCGTCATGCGCATCGGTGCCATTGACGACGCCATGCACGACGTTGCAGCGGAGATCCTGCAGTGGGGGCGGGCGCGGGGGATTGCCGTCGACATCGACTTACCGGATGGCTCGATTCGCGTTACCGATGTCGCCGATCTACGCGTCTTGCTCACGCGCGCGTACTCACGTGCACAGGGCGCATCTAGTGCACGCCTCAGTGCGCGCGTCGAGGGTAATTTCCTGGTGATTCGTCTCGTGATCGCCGGCTGCGATGACTGCGAAGCTCCCGCCGAGCGCATCGGAGCAGCGGCTATGGTCTGCCTGGGGGAGGGAGACCTCATGGTGGAGGCTCGATATGGCAAATAGCAGCGTGCCCAGCATTGCGATCATCGATGACCATGAACTCGTGCGCGAAGGCTTGGCCTCACTGATTGCCGGAGGCGAGGCACCGGTCGGCCGGCTCGTCTACTGCGGTGTGAGCCCGAATGATGCGGCAGCCCACTCGCCTCAGATTGCCTTGCTCGACGTTGACCTTGGGCCCGGTTCTGCACGTCTTGCGGACTCCGTCACCGAATTGATGCAGGCGGGTGCCCGCGTGCTGCTCATCAGTGCCTTCGAGGACGCCGTTGCGGTGCGCGCGGCCATGACCGCGGGCGCCCTCGGCTTCGTGCCCAAGCGCGCCTCTGTCGACGTCCTTCGCGAAGCGCTCGAGACCGTGGCGGCGGGGGAGTTCTACCTCTCGGTGGATCTCGCGGCGATCCTGGCCTCGGCCGCGGAGTCCCCTGAGCTCAGTCCGCGTGAACTCGATGTGCTGCGTCTATACGCCTCCGGGCTCAAGCTCACCGCCGTGGCCAATCAGCTGGGAATTTCCCCGCACACGGCAAAGGAATACCTCGACCGGGTGCGCTCCAAGTACGCCCTGGTCGGACGCACCGCACGTACCCGCACCGAGCTCTACGTCGAGGCCAACCGAGACGGGCTCCTCGAGTCGGGTCGTTAGGACTCAGGTCTAGTCCCCCCCGATGGGGACATGGATCGGTCGCGTCTCCTCCCCGTAATTCGGGAGTATTGGAGTCCGGCGGGCACGGGGGAGCCGCCGGCACATGAGCATCACGTTCAGGGACTCCATCGCAGCGATGCGATGGAGTTTCGTGCGTACTGGGGCATTCGCCGAGCGGGGGTCAGGTCTCGGCCGACAAGTCGGTGACCATGCGGACCTCACGCACCACGAGCGGCTCACCGTCGGTGTCGACGGAATTGCCCTCCCAACCCACCTGGATATCGCGATAGGCACTGTCGGGCCCCCAGCCCGAGGACTGCAGGAAGGCTCGGCGGGCCTCGTCTCCCAGCGGGCACCAGGTGACCCAGGTCGAGATACCTGCAGCACGTGCGTGATCCGCAGCGGCGGCCATGAGTCGGGATCCATGTCCGTGACGGGTGAGAGCGGGATCGATTTCGAGAGCCAGGAGCTCGCCGGTCACCGCATCGGCATCGGGATCGGCGCAGGGGCCGATGGCCGCATAGCCGACCACTTCGCCGGGAATGCCGTCCACCGCGACAAGCAACTGATGACCGGCCGTCGGGGGATTCAGGATTGCGCCCGCCCACACCAGCGAGAGATCATCGGCATCGAGGGCGTCGAGAGCTTCTCCCGGGAGGAGTGCTGTCGCACGCCAGGCGGCTACCTGGATGCGGGCGATGTCGTCGACATCGGGGGTTCGGGCAAGGCGTGCGCCGGCGGAGGACATGTGTCCAGTCTGCCGCAGGGCAATCGTTCCCGCTGCGGGGAGAGGGCTCGCGCCGACGCATAGTCCCGGTGACCGCCTCGATAGGATTGACGAGTGAGCGACGCACAGGCCCAGACCGAGATCACCTTCCGCAGCGATGTCACCGTCGAGCTCGTGCGCGCGAGCGCGAGCGATGCTGACGTCGTCTTCGCGGCCCGCGTGTCGACCGCCGGTGAGCAGTCCCTGGACGACATCAATGCCGATCCGGCTGCCGCAGGCGGGCTGATCAACTACCTGATGCGCGAGCGTCACGGCAGTCCCTTCGAGCACAACTCGATGACCTTCTTCGTGCAGGCCCCGATCTTCGTGTGGCGCGAGCACATGCGTCACCGGATCGCCAGCTACAACGAGGAATCGGGTCGCTACCGTCAGCTCGAGCCGGTGTTCTACGTGCCCAGCCGAGAGCGTGCGCTCATTCAGGTCGGCAAGACAGGTGCGTACGAGTTCCTTCCGGGTACTGAAGAGCAGTACGAACTCATCGACGACCAGATGAAGAGTGCCTGCGCTAAGTCCTACGACGCCTATCAGCAGATGCTCGATGCGGGAATCGCACGCGAGGTTGCGCGCATGGTGCTGCCAGTCTCGATTTTCTCGAGTGCCTACGTCACGATGAATGCGCGAGCACTGATGAACTTCCTGTCCCTGCGCCGCAAGGCCGAGGGTTCGCATTTCCCGTCGTATCCGCAGCGCGAGATCGAGATGGTCGCAGAGCGTTACGAGGAGCTCTGGGCCGAGCACATGCCGCTGACCCATGCCGCATTCGTCAAGAACGGCCGCGTCGCCCCCTAACCATGGGCCGCGTAGCGATGGTGGCCCCCGGGCCGCCTCGCGCTAGCCTTGGCCCATGCCAGGTCCCACCTCTGCTCAGGCTCCGTTCGGAGTAATGCTCACGGCGATGATCACGCCGTTCAATGCTGACGGCTCCGTCGATCTCGATGGTGCCGCCGCACTCGCGACGCATCTCGTCGACAACCTCGCCCACGATGGCCTGGTCATCAACGGCACCACGGGTGAGTCGGCTACCAAGACCGATGCCGAGGATCTCGCGGTTCTCAAGGCCGTGCTCGATGCCGTGGGCGATCGCGCCACGATCCTGGCCGGCGTGGGCACCAACGACACCGCTCACTCGGTAGCGAGCGCGAAGGCCGCGGCCGCTGCGGGTGCGCATGGCGTGATGGCCGTGACTCCGTATTACAACCGGCCGCCGCAGGAGGGCATCATCGCCCACTTCCATGCGATCGCCGATGCCACGGATCTTCCGATGCTCACCTACGACATTCCCAAGCGCACCGGCACGGCGATCGAGACCGAGACGATCGTCCGCATCGCTGAGCATCCGCGCATCGTCGCGAACAAGGACGCCAAGGGTGATCTCGACTCTGCCCAGTGGGGGATGGCGCGTACCGACCTCGCCTGGTACTGCGGCGACGACATCCTGAACCTTCCGATGCTCGCCATCGGTGGCGCCGGCATGATCTCGGTCGTCGGTCACCTCGTGGGTGATCGCCTCAAGGCCATGGCCGATGCTCACGCCGCGGGCGATATCGAGACCGCGCGCGAGATCAATGCCTCGCTCCTGCCGGTGTACACCGGCCTGTTCCGCACTCAGGGCGTGATCTTGACCAAGGCGGCCCTCGCGATGCAGGGCCTGCCCAGCGGCCCGGTGCGCCTACCGTTGGTTGACGCGACCGAGGCGCAGAAGGTGCAGTTGCGCGCAGACCTGGCTGCGGGCCAGGTCACCGGATTCACCGCATGATCCACAACGAACTTCCTGTGCCCCCTGTGCTCCCTGACGGCGGCCTTCGCATGTTCGCCCTCGGCGGTCTCGGTGAGATCGGGCGCAACATGACCGTCTTCGAGTTCGCGGGCAAGCTGCTCATCGTCGACTGCGGCGTGCTCTTCCCCGAGGACTCCCAGCCGGGTATCGATCTGATCCTGCCTGATTTCTCGCCGATCGCCGATCGTCTCGACGACATCGTCGCGGTGGTGCTCACGCACGGCCACGAAGATCACATCGGTGCCGTGCCGTACTTGCTGCGCAACGCACCGGGTATTCCGCTCTACGGCTCCCAGCTCACGCTGGCATTGCTCGAGGCCAAGCTGCGCGAGCACCGCATCAAGGGCGACACCATAGTCGTCAAGGAAGGCGAGCGACTGCAGCTCGGAACCTTCGACGTCGAGTTCCTTGCCGTCAATCACTCGATTCCCGATGCGCTCGCCCTCGCGATTCGCACGCCCGCAGGCACGGTTCTTCATACCGGTGACTTCAAGATGGATCAGGTTCCGCTCGATTCGCGCATCACAGATCTCAACGGTTTCGCGCGCATCGGTGATGAAGGCGTCGACATCCTCATGATCGACAGCACCAATGCCGAGGTGCCGGGCTTCGTGCCCAGCGAGCGCGAGATCGTGCCCGTGCTTGACTCGGTCTTCCTGCGCGCCGAGGGCCGAATCATCGTCGCGTCCTTCGCCTCGCATGTGCATCGCATCCAGCAGATCATCGACGTCGCGGTGCTTCACGGGCGAAAGGTCGCTTTCGTCGGCCGCTCGATGGTGCGCAATATGGGCGTGGCTCGCGACCTGGGCTATCTGAAGATCCCGGGCAGCACCCTGATCGGCAGTGACGAGCTCACGAATCTGCCTGATGACCAGGCTGTGCTGATCTGCACCGGCTCGCAGGGTGAGCCGATGGCAGTGCTCTCGCGCATCGCCAATCGCGATCACGCGATCAGCGTCGGCCCGAATGACACCATCGTCCTCGCATCTTCACTGATTCCGGGCAATGAGAACTCGGTGAATCGGGTCATCAACGGCCTGACCAAGCTCGGTGCCACGATCGTGCACAAGGGCAATGCGCTCGTGCACGTGTCGGGCCATGCCTCGGCCGGTGAGCTGCGCTACGTCTACAACATCGTCAAGCCGCGCTACGCCTTCCCGGTGCACGGCGAATGGCGTCATCTGCGGGCCAACGCCGCAATCGCCAACAGTGTCGGCATCGACAACCAGCACGTGATCTTGGCCGATGACGGCGTCGTGGTCGATCTGGTCGATGGCGTAGCTCGCACGGTGGGCTACCACCCGGTGGGCTTCGTCTACGTCGACGGCTCCAGCGTCGGCGATGTCACCGAGACCTTGCTCAAGGACCGCCGCGTGCTGGGGGAGGAGGGCTTCATTTCCATCTTCGCCGCGGTCGACATGGTCGATTCGAAGGTCGTGGCCGGCCCCGAGATCCACGCCCGAGGCTTGGGCCTGGCCGATCACGAGTTCGAGCCGGTGCTCGAGAAGGTCCGTGACATTCTCGAATCAGCCCTGCGTGAGGGCCAGAACGACCCCCACGACCTCCAGCAGCGGGTTCGCCGCGAGGTGGGCAAGTGGGTGAGCACGAAGCACCGGAGGCGTCCGATGATCGTGCCTGTGGTGATAGAGGCGTAGCGAGGAATGAGCGTCCGCCGCACCGTAGGGGCGAGTGGGCGTGAGCCCCGAAGTGACGCCTCCATCGGGAAGAGGCTTAGGGGAGTGGCGTAGACCTACCCCGTCCGACGACACGCCCGATGTTGCGCGTGTGACTACCGTGACTCATGGGGCAACGCCCCTAGGCTGCGTCCATGGCTTCCCGCACGTCTGCGCCTGCCCGAAAGGCAGCCCGCGGATCTTCCCCCAGCGACCGCACGCCCTCGTCCTCTCGTAAGGCACCGGCCAAGAAGCGGCCGGCTGCCAAGAAGAAGGCACCGGCTCGCAAGCCCGCCGCCGGCCCCGGCCCGCTGGTACGAGCCCTGCACGGAGCCGGCCGCGGCCTGAGCACCGCCTGGATTGCCACCGCTCGGATGACGGGCAATGCCACGCGCGCCATTCGCCGCGGGGAGCACGAGACCGATCCCGAGCTGCATCGCGATGGCCTCGGCCTTGCTCTGCTCGTACTGGCCGCAGCTGCCATCGCCACGATCTGGTTCGGTTTCGACAGCTGGTTCGTCTCCTGGATGCCGCTGATGGCCGGTGCCTTCCTCGGCGCCCTCGACTGGGCCCTGCCCGTCATCCTGATCGCACTTGCCTGGCGCGTCCTTCGACATCCCGATGATCGAGGCACCACAGGTCGTCGAATCATCGGCGGCACCATGACCGTTATCGCCGTGCTGGGCCTGTGGCACGTGATCTGCGGAATTCCGACTCCGAGTGACGGCGCTTTCGCCATGGATAGCGCCGGCGGGGTCATCGGCTGGATCGCCACCGCACCCGTGTCGTCGGCAATCGGCCCGATCTTCACCGGATTGCTTCTTCTCGTGCTCCTCGGCTTCGGCCTGCTCGTGCTCACCGGAACGTCATTCGCCTCATTGCGCGAAGGAGGTGCCGCACTGTTCACCTGGCTGCGCCACGGGAGCGGCGGCCGCGAGAGCATCGAGGAATTCGATGGCGACGAGGACATCGCCGCTTCACTGGGCGAGCTCGCTGGCGATGAGCCCTTCATCACCCCGATCGCAGACGAAGACGAGGAGCGCCCGGCGGCCATCCTCATGGCCGGTGTCACTCCTGCGGAGCCGACATCCGATGTCGCGCACACCGTGGCCATCGAGGGTCACAGTGCTCGTCACGCGACTGTCGCGATCGCCAAGCCGTCCTCGGCGCCGGCACCCAAGCCCAAGCAGCTGCCGCTCTCAGGCAATGTTGTCTTCACCCTGCCTGACATGGGAATGCTCAAGCAGGGCCCAGCGCACAAGACTGCGACGAAGGTCAACGATCAGGTCGTCACCGCACTGACCGAGGTGATGGAGCAGTTCGGCATTGACGCGACCGTCACCGGATTCATGCGCGGCCCGACAGTCACGCGCTATGAGATCGAGCTCGGCCCGAGCGTCAAGGTCGAGCGCGTCACGGCCCTGAGCAAGAACATTGCCTACGCCGTGGCCAGTGCTGACGTGCGCATCCTGAGCCCTATCCCGGGCAAGAAGGCCATCGGCATCGAGATCCCGAATACCGACCGCGAGCTCGTCGCCCTCGGTGATGTGCTGCGCAGTAAGGCCGCTGTCTCCGAGCAGCATCCGATGGTGGTGGCACTGGGCAAGGACGTCGAGGGCGGATTCATCGTTGCTAACCTCGCCAAGATGCCTCACATCCTCGTGGCGGGTGCTACCGGCGCGGGTAAGTCCAGCTGCATTAACTCGCTAATCACCTCGATCCTGATGCGCGCGACCCCGCAGGAAGTTCGCATGATCCTGGTCGATCCCAAGCGCGTGGAGCTCACGGCCTACGAAGGCGTTCCGCATTTGATCACGCCGATCATCACGAACCCGAAGAAGGCCGCAGACGCACTCGCATGGGTCGTCAAGGAGATGGACCGTCGTTACGACGATCTCGCTCACTTCGGCTTCCGCCACATCGATGACTTCAACAAGGCCGTGCGCTCGGGCAAGGTCACGCCACTGCCGGGCAGTGAGCGCGTTCTCGAGCCGTATCCGTACCTGCTTGTCATCGTCGACGAGCTTGCCGATCTCATGATGGTTGCCCCTCGCGATGTCGAGGATTCCATCGTGCGCATTACTCAGCTCGCACGTGCCGCCGGCATTCACCTCGTGCTGGCCACCCAGCGACCCAGCGTCGATGTTGTTACCGGCCTGATCAAGGCCAATGTGCCGAGTCGTCTTGCATTCGCTACCTCGAGCCTGGCCGACAGTCGTGTCATCCTCGATCAGCCTGGCGCTGAGAAGCTCGTCGGTCAGGGCGACGGACTGTTCCTGCCGATGGGTGCTAACAAGTCCTTGCGCATCCAGGGTGCCTTCGTCTCCGAGAACGAGATCCGCGCCGTCGTCGCTCATGCGAAGTCTCAGATGGAGACCCAGTTCATCGACGAGGTCACGGCAGCACCAACCAGCAATAAGGAAATCGACGCTGACATCGGCGATGACCTCGATGTGCTGCTGCAGGCCGTCGAGCTCGTGGTCTCCACCCAGTTCGGCTCGACTTCAATGCTCCAGCGCAAGCTGCGTGTCGGTTTCGCGAAGGCGGGTCGTCTGATGGATCTCATGGAGTCACGCGGCGTCGTCGGCCCGAGCGAGGGATCCAAGGCACGCGATGTGCTGGTGACTCCCGAGGAGCTGCCGTCCGTTATCGCGTTGATCCGCGGCGAGGAATAGACAGAGATTCCACACGTGAACGACGTTCACGACGTCCCGTAACTTCGGGACGAAAACCCCCTGCCGTCTTGCACGTACGCCGCTAGCCTTATCGACATCGAATGCTCGAGGCGACGCGATCGGGGTGGTGGCAGATGACCGTGGGTCCCCGCCTGCGCGCCGCTCGCGAGACTGCCGGACTCTCGGTTGCCGATGTGGCTTCGGCCACCCGCATGCGGGCCACGATCATCGAGGCGATGGAAGCCGATGACTTCAGCCTGTGCGGCGGTGCCGTCTATGCGCGGGGCCAACTGCGGATGATGGCACCGATCATCGGCCTCGATCCTGATGAGATCGCCGAGTACTTCGACTCCCAGTCACCTGAGCTCGACTACTGAGGGTGCTGTCACCGCCCCTGCGTAGGCTGGGGGCGTGAGCACACCTGACACCGTTGCCCTGGTCACCTTGGGCTGTGCCCGCAATGAGGTCGATTCCGAGGAACTTGCCGGTCGTCTCGCCGCTGCCGGCTGGACCATTGTCGAGGATCCGGCTGAGGCGAGCGCGGTGCTCGTGAACACTTGCGGCTTCGTCGAGGTCGCCAAGAAGGACTCCATCGATGCTGTTCTCGCCGCCGCTGACCTGAAGGGGCTCGGCACCGGCCCGCAGACAGTTGTCGCAGTCGGCTGTCTGTCGGAGCGTTACGGAGCCGAGCTCGCCGAGTCACTTCCTGAAGCAGATGCCGTGCTCGGCTTCGATGACTACCCCGATATCGCCGAGCGCCTGCGCTCGATCGTCGGCGGCACCGCGCATGTGCCTCATGCCCCGAAGGATCGTCGTCATCTGCTGCCCATCTCGCCCGTGGATCGCGATGCTGCGTCGGCATCGATTCCCGGTCACGCGCAGATGCCCGAGGTCGACACCGCCTGGGCGCCGCCGGTACTTCGTCGTCGACTCGATGGCAGCCCGGTTGCCCCGGTGAAGCTGGCCTCCGGCTGCGATCGCCGCTGCGCCTTCTGCGCCATCCCGTCCTTCCGCGGCTCATTCGTCTCGCGCCCACCGGCCGATGTCATGGCCGAGATCATCTGGCTTGCCGGCGAGGGCGTGCGTGAAGTCGTGCTCGTCAGCGAGAACTCGACCTCCTACGGCAAGGATCTCGGCGACCTGCGCCTGCTCGAGACCTTCCTCGGCGAGATCGGGGCAGTCGAGGGGATCGACCGCATTCGCGTGGCCTACCTGCAGCCTGCCGAGGTGCGCCCGGGCCTGCTCGCCGCAATCGCTAAGACTCCGATCGTTGCCCCGTACTTCGATCTCTCCTTCCAGCACTCCAGCCCGACCGTGCTGCGTCGCATGCGCCGATTCGGCGGTACTGAGGAATTCCTCTCCCTGATCGACCAGATTCGCACGCTGTCGCCCGAAGCCGGTATTCGTAGCAACGTGATCGTCGGCTTCCCCGGCGAGACTGACGAGGAGTTTGCCGATCTGCTGGACTTCATCGAGCGCGCTCGCATGGATGCCGTGGGTGTCTTCGGCTACAGCGACGAAGACGGCACCGAGGCCGCCACTCTCGAGGGCAAGATCGACGACGACGTCATCCGCGCCCGCGTGGAGGAGATCACGGCATTGGCCGAAGAGATCATGCTCCAGCGCGCCGAGGATCGCATCGGCACGAGTGTGCGAGTTCTCATTGAAGCGCTCGAGAGCAATGACGAGGGCGACCGCATTGCCGTCGGCCGATCCGGTCATCAGGGCCCCGATGATGCAGGCACGCTCGTATTCATCGGTGACCGCGAGGTTGCGATCGGCGATGTGCTCGAGTGCGAGGTTGTCGGCACCGACGGCGTCGACCTCGTCGCGGAGTGCGCGTGAGCCAGCTCGACCATGCCGGTGATCGCGTAGGCGGCACCCGCATCCTGAACATCCCGAATGCGCTGACCGCATTCCGAGTGCTCTGTGTTCCCCTCATGGCCTGGTTGCTCTTCGCTGACGATGGCGAGCGCGGTGGCCTGCGTGATCTCGCAGCGCTCGTGTTCGTGCTCGCGTCTATCACTGATCTGCTCGATGGCGCGATAGCCCGCAGGCGCGGGCAGGTCACGACCTTCGGAAAGATCGCCGACCCGATCGCCGACAAGGCACTGACCGGAGTCGCGCTCATTTCACTGTCGATTATGGGTGATCTCGCCTGGTGGATCACGATTGTCATCTTGGCGCGGGAGCTTGGCGTCACCGCTCTTCGCGTGTGGGTCATTCGTCATGGCGTCATTCCCGCCAGCCGTGGCGGCAAGGCCAAGACCCTTGCGCAGACAGTTGCAATCACGATGTATCTCGTCGACTTGCCGTCACTGAGCTGGTGGGTGCCGCTGTCGCAGGTAGCGATGGGCATTGCCGTCGTGCTGACAATATTCACCGGGCTCGACTACGTGCGTCACGCACTTCGCCTGCGTCGTCAGCCGAGCGGAAGTGCGTCGGCTGACGGAGTCGTGCGATGACTGCTGCCGCTCTCGTAGAAGCCTGCATCGCACGCGGTATCACGATTGCCACGGCTGAATCCCTGACCGCGGGACTCGTGGCCGCAACGATCGCTGAGGTGCCTGGCTGTTCCGCGATATTCCGTGGGGGAGTCGTCGCCTACGCGACCGATGTCAAGGGCAGCGTGCTCGGTCTGAGTCCCGCGGATCTTGAGCACGTGGTCAGCGAGCAGGTCGCCCGCGAACTCGCTCGGCACGCGTGCCGGGTCCTCCATGCTGAACTGGGCATCTCCACGACCGGTGTTGCCGGGCCAGATCCCCTCGACGGGCAGGCAGCGGGCAGCGTCTGGATTGCGGTTCACGAGCGCGCAAGTGGGCGTACTACCGCTCAGCATCTCGACCTCCCGGGTGATCGCGCTGCCGTGAGGGCCGGGGCCACTCGGGCGGCGCTCGACCTTGCGACTGCCTGCGTCACCGGCGCACCCGCGTAAGGGTCGGGTAAGCATCGGTCATCTTTTCGCCGTCGGGAATGCGAAGTCGGCCACGCGCGTTAGGGTAAGCAGGAAGAGAAGGGAGTGACCATGATCGTCTTACGCCATGTCATTGGCGATGAGCTTCGCCGTCGTCGGCAGGATCAAGGGCGCACCCTGCGTGATGTCTCGGCCGCAGCGGCTGTCTCGCTCGGGTATCTCTCCGAAGTCGAGCGCGGCCAGAAGGAAGCCTCATCCGAGTTGCTCGCGGCAATCTGCGACGCCCTCGAGGTTCCGCTGTCTGACGTCCTGTCCTCGGTGAGCACTCACATCGCCGAGGCCGAGACGGTGCCGGTCTCCACCCTCATGGTCTGAGTGTGCGCCTGACCGATTTCTGGGAGCGCATGGAAGAAGTCCTCGGCCCCAGTTACGCCCACTCCTGGGCCCGTGATGTCGTCATCCCCGATCTCGGCGTGTGCGCTCAGGGAGCCATTGACGCCGGCATCGACACCAAGGAGATCTGGCGTGCGGTGTGCAACACCGTCGAGGTTCCCTCGACTCTGACCTAGCGCGCGCTCACGGGGTGAGCGACCCTTCGCGGCTAGGCTCGATTCATGCGACGCAAGCCCCTGCGGTATCTCACCGTGGTCACCTATGGGCGCACCGGCAGCACCGCCATCCAGGCCACCTTGAACGCACTGCCCGGCGTGATGGTGCGTGGTGAGAACTACAACGCCTTCCGCGGGCTGCACGATTACGTGCAATCGATTGCCGAGACAGCCGATCGCCATGGCTCGGGCAAGCCCAATCACCCTTGGTACGGCTCGGCGAAGCTGAGCCCGGCAGATGTCATCGATGATCTTCGCCGCCACGTGGTCGACACCGTGCTGCGCCCGGCCAAGGACACCGAGATCGTGGGCTTCAAGGAAGTCCGTTACGAACCCGGTCATTTTCCCGATTACGACCTGCTGCTCGACTACCTGCTCTTCCTGAACAAGCTGATGCCGGGCATCGTCTACGTGTTCAACATTCGCGATGCGGCTGAGGCGGCCCGCAGCGGCTGGTGGCCGGGCAATGAGTCGGCCGAGACCGTGATCGCCACGACCAATGAGTGGCTGATCCAGGCCGCCGCCGACCTCAACCGGATGCTCGGGCCGGGCAGGGCAGTGGTGCTCGAGTACGGAGCCTGGAATGACGATCCGCAGCGGCTGATCGAGGCCTATGCGTCTTTGGGTCTGCCCCGTGATGATGCTGCCGTTCGTGCGGCCGTGGGGGAGCGCCTCGACCACGGACCCCACTCCTCCTGAGGCAAGTCCCTCGTGACATCACCCCGACACGCAGAAGTCGGCGTGTCGCTTCCATTCGAACGCCTGTTCGATATAGCCTCCTGGATGTGACGCCGGGTGACCGACGATCCCCAGCCGGGAATCGCTAGGTCGCCAGTGTCAGAGGGTCCGCTTAGGTTCCGATGACATGACGTCAACCGCGACATCACGACGAACAGGAGCCACCATGGCAAGCACCGCCAACGACCGCGAGAAGGCCCTCGAGACCGCCCTCGCCCAGATCGAACGCGCCTTCGGCAAGGGCTCGGTCATGCGCCTCGGCGAAGACGGCCGTGCGCCCGTCGAGGTCATCCCGACCGGCTCCATCGCCCTCGATATCGCGCTGGGTATCGGCGGCTACCCGCGTGGCCGCATCGTCGAGGTCTACGGCCCCGAGTCCTCGGGCAAGACCACGGTCGCGCTGCACGCTATTGCCAACGTCCAGGCCCAGGGCGGCCTTGCCGCGTTCATCGACGCCGAGCACGCACTCGACCCTGACTACGCGTCGAAGCTGGGCGTTGATCTCGACAACCTCTACGTCGCCCAGCCCGATACGGGTGAGCAGGCCCTGGAGATCGCCGACACCTTGGTGCGCTCCGGTGCCATCGACCTCATCGTGATCGACTCCGTCGCCGCACTCGTCCCGCGTGCCGAGATCGAGGGCGAGATGGGTGATAGCCACATGGGTCTGCAGGCGCGGCTCATGAGCCAGGCCCTGCGCAAGATGGCAGGCGCGCTGAGCAACACCAACACCACTGCGATCTTCATCAACCAGCTGCGCGACAAGATCGGCGTGATGTTCGGCTCGCCCGAGACCACGACCGGCGGCAAGGCGCTGAAGTTCTACGCCTCAGTGCGACTCGATGTTCGTCGCATCGAGACCCTCAAGGGCGGCACCGAGGCCGTGGGCAACCGCACCCGCGTCAAGGTCGTCAAGAACAAGGTTGCACCGCCGTTCAAGCAGGCGGAGTTCGACATCCTCTACGGCGAGGGCATCTCCCGTGAGGGTTCGCTCATCGACCTCGGTGTCGACAACGGCATCGTGAAGAAGTCGGGCGCCTGGTACACCTACGAGGGTGATCAGCTGGGCCAGGGCAAGGAGAACGCCCGCACCTTCCTCAAGGACAACCCCGATCTCGCCATTGATATCGAGCGCCGACTGAAGGAGCTCATGGGTATCGGCGTTCCGAAGGCTGTCGAGGCTGTCGAGGTCGTCGATGTCGACGCACCGATCGAGCTCAAGCCTGTCGACGCATAATCCTTTCCCCTGACTGTTGCCTCCATGTCAAGGAGAACTCAATCAGCGAGTGAGCCCACACCGGGCTCACTCGCTGATTTGCAGGTAGATGCAGATCCCGCTCAGGCGGCGCGCACGATCGTGCTGCGTCGGCTCACCGCGGCGCCGCGCACCTATGCCCAACTTCGCGACGGTTTGCTCGAGCGAGGTTTCGACATATGTGTCATTACCGAAGTTCTCGATCGGTATGTCGAAGTCGGCCTGGTCAACGACGCCGAGTTCGCCGAGATGTGGGTGCGCTCGCGCCACTCGATTCGTGGCAATGCGCGATCAGTCCTTCGTCGCGAATTGCGCGATAAGGGCGTGCCTGCCGAGGATGCCGAAATAGCTCTTGCGACTATCACCGACGAGGCCGAGCGTGAGCGTGCCGGTGATCTCGTGCGCCGCAAGCTCGCCTCGACCGCGCGGCTCGAGCATCAGGCGCGTGTGCGCCGGCTCACCTCGATGCTGGCTCGCCGTGGTTATCCGCCGGGGGTCTGCTTCGGCGTGGTCAAGGAGGTCCTTGATGACCCCGACACGCACGATCTCCTCGAATTGCACAATGTTCAGATTGACGGGTAAATTCGCGTCAACACCTCACTGATGCGGAGTTTGCCATGCCCGGTTTGTCCAGTTGGGCCGTACGTCGTCCCGTGTTCGCGCTCATTGCCTGGTTCATTGCCGTGGTGGCGATCTTCGGTGTGGGCAGTGCCTTCGCGGGCAAGCTGAACGACTCCTTCGACCTTCCGAATACCGAGTCGAAGACGGCCACTGATCTCCTCGCGTCCTCCGGCGCGAACATGGGCTCCTACGACGCGGGCGCAACCATCGTGTGGTCGCCCACCACGGGCAGTGCTGTTGATCCGGCTGTGCTCGCAGAGATCACTCCCACGCTGCAGAAGATCGCCGATCTCTCGGCTGTCGCCTGCGTTAGCCTGCCGACCGGTCAAGGCCTGGGCACCGCGTGCCCGCCTGCACCTCAGGCTCCGCCGCAGTCCGAGATCGACAAGCTGACCCCTGAGCAGCAGGCCGCGCTCAAGGCGAGCATGACCCCGCAGGGCATCAGCCCTGATGGACGCGTAGCCATCGCCACCGTGACCTTCGCTAGTGCCGATCCGACCGCGGTTCCGACCACTGCGGCTAAGCAGATCATCGCCGACATCAAGGCCGCGAACACTGACACCCTGCGAGTGGGTGCCAACGGCCAGGTGCTCGACTTTGCCGGCCAGGAGCCGCCGAGCAGTGAGCTCATCGGCATCATCGCGGCTCTCATCATTTTGCTCATCGCCTTCGGCTCCGTTGTTGCCGCTGGCCTGCCGATCGTTGTCGCCGGTCTCGGTGTTGCCCTGGGCGTGACCATGGTCACCCTGCTGGCCCGTTTCATGGACGTTGCGACTTTCGCACCGACCCTGGCCGCCATGATCGGGCTCGGTGTCGGCATCGACTACGGGCTGTTCGTCCTCAACCGATTCCGCTCGGCGATCCTGCTCGGCCATGACAAGAAGCAGGCTGCTCTTGAGGCCGTGAACACCGCCGGACGCGCCGTGCTCTTCGCCGGAAGCACGGTGATCATCGCCCTGCTCGGCCTGTTCGTGCTGGGCATCAACTTCTTCAACGGACTCTCTCTCGCCGCAGGTCTCACCGTGCTCATGGTGATGCTCTCAGCGCTGTGGTTCCTGCCGGCATTGCTGTCGCTGCTGGGTACCAAGACCATTGCGATCCGCCTGCCGTGGGGAAAGAAGCCCGGTTCGGGTCATATCGATGGCCACCGCTGGGCCGCCTACGGTGCCTTTCTGCAGCGCAAGCCGTGGCTGTGGGCAATCCTCTCGCTGGGCTTCGTGCTGATTCTCGCGATCCCGGTGCTCTCGCTGCGCCAGGGCTTCGCCGATGACTCGGGCAAGCCGGTCGGCTCTATTGGCCGCATTGCCTACGACTTGCGCGCCGAGGGCTTCGGTCCCGGCTCCAACGGACCGTTCCTCGTCGTCGCGCAGCTTCCGAAAGCCGGCGATACCGAGGGTTACAAGCAAATCGTGACCGACCTCGCTGCTGCCCCGGGTGTGGCAGGCACCAATCCGAGCGTGGCCATGCTTCCGCTCGTCGATGTCTTCCCGCAGCAGTTCGGGCTCACCGGCGATATCGCCGTGATCGGCGTCGTGCCGAGCAGTGCTCCGCAGGATGCCGCCACGACCGATCTGCTCAACGAGTTGCGCGACACGGTCAATCCGCAGATCGAGGCAGCCACCGGTGCGAAGCTATACGTGGGCGGTACTCAGGCGATCACGAGTGACTTCACATCGGTACTCAAGGACGCCCTGCCGATCTTCTTGCTGGTCGTCATCGGCCTGGGCTTCCTCGCGCTCGTGCTGCTCTTCCGCAGCCTTGTCGTGCCGGCCATGGCCGCGGTCACCAGCCTGCTCAGCTTCGCTGCATCGATGGGTATCACCGTTGCGGTGTTCCAGTGGGGTTGGCTGAGCAGTCTGCTCGGTGTCAGCGGCACCGGGCCGATCATGCCCTTCCTGCCGATCATGGTCTTCGCGATCTTGTTCGGCCTGTCGATGGACTACCAGGTCTTCCTCGTCTCGCGCATGCGCGAGGAGTGGGAGCACACCGATGACAACGCCGCATCGATCCGTCGTGGTCTGGCCGGTTCCGGTCGAGTCGTGGTTATCGCGGCACTGATCATGGCGAGCGTGTTCATGGCGTTCATTCCGACGCCGGAGAACACCATCAAGCTGTTCGGCATCTCACTGGCCAGCGCCGTGCTCATCGATGCTTTCGTCATCCGCCTCGTGTTCGTGCCCTCGCTGATGTCGATCATCGGTCGCGCGAACTGGTGGCTACCTCGCTGGCTAGCGAAGATCCTGCCGGTCGTGCATGTGGAGTCCGAGAGCGCCGATGATCCCGTCGACGATGTGCTGCCGGTGAACCCCGGACACTGATCGAAGTGAACGCTCGAATGCCCCTACTGAAAATTCGGTAGGGGCATTCGACATGTTGGCTCATCTCGCGGGCGAGCGAGTCTCGACCGATAGCCTGCGCAGGTGAGTGACAGCCAGGTCGATATTGCGACACTTCAGCGTCGAAGTCTGCGCGTGCTCTCGGGTGCCTCTGCGCTCAGCGGAGTTGCGGTTGCGGGCTCGATAGCGGCAGGTGGTCTCCTTGCGGCGCGGCTCGCTGACTCGGAGGGAGCCGCCGGGCTGGCGCAGACGGCAGGAGTACTCGGAGCCGCGCTGCTCTCGCTCCCGCTCGCACGACTAGCTATGAGTCGCGGACGTCGAGCGGCGCTCTCACTCGGTTTCGGTATCGGTGCGGTGGGTGGCCTTGTCGTCATTGTTGCTTCGATCGCGCACTCGCTCTGGCTGCTCCTGCTCGGCTGCCTTCTGGTGGGTGTGGCCTCGGCCGCGACCTTCCAGTCGCGTTATGCCGCTACTGATCTAGCGGAAGACCACCAGCGAGCCCGTGCCCTGTCGTGGGTTGTGTGGGCCGGCACCATCGGCGCAGTCCTCGGCCCCAATCTGCTCAACATCTCAGGAAAGCTCGGTTCGGCACTCGGACTCGAACCGCTTGCCGGACCCTACGTGATTACTGCGGTCACGCTCGGCCTGGCCGTGCTCATTCTCTGGCTGTTCCTCCGCCCGGATCCTTACCTGGTGGCCGTGCATCGCCGCGCAGCGGACGGCATTGCCCGGGTCAAGCCCCGGGTGCGCGACGGAATTGGCCATCTGCGCTCGGCGCCGCAGGCGATTCTGGGCATCATCGTGATTGCCATAGGTCATCTGGTGATGGTGATGGTGATGGTGATGACTCCAGTCCATATGGATGTCGGCCATGCGACCTTGCAGCTGATCGGGCTTGTCATCAGCATTCACATCCTCGGCATGTATGCCTTCGCGCCCGTCGTGGGCATTCTCGTTGATCGATTCGGTCGACTTGCGATGGCGCTGACCGGTACGGCAATCCTCATTGGTTCCTGTGTCATCGCCGGTACGGCCGGGCATCACGGAACACTGCAGCTGGGGCTCGGTCTGTTTCTTCTCGGTCTTGGCTGGTCATTCACGTTGATCTCCGGTTCGACGATGGTCACCGATGCCATCGCCGCGGAGAACAGGCCATCAGTGCAGGGGCTGTCGGATCTCGTGATGAACGTGGCCGGCGCGCTCGGCGGAATTCTTGCGGGCCTCATCGTGGTGGCGAGTTCATACGCAGCCCTGTGCTTCGCCGCCATCATTCCGCTGCTAGTGCTTGTAGTGCTGCCCGGGCTTCCGTGGTTCAGGGGCTCGACTCGCGCGATCGTAGACTGACCCCGTGTCCACGACCTCTGCCCTGACCGGGGCTGCACGTACCTATCAGGTGCGCACCTATGGGTGCCAGATGAACGTGCATGACTCCGAGCGCCTGTCAGGGCTGCTCGAGGACGCCGGCTACGTGCCGGTCGCTGAGGGTGCAGTGGCGGATGTCGTGGTCTTCAACACCTGCGCGGTGCGTGAGAACGCTGACAACAAGCTCTATGGCAACCTCAGCCACCTGGTGCCGGTGAAGGCCGAGAACCCGGGGATGCAGATCGCCGTCGGCGGCTGCCTCGCGCAGAAGGATCAAGGCACGATCCTTGCGAAGGCGCCGAATGTCGACGTCGTGTTCGGGACCCACAACATCGGCTCCTTGCCGATCCTGCTGGAGCGCGCTCGCGCACTCGACGAGGCGCAGGTCGAGATCCTCGAGTCTCTGGAGACCTTCCCGTCGGCACTGCCGTCGAAGCGCGACTCCGCATTCTCGGCCTGGGTGTCGGTGAGTGTCGGCTGCAACAACACGTGCACGTTCTGCATCGTCCCCGCGCTGCGCGGCAAGGAGAAGGATCGTCGCCCCGGTGACATCCTGAACGAGATCCAGGTTCTCGTCGATCAAGGCGTGCTCGAGATCACCTTGCTCGGCCAGAACGTGAATGCCTATGGCTCGGAGTTCGGCGATCGCGAGGCCTTCAGCAAGCTGCTGCGCGCGTGCGGCGAGATTGACGGTCTTGAGCGCGTGCGTTTCACCAGCCCGCATCCGCGGGACTTCACCGACGATGTCATCGCCGCGATGGCCGAGACCCGTAATGTCATGCCGCAGCTTCACATGCCTCTGCAGTCGGGCTCCGATGACGTGCTGCAGCGCATGCGTCGGTCGTACCGACAGGATCGCTATCTCGGCATTATCGAGAAGGTGCGGTCAGCGATGCCCGACGCGGCAGTCACGACCGACATCATCGTGGGATTCCCCGGCGAGACCGAGGCTGACTTTGAGCAGACCCTGCATGTGGTGCGCGAGGCGCGCTTCGCGGCTGCGTTCACCTTCCAGTACTCCAAGCGTCCCGGCACGCCGGCGGCTGACATGCCTGACCAGATTCCTCAGTCAGTCGTCACCGAGCGCTACAACCGACTGCTCGACACGGTGAATAAGGTCACCCTGGCGGAGAACCTCACTCAGGTCGGCCGTGAGGTCGAAGTGCTGATCTCGGTGGGCGAGGGCAAGAAGGATGCTGCGACAGCGCGTATCTCCGGTCGCGCCCCCGATAACCGACTCGTGCACGTCGCCCTCGATGCTGCACTTCCCACGCCCCGACCGGGTGACATGGTCACTGCGGAGATCACTCACGCTGCCCCACATCACCTGAACGCCGATCGACTCATCTCCGTGCGCCACACGCGCGCCGGTGATCTTGCCGATCAGCCGATCGAGGTCATCACCCCCGGCGTGATGCTGGGGTTGCCCACCATTCGCGTCGGCGAATGAGTCGCGTCCTCGCGATAGTTGGGCCGACAGCCTCGGGCAAGTCGGCACTCGCTGTGGCTATCGCACAGCGCATCGGTGGCGAGATCATCAGCACCGACTCGATGCAGGTGTACCGAGGCATGGATATCGGAACCGCGACACCGACCATCCAGGAGCGCGGGGGAGTTCCTCATCACCTGATGGATATCTGGCCGATGGAGCACCTGGTCACGGTGTCGGAGTTCCAGGTCGATGCTCGTGCGGCCATTGATGACGTCCTGGCACGCGATCGAGTCCCGGTGGTGGTGGGTGGTTCGGGGCTGTTCGTCTCCGCCGTGCTCGATGACTTAAATTTCCCGGGCACCGATGAGCAGGTACGAGCCAAGTGGGAGGCCGAGCTGGAGGCTGTTGGTCCCGCTGAATTGCATGCGCGCCTCGCGGAGGTCGACCCCGCGGCAGCAGCGGCGATCCTGCCGTCGAATGGCCGTCGCATCGTGCGTGCCCTGGAGGTCATCGAACTGACCGGTGAACCCTTCGTTGCCGAGCTCCCGGATCCGGTCGAGGTCTATCCGACCGTGCGCATCGGTCTCGAGATCCCGCGTGACGTACTCGATGAGCGCATCGCACAGCGCGTTGATGCGATGTTCGCGGCGGGCTTCGTCAATGAAGTGCGCGAGCTCGACGCTGTCGGGCTTCGTCAGGCACGCACGGCGTCGAGGGCGCTGGGCTACTCGCAGGTGCTCGCGATGCTCGACGGTGATATCTCCGAAGAACAGGCGCGTGAGGACATCATCTTTGCCACCCGCAGGTTTGCTCGCCGCCAGCAGCGCTGGTTCCGACGTGATTTCCGAATTCGCTGGATCGACTACGACTCGGCGACCGCAGTCGACGAGGCTCTCTCACTCTGGGAAACCTCGACGTAGTACTCGGTGCCCAGGATCGGATTCGCGATCGGGCCCGGCAATCTAGTGAGAACTGCGAGGGTGCGGATCGTGCCGTCGGCGCTTGACTGCGAGGCATGAGCGCGCAGGGCGTCCTTCTTCTGGGCCATGTACTCGCGCACATTGACCCGATGGGTAATGCGATTCTTCGGCGTCCACGCATCATCGAACTCGCTCGCGTCGAAATCCGAGGGAGTCAGGTGCAAGGTGGAGGCCATGCGTACGGCGCGTGCAATTGGCTCACGAGGCAAGGTGGCCTCGTATAGGCGCGGTGCCTTCCTGGCGAGCACATAAGCGGCGCGCACCACGTTGTGCACCTGCAGGTGATCGGGGTGGCCGTAGCCGCCTGAGGGGTCGTAGCCCACCAGGATGTCGCAGTCCTCGTCGTCGAGAATCGCCGCGATCAGCTTGGCGATGGCGAACTTGGACTGATGCGCGAAACCATCGGCGACCTCCCCATGCAGGCCGGAGTCGGGATACCCGAGGTTGATGAGTCGGTCGACGCCCAGGATGTGAGCTGAGCGGCTGAGTTCCTCCTGGCGATGTGCCGCGAGATCCTCGGCATGCTCGGCATCGGTCAGCCCGGCTGCTCCATCGGTGGCCACGATCAGCACGACTCGGTTGCCCTCGGCCACAGCGCGGGCCATGGTGCCGGCCGTCAGCAGTGCCTCGTCGTCGGGATGTGCATGGACGAAGACCAGGGTGCGCGAACGGGTACTGCCGAGGGCGTCAGAGGCGGGTCGAGATGTCATGGTGTGACCATTGTGGCGTACGGTCACCCGAGTGAGGATCGCCCACGTCAGTGACTGCTACCTGCCCCGTACGGGCGGGATCGAGACCCAGGTGCGCGCCCTGGCCCTCCAGCAGGCAGTTGCGGGTAATGACGTACGGGTGATCACCGCCACCGGGGGAGACAGTGAAGTCTTCGCGGGCACGGAGATCCTCGACGGCATCACCATCCACCGTGTGGCCGCCCATATCCCCGCCGGACTTCCCCTTCATCCACGTACGTACCGCGAAGTCAGTTCCGTTCTCGCGGCCGATCCCGTGGATGCCGTCCACGTGCATGCCGGCGTGATCTCTCCATTTGCCTGGGGTGCCATTCGCGCGGCGCGCGACGCAGGGCTTCCAGTGCTCGTCACCGTGCACTGCATCTGGGGTCCGGTGGCCGAGCGTGCCTTCGCGATGAGCGATCGCGCCCTGGGCTGGAGTCAATGGGGAATTCAGATGTCGGCAGTCAGCGGAATTGCGGCTGCCCGCATCGAGAAGGCCGCGCCAGCTAGTGCGCCGGTGATCGTCATCCCGAACGGCATCACGCCAGGCGACTGGGCCATGGAACCGGTGCCACGAGTCGATGATGTCGTGCGCATGGCCAGCGTGATGCGCATCGCGCCCCGCAAGCGCGTCATCCCGTTGCTTCGGATGCTGAACTCGGCGCAGCGCATGCTGGGCAGCGACGTCACTCTCGAGCTCACCATCATCGGCGATGGGCCTGAGCGAAGTCGTGCGGAGCGATTCGCGCGCAAGAACGGGCTCGCGGTCACCTTCGCCGGTCGACTCGATGGGCTCGGTATTCGCGACGTCTTCGCGCACACCGACATCTACGTGCAGCCCTCGATCAAGGAATCATTCGGGCTTGCGGCACTCGAAGCGCGTTGCGCGGGGCTCCCGCTCGTCATCCACGCGGAATCCGGCACCACTCAATTCGTCACTGACGGCATCGAGGGGCTTGTCGGTGCTGATGACTGGGCGATGGCCGGGGCGATTGCCCAGCTGGCCTACGACCGAGCATTGCGTGAGCGGATTGCTCAGCACAATCGCACTCATGAGCCCGCGGATTCCTGGCCGCATGTGCTGCAGGAGGTTATCCACGGGTACGAGCTCGCTTCGTCGGCCAGGGCCTGAGCGCCGACTAGGCTCTAGGGCATGGCGAGGAATGCGGAATTGCGGTTCGTGAAGGGTCACGGCACCGGCAATGACTTCATCCTCATTCCCGATCACGAGGGTGAACTCGAGATCACGCCCGAGCAGGTTCGTGCCCTCTGCGATCGTCACTTCGGCCTAGGCGCTGATGGCCTCATTCGTGTGGTGCGCACGGCGCGAGTGCCTGAGGTGGCCTCGATGGCCGACGCGGCCGAGTGGTTCATGGACTATCGAAATGCCGACGGCAGCATCTCGGAGATGTGCGGCAATGGCTCTCGAGTATTCGCACGCTATCTCGACGCCACGGGCCTGATCACCGATGCCGAGGTCTTGATCGCGACGCGCGGTGGTCTTCGCGCGGTGAGCATGGAATCCGATCTCACGATCACGGTCGACATGGGCATTCCCAGCACGCCTCCGGGCACCGCGGTCGTCACCGTCGGCAGTCGCCAGATGCCGGCAGTCGGCGTGATGATCCCTAATCCTCATGCCGTCTCATTCGTGGATTCCCTCGATGATGCCGGTGATCTTCTACTCTCGCCCGGCATCGCTCCGGCCGCTGTATTCAACGAGGGAGCGAACGTCGAGTTCGTCGTCGTCCTCGGTGACAATCACATCTCCATGCGCGTCTTCGAGCGCGGCGTCGGCGAGACACTCAGCTGCGGTACCGGCGCTTGCGCGGCCGCCTTCGCCTACCTGCGCCGCATGGGTGCACCTGTTGGTCGCGAGGTTCGCGTTGACGTGCCGGGCGGAACTCTGAACATCACCGAGACGGAGGCCGGGCATCTTCTGCTCCGCGGTCCCGCCGATCTCGTCGCCCGCGGCACCGTGCTGCTTCCGTGAGCAGCTAAGCCATGAGCGACCACCAATTCGACGACGTTCAGCAGAGCACGGGCGATTACGAGCTCGAGGCTCGTGCGGGCCTGCGTCGAGTCTCGGGACTATCGACCGAACTCGAGGACGTCACCGAGGTCGAGTACCGCCAGATCCGCCTGGAGAAGGTCATCCTCGCCGGCGTCTGGACTTCCGGCACTGTCGGCGATGCAGAGCGTTCGCTTCGCGAGCTCGCCCTGTTGGCTGAGACTGCCGGGTCCGAGGTCGTCGATGGTGTCATCCAGCGTCGTGACAATCCCGATCCCGCCACCTACCTCGGGTCGGGCAAGGTGCTCGAGCTGCACGAGATCGTCAAGGCCACCGGCGCCGACACCGTGATCTGCGATGGTGAGCTCACCCCCGGTCAGCTACGCCAGCTCGAGGCGATCCTCAAGGTCAAGGTCGTCGACCGCACTTGGCTGATCCTCGACATTTTCGCCCAGCATGCCCGCAGCCGCGAGGGCAAGGCACAGGTGAGCCTTGCCCAGATGCAGTACCTGCTGCCTCGCCTGCGCGGTTGGGGCGAGTCGCTCTCCCGTCAGGGCGGTGGTGCCGGCGGTAGTGCGAGCGGAGGCGTGGGCACACGTGGCCCGGGCGAGACCAAGATCGAGACCGATCGTCGTCGCATTCGCGCGCAGATGACGAAATTGCGTCGCGAACTCAAGGAGATGGAGAAGTCGCGCGTCACGCAGCGTGCCTCGCGTCACCGGGCAGGCATTCCCTCGGTGGCGATCGCGGGCTACACCAATGCGGGCAAGTCGAGCCTGCTCAACCGACTCACAGGTGCCGGCGTGCTGGTCGAGAACTCGCTCTTCGCCACCTTGGATCCCACGATCCGCAAGGCAAAGAGCCCCAGTGGGCGCGACTTCACCCTCGCTGACACCGTCGGTTTCGTGCGTCACCTTCCCCACCAGCTCGTCGAGGCCTTTCGATCCACTCTCGAGGAAGTCAAGGACGCCGATCTCATCGTGCACGTGGTTGATGCCTCCGATGAGGATCCCGAGGGCCAGATCAATGCCGTTCGCCTGGTACTCAACGACGTCGACGCGGGCCATGTGCCGGAGCTGATCGTGCTCAACAAGGTTGACATCGCCGACCCTGAGATCGTCACGAACCTGTTACGACGCGAGCCGCACTCGGTGGTGATCTCGGCGAAGACCGGCGAGGGCATTGACGAGCTCATGCTCGCTATCGAGGCAGACCTGCCGAGCCTGATGCAGGAGATCGATCTCGTGGTGCCCTATGCACGCGGTGACCTGATCTCTCGAGCGCACGCGACGGGTGACGTCATCAGTGTGGAGCACGGCGAGACCGGCACTCGCCTGCATGCGCGCGTTCCCGAGATGCTGGCCAACGAGTTGCGCACGGCCTGCGAATGAGCGATGTCGACAACGCCCTTGATGCCGTAGTCGAGGCACTGGGCGGCCAGCGGCGCGAGGGTCAGCATGAGATGGCCAATGCCGTGGCCACGGCAATCGGTGAGGGCTCGCACGTGATCGTCCAGGCGGGCACGGGCACGGGCAAGTCGTTCGGCTACCTCGTTCCCGCTGCCGTGCATGCAGCCACCACCAACAACACGGTCGTCGTCGCCACGGCCACGCTCGCCCTGCAGCGCCAGCTGGTCGAGCGCGATCTCCCGCGACTGGCGGAAGCACTCGAGCCCGTGATGTCTCGACCCGTCACCTATGCCGTGCTCAAGGGGCGCAATAACTACATATGCCTCGAGAAGTTGCACGGCACAGTTCCCGAGGATGAATCCGAGGCACTGTTCAGCACCAAGCGCACCGAGCTCGGCGAGCAGGTGATTGCTGTGCGCGAGTGGGCCGAGAACACCGATACCGGCGATCGCGATGAATATCCGGACGAGATCGACCCTCGTGTGTGGCGGAGTATCTCTGTCGGCCGACGCGAATGCGTCGGCGAAAGCAAGTGTGCCTTTGGCGAGGAATGCTTCACGGTCAAGCGCCGCTTACAGGCGCAGGAGGCCGACATCGTCATCACCAATCACGCGATGCTCGCGATTGATGCCATTGAGGGCATTCCTGTGCTTCCCGAGCACGATGCAGTGATCATCGACGAGGGGCACGAACTCGTCGACCGGGCTACGGCAGCGATCACCTCGGAACTCACGGTCGCGATGGTCGAGAAGGCCATCAGCCGGGTGCGTAAGCAGATCGACGCCGAGAACGTCGAACGACTCGAGGTGGCCGCCGAGACCCTCGATGATGCGATGCGCGAGGAGTCCCTTGCGCTTGGCGGCCCCACTCAGCTGACATCACTGCCGAAGAACGTGCTTCTTGCCCTGACCATGGTGCGCGATGCGTGCAATAACGCGATGAGCGAACTAGCCGCCGATCGCGACAAGGAGCCATCGGCCATGGCCGCACGGCAGCAGGCTCGAGGTGCACTCGAGGATGTCCATGACGTGGCGGGCTCACTCCTGATCGCCGGTGAGCATGACGTGGTCTGGCTTGATCCCGGAGAGAATCGCGCGCCGACCCTCAAGCTTGCCCCGCTCTCCGTCTCCGGCCTCTTGCGCGAGGCATTGTTCAACAAGACGCCGGTCGTGCTGACGAGTGCCACGCTCACGGTCGGAGGTGGATTCGACTCGCTCGTCGGCTCTCTCGGCCTCAGCGAGGCCAATGTCGTCACGATGGATGTTGGATCACCCTTCGATCACGCAAAGCAGGGGATCCTCTACGTGGCCAAGGATCTTCCGGCGCCCGGTCGCGAGGGCATTGCCATGGAAGCACTCGATGAGCTCGCTGAGCTGATCGAAGCCGCAGGAGGACGCACGCTTGCGCTGTTCTCGAGCTGGCGCGGGGTGGAGCGTGCGGCGGAGTACCTGCGCGTGCGCCTTGACTCGAAGAAGTACCCGGTGCTCGTGCAGCGCAAGGGTGATTCAGTCGGCAACCTGGTCGATAAGTTCGCCGCCGATCAGGCCAGTACCCTGCTGGGCACGGTCTCGCTGTGGCAGGGCGTTGATGTGCCGGGGGAGTCCTGTATCCAGGTGGTCATCGACCGTATCCCGTTCCCGAGACCTGATGATCCGTTGCTCAGTGCTCGTCAGCGAGCGGTCGACGAATCCGGAGGCTCGGGATTTCGAGCCATTGCCGTGCCGAAGGCGGGACTGCTGCTTGCCCAGGGAGCCGGGCGGCTCATTCGCGGTCCGCAGGACAGAGGAGTCGTGGCCATTCTCGACTCGCGTCTGGCGACTGCCGGGTACGGTCGCGCACTGCGGGCGAGCCTTCCGCCGTTCTGGTACACGACGGATCGCCCGACGGTCGTGAGCGCACTGACCCGCCTGCGTGACGAACTGGATGCAGCGAACTAGAGCTTGCGCAGGACCGTGACGACCTTGCCCATGATCGTGGCCTCGTCACCGAGGATCGGTGCGTAGGCAGGGTTATGCGGCATCAGCCAGACATGACCATCACGACGCTTGAAAGTCTTGACGGTTGCCTCGTTGTCGAGAAGTGCCGCGACGATATCGCCGCTCTCGCAGGTGCTCTGCTGGCGCACCACAACCCAGTCCCCGTCGCAGATCGCGGCGTCGACCATCGAGTCGCCCACGACCTTGAGCATGAAGAGCTCACCGGTGCCCACGAGATCGCGGGGCAACGGGAAGACATCCTCGATCATTTCCTCGGCGAGGATCGGTCCACCGGCAGCGATGCGACCCACGAGGGGCACGTTCACGGATGCGCCGGCCGAGTGGATCTCGCGGATCTCGGCATCGGGCTTGACCACCGACGGCGTGATCTCCGGGCCGTCGGCCACGACGAGCGCGCGCGGGCGATTGGGATCACGGCGCAGGTAGCCCATGCGCTCAAGGGTCACCAGCTGATGGGCAACGCTGCTCGATGAGGTCAGGCCGACCCCCTGGCCGATCTCGCGGACGCTCGGCGGATAGCCACGCTCATCGACCGTGGTGCGGATCATCTCGAGGATGGAGCGCTGGCGAGCGGTCAGGCCACTGTCATCGGCCGGGCCGTCGGGGAACTCACTGACGCTGGCCAGGGGAGTGCCGTCTGCCTTCTTCTTCGGTGCCATCACTGTGCCTCTCGGTCGGTAACTCGCCCGGCTGCTGGGTGTCGACGTGGCCGGAACTCATGCTCCGAACCGATGTCAGACCTCACTGGCAGCCTGCGGCAATGACCGAAACGTTAGTTGCCACGATTCAAAAAATCAAACACATGTTCGAATGTCGGCTGGACGTGTCGGGTAAACCGTGCTACACATCGCACATGCGTTCGATCGAACACACGTTCGATACTTCCCCGAAAGGAACTGAGATGGCCCTCGCAACCACCCTTCCCCGTACTGCCCGCCCGGTTCGCGCCGCTCACTCGGCACGCTCAACTCAGTCGCGCCAGCCGATCCGTCTGACGTCACGCGGTCGCGCTGCGGTGTTCTTTCTCCTGTCTGTCGTCACCTTGCTGCTCATCCTGGTCGCCGCGGGTGGCACCTCAGCCGACGCCTCGGCCAACGCGGGCGGTCCGGCCACTGCCAGTGTCGTCGTGCAGGCGGGGGATTCTCTCTGGAGTATCGCGAAGTCGTTGCAGCCCAACGGCGATCCCCGTTCGATGATGCAGACCCTGGCTGACCTCAATGGCCTTACGCGCGGCGAGCTGGTCACCGGCCAGCAGCTGATCGTTCCGATTTCCGGCTGATTCGGCGCGACGCGCCGCGAAATGAGCCTTGCGTTCCCCTGGTATTAGCAGTACGTTCCTACCCCTAGATGTAGTAGTTGCAGCCATGTGATTTGTCCACAGGTTGTGGTTATTGGGTCACAGGCTTTCCACAGGGAATCCCCAGATTCACCCACAGGAAGCCCGAACTGGCCCCACAGATGTGACAGAAGTGAAGCTTTGGGAAGGGAGGTACACAACATGCGATGCCCGTTCTGTCGTGAAGACGACTCACGAGTCGTGGATTCGCGCACGGTCGACGATGGCGCCGCCATCCGTCGTCGTCGTGAGTGTGCCGCCTGCGGCCGTCGTTTCACCACCGCCGAGACCGCATCCCTCCTGATTGCCAAGCGCTCCGGTGCTCTCGAGCCCTTCAGCCGGGCCAAGGTCGTCTCCGGCGTTCGCAAGGCCTGTCAGGGTCGCCCGGTCAGTGAGGACGACCTTGCCCTGCTGGCCCAGAAGGTTGAAGACGCCCTCCGCGCCACCGGAACCGCCGAGATCCCGGCGATGGAGGTTGGCCTGGCCATCCTTGGTCCGCTTCGTGAGCTCGACGAAGTGGCCTATCTGCGCTTTGCCTCTGTGTACCGGTCATTCGACACGCTCGATGACTTCGAGGCCGAGATCGCCCTGCTGCGTGCAGAGGGCGAACCCACCGGGCAAGAGCCCACCACGACTTCCCATTCCAGTAACCGCTCCTGAGGAAGAAAGGCACCACCCATGTCAGTTACCACCAGTGCTCCGGCTGCGTTCGTGCACAACACCCTGCGCAAGCCCGGTCTCACCATGGAGCGGCTCTACACGACTCCCGGACAGCATCCCTATGACGGCGTCAACTGGGAGCGTCGCGACGTCGTCCAGACCAACTGGAAGACCGGCGATATCGTCTTCGAACAGCGTGGCGTGGAGTTCCCCGACTTCTGGAGCGTCAACGCCTCCACCATCGTGACCACCAAGTACTTCCGTGGCGCCGTCGGCACCGAGGCGCGCGAGTGGGGCCTCAAGCAGCTCATCGATCGCGTCGTGCTCACCTACGTGAAGGCCGGCAAGGAGCACGGCTACTTCCGTACCGACGCCGATGCCGAGATCTTCGAGCATGAGCTCACCTACATGCTGCTGCACCAGGTGTTCAGCTTCAACTCGCCCGTGTGGTTCAACGTCGGTACCACCGCCCCGCAGCAGGTCAGTGCCTGCTTCATCCTGTCGGTCGACGACACCATGGATTCCATCCTCAACTGGTACAAGGAGGAGGGCTTCATCTTCAAGGGCGGATCGGGTGCCGGCCTGAACCTCTCGCGCATCCGCTCCAGCAAGGAGCTCCTGAAGTCCTCCGGTGGCACCGCCTCCGGCCCGGTCTCCTTCATGCGCGGTGCTGACGCATCTGCCGGCACCATCAAGAGCGGTGGCGCTACCCGTCGCGCAGCGAAGATGGTCGTGCTCGACGTCGATCACCCCGATATCGAGGAGTTCATCGAGACCAAGGTGCGCGAGGAGGAGAAGATCCGCGTCCTCAAGGAGGCCGGCTTCGACATGGATCTCGGCGGCAAGGACATCACCTCCGTTCAGTACCAGAACGCCAACAACTCGGTGCGCGTCTCCGATCTGTTCATGCGCGCTGTCGAGAACGGTGATCCCTTCGGCCTCACTGCACGCACCGATGGCCGCGTGGTCGAGACCGTTGACGCCAAGGAACTCTTTGCGAAGATGACCGAGGCAGCATGGGCATGTGCTGACCCGGGCATCCAGTACGACGACACCATCAACGACTGGCACACCAACCCCGAGACCGGCCGCATCAATGCGTCCAACCCCTGCTCGGAGTACATGAGTCTCGACAACTCCAGCTGCAACCTGGCCTCGTTGAACCTGCTCACCTTCCTCAAGGACGATGACACATTCGACGGTGAGCGCTTTGCCAAGGCAGTCGAATTCGTCATCACCGCGATGGATATCTCGATCTCCTTCGCTGACTTCCCGACCGAGCCCATCGGCGACACCACCCGTCGTTACCGCCAGCTGGGTATCGGCTACGCCAACCTCGGTGCGCTGCTCATGGCCACCGGCCTTCCCTACGACAGCGATGGCGGCCGTGCACTGGCTGCGGCGATCACTAGCCTCATGACCGGCTCTGCCTACAAGCGGAGCGCCGAGCTGGCCGGTGTTGTCGGTCCGTACGAGGGTTACGCACGCAATATCGATGGTCACAAGCGCGTCATGCGTAAGCATGCAGCGGCCAATGACACCGTGCGCACCATCACCAGCCTCGACGGTGACGTCCAGAAGCTGGCGAACAAGGCGTGGGAAGAGTGCCTGAAGACCGGCGAGAAGAACGGCTGGCGCAATGCGCAGGCTTCGGTTCTCGCCCCGACCGGCACCATCGGCTTCATGATGGACTGCGACACCACCGGTATCGAGCCCGACTTCTCCCTGGTGAAGTTCAAGAAGCTCGTCGGCGGCGGCTCGATGCAGATCGTCAACCAGACCATCCCGCGTGCACTGCGCAAGGCCGGTTACACCGAGGAGACCGTCGAGGCAATCGTCGAGTACATCTCCGAGAACGGCCACGTTGTGGACGCTCCTGGCCTCAAGCCCGAGCACTACGCAGTGTTCGACACCGCCATGGGCGTTCGCTCCATCACTCCGATGGGCCACGTGCGCATGATGGCCGCTGTTCAGCCGTTCATCTCCGGAGCCATTTCCAAGACCGTCAACATGCCGGAGTCGGCCACGGTCGAGGAAGTTGCCGAGATCTACTTCCAGGGCTGGAAGATGGGCATCAAGGCTCTCGCGATCTACCGCGACAACTGCAAGGTCGGTCAGCCGCTGTCCGATGGCAAGGCGGCCAAGGTCGATGAGGTGGTCGAGGCCGTCGCTGCGTCGATCGCCGCAGGCCAGCCGATCCGCCGTCGTCTGCCGAAGTCGCGCCCGAGCCGCACCACCAGCTTCTCGGTGGCCGGCGCCGAGGGTTACATGACCGCAGGTGCTTACGAAGATGGCGCCCTCGGTGAGGTGTTCCTCAAGCTGGGCAAGCAGGGCTCGACCCTGGCCGGCGTGATGGATGCCTTCTCGATCGCCATCAGCATCGCACTGCAGTACGGCGTGCCGCTGGAGGCCTTCGTCTCGAAGTTCGTGAATATGCGCTTCGAGCCGGCGGGCATGACCGACGATGCGGATATCCGCATCTCGCAGTCGATCATGGATTACATCTTCCGTCGTCTGGCCCTCGATTACCTGCCCTACGACAAGCGCGAGGCGCTCGGCATCTTCAGTGCTGATGAGCGTTCGGCAACCGTGGCCGGCTACGGAGCACCCGCAGCCATCGCCCCGGCCGCTGATCTCGACGTGGCCGTCGAGGACGCAGCAACCGAGGCTGAGGTTGCCACTCCCAAGGCGCCGATCGTCGCTCACTCGAGCGCCGAGCTGCTCGAGCAGATCACCGGTACCGCCTCCGATGCCCCGCTGTGCATGACCTGCGGGATCAAGATGCGCCCGGCCGGCTCCTGCTACGTCTGCGAAGGCTGCGGAAGCACCTCCGGCTGCAGCTAGTCAGTACCTGTCACGAGGGGCCACGGCAATTGCCGTGGCCCCTCGTTCTTATGTCGTCCGAAGTCGATTTATTGAATGGTCAACTATGTGGGATAATGTGATCTGACCCGAGGAGATCCCATGAGCACCGAGTTCGACACCGCCCTACTGGGCATTGATGCCGCAAGTGCTGCTGCACTGTTCCATGAGGCGCGCACCGCGTATTCCTTCACCGACCAGCCCGTGACTGATGCTCAGCTCGCCGCCATCGTGCACCTGCTCCGCTGGGCCCCCACCGCCATCAACAGCGGCCCGCTGCGCGTGTCCTTCGTGCGGACCCCTGAGGCCAAGGCTCGACTACTGCCGCTTGCCTCCGCTGGCAACCAGCAGAAGATCACCGAGGCTCCCGTGACCGCAATCCTGGCGGCCGACACCGATTTCCATGAGCACATCGAATTGCTCGCTCCCGGAGCACTAGGCATGAAGCCTGGCTTCGACGACAGCTTCGAGAATCGCAATGGCTTCGCCCGCTTCAATGCCTCGATCCAGGCGGGCTATTTCATCCTCGCGGTGCGCGCACTTGGCCTTGCCGCGGGTCCGATGGCGGGATTCAACAATGTTGGTGTCGACGAGGAGTTCTTCCCGAACTCCCCGCTGCGCTCGATCCTGCTGGTCAACATCGGCTACCCGAGTGCAGAGGCATTCCGAGAGCGCAGCGCTCGACTGCCGCTCGACACGGTCACCGAGTACCTGTAGACGCAAGCATGGCATTCCTGGAAGAAGTCCCAGGCGGTCTCCGTGTTCGGCTCTCGACGTGGGAGATCCTCGGCGGGCTCACCCGAGAGTTCACCATCCCGAGTGAAGCCATTGTCTCTGATGAGCGCGTCAGTGATGGCTGGGATGCGCTGCATGGCTGGAGGTGCCCAGGCACCGGAATTCCGTGGGTCATCATGCTCGGCACAATGAGGTTCCAGGGCACCAAGGACTTCTGCGCCGTCTACGGCAGGCGCCCCGGGCGCGTGATTACCTGCACCGGTTTTCGATTCACTCGGGTGCTGATCAGCGACGAGAAGTAGTCTGCGCGCATGCAGCACTTTCTCTCGATCGGGTCTGCCCTGGGAGAAGGCCCGGCCTGGGATGCGGCCTCAGGCACCTGGCTATTCGTGGACATCACGGCCGGATTAGTGCATCGTCTCGATTCGCACGGGCGTCTGCTGCACACCTTCGAGCCGGGTGGAGAGGTGTCGGCGGTGCTGCCGACCGATTGCGGCCGACTCCTGCTTGTCGGGTTTGACCGGCTCTATGTCTGTGATGCCGACGGCTCGGGAGTAGTGCAGTTCGGTGACCGCATCGAGGTAGACCCGCTTGTGCGCATGAACGACGCGAAGGTCGACTCACGTGGACGTCTGTGGGTCGGAAGTCGCGACAAGGAACGTCTCGGTCGAGCCTGCCTCTATCGGGTTGATGCCATGGGTGGCGCGACGGTGATGCTCGAGGGAATCAACGTGTCGAATGGGCTCGGCTGGAGTCCCGACGATCGCTCGTTCTACTACATCGACTCGCTCACCTACTCGGTGCGCGTCTTCGACTTCGATCCTTCTCTGGGCGAGCTGGGGGAGTCGCGCGAGTTCTGCGCTTTCGATCCCGATACCGGCCTTCCGGATGGACTGAGTGTCGATGAGCACGGTCACGTGTGGGTGGCGCACTTCGGCTCCGGTGCAATCACCAGGCATGCACCGTCAGGCGAGCAGGTGGGCGTCTATCACCTGCCCGTGCCGAATGTGACCAGCCTTGCGTTCGGCGGGGCTGACGGAAGTGACGTACTCGTGACCACGGCGCGTTATCGCATGAGCGACGACGATCTGCTGCAGCACCCGATGGCCGGTGATGTCTTCTGGGGCAATGGGGGGATTCGGGGAGTACCGACCCATACCTTCGTTCGCGCCTGATCCATTGACGCGCATTGGAGCGCGTGAATATGGCTGACATCGTTGTCATCGTCAGGACTACGGATGAATGTGACGTACGTCCCTGACGTGCACGCGTTTGCAGCGCAAAGATGTCTAGACAACTACGGCTAATCTGCCCGCACGGACAGGACGTCGTGGTGCACGACTTCCCCCGTGCGACTGCCGCTGCTGCATGGAGGACACATGGCTGACACCCGCTACGTCTACGACTTCTCTGAGGGAAGCCGTGAGCAGAAGGATCTCCTGGGTGGCAAGGGCGCCAACCTCGCGGAGATGACGCGACTTGGCCTGCCGGTTCCGCCGGGCTTCACGATTACCACCCATGCCTGCCGTTGGTTCCTCACTCATGATGCGGAGCCGCCGGAGTTGCGCGTGCAGGTCACGGCGGCACTTCGCCGTCTCGAGGATGCCCTTGATCGCCGACTCGGCGATCTCCATGATCCGCTCCTCGTCTCGGTGCGTTCCGGAGCTGTGTTCTCGATGCCGGGCATGATGGACACAATCCTCAACATCGGGCTCAATGACGCGTCAGTCAAGGGTCTCGCTGATGCTTCCGGTGATGAGCGCTTCGCGTGGGATTCCTACCGACGGCTGATCTCCATGTTCGGTCGCACGGTGATGAACATTGAGCCATCGATCTTTGCCAATGCACTTGAGCGCGCGGTCGACAAGGCAGGCGTGATCTCCGAGAGCGAGCTCAGTGCCGAGGTACTTCAAGAGCTCGTCGAGAACTACAAGTCCGTGATCCGCGATCACACCGGTCGCGAGTTCCCGCAGCATCCGCGCGAGCAACTCGACATGGCGGTCAAGGCCGTCTTCGAGTCATGGAACGGCGACCGCGCAAAGCTTTACCGTCGACGCGAGCGCATTCCCAATGACCTTGGCACCGCAGTGAACATCTGCGCCATGGTCTTCGGAAATCTCGGTGAGGATTCCGGTACCGGTGTGGCCTTCACACGCGATCCCGCCACAGGGTCACCCGGTCACTACGGCGACTACCTGCAGAATGCTCAAGGCGAGGATGTCGTCGCCGGCATCCGCAACACCCTGACGCTGGCCGACCTCGCTACGGTGAACCCTGCGGTGGCCACGCAGCTCGCACAGACCATGCGTCGGCTCGAGACCCACTATCGCGACCTCTGTGACATCGAGTTCACCGTGGAGCGCGGCAAGCTCTGGCTCCTGCAAACTCGCGTGGGCAAGCGCACGGCCGGTGCCGCGTTCCGCATTGCTACCCAATTTCTTGACGAGGGCCTGATTACCGAGGACGAAGCGCTGATGCGTGTCTCCGGGCAGCAGCTCTCACAGCTTCTCGTGCCTCAGCTAGCCGTCGGTACCGAGCGCGTGCTTCTGACCAAGGGGATTCCGGCATCACCAGGCGCTGCAGTCGGCCAGGTGGTCTTCGATCCGCAGCGCGCGGTCGACTGGGTCGAAGCCGGACGCACGGTCGTGCTGGTGCGTCGCGAGACGAATCCTGATGATCTCGCCGGAATGGTGGCAGCGGTGGGAATCCTCACCAGCCGCGGTGGCAAGACAAGTCATGCGGCTGTGGTGGCCCGTGGCATGGGCAAGCCTGCAGTCTGCGGCGCTGACAAGCTGATCGTGGATGAAGCCTCGCATACGGCCGTGGTGAACCTCGCTGACGGCACGAGCCTGACCATCAACGAGGGAGACTTCATCTCCCTCGACGGCGCGTCGGGTGAGGTCTTCCTTGGCGAGATTCCCGTCTCGCCGTCACCAGTCGTGCGCTACCTTCTCGAGGGTATGGAGGCCGTGCTGCCGACTCTTAACGAGGATTCCGCCGCGATCGTCGCGTGCGTCGACCGACTGCTGGCGCATGCCGACGATGTGCGACGCCTGCGCGTGCGCACCAACGCCGACACGGCCGAGGATGCCGCACGAGCGCGGCAGCTCGGTGCCGAGGGCATCGGCCTGTGCCGTACCGAGCACATGTTCCTCGGCGAGCGCCGTGAGCTGATCGAGCGTGTGATCTTGGCCGATAACGCGACCGAGCGAGGTCTGGCGCTTGACGCGTTGATGCCATTGCAACGCGGTGACTTCATCGAATTGCTCACCGAGATGGACAGCCTGCCCGTCACGGTCCGCCTCCTGGACCCACCGTTGCACGAGTTCCTGCCCGATCGCGCTGATCTCATGGTGCGAGTGGCGCTTGCGCAGGCAGCGGGGCAGGACACGACGGCAGATGAGCGGCTTCTTGCGGCCGTTAACCGCCTCCACGAGTCGAATCCGATGCTCGGATTGCGCGGAGTGCGTCTTGGACTCGTGGTTCCTGGCTTGTTTGCGCTGCAGGTGCGAGCGCTGGCCGAGGCTGTTGTCTCGCGTATGCGCGACGGTGGAACTCCCGTCGCCGAGATCATGGTGCCGCTCGTGGGTTCTGCTCAGGAACTCATCCTCATGCGCGAAGAACTCGAGACGGTACTCGCGGAGGTAAGTCTCGAGACTGGCGTCGAGCTGCACCTGCCGATCGGCACGATGATCGAACTGCCACGCGCTGCGCTCACCGCCCATCGCATTGCCGAGGTAGCGGATTTCTTCTCATTCGGCACCAACGACCTCACTCAGACCACCTGGGGCTTCAGTCGAGACGATGTCGAGGCCGCCTTCTTCGCCCAGTACCTGGAGAAGGGCGTGCTCACGATCTCGCCCTTCGAGACCATCGATGCTGACGGCGTAGGCCGACTGGTGAACATCGCAGTCGAGGAGGGCCGTCAGACCAAGCCTGATCTGAAGCTGGGGGTGTGCGGGGAGCACGGCGGAGATCCGGAGTCGATCCACTTCTTCCATCGTGCGGGCTTGAACTATGTCTCGGCCAGCCCGTTCCGAGTGCCCGTGGCCCGGCTGGAGGCCGGGCGCGCGGTCATCGAGGTGGCGTCCAGCGACTCGCGCTGATCGGAGGCCGGGGGATGTCTGACCCCGCTGCCACAATCGAGGCGTGCTGACCTTCGCCATCATCGCGGTGCTTGCCGCCGCCGTGGGCTACCTCGTGTCCTGGCTTGTCTCCTCACGCCGTACTGCTGAGCTCTCCGGCCAGATTGCTGTCCTTGCAGCCGAGAATTCACGGCTCAATTCGGCGGCCGCACAGCACGGTGATCTTCTGGGCCTACTGGCCCCGGTGCGCGAGAGCCTCGATGGCCTTCAGCGCTCCACCACCGCAGCCAGCGAGCGCCGCACCGAGGCTGAAACAGCCCTCCGTGAGCAGATCGGGGCCATGCGCGACCAGTACGCCTCGCTCTCCTCGGCAACCTCGCAGATCGTGGCCTCGATGACCAAGGGCCAAACGCGCGGCCAGTGGGGGGAGATGCAGCTTGAGCGCCTTCTCGACCACGCCGGCCTTGTCGAAGGCGCGCACTATCGCCGTCAGGACACCCGTGCGGGGGAGTCCTCTGCCGGTCGCCCCGATATTGCTGTGCTCCTGCCTGGTGGGGGTGAGGTGCTCGTCGACGCCAAGTTCCCCTTCGATGCCTACTGGGCGGCGGCCGGCACCGATGACGATCTCATCCGTGAGCAGTCGCTGGTCAAGCACGCCCGCGACGTCATGGCCCGGGTCAATGAACTGGCCGGCAAGCGGTACTCCGACTCGACTGTCAGCCCTGACTTCGTCGTGATGTTCCTGCCGTTCGAGTCGCTGCTCTCCTCGGCTCTCGATTCCGACGGCCTCCTGCTCGAGAAGTCCTTTGAGAAGCGGGTAGTGATCGCCACGCCCACCACGATGCTCGCCTTGCTGCGCACCATCGGGTTTGGCTACGAGCGCAAGCTCATGCATGACAACGCCGAGGAGATCCGGCTGGCCGGAGCTGAGATGCTCAAGCGTCTCGGCGTGCTCGTCGAGCACCTCGCCGATATGCGGGCCGGCCTGCAGTCGGCGGTCAACGGATACAACAAGTTCGTGGGTAGCTTTGACCGCAATGCGATGTCCCAGGCGCGCAAGCTCAATGAGATGGGCGTGGCAAGTACCCGAAGCCTGGAGGCGCCACCAGAGATCGAGGCCTCTCTTCGTGGCGAGGCACCCCAGGGCATGCTTCCTGAGTGATTCGGTCGGTGGGTGTTAGCGTGTGCGCACCACGAAAGGAGTCGGTGTGCAGCCGTTGTACTTGGTAGCAGTCCTCAAGCCCAGGCTCGAGATTCGCGATGAGGTTCGCGTGAAGATCGCCGGGCTCGTTGCCGATTCGCTTGCCGAGGATGGCTGCGAGATGTACGACCTCGTGGTTTCCGAGAACGACGCTGACACCTGGCTCATGCTCGAGAAGTGGACCTCGCGTGAGCACTGGGATGCGCACATGCTGACTTCCCACGTGATTGCTTTCAACGCACTCGGTGATTCACTCTTCCGCGAGCCCACCGAACTGCGTTTCTACGACCCGGCGTGAGCCTGGTCGTCGGAGATGATGGTCGCTCGCGCTGTGCATGGGGTGCGGGCTCTGCCGATTATCGCGATTACCACGACCGTGAGTGGGGCAAGCCGGTTCACGGAGATCACGCACTCTTCGAGCGCTTAACTCTGGAGGCCTTTCAGTCCGGCCTCTCCTGGCTCACGATCCTGCGCAAGCGCGAGAACTTCCGATCGGCCTTCGCGTATTTCGATGCCGATGTGGTCGCCGGATACTCGGATGTCGATCGCGAACGATTGATGGCGAACTCTGGCATCGTCCGCAATCGAGCGAAGATCGATGCCACCATCACTAATGCCCGCGCCCTCAGAGCTTGGCAGGCCGAGGAGGGTGACGGCGCTCTCGATGCGCTCGTCTGGTCCTTCGCCCAGCCCGAGCGGGTGCGAACTCGAGCAATGTCGGAGATCGAGGCGCAGTCGTCTCAGTCGAAGGAACTCAGCAAGGCTCTCAAGAAGCGCGGGTTCGTATTCATCGGTCCGACCACCATGCACGCTGCGATGCAGGCCATCGGAGCGATCGACGATCACCTCGAGGGCTGTTGGGTGGTGAGCTGAGCCAGGCCTACTTTGCGTCGGTGGTGATCGGCTCGACGTAGGAGTGATATGGCCTGTCGGGGTCCTTGTTCGTCACGTACTTGAGCACTCCGTAGAGAGCGCCGGCCACGGGAACGGCGATCAAGGCTCCCACGATTCCCAGGCTGAGGGAGCCGATCGCGATGGCGATGATGATCGCGAGCGGATGCAGGTTCACCGCCTTGCCCATGACCAATGGCTGCAGCACATCACCGTCGAAGGAGCCGACCACGACAGTGAGGCCAACAACGAGAAGCGCGATGATCGGGCCATTCTCGGCCAGGGCGACGATGGCGGCGAAGAAGGTCGCGATGGGTGCGCCGATCACCGGGATGAAAGCGCCGATAAAGACCACCGCTGCCAAGGCAGGGGCGAGAGGAACGCGCAGGATGGTCAGGCCGATGAAGACCAGCGTGGCGTCGCAGAGGGCGACGATAACGATGCCGCGGGTGTAGCCGGAGATGGAATCCCAGGCAATGTGTCCGCCGGTGTCAATGTGATTCGCGGCCTTTTTTGGCATCCAGCCGAGGATCCAGTTCCAGATCGTGTTGGGGGTCATCAGGAAGAAGATGACGCCGAATAAGAACACCGATCCGCCGATCACGATGGTGCCGATCGAGCCGAGTGCGCCGAGGGCATCACCGAGGAAGCCCTTGGCGACGTTGCCGCTGGCCGTCTTCGCTTGGTCGATCAGGTTGCCCAGTGAGCTATCGGATAGGTGAAGTGGGCCGGTCTGCAGCCACTGCTTGATGTCATCGAAGCCGGTGGTGATCGAGGTCACGAGCTTCGGGCCCTCGCTGATCGATGAGCTCACGACTACGTAGAGGATCAGCACGATCGCGGAGATGATCACGAGCAGGGCCAGGATCATCGAGACGACCTTGGGCAGGAACTTGTGGAACAGGTTCATGACCGGCTGTGTCCAGGCAGTGACGAGCATGGCGAAGAAGAGGGCGAAGACCACGGCGAAGATCTGGTTGAACACCATACCGACCACGGCAATGCCGGCCAGGATGACCAGGATGCGCCAGATCACGCCCGCGGTGCTCTTCAGGCCTTCGGGGATGCCGTCGCTCTGGCTCACGTTCGACTCCTAAGGCCGTGGGTTTGAGGAACTAGTCGATCCGGACAAGACCGTGCGGTGTCGTGAAGGTTACCGCCAGCACACCAGGCTCGTCATCGGAAACCCAGACCACGTCGATCTCATCAAGTGGGTGGTCGCTCGGCTCTCCCAGGTAAGTACAGATGCGATCGGAGTCGCCGGAGATCTCGATGCGATCAATGGCCACCTGGCCGGCTCCTGTGGAGGGATGCAGACTGCGGTCGCCACTCCACTCGACGAAGAAGGGAAGTTGCGGATCGTCCATCACATCGAGGACACCGATCTGCTTCCAGGACAGCTCGACACCGTCGGGGCGGATGCGATGACCGGCACGGGCCTCACGGCCCAGGCGCTCCTCGACGACAGTGACATCGTCGACTGCGACGACCCAGCTCATCCAGCCGCCGCCTTCATTCGCCCTCTGCTGCACGGCGCGACCGAAGGCGGCCTTGTCGGCGGAGGGGTGATCGAGTGCTGAGACGACCTCGATGTAACAGCCACCGGCGAGGGGCAGGACGAAGTTGCGAGTGCCGAAGGAGGGGTGGCGACCGCCGTCAACGAAGGTCGCTCCGAGATCTGAGCCGATGCGCTGAACGGTGTCAGCGAGCTCTGCCGAGGTGCACGCGTAAGAGATGTGATCCAGCCGCATAAGGGAATACTGCCGCGCCCGTGTTTCGCGCCTGCAGGGGCCCCCCGTTTTTGGGAATCTATGGCAGGCTCCGCACATGACCGATCAGCAGCCGTCCAGTGGTGCCAGCGAGAATCCGACTTCCTCGGGTGGCGCGGCCAGCAAGCTCGACCCCAAGAAGTCGATCATCCTGGGGATCATCGGCATCGCGTTCATCGTCCTGATCTTCTGGAAGGTCATTCCCCAGATCGGCAGTTACCAGGATGCCTGGAACTCGCTGCAGTCCATGGGAGCGGCGGCCATGATCCTGGTGGTCGCCACGGTGCTGCTGTACCTGCTGGCCTACGGCTTCCCGTTCAAGGCGGCAACCCCTGGCCTGAAGTTCTGGCGCTCGGAGCAGGTCAATCAGGCTGCTTTCGCAATCAGCAACGGCGTCCCCGCCGGTGGGGCCGTGGGCCTGGCCGTGCAGTACGGCATGCTCACCAGCTTTGGCATCACGCCGACCGCGAGCACCGCGGCTATCACCGCAGTCGGTATCTGGAGCACCTTCATCAGCCTGGGCTTCCCGATCCTGGGCGTGGTGGCCCTGACCTTGGCCGGTGGTGAGAACTCCTACACGGCCGTCGGCCTCCTGGGCCTGGGCATCTTGATCGTGGCCATCGTTCTGTTCGTGCTGGTCATGCGCTCCGAGCGGCTCGCGATCGCCCTCGGCCACCTGGGCAACAAGCTGATCAACCCGCTGCGCGGCAAGATCAAGGCACTGGCCACCACTGATCTCGTCCCCCCGCTGACCAAGTTCCGTGCCGATATGTACGGCCTGCTCAAGGCGCGCTGGGCGGCCATCACCGGCGCCCAGATTGCTGTCTCGTTGACCCAGTTCCTGATCCTGTATGTCGCGCTGCGCGGCGTGCAGGGCTGGGACAAGCCGGGCACCTCGATGATCGCGGCCTTTGCGGCCTTCGGTATCAGCCAGATCATGCTGATGGTGCCGATCACCCCGGGTGGCTTGGGCACAGTCGATGCCCTGATGATCACCATCTTGGTGAGCCTGGGTGCCTCGAAGGGTGATGCGACCGCGGCCGATCTCGTGTGGCGCGCGAGTTCATATGTCCCGCAGATCCTCGTCGGCATCGGCTGCCTCATCGGCTGGTACCGCAAGGCCGGCGAGAAGTTCGCGGCCGCGAAGTAATTCCGCGATCCGGATTTCGGCGTGTCGGTGTCAGGCCGCTGACGGGGTACGCCTAAGGTTCTGTCAGATCGGTCGTCGCAGGAGGGGAAGCCTTCGACGGCCGATCCTTTTTTCCACAGCGGTGACAGCGCCCGCACAGATTCCTCACCGGCCTGGCTCGTGAAGGCTCCGCATCGCACAGTTCGGGAATGCAGAATCCTGAACTCATCCTCACCGGCCCCGATTCCATCGTCGCGAGCATTCCGTACCTTCTCGGATTCACTCCTTGCGACAGCCTGATCGTGTTGTGGCTCAACGATGGCAGGCTGCGGCTCACCATGCGGCTGGACCTTCCACCGGAGAGGGTGTCCTCGGACGAATGGGTCGATGCCGTGCTGCAACAGCGTGCCGAGCACGACGAGGTGATCCTCTGTGTCGTGCCGGCGCAGGATGACCCAACACATGATCAGGAAGGTGAGCTGCGTTCGCGCGAGTTCGTCACCACGGTGCTCGAACGGCTCGCTCCCAGTGACTGTCATGTGCGCGATGCCCTGCTCATGTCAGGGGACAGGTGGTGGAGCTATCTGTGCTCAGAGCCGGAATGCTGCTCATCCGCAGGTAATCCGGTAGATCCGGCGATTGCGGAGGCGACGGCAGCGCGTTTCGTGCTGGCTGGGGTGGGCAGGCTTTCCGACAGGCAGTCAGTGATCGACATTTGTGCTGCCGAGCCCGCGCGCCAAGCACTGACTCGCGAGCATCTCGCCGGGTTTCGACAGTCGCGCGCGCAACGGCTCGCGAGTGCCGTGGATCGCCAGCGTGAATTTGAGCTCTGGCGAGATGAGTCAATAGAGCTCGTGCGCGAAGTGCTCCTCACGTCGATGCCTATCGACGTCGATCGCGCAGCTGAGACTCTCTGGGCACTCGGTGACGTTCGGGTGCGCGATACAGCGATCTGGGAGATCGCTCACGATGCCGAGCACAATGCCGAGCACAATGCTCATCGAGCCTTCGACATGGCCGCTGGTCTGCTGCGCAGCGCGCCAGGCGAGGTCACCGCTCCGATTGGCACGGTGACCGCGTTGCTCGCCTGGCTGATCGGTGACGGCGTGCGGGCGATGGCGGCGCTCGATCGCGTGCACGTCGAGGAACCCGGATACGCGCTGGCCGAACTCCTGCGCCGATCCATCACGGCAGGTCTGCCTCCGGCCGGTTGGCTGGAAATGATGCGCGACCTCAGTCGCGATGCCTGTCGTGGTCGACACCGCGATAGCGCTCCGGCCGCCTAGGCGGGCGGTCTCGATAGGCAGGCCCGCCCACTCCTGTGCTACTTTTTCCGCAGGTCACGAGTGCCAGCGTTAAGTCTCGGCTAGCTGGACGGCAACCCTCCAACCGCGGTGGGGTGCTCCGAGAGAAGACCTGGCCCCTTCGGGGGCAAGCGCGGGTCTGGCGAGAGCCAAGGCCCAACTGAAGGCATCGTCAATGACGTACGCATTTTGCGTACCCGAATCAGTAGGAGTTCTTGTGAGCAATACCTGGTCTTTCGACACACTGCAGATCCACGCCGGCCAGTCGCCCGACGCAACCACCAACGCTCGCGCGCTGCCGATCTACATGACCACGTCATACGTCTTCAATGACACCGCGCATGCCGCGAACCTGTTCGCGCTCAAGGAGCTCGGAAACATCTACACCCGCATCATGAACCCGACCCAGGCCGCGGTCGAGGATCGCGTGGCGGCTCTCGAAGGTGGCCTCGCCGCACTCTTGGTTGCCTCAGGCCAGGCCGCCGAGACCCTCGCGATCTTGAACATCGCCGAGTCCGGTGACCACATCGTCTCGAGCCCCTCGCTCTACGGCGGTACCTACAACCTGTTCCACTACACACTGCCCAAGTTGGGCATCGAGGTCTCGTTCGTCGAGAATCCCGATGATCTCGATTCATGGCGGGCCGCGATTCGTCCGAACACCAAGGCGTTCTTCGGCGAGTCCATCTCGAATCCGCGCAATGACGTTCTCGACATCGAAGGCGTCGCCACAGTTGCACATGAATTCGGCGTCCCGCTGATCATCGACAACACCGTCGCAACGCCGTACCTGATCCGCCCGCTGGAATTCGGTGCCGACATCGTTGTGCACTCGGCGACCAAGTACCTCGGCGGCCACGGCACGGCGGTCGCCGGCGTGATCGTCGACGGCGGGACCTTCGACTACGCGAAGTACCCGGATCGCTTCCCGAATTACAACCAGCCCGATCCGAGCTACCACGGTCTTGTCTACGCCCGGGACCTTGGCGTGGGCGGCGCATTCGGCGTGAACCTCTCGTTCATCCTGAAGGCACGCGTGCAGCTGCTCCGCGATCTCGGTGCTGCGGCATCGCCGTTCAATGCCTTCCTGATCGCCCAGGGCATCGAGACGCTCTCGCTGCGCGTGCAGCGTCATACTGACAACGCACTCGCGGTGGCGAAGTTCCTCGAGGCTCACCCGCAGGTGGTCTCGGTCAATTACGCAGGCCTCGAGTCGAGCCCGTGGCATAACCGTGCGAAGAAGTACGCCCCCAAGGGAACCGGTGGCGTGCTGAGCTTCGAGATCGTCGGGGGCGTTGAAGCCGGACAGAAGTTCGTCGAGGGTCTGCAGCTACACAGCCATGTCGCCAACATCGGAGACGTGCGCAGCCTGGTGATCCACCCGGCTTCGACCACGCACTCACAGCTCACCGCTGAGGAGCAGGCCACCACCGGCGTCACGCCGGGCCTGGTGCGCCTCGCTGTCGGCATCGAGGACGTCAACGACATCCTCGCTGATCTCGAGCTCGGCTTCGCCGCGGCGAAGGCGTAGTCCTCTATCCATGTCCGACCACGAGTACGGTCCGCTGAACTACGTCGGTCTCCCTCCTGCCAGCGCCGCCTGGCGGGAGGGCGACGCGGTGGGCAGTCGGCTATTCCTCGACACCGGGTCATTCACCACCGACTCCGGGTTTGAGTTCCCGTCGGTACGCATTGCGTACGAGACATGGGGCACTCTCAATTCCGATCGCAGCAACGCGGTCTACGTTGCGCACGCTCTCACGGGTGATTCGCACGTCACAGGCCCTGCAGGCCCCGGTCACAAGACTTCCGGCTGGTGGGAGGGTCTGGTCGGGCCCGGTCGGGCCATCGACACCGACCAGTGGTTCGTGGTCTGCGCCAATGTTCTCGGCGGCTGCCAGGGCACCACGGGGCCCTCGAGCCTGGCGCCTGACGGCAAGCCCTGGGGGAGTCGATTCCCGGTCGTCACCGTTCCCGACATGGTGCGCATCGAGCACCGCCTTACCGATGCCCTGGGCATCGACACGTGGGCGATCATGCTCGGTCCGTCACTGGGTGGCATGCGCGTGCTCGAGTGGATGGTGCGCTACCCCGAGCGCGTGCGTAGCGGCCTCGTACTCGGCACGACGGCAGCCGTGACCGCTGACGAGATCGGCACGCACGAGGTCCAGCTCTCGGCCATTCGTTCCGACCCCCGATTTCACGGCGGGGACTACTACGACGCCGCAGAGGGGGAAGGCCCCCATGTCGGCATGGGCATCGCTCGCCGCATCGCCCACCTCACCTATCGAAGTGAGCGAGAGCTTGCCGATCGCTTCGGGCGAAATGCGCAGCCGGGTGAGGATCCCTACGCCGGAGGTCGTTTTGAGGTGACCTCCTATCTCGATCACCACGCCGACAAGCTCGCTCGACGATTCGATGCGAACACCTACATCGCGCTGACCGATGCTATGACTTTGTACGATCTTGGTCGAGGCCGTGGGGGAGTCCGGCAGGCCCTCGGCACTATCACCGCGCCGTTGACCGTGGTCGCCATCGACTCTGACCGATTGTTCCCGCCGCGCCTGCAGGAGGAATTGGTCGAGTTCGTGCCTGGTGCCGATGGTCTCCATGTCGTCAACTCATTGTTCGGTCACGACGGCTTCCTGGTCGAGGATGATCAGGTCGCGGCGTTCGTCGCTCATTCGCTCGCCCGTATTCCCTAGTCATCCACAGGCGAGCTCTCGGGGCTTCCGCCGATTCACCTCGCTGCTTAGTGTCTTCGGATGCGCACCGCACCCGCTCTTGCCCTTGCAGCACTGGTCAGTGCTGCGTTGCTCGCGCTTGCACCTCATGCAGAGGCAGTCGACATAGGTGCGGGCGGTGATCGCTACACGGGCAGCGGAGGGCTGCTCCTGCCGAGCGGTGCTGATCCCGGCACGCGCCAGGAGGCGTCCGCATGCACGTCGTGTCGGTGGCGACTCAGTGATCCCTGCTCGGCTGACGGAGGTCCATGCCTGGCCATCACCCGCGGGTGCGCCCAGCTGGCCTCCCTGCTGCGCATTCGCCTCTCGGGCGATGGTGGCGTCACGTGGTCTGACCGTGGGCTCGTGTGCATCCCGCCGTCAGGGCCGGTGACCGTGGCGGGTATCTCGGCCGAACTCCGGCAGGTATTCGAGAGGATCGTGCCTGATCTGGCGCCCACGAGGGAGCCGAGTTCAGGCGTGGTGGCCAGGCTCCCGGTGAACTTCCTCAGCGGACACCCTCGAGGGCTGCCGCCCAGCACCCACCGGATCCTGGGACACGACGTGCTGCTGAGGCCCGCAGTGCACTGGACATGGGAGTTCGGCGATGGCTCAAGTCAGGAGGTCGACAGTCCCGGGATGCCGTATCCGCGTGGCTCCATCCGTCATGCCTATCGCAGGTCCGGGACCCCCGAGGCGAGGGTGCTGGCGCACTGGACCGGGAGTTTCGAGGTCGATGGCCTAGGCCCGTTTCCGGTCGCCGGCGGCATCGAGCAGTCAGCGCTTCTGGAGGTCCCTGTCGGCGAGGGTCGGGCCGTGTTGGTTCCCTGATGGCGCCATGGCACAATGGGCGTATTCCACGGCCCGTCCAAGACATAAGTCTTGACACGGGCTTCCTTCGTGGCCGTTAAGCGAAAGGGCTGGCGAAAGTGCCGACTAAGTCACCTGCCAAGAAGACTGCTGCGAAGAAGGCCGTGCCCGCCAAGAAGGCTGCTCCCGTGAAGAAGGCTGCGCCTGTCAAGAAGGCTGCTCCCGTGAAGAAGGCTGCGCCTGTCAAGAAGGCCGCTCCCGTGAAGAAGGCTGCGCCTGTCAAGAAGGCTGCTCCCGTGAAGAAGGCTGCGCCTGTCAAGAAGGCCGCTCCCGTGAAGAAGGCTGCGCCTGCCAAGAAGGCCGCAGCCGCACCGGCGAAGAAGGCTGCGCCTGCCAAGAAGGCCGCAGCCGCACCGGCGGTCAAGGGCAAGAAGGGCGCCAAGGGCGAGGCCCTCGTTGAGGTACTCGAAACCGAAGACGGAGTCGTTGTTGTCGATGCCGATGATGTCGATGAGGCAGAGCTCGAGGTCGTCGCCGAGCTGGAGGTCGAGCTTGAAGCCGACCTGGCCGAAGACCTCGCTGCGGTAGCCGAGGAGACCACCGAGGAAACCGCTGCGCCTGCCGCAGCAGACTCCGAGGAGGAGGGCTTCGTCATCTCCGATGTCGATGACACCGATGAGCCGGTGCAGACCGTCACCGTCGCCGGAGCCACCGCAGACCCCGTCAAGGACTACCTGAAGCAGATCGGCAAGGTTCCGCTGCTGAACGCCGAGCAGGAAGTCTCGCTCGCCAAGCGCATTGAGGCCGGCTTGTTTGCCGAGGAACTCCTCAACTCGGGAAAGAAGATCGAGAAGAAGCTGCTTCGCGACTACGAGTACATCGCCCTCGACGGCCGTCGTGCCAAGAACCATCTCCTCGAGGCCAACCTTCGCCTCGTCGTCTCCTTGGCCAAGCGCTACACCGGCCGCGGCATGCTCTTCCTCGACCTGATCCAGGAGGGCAACCTGGGCCTGATTCGCGCAGTCGAGAAGTTCGATTACACCAAGGGCTACAAGTTCTCCACCTACGCAACCTGGTGGATTCGCCAGGCCATCACTCGCGCCATGGCCGATCAGGCTCGCACCATCCGAATCCCGGTGCACATGGTCGAGGTCATCAACAAGCTTGCACGCGTACAGCGCCAGATGCTCCAGGATCTCGGTCGCGAACCCACGCCTGAAGAGCTCGCCCGCGAGCTCGATATGACTCCCGAGAAGGTCGTGGAGGTCCAGAAGTACGGACGCGAGCCGATCTCCCTGCACACGCCTCTGGGTGAAGAGGGCGACAGCGAGTTCGGCGACCTCATTGAGGACTCAGAGGCCATCGTTCCCTCGGATGCTGTTTCATTCACCCTGCTTCAAGAGCAACTCGAGTCAGTTCTCGACACCCTCAGTGATCGCGAAGCGGGTGTCGTGCGCATGCGTTTTGGCCTCACTGACGGCCAGCCCAAGACCCTTGACGAGATCGGCAAGGTCTATGGCGTCACCCGTGAGCGCATTCGCCAGATCGAGAGCAAGACGATGTCGAAGCTTCGCCATCCGTCGCGCTCGCAGGTGCTGCGCGACTACCTCGATTAATCGAACTATTCGCCGCGGAAGTTCGGCGAACGTCGTTCATTGAAGGCAGCTCGTCCCTCGCGGAAGTCTGAGCTCGCCCACGCCTGTTCGCGCATGCGAAGCAGCGCCTCGTGGTCGCACACCTCAGGTGAGGTCTGCGCGGCTATCTCGGCCTTGATCGAGGTCAGCGAGAGTGGGGCGCGACGTGCAATCGTGCGTGCCAAGGCGAGAGCCGCCTCGCGGGCGGAACCGGGGGAGTCACAGAGCGCGTTCACGACGCCGAGCCGCTCGAGTCGGCCAGCGGTCACCGGCTCTGCCGTGAAGAACATCTCGCGGGCGACATTGACCGGCAAGGTTGACAGGAAATCTGCGACGCCGGCGGAGTCGTAGGCCACGCCCAGCTTGGCGGGCGTGATCGCGAATGACGCCTCGTGGGTGGCCACGATCAGGTCACAGGCGAGGGCCAGATTGCAGCCACCGCCCCAGGCCCCGCCATCGACCACTGCGATGACGGGAATTGCGAGCTCGCGCAGCGTGGCCAGGGCGCGAGTGAAGGCGCTCGTGGCGGGATCAGGCATCGAGCCGTCGGTGGGCAGTGATGCAACATCGAAGCCCGCGCACCACACACCGGCGGTGCTCTGCGCGCCGAGGATCACGACACGTGAACTCGTGGCCGCAGTAGTGAGAGCGCCGATGAGCTGCTCGAGCAATGAATCATTGAGGGCATTGCGACGCTCAGGATTGGCCAGATCGATGCAGGTGATCAGCTCGCTGGTAGTGACCGACAGGTACTCATGCTCGGGCAAGGAGCGACTAGCGCTCGTCAACCGGGGCGACGGCGGTCAGCTTGTGAGTCTCGTCGAGGACCTCAGCGGCCTGCGGGCGCAGCTTCTCCTCATGTGCATTCCAGTGATGGCTGCAGAACAGGAGATCAGAGCCGCCGGGGAGTACGACGCGCACGTATGCCTGGGCACCGCAACGATCGCAGCGATCAGTCGTGGTCAGGACAGGAGTAGCGAATGTCGTGGTCATGCTCCCACCTCCATAGGTTCTGGTGTCTTACTGGGAGTAACAGTCTCCCATGGGGTGTTTGTTCCCGCGGCGCCACGCCGACCGCGTTCGCCCAGAGCGCAGGCCGCTCGTCCTCTTGTGAATTCCTTCACGCCTAGGGGTCAGCCCCATGTCGGTCAGCGGTTCTGTCGGTCCTTCGCAATAGGTTCACGTCATGGCTTCCGCATCCAAGACCGCTGCTCCCAAGGAGCCCACGGGCTACTCGGCCAAGAACCTGGCCGTCCTCGAGGGCCTGGAGGCCGTGCGCAAGCGCCCGGGCATGTACATCGGCTCCAACGACGGCCGCGGCCTCATGCACTGCCTGTGGGAGATCGTCGACAATGCGGTCGATGAGGCCCTGGGCGGGCACTGCTCCTCGATCATCATCACCTTGCATCCCGATGGTTCGGCCGAGGTTGCCGACGACGGCCGCGGCATCCCTGTCGATATCGAGCCGAAGACCAAGCTGACCGGTGTTGAGGTCGTGCTGACCAAGCTCCACGCCGGCGGAAAGTTCGGAGGTGGCTCCTATGCCGCCTCGGGTGGCCTGCATGGCGTGGGTGCCTCGGTTGTCAACGCCCTGTCCGCCCGACTCGATGTTGAGGTCGATCGTGGCGGCAAGATCCACGTGATGTCCTTCAAGCGCGGTGTGCCCGGCATCTTCGAAGGCGAGGGCCCGGATGCTGACTTCACCAAGAAGAGCGGCCTCCAGGTCGGCGGTAAGTGCCCACGCACTCGAACCGGTACCCGCGTGCGTTGGTGGGCCGATAAGCAGACCTTCACCAAGGACGCTGCCTACGATCGTGAGCAGCTGCGTGACCGCGCAATCCAGAGCACCTTCCTCGTGCCCGGGCTCACGATCACCGTCCGCGATCTACGCGATCCCTCTGACATTTTGGAAGAGACCTTCCAGCACAAGGGCGGCATCGGCGAGTACGTCGAGTCAATTTCCACTGGAGAGCCCGTCTGCTCGGTGATCCGCCTGCAGGGCTCGGGTCACTTCGCCGAGACCGTGCCGGTCCTCGACGACAAGGGTCACATGCACTCGCAGGAGGTCCAGCGCGATCTTGGCGTCGACATCGCCCTGCGCTGGGACACCGGCTACGACAGCAACCTCCGCTCATTCGTCAACGTGGTCGCGACCCCCAAGGGCGGTACGCACGTGACCGGGTTCGAGCGCAGCATCGTCAAGGTCTTCAATGACCAGCTCCGTGCAGCCAAGGTGCTTCGCGCAAGCGAGGACAACATCACCAAGGACGACGTCATGGAGGGCGTGACCGCCGTCGTGGCGATTCGCCTGGCTGAGCCGCAGTTCGAGGGTCAGACCAAGGAGATCCTCGGTACGCCTGCGGCCTCGCGCATCGTCGGCAATGTCGTCGCCAAGGAGCTCGCGGCCTGGTTCGCGAATCCGCCGCGGGGTGAGAAGGCAGCGGCTAAGGCCGTGCTCGAGAAGTCAGCCAATGCCATGCGTGCTCGCATCGCCGCACGCACCCATCGCGATACTCAGCGTCGCAAGACCGCACTGGAGTCCTCCGCCCTGCCGGCAAAGCTGGTCGACTGCAGGGCCGACGATGTTGAGCGCACTGAACTATTCATCGTGGAGGGTGACAGCGCGCTCGGCACGGCCAAGGTTGCTCGTAATGCCGACTACCAGGCGCTGCTGCCCATTCGCGGCAAGATCCTCAATGTCCAGAAGTCGTCACTGGCCGACATGCTCAAGAACAACGAGTGCGCATCGATCATCCAGGTCATCGGGGCGGGCTCGGGTCGCTCCTTCGAGCTCGATCAGGCTCGTTACGGCAAGGTCATCTTGATGTCTGATGCCGATGTCGACGGCGCGCACATTCGCTGCCTTCTGCTTACCTTGATCCATCGCTATATGCGGCCGCTCCTCGATGCCGGCCGGGTCTTCGCAGCTGTGCCCCCGCTGCATCGGCTCGAGATCATCAATGCCGGCAGCAAGGCCAATGAGGTCATCTACACGTACTCCGATGCCGAGATGAAGTCACTGCTTCTCGATGCCGAGAAGCGCGGAAAGCGCGTGAAGGATCCCGTGCAGCGCTACAAGGGCCTGGGTGAGATGGATGCCTCTCAGCTGCGCGAGACCACCATGGATCCCGCCCATCGCACCCTGCGCCGGATCTCGGTTTCTGATGCTCAGGCCGCCGAGGAGGTCTTCGACCTGCTCATGGGCAACGACGTCGCTCCTCGCAAGGAGTTCATCGTCGACGGGGCTGCCGGCCTCGACCGCGATCGCATCGACGCCTAGCCGGTGCAGGGCGTGGGCGCTCAGCCCTCGTGGATATTGAGTCGTCCGGTGTGCACGTCATAGATGGCGCCGCCCACCTGGAGTCCTGCAGGCAGTAGCGGGAAGGCCCGAATTCGATCGAGGTCGATCTGTAGAGCAGCGACCTGATTGTCGACTGTACGGAACTCCATGCTGCGCGTATCGACGTCGAAGCGCTCCTTGATCTGCGCATGGATTGCGGCCTCCGAGCCACTGGCCATCTTGCACTCTGTATGCGGCATCACGAGCACTCGATTGACATTGAGCAGGTACGTCGCAAGCACGAGCGTGCGCAGGACGTCATCAGTCACGCGGGCACCGGCGTTTCGGATGATCTTGACATCGCCGGGCTCCATGCCCACGACAGCCAGGGGGGAGATGCGGCTATCCATGCACGTGATGATCGCGAGTCCCTTGAGCGCAATACCGGTGAGGGCGCTGTCATCGAAGGTCTCGGAATAGGCCGCATTGGCCGCGAGGACATCCTCGAAGGCATTCGCGGGGAACTCGTTCATGACGGCACTCTAGGCGCAGTAGGTGCTCGGATGGCCCGGGCCCGCGGCGTGGGCATCGTCACAGTGGCGTGGATACGCCCCCGCAGGGCCCCTCGTGTGGCATCGTTCGGGGACCAGCACGCCCCATGGAGGAGTCGGAATGTCGCGAGCGCTCAGAGTTGCCGTCATCGGTTCAGGCCCGTCGGGCATGTATGCCGCCGACGCACTGGTCGGGCAGACCGACGTCCCGGTGACCGTCGATGTCATCGACAAGCTTCCTGTGCCCTTCGGCCTGGTGCGCTATGGCGTGGCTCCAGATCACCACAGCATTCGCTCGGTACGAGACACCCTCGACAAGATTCTCGATAAGCCGGGCGTGCGCTTCATCGGAGACCTCGAAGTTGGCTCCGACATCAGCGTGGCCGAGTTGCATCAGTACTTCGATGCCGTGATCTTCACCTACGGCGCTTCACGTGATCGCCGTCTCGGCATCCCAGGCGAGGATCTCGCCGGCAGTGTCGCCGCAACCGATTTCGTCGCCTGGTACTGCGGCCACCCTGAGGCCGATCGAGCGGAGTTCGAGTCCCTCGTTCCCTCGGCAACAGCGGCCGTGGTGGTCGGCGTCGGAAACGTGGCTGTCGATGTCACCCGCGTTCTTGGCAAGACGGTGGCCGAGCTCAATGACACCGACATGCCCCAGCACGTGTTCGACACCCTCGACAAGAGCGGCATCACCGACATCTACGTGCTGGGCCGCCGCGGCCCTGCCCAGGCCACCTTCACCACCAAGGAGCTCAAGGAACTCGGTGAGCTCGCTGACGCCGACGTGATCATCGATCCTGCCGTGATGGAGCTCGATGCCTTCAGCGCAGAGCAGGCCGCCTCCGACAAGGCCACGGCCCGCAATGTCGAGGTCATGCGTGAATGGTCGACCCGCACGCCCTCGGGCAAGCGCCGTCGCATCCACATGCACTTCTTCGCACGCCCCGTTGAGCTCACTGGCGATGATCGCGTGCGCCAGGTTGTCGTGGAGCGCACGGCACTCGATGCCACCGGCGGCGCCTCCGGCACCGGCGAGCTGTACACGGTTGATGCCGACTTCGTCGTGCGAAGTGTCGGTTACCGAGGCACGGCACTCGACGAGGTGCCCTTCGACTCCGGTAAGAACGTGATCCCCAGTGCAGACGGCCGTGTGCAGCGCGATGGGGTGACCGTGCCGAGCGAGTACGTCGCGGGCTGGATCAAGCGAGGCCCGACCGGCATCATCGGCACCAACAAGAAGTGCGCCGTCGGCACGGTGGCATCGCTCATCGAGGACGTCAGCGCGAATCTGCTCCCGGCAGCACCGCGCGGCACGATCGAGGAGTTCGATGCTCGGATCGCAGATCTCGAGACCGTCGACACGGCCGGCTGGCGCTCAATTGACCGGGCCGAGCGGGCGCTGGGCGAATCGGCAGGTCGTGCACGTACCTCGTTGCACACCGAAGCCGGCATGCTTGCCGCCTCGAAGGGCTAACGCCAGTTCGAGCATTCGCTCATCGACACCGGGATCCAAGCAGTGCCGGTGACGGGTTCCTTGCCGCATGACTCCGCGCGTACGGCGATCTCCTGGGTGCGCACCGAGACACGCCAGGCACGACCGTCACGATGGCGAACCTCGGCCAACAATTGCGCAAGATTCTCGAAGCGCACACCTGGTCGAACGGGAACGGCTCGATCGTCGATCACCCACAGCACGTCGAGGGCATTCTCGGCGCGTTCGGAGATCTCTGCGCGTACGTGTGCCTCGGCAGCCTGCAATGGCTGCGGCCACGCTGAGCGGCCTCTGTAGGAGTCGGGAGTGATCTCGCGGGTGAAGGCAGCGGCATGGATCTCGAGGGCGCGCTCCGAGGTCAGGCGTCCCCAGACGGCACCCGAAGGAATCGTAAGCGCCGTGGGAGCGAATCGATGACCGCCCAGGTGGCTGCATTCCCAGACTGACGAGCGGATCTCCGGAGGAAGCTCGGCATGCACGGCCGAGATGAGTGCACGGCCGTGAATCGCGCAGCAGGCATCGCGCCCGCTATGAGTGCAGATGAACATCGTGGGATCGGCAACCTTGGTGCCGATCGGAGGCAGCTGACCTTGGGCCATGGCCGCGAAATCCCAGGTGGCAAGCTCGGTGAGATCACGAATGAGTCCGTGCCGCATCCAGCAGTCGCCCGGGCTGGTGTGTACCACCCACACGTTGTGCTCGGTCAGGGTGCGGTCGGTGCGATCAGGATGGCGGGCCAAGAGCAGCGACGTGCCGGTGCCCTCAGCGCGCTCGATGAGTTGCTGACCCAGAACCGGATCTATCGTGCTCTCGAGCAGTGCCTGCGAACCCCACGGCCCGGGCTGCTCGATGATCACCCAGCACTGTGCGACCTGCGCGGTGCCGACGAGTGGCTCGCCTACTGTGGCGGATTCGAGTGAGCAGGCGCTCATGAGATCGACCCGCCGACTCCGGCGATCGGTGCCGTACCCGAAGTGCCGGTGCCATCACGTCGATCGTCGATCTGTGGAAGGTCGACAGCGACACCGGAAGCGGTGGAGGCGCGCGGCGGTGCGGTCACGGCCCATGCACCGATGAGTGCGTCTTCGCCGGAACGCAGCTTGTGGCAGCGCACGCCCGCGGTGGCGCGCCCCTTGGCCGGATACTCAGCGAAAGATGTGACCTTGACGCTGCCGGAATCGGTACCCGGAAGGGCACTGGAGGAGCCGGCGATCGTCACGACACAGGCCCGAGCGGGCTCGGTGACGACGGAGAAGCCGAGAACCGAATCTCCCTTGCCGAGCTTGATACCGGCCATGCCGCCTGCGGCTCGACCCTGCGGACGCACGGCGCTGGCTGGGAAGTGGAGAAGCTGCGCCTGCGCGGTGATGAGTACCAGCTCAGCCGATTCAGCGCTCGCCTCATCGAGTGGTGCCGCGCCGATGACTTCGTCCTTGTCGTCGAGGCGAATGATGTCCCAGGAATCCTTGTTGGTCAGTGCGTCAGGCTGCACTCGCTTGACCACACCGGAGCGCGTGGCCAAGGCAATGCCCGATTCCAACGGCACCAGGCAGAGCACCGACTCGCCCTTGGGCAGGTCGATGAAGGCGCCCAAGGGAGCGCCTGCCGAGAGCGCGGGGGTTCCATTGACGGCAGGTAGTGAGGGAATATCGAGTACTGACATCCGGATCACTCGGCCGGCACTGGTCACCAGGCCGATCTGCCCGCGGGTGGTCGCGGGTGCCCAGGAGGTAATGACGTCATGCTTGGCCCGCGTGGCCTCGGGGTTGGAGGCCAACTGGGTGTCTGACGTTCGGGCGATAAGGCCGGTACTCGACATGAGCACGACGCACGGCTCGTCCTCGACCTCGAGTGAGAGCGCAGCGCTGGAGACAGCGACGCTGCCTTCCATTAGCAATGTGCGGCGCGGGGTCGCGTGCGCCTTGGCCACGGCAGCAAGCTCGTCGGACACCACTGTGCGCAGGGCGTTGTCATCATCGATGATCGCGGTCAACGCCTCGATCTCGCTCCGCAGGCCGTCGGCTTCCTTCTCGAGCTCGATGCGCGAGAACTTGGTAAGGCGACGCAGCGGCATATCGAGGATGTAGTTGGCCTGGGTGTCGGAGAGATCGAACACATCGATGAGTCGTTGCTTGGCCGAGGCCGCGTCGTCGGACTCGCGAATCAGCTGGATGACCTCGTCGATATCGAGGATCGCGATAAGCAGGCCTTCGACGATGTGCAGGCGGTCCTGGGCCTTCATACGACGGAAGCGGCTGCGGCGCAGCACGACCTCAAAGCGGTGGGCGAGGAATACGTGAAGCATGTCGAGAATGCCGAGGGTCTGCGGCTGCCCTTGGACGAGTGCAACCGCATTGATGCTGACGCTGTCCTCCATGGGGGTCAGCTTGAACAGCTGCTCGAGAACCGCCTCGGGGTTGAAAGCGCTCTTGATCTCGATCACCAGATTGAGGCCGGAGTCGCCGTCAGTGAGATCGGTGACGTCAGCGATGCCCTGCAGCTTCTTCGACTGGACGAGGTCCTTGATGCGCTCGATGACACGCTCGGGCCCGACGTTCATCGGCAGCTCGGTGACCACGATGCCCTTGCGGCGGGGGCTCACCTGCTCGATGCGGGTGCGTGCGCGCACCTTGAACATTCCGCGTCCGGACTCGTAGGCATCGCGAATGCCATCAAGTCCGATGATCACGCCGCCACCGGGAAGGTCAGGGCCGGGAATGAAGCGCATGACCTCATCAAGGCCTGCCTTCGGCTTCTTGATCAGGTGCCGAGCGGCGCCGATCACCTCGCCGAGGTTGTGCGGAACGAGGTTGGTAGCCATGCCGACGGCAATGCCTGACGCGCCATTGACGAGCAGGTTCGGGATAGCCGCGGGCAACACGGCAGGCTCGGTCTCGCGACCGTCATAGTTCGCCACGAAGTCGACGACGTCTTCGTCGAGACTGATGGTCATGTCGAGTGCAGCCGGGGCGAGCCTGGCCTCGGTGTAGCGCATTGCGGCAGGGCCATCATCAGCCGAACCGAAGTTGCCATGCCCGTCGATCATGGGAAGGCGAAGCGAGAAGGGCTGAGCCATGCGCACGAGGGCGTCGTAGATTGCGGAGTCGCCGTGGGGATGCAGTCGGCCCATGACATCGCCGACCACGCGCGCGCTCTTCACGTGACCGCGGTCCGGGCGAAGGCCCATCTGAGACATCTGGAACAGGATGCGGCGCTGAACGGGCTTGAGCCCGTCTCGGGCATCGGGAAGGGCGCGGGAATAGATGACCGAGTACGCGTACTCCAGGAATGAGCTGCGCATCTCCTCGGAGACGTCGATGTCGACGATGCGGCCATCCCCGGCCGGGGAAGCCTTGGCGGTGCGCCGTGCCACGTGATGCCCTTCGTTGACTGAGCCCTCATTGTGCTCGTTAGCCCCCGTGGAGCGGTGCTCCGACACCCAGGCCCATGAGGGATGCATCACGGCCCACGGCGCCCTCGCGATCTCTGCCATGATGGACCCATGAGTGAGGCGGCCCTCGACGAGCAATTGCGCACCGACATCCAGCGCAGCGGCTACTACCCCGATCTCGTCTCCGATGCGCTCAGCACCGCCCTGGCCGGCGAGTCTCTCGCCGCGTACGTCGTGCACCACGAGGCCACGTTCGAGCGCGATGAACTCCGTCGGCACGTCACTGTCCTGGCGCTGACTCCCACCCGCCTGATCGTGGGGCACACCGACGAGCATCCGGCCGACGAGACTCATCCGACTCCTACGGCAACAGCCTCCACTGAGGCGGTGCGCATCGAGCGCGTTGACTCGGTCGTTGTCACCCGGGTCGTGGGGGAGCCTGCGCGACATCAGCCCGGTGGAGCGGCCTCCGAAGTCGTCCTGACCATCGGCTGGGGCGCGGTCAGTCGCATCGACCTGGAACCAGCCACCTGTGGTGACCCCTCCTGCGAGGCCGATCACGGGTACACCGGCACGTCCAGCAACGACGACCTCTCACTGCGCGTGTCGGAGGTAGCCGATGGCGCCGAGGTCGTGGCCCAAGCCCTTGCCTTCGCCGCCGCACTCTCGCACGCGACCGCGGCTCGACTGCGCTAGTGCGCGGCCTCGCCGACGTTCCCGCCTCGGCGGCCGCCAGTCTGGGAGTTCCCGGCTACTCGGACTCCCTGATCCTCGGTGATGCCCAGCATGTCGTGATCGTGCTCATCGACGGCCTGGGCTGGAACGCCCTGCAGGCACACGCTGATCTCGCTCCGTGCCTGACCTCTGCACGCCATGAGGCCATCGAGATCTCGACGGTGTTCCCGTCCACGACTCCTGCGGGCCTTGGCACGTTGGGAACCGGGCTTCTCCCCGGAATGCACGGCATGGTGGGCGCGAGCTTCTGGCTCCCCGAGGCAGACGAGATCCTGACCCCCCTGCACTGGAATGACGGCATCACACCCGTAGCCGTGCAGCCCGAACCCACGATCTTCGAACGAGCCGAGCACCATGGAATTGAGGTCACCACGGTCGCGCCAGGCGCGTATGCCGACTCGGGCCTGACTCGCGCAGTGCTACGTGGCGGTTCCTATCAGGCGGCAGACACGATTACCGCTCGTGTCGAGCATGCTCATCGACTCGTGAATTCCTCGGCTCGCACGCTGACCTATGTGTACTGGCCCGACCTCGACCGAACCGGACATGCGACAGGCGTGGGCTCCGAGCGATGGAGGGCCGACCTCGGCCACGTCGACCGCCTGGTGTCGCAGATCGCCGACTCACTTGCGTCGAATGCCGTCGCGATCGTGACGGCAGATCACGGGATGGTGAACTGCGAGGAGCGCATCATCATCGACGATGATCCGATTCTGCGCGAAGACGTCGTGCGCATAGCCGGCGAACCTCGAATGCGACACGTCTACGTGGCCGACGGTGCGGCCGCTGACGTCATGGACGCTTGGCGTCAGCGACTTGAGGGCAAGGTCGACATTCGCAGCCGTGGGGAGCTCATCGAGTCAGGGCTGCTGGGTGAAGTCGAGTTCGATATCGCCGAACGCATCGGCGATTTTGTCGCGATCTCGCGCGGAGTTGTCTCACTGTCGAGTTCATTCGATCGGCGGGTGTCGTCCTTGATCGGACAGCACGGCGCGATGACTGATGACGAGATGAGAATTCCCGCGATCGTGATGCGCGGGAACGGTTAGGCGACTACTGGTCGTCGCCGCGGGTGGCGCCGAAGAGAATCTCATCCCAACTCGGCACGCTGGCGCGTCGGCCCTTGGCCTTCGGCTTGGCAGCCTTCTTCGCAGGAGCCTTGACGGCGGGTACGTCGAGTTCTTCCTGCACGTTCTCGGCTGCAGTCTCAACGGCGATCTCGGTCTCGACGATCTCGATGACGTCGATCTCATCTGCCGTCTCGATGACCTCGATGATCTCCTCGCGAGTGATCGCGATGGTCTCACTGGGCTCGCTCGGCACTGCCACCAGATGCGGACGAGTGAGCGACTGTGACTGGCGAAGTGTCTCGATAATCTCCGAGTCATCGACCACCACCACGGGAGCGTCATCCGTGATGAAGTCAATCTCCTCCGGCTCGGCATCGGTGAGGGTGATTCCCATCAGATGCCGTGCAGTCTCGTCGAGAGGATGAAGATTGCTGCCGGCATTGTCGAAGGTCCAGCTAGCGCGTGCATTGCCTGCTCCGCGTGCGTAGGCCACCGTCACGATCCACTTGGCATCCTCGCGTCGCCAGGAATCCCATTCAACCGACTCAGCGTCGACGCCATCAGCCTCGAGCACGGCCTGCGCGCTCGAAGCCAGGCTCACGCCAGCGCGAACGTCGACTGCCTGGGCGCGATCGGCAATGTAGGCGCGCTCGGCCAACGGCGGGCCCGCGTAACGCTCGACCTTCTCAAGATCCCAGCCCATCTCGGCGGCGACGACATCAGGAGAGGCCCCGGCGCGAACGCGGGCCTGGATCTCCTTGGGGCTGAGCGGTTGCAGGATGACTCCTCATGTAGCGGATGTGCTGCCTGACAACTTACCGCTTCGCGATGAGCACGGGGCACATCGGTTGAGTCAGCGTCTGGTCGAGTCGGAGTTGTCGAAGCTCCCCGCCACCGGGCCCGGAATCGGATCCCAGCCGGCAGCGAACACGGCCGGCTCCTCCCCGTGGCGCATATGACGCTCAAGATGGCCTCGAAAGCCCCAGGCGAGGGCGAAGGCCGCCACCGCGCCCCCGAGTGCGACCGCGAAACCGGCGCGAACATCGATGGCGTCGATCAGGACGCCGGCAACAGCGCTGCCCGCGGCGAAGCCGAGGGTGATCCCGGACATTGCCCAGGTGATGCCCTCGGTAATGCGTTCGGGGGCGACAAGCCGCTCGGCAAGGGAGAACTGAGTGATGAGGGAGGGTGCCACGGCCACGCCGGCCAGGAAGGCCGCGATCACGCTGACCGCGATCGAGTAGTCGATGAGGCCGGGGATCATGGCGAGAGCCAGGCATCCGATGGCGAGTTGAGCCTGCCGGGGGAGGCCGGCATTCCACTGCCGAGTGCCGAACCAGAATCCGCCCAGCATCGACCCGACGGCCCAGATGGCGAGGACCAACCCACTCGCGTTGGGTGCGCCTTGCTCGCGGGCGAAAGCAGGCACCGCGACTTCGTACGCGCCGAACATCACGCCGACGCCGGCCAGCGTGACCACGATGATCGGGAGTCCGGCTCGCATCAGCCCGCCCCGAGGCCGCGGCTGATCCGGGGAATGCGGAGCCGGTTGGGTCGAGCGCAAGGCCGCGAGGGCGAGTCCGAAGATGATGGTCAGGATCGCCGCGGCGATCAGCGGCGCGGCGGGGTCGATCGCGGCGGCCAGAGTGGCCGTGAGCAGCGGTCCAAGGGTCCAGTCGATCTCATCGAAGGTGCTCTCCATCGCGAAGGCCGTGCGCACCTGATCGCCCTCGGCGATCCGTGCCCAGCGCGCACGGATCATGCTGCCGATCGCCGGCATGAAGGCACCGGCGATTGCGATCAGGAGTCCCGACACGACTAGCGGAAGGTCGCGTTGCATGCTGAGCACGAAGAGGAGCGTGAACGTGGCGTTAACCGTGCACAGCAGGGGCAAGACCCTGGCCTGACCCAGCCGATCCGAGACGCGACTGCTGAGGATTGTTGCGGAGGATGCACTGATCTGGAATGCAGCCGCCATTGCTCCTGCGGCCGCGAAGGAGTCTGTCTGCGCGCTGACGAACAAGATGATCGCGAGTACGATCATCGCGGCGGGCAGACGCGCGAGCAGGCCGGTCATGGAGAACCGAGCTGCGCCGCGAATGCGCAGGATGTCGCGATACGGGCCGAGCATGATCAGTCGAGCCTGCGCATCTCGGCCGCGTACTGATGCACGTTCCCTACGTAGCCGTCGACGGCGCGCTCGAAATCGTCGTCGCCCACGGCGTTCTCGACGATCGTGACCGGAACGCCCAGGGCCTTCGCGTGCGGTGGGATCACCTTGTTATTGGGAACCATCGCGCAGGCGCCGACGAGTGAATGCGGGCCGACATGAACGTTGTGAAGGATGACCGAGCCCGAGCCGATCAGGCTGTGGTCGTGGATGGTGCAGCCCTCGAGATGGGCGTTGTGGCCCACCACGCAGCGGTTCCCGATCGTGGTGGGCATCCCGCGCGACACGTGGATCACCGTGCCGTCCTGGATGGAGGTCTGGGCACCGATGGTGATCGGTGCGTGATCCCCGCGGAGAACGGCGGTAGGCCAGATACTCGATTCCGGGCCGATCGTGACATCGCCGATGATGACCGCATCAGGGTGGACGAACGCGGTTGGGTCGATGCGGGGGACGAGCTCCCCGAGGGCATAGATCGGCATGAGCGAACGGTACCGCGACACGCTGGGGGTAGCCCCGAGTTGGCCTGGGGCCCAGGGTGGGGCACAATCTGCGCGCCGACACAGGGAACAAATCCTGTCCCCGAGATGTTGGTGGTGGGACACAGGCAAGGAAGGGATTCACCATGGCGACCGACTATGACGCACCGCGCAAGACCGACGAGGAGCTTGCCGAGGATTCCCTCGAGGAGCTCAAGGCTCGGCGTGCCGACAAGGCGTCTTCCGCAGTCGATGTCGATGAGGCAGAGCTCGCCGAGAACCTCGAACTGCCGGGTGCCGATCTCTCCGATGAGAGCCTGACCGTGCGGGTTCTGCCGCGCCAGGCTGATGAGTTCACCTGCTCCAAGTGCTTCTTGGTGCACCATCGCAGCCAGCTGGATCACGAGGGTAAGTCCGGCCCCGTGTGCACCGAGTGCTCCTGAGCCCCTGCCTTCGGGCGCTCGTGCGCTGAGCTCTAGGCGGTGTGCTCGCCGCGCTTGTTTACGAACCGATACACCTCGACCTCGACCACTGCTGCCGTAGCCGCGGTGATGATGGTCCAGGTGAGCGCACGGGTGAACTTCACCTGAGGGTCGCGCGTATCGGGTGCCTCAGTACCCGTCACCAGGCGATAGCCCGTCTGGAGAACCTTGCGCACCAGCATCGTGGCGCCGAAGGCGACGATCGGTGCGATGACATGCACCATCGGATTGACCTGGGGTTCAGTGCTCTCGATCTCGGCTGCGCTCATGCCTTCATGCTAGGGCAGCGGCAAGCTCGACGGGTCGGGCAGTCGTGAGGATCCAGGCAGGATGCGGATCGTCGGCATCCTCGATCGAGATCACGGCTCCCGAGCCGCAGTGCCAGGAGCGCAGCAAGGCGAAGCGACGAGGATCCGCGTCGCGACCGCGAGCGAGCCGAAAGTCAGTAGCGTCGAGTGCCTCGACGGACCTCACGTACCGACGATCGATCATGGCGGCACCTGCACGCAACTGCGTGCCCGTGACCTCGATGACCGGTGAGCCGGCGAGCAACGCCCAGACGGCAAGAATCGAGGCGCCGATGAAGACAATCCAGCCGACAGTCGCGCCGAACGGTGCTCCGTAGGCCACGGCCACCATCGCGATCAAGGCCTCGACGACGAGGTAGACATAGGCGCGCGGGGTCAGCCGCTCGCGGAAGACGATCTCGGAGCCGTTCATGGGGGCAGCCTCTCACGAGGGCCTGGAGTATGGTCGCCGAGTGATCCAGGTGCCCGACGATGTTGTCATTCCCGAGCGTCCTGCGCATGCACCGGCGCCCGGGGATCCCATTCCGTCGCACTTCCGCTGGTGCTTCGGGTGCGGCGAGGATCACCCGACAGGGCTTCACATGCGGATGACCGCGGGCGAGGGGCTCGTCGTCCATGGAGTCTTCACCGTCACCGATCACCACCAAGGCGCGCCGGGACTGGCGCACGGTGGCGTGCTCGCGGCCGCCTTCGATGACGTGCTCGGTGGCCTCAACTGGCTCATCGGCCACCCCGTCGTCACGGGCAGGCTCGAGACCGAGTACCGCCGACCGGTGCCCGTGGGTTCGACTCTGAGCATCATCGCGACCATCGACGGCATCAAGGGCCGCAAGGTGTTCACGAGTGCCGAGGGCTTCCTCGACGACGGTCAGTTGGCAGTGCGAGCGTCTGCGCTGTTCATCCAGGTGCCGATCGAGCACTTCCTTGAGAATGGCAATCGCGAACAAGTCGAGCAGGCCATCGCCGATCGCGCCAACGGCGGACCGGCCTGGCGTGCAGGCGAATCTGCCGGCATGAACTGGGATGTGAATCCATGACCGTGCCGGTGCTGATCACCCGTCTCGACGACAGCCTTCCGCTGCCCGCATATGAGCATCCTGGCGATGCAGGTCTCGACCTGCGCGCCGCGGAGCAGGTCACCCTCGCACCGGGTGAACGGGTGCTCGTGGCCACCGGAATCGCCCTCGCACTGCCTGCGGGCTACGCGGGCTTCGTGCATCCGCGAAGTGGGCTGGCCCTGCGCGCCGGACTCGGCATCGTGAACGCACCGGGGGTCATCGATGCCGGGTATCGGGGCGAGATCAAGGTGATCTTGGTCAATCATGACCTTCGTGAGTCGATCGAGATCGCCCACGGCGATCGCATCGCTCAGCTGGTGATCCAGCAGGTCGAGTGCGCCGAACTCGTCGAGGTCACGGACCTTCCGGGCTCTCACCGTGGCGGTGGGGGATTCGGATCCACCGGCGGTCATGCGAAGGTGCAAGGATGAGTGACATGACAGATCGCAGTAAGGGGCCTTGGGACGAATCGGAGATCGACTTCAACGACGGTGTCGAGAGGGTCAATCTCGGCGGATTGCTCGTGACCGGGATGCCCGGGGTTGATGTTCAGGTCCAGGTCGATCAGGCCTCGGGGAATGTGGTGCAGCTGACCTTCGCGGGATTCGATGGCGCCGTGCAGATCCAGCCGTACGCGGCTCCCAAATCGGGCGGCTACTGGGATGTCGTGCGCGGCGAGATCCTCTCGGGCATCAATGGTTCCGGCGGGCTGGTCGAAGTCGTCGATGGTCCTTTCGGCCCTGAGCTGCATGCGCAGGTCGCCGATGAGGGTGGGCACATGGTGCCCGCGCGATTTGCCGGTATCGATGGCCCCCGCTGGTTCCTGCGCGCGGTGTTTCTCGGTGCGGCGGCTCGCCAGGGCAATGCTGCGGCAGCTCTCGAGAATGTCGTGCGTGCACTCGTGGTCGTCCGTGGTCGCGAGGCGATGGCCGCCGGGTCGCCGATCGCGATGCGCCTGCCCGATGCGCCGGTGGCACCGGCCACTGTCAGCGTGCCTGTCCTTGACCCCTTCGAGCGCGGCCCCGAGATTACGGAGATCCGTTGACCGCACTGCGCACTCGCCTCTCGCGCTGGAGTCGTAGTCAGGCAGAGCTCGAGGCCGAGGAACTCCTCGACGAGCTCACGTATGCCGAGATCGCGCGCATTGCGGATTGCCAGGCCGGTGACAAGCTTCGGGTCAGTGGCACGGTGCGCTCGCTCACGATTCGTCCGCGAAGTGCCGTTCCGGCACTCGAGATCGAGCTGTATGACGGCTCCGGCAGCCTTCGCGTGCTGTGGCTCGGCAGGCGCCGCATTGACGGCATCGCGCCTGGTCGCAAGATGATCATCCATGGCCGTATCACCACGGATGCGCACCATCTGACTGTCTTTAATCCGCGTTATCTCCTGCTTCCGGCCACGCACTGATGAGCGGCGACCCGGTACAGCCGCAGCCCGAGCACGAGACAAGTGCAGACGTGCGCGCTGAGAGCCTTCTGCTCGAGCGTGCGATCGGTGGCTGGCGCGGGATCATCGACTCGGGTCTGCCGACGATGGTGTTCATCACCGCCTACATCGTCACCGGCCAGGAATTGCGCCCGTCAGTGATAGCCGCCGTGGCTGCGGGACTCGTCATCGTGGCCTGGCGTCTGATCCGTCGACAGCCACTTCAGCAGGTCGGCGCCGGACTCCTCGGGCTCGCGGTCTCGGCCATCTTCACCTGGAAGACCGGCCGTGCCGAGAACTTCTTCTTGCCCGGGCTCCTCACCAACCTTGCCTATGGCACTGCCTTCCTCATCTCGATCCTGGTGCGCTGGCCGCTGCTCGGCATCGCCATGGGCTATCTCGCGTCGGAAGGCACGGCTTGGCGTCGCGAGCCTGTTCTTCGCCGCACGTATGCCGCGGCGAGTTGGCTCTGGGTGCTGCTCTTCTTCGGTCGCGTGATCGTGCAGACACCCTTGTACCTCGCGGGCTGGGTCACTGCGCTCGGCATCGTCAAGATCGTGATGGGCTGGCCGCTTTTCCTGGCGGCGGCGTACTTCACCTACCGAGTGCTGGCGCCGATCCTCGAGGCCAGGCGTGCGGCGAAGGCGTCAGAGATGCCCGAGCAACCGCTGTAGTTCGGCCTCCTGATCGGGCGAGGCCACGAACAGCAGTTCGTCTCCCGATTCCAGCGGATCGTCGGCTGAGGGGGCGAAGACGCGAGGGCCGCGCACGATGGCCACGAGTGCGGTGTCTGTCGGCCAGTTCTGATCGCCGACTCGATGACCGACGACGGGGGAGTCTGACGAGAGCGTGATCTCGACGAGGTTCGCATCACCTTGGCGGAAGGTGAACAGACGTACGAGATCGCCAACGCTGACGGCCTCCTCGACAAGTGCCGAGAGCATCCGCGGGGTGGACACGGCGACGTCTACGCCCCAGGACTCGTCGAACATCCACTCGTTCTTCGGGTGATTCACGCGCGCGACCACGCGCGGAACGCCGTATTCGGTTTTCGCCAGCAGCGAGATGACGAGATTGACCTTGTCGTCGCCGGTTGCCGCCACGACGACCTGGCAGTCGGCTAGACCGGCCTCGTCGAGTGCCGAGATCTCGCAGGCATCAGCAGTGATGAATGTCGTGCCCTCGACTCCGCCGCGACCGGCAAGCGAACCATCGCGATCGATCAGGAGAACATCGTGACCATTTCCGACGAGCTCTCGGGCAATGGCGCGCCCGACTTTCCCGGCACCGGCAATCGCAACACGCATCAGGAGGCCTCCGGTCCGTTCTCGAACACTCTTTCGACCTTGTCTCGATCGCCAGGCGCATACAGGGCATGCACGAGGTCGCCGTCCTGGAGAACTGTGTAGCTCTGGGGAAGCAGGGCATCGCCGTAACGCGTGATGAAGGCGATCCGGGCACCGGTGGCCGCCTCGATCGCGGTTGTCGAATGACCGACCCAGGAGCTTCCGACGTGCACCTCGGCGAGGCACATGGTGCCGCTCGGATCGCGGTATTCCTCCTGGGCTCCCATCGGCAGCACCCGGCGAAGGATCTGGCCGGCGGTCCAGGCCACGGTCGCGACGGTCGGGATACCGAGGCGCTCGTAGATCTCGGCGCGTCGAGGGTCGTAAATGCGAGCAACGACGCGCTCGACGCCATAGGTCTCGCGTGCGACGCGAGCTCCCAGGATGTTGCTGTTGTCGCCGCTCGAGACGGCGGTGAAGGCGTGCGCCCGCTCGATCCCGGCGGACTCCAGTGTCTCGCGATCGAAGCCGACCCCGGTCACGGTCAGGCCGCGAAAGTGGGCACCGAGACGACGAAATGCGCGAGCATCCTGGTCGATGACGGCCACGGAATGACCGAGGTCGTCGAGGCTGTGGGCGAGTAGTGAGCCGACTCGGCCGCAGCCCATGATCACGATGTGCACGTCGTGAACGCTACACGCCTCCGGTGTCCCGTGGGTGAGCGCAACGGGCATAGCATCTGCCTGTGCCGGTTTCCGAGGGTGTCAAGCGCCTGCTGCTGGGCAGGGCGCTGCGCAGTGATCGACTCGGTGACACCGAGCTACCCAAGCGGATCGCGCTCCCGGTCTTCGCCAGTGACGCGCTCTCGTCCAATGCGTACGCGACCCAGGAGATCCTGCTCACGCTTTCCCTGGGCGGGGTGGCGCTCTACTCGTACGGTGCCTGGGTAGCCGCACTCGTCGTCATCGTGTATTTCACGGTCGTTGCCTCGTATCGGCAGAACGTCCATGCCTACCCGAGTGGCGGCGGCGACTACGAGGTCGTCAGCGTGAACCTCGGCCCGAAGTGGGGCGTCTTCGTCGCGAGTGCCCTGCTCATTGACTATGTGCTGACCGTGGCGGTCTCGATCACCTCCGCTGTCCAGAACCTCGGTTCGACGATCCCGTTCGTCGGTGATTACCCCGTGCAATTCTCGGTGGCGTTCATCGTGCTCATCACCTTGCTGAACCTTCGAGGGGTCAAGGAGTCAGGCGCCTTTTTCGCCATCCCGGTGTACTTCTTCGTCGGGTCGATCTTCGTCATGATTGCCGTGGCGGTCTTCAACGTGATCATGGGCAACCCGATGGTGGCCGAGAGTGCCGACTGGACCATTCACGCAGAGGGCAATTTCGCCGGAGCGGCACTGATCTTCCTGCTCGCGAAGTCCTTTTCCTCCGGCACCACGGCCTTGACGGGCATCGAGGCGATCGCCAATGGGGTACCGGCTTTCAAGAAGCCCAAGAGCAAGAATGCGGCCACGACATTGCTGCTTCTCGCTGTCATGTCGATGGCGATGTTCGCGGGCATCACCTGGCTCGCGCTCAAGACCGGGGTGAAGTACGCGGAGAACGTCAAGGACGTCATCGGACTTCCGCCCGGCCAGGATCAAAAGACGGTCATCGTCCAGGTTGCCGATGCCGTATTCCATAACTCGCACGCGATCGTCCTGATCATCGCCATCGCGACTGCCGTCATCCTCGTGCTCGCCGCGAACACCGCGTTCAACGGCTTCCCGGTCATGGGCTCCGTTCTCGCGAAAGACGGCTACCTCCCTCGGCAACTCCACACTCGCGGTGACCGGCTTGCCTTCAGCAACGGCATTGTCACCCTCGCCGGGCTTGCGCTCGTGCTGGTCGTGATCTACCAGGCGAATCCGAGCAGCCTGATCAATCTCTATGTGATCGGCGTCTTCGTCTCCTTCACCCTCAGCCAGTTCGGCATGATCAAGCACTGGACCCGTCATCTGAAGACGACAACCGACAAGTCCGAACGCGCGCGGATGATGCGCTCACGACTTGTGAACTCCTTCGGATTCGTCATGACCTCAGCAGTGCTGGTCATTGTCCTGTCGACGAAGTTCACCAAGGGTGCCTGGCTGGTCGTCGTGGCCATGCCGATCATCTACTTCATCATGCAGCGCATCCACGGGCACTACGAGAAGGTCAGGCGCGAGCTCGCAACCACCGACGACGAGCGCATGATGCTGCCCTCCCGGGTGCATACGCTCGTGCTCGTCTCCAAGGTCCACAAGCCGACCCTGCGCGCCCTCGCCTATGCACGGGCCACTCGGCCCACGGTGCTCGAGGCAATCACAGTCAATGTCGACGATGCGGAGACGGCCGCACTCGAGGCCGAGTGGGAGCGTCGGGAGATCCCGGTAGCCCTCAAGGTTCTGGACTCTCCCTATCGCGAGATCACGCGTCCGGTCGTGACATACGTGAAGGAGCTTCGCTCCGGGAGCCCGAATGACATCGTCACCATCTTCATTCCCGAGTACGTGGTCGGGCATTGGTGGGAGCAACTGCTCCACAACCAGTCTGCCCTGCGCCTGAAGTCACGGTTGCTCTTCACTCCCGGTGTCATGGTCACCAGCGTGCCCTGGCAGCTCGAGTCGAGCGAGACCGTCATCGATCGAGAAGGGTGAAGGAGCCGGTAAGTCGCGGCGACGAGATCGAGCTGCGCATCGGAACCATCGCCCACGGCGGGCATTTCATTGCTCACTGGGGCGGCCGCACGTTCTTCGTTCGTCATGCGATTCCCGGCGAGCTCGTCCGCGCACGAGTCACCGACGTCACCTCGAAGATCAGCCGCGCGGATGCGATCGAGATCCTCGAGCGGGCCGACTCGCGCGTGCCGGTCGCCTGCGCAGTCGCCGGTCCAGGTGGCTGCGGTGGCTGCGACTTCCAGCATGTAGAACCCTCGGAGCAGCGGGCGCTCAAGACCACCGTCCTTCGCGATGCCCTGATACGCCAGGGCGGCCTCGAAGCGACTGCCGTCGAGCAGTACGTGGTCGAACCATTGGGCGACATGCCCCTGGGCTGGCGCTCACGAGTGCGCTGGAGCATCGATGCACACGGGCGCCCGGGCATGCATCGCCACCGCTCATCCGAGATCGTTCCTACCGACGAATGCCTGCTGGGCATGCCGGATATCTCGCACGTGCTCGATGTCGAGGCGCGCGAGTCGATCACTGCGGTGCAGGGTGGTGACGGTGAGGTCACCGTGCTTGCTGACGGTCAGGTTGTCGTGGGTCGCAGTCGAGTCACCGAACTCGTACACGGCGATCAGTGGCGCGTCTCGGCGAAGGGCTTCTGGCAGGTGCACCCTGCCCTCGCCGAGCGACTGGCCGACGTAGCCTGCGCCGAGGCGAGGCCGGGGGATCACTGGTGGGATCTCTACTCAGGTGCCGGCCTCTTCAGCCGATATCTGGCCGAGGTCGTCGGTGAGGGGCGAGTCGATTCGGTCGAGTCGTACACCGCATCGGTACGCGATGCCCGTCGCAATCTCCATGACTTCCGACAGGTCGTGGTGCACGAGGCCGATGTCGCCACCTGGCTCGAGACCGCGCCCGGGCGACCCGAGGGGGTCCTTCTCGATCCGCCGCGCAGTGGCGCGGGGGAGAAAGTCGTCACCTTGATCACCGAGCGCCAGCCGCGCACCGTCGTCTACGTCGCCTGCGATCCCGTGGCCCTCGGCCGTGATCTCGCCACATTCCGAGCACAGGGCTACCGACTGACCGCGCTCGCTGCCTTTGACGCCTTCCCGATGACCCATCACTTCGAGACCGTGGCAACCCTCACGGCCGAGATTGATGGACATCCGATAATCTGAGGGAAATACCAGGCAACGAGAGGGCTCATCGTGGCGAGCAAGGACAGCTTCAGCGCAAAGGGACAGCTGCAGGTCGGCGCCCAGTCGTACGAGATCTTCCGAATCTCCGCTGTCGAAGGCTCCGCGAGACTTCCGTTCACTCACAAGGTGCTTCTCGAGAACCTGCTGCGCACCGAGGATGGCGCCAACGTCACGCGCGACACCATCGCCTCACTCGGCAGCTGGGATCCTTCGGCCGAGCCGACTGACGAGATCCAGTTCACCCCCGCCCGCGTGGTCATGCAGGACTTCACCGGTGTCCCGGTTGTCGTCGACCTAGCCACCATGCGTGAGGCCGTCACCGACCTCGGCGGCGACCCGGCCAAGATCGAGCCGTTGGCACCTGCCGAGCTCGTGATCGATCACTCGGTCATCGCCGACTACTTCGGCACCCCCGACTCCGAGAGCCTGAACGTTGCCCTCGAATACGACCGCAACCGTGAGCGCTATCAGTTCCTCCGCTGGGGCCAGAGCGCATTCGATGAGTTCAAGGTCGTTCCGCCGGGCACCGGCATCGTTCACCAGGTCAACATCGAGAACCTCGCTCGCGTGATCATGGCGCGTGGCGGCCAGGCCTACCCCGACACCGTCGTCGGCACCGACTCACACACCACCATGGTCAACGGCCTTGGCGTCCTCGGCTGGGGCGTCGGCGGCATCGAGGCCGAGGCCGCAATGCTCGGCCAGCCCGTCTCCATGCTCATCCCGCGCGTCGTCGGCTTCAAGCTGTCGGGCGAGCTTCCCGCCGGTACCACCGCGACTGACCTTGTCCTCACCATCACCGAGATGCTTCGTAAGCACGGT